>NZ_JBWZOR010000002.1:0-589629 GCF_056730635.1 Diaphorobacter sp. B2A2W2
TGCGGCAAAGAAACAAATCGCTACGATCGCTGCGCCAACAACACTGAGAAGAGGGAGTTTGAGATTGAAACCTATAGCCGTTTTGCTGATCGGCCTCGCCGCCAACATCACCGCATATGCAGGCACCCCGCGCTTTGCACCGTCATCGTTAAACTTCGGCGTAGTTCCCGTAGGAAGCAGTTCGACTCTTATTGTCAATCTTGATCTGACAAGTGGTAGTGACAGACTTCGCTCCCTTGGGATCAATGGTTTTGTCGACATGACATGGGCGACGACTTACAGCGATTTCCAACTCAATTTAGGTACTTGTAATCCTGCTGGACCCAGCGGGACTCCTCTGGCGTCGGGTACGAGCTGTCAGTTCACGTTGACATACACCCCAACGACGGCAGACGGAGTCAATTCCGTTGTTACTGCAACGGACTGGTGGGATGGTCACTGGGGGACCATGACTGTTACGGCTGGGCCTCTCACTCTCAAGCCGGTGGCTCTCCCTGCGCCGCAAGTCGGAACGGCTTACAGCCAAACACTAAGTGGGGCTGGTGGCACGCTGCCCTATGGATATAGCGTCACCGCTGGCGCTCTGCCTGCAGGCATTTCTCTTGCGCCAACTGGCGTAGTGAGCGGGATGCCAAGCGCGGCAGGCCCCGCCAGTTTCACGATAACCATCACTGATGGCGTAGGTGGCACAGTAGCGCAAACCTATAACCTCACCGTAGCAGCCCGACCTTTGCCCATTGGGGCGGTAGATAGTTACGCCACGGCGTTCAACACCGCACTTACTATCGCTGCCCCAGGCCTACTGAGCAACGATAATTCACCGCTGGCGTTGCCACTTACCGCCTCGTTAGTTTCAGCGCCCGCGAACGGAACACTCGTGCTGAATGCCGACGGCAGCTTCACCTATGCCCCCAACCCGGGTTTCAGCGGTATTGATACATTCACCTACTCAGCATTCGATGGATACGGTACCCCGCCTATTACTGTGTCCATCAGCGTCGGAGCAGGCCCGGTTGCGCCAGCGTCCATCCCTACCTTATCCGAGTTGGCGCTGATTGGCTTGTCCTCGCTTGTTGCGCTACTCGGCATTGCGAGGATGCGCCGCCGAGTGGCCGATAGCCGTTAAGCAACCCCTTGCCCATCAGCTTATCCGTCGCTCCGGTTCAGAGGCTTGGCATTGGCCGTGGGCCGCACGCTGGTAGCGGTGTTGGAGAATTACCAGAACGAGGACGGCAGCGTGACCATTCCCGAGGTGCTGCGCCCCTACATGGGCGGCCAAGCCACGCTGCCGGTCTGAAATTTCCTGCTAGAATCGCGGGCTTCGACACACAGGAGAGGTGGCAGAGTGGTCGAATGTACCTGACTCGAAATCAGGCGTAGTGGCAACACTACCGTGGGTTCGAATCCCACCCTCTCCGCCAGGAAACAGAAAGAGCACCCCAACCGGGGTGCTTTTTTTTGTCTTTTTCGCTGATTTGACCTCAATAAATCAACGTGTTACGCTGTGTGAACTGGTGTTATATACAGCATCTTTTCAGCGGCCATGCAGCGGCCATTTTTTCGTAATGCAATGTTTTTTGGCCATTGGGTTGGCCCATAGAAGCACATGCCCAAGCGGATTTTGGAGAAAACGGCACTTGAGGTCTCACGCTTGCGGACGGAAGGCTCGCACGCCGTTGGCGGCGTCTCGGGCCTCTACCTGCACATCGTCGGCGGGTCGCGTTCCTGGGTGTTCCGCTACCTGTTCATGCGCCAGCGCCGCCGGATGGGCCTGGGCAGCTATCCGCTGGTGAGCCTGGCCGAAGCGCGCGAAGCCGCGCGCGCTGCGTTGAAGCTACGCAACAGCGGCGCTGATCCGATCAAGGTCCGCGACGATGAGCGCGAGGCGGCCCGTCTCGCGCACGCCCAGCGGCTGGCGTTCGACAAGGCGGCGGAAGCCTACATAGCCGAGCACGAAAGCACCTGGCGCAGCCTCAAGCATGCGCAGCAGTGGCGCAGCACGCTTGCCATGTACGTCACTCCCGTAATGGGCGACGTGCCAGTGTCGGAGGTGGACCAGCGGCTGGTGCTGCGCGTGCTCACGCCGCTGTGGAAGAAGAAGACGGAAACCGCAGTGCGCGTGCGCGGACGCATTGAGCAGGTCCTGGACTGGGCCACGGCCCACGGCCATCGGTCAGGCCCGAACCCGGCGCGCTGGCGTGGCCAACTGGAGCACCTTCTGGCCAACCCCAGCAAGGTGGCGCCAGTGAAGCACCATGCGGCCGTTCCCGTGGCAAAGCTGCCAGCGACGTACTTGCAGATCGCGGCGATTGAAGGGCAGAGCGCGCGTGCCCTGCGGTTCCTGATTCTCACGGCCGCGCGCTCGGGTGAAGTGCGCGGCATGGTGTGGGACGAGGTTGACCTAGATGCAGGCCTGTGGGTAATTCCGAAGGAGCGGATGAAGGCCAAAAGAGAACACAGAGTTCCGCTTTCCCTCCAGGCGCTGGAACTGCTGCGCGCCCAGTCGCGCGATCCGCTGGTGGAGTACGTGTTCCCTTCGCAGAGAAAGGGGCCGCTGTCGGATATGGCCCTGACGGCATTGATGCGCCGGCATGCGCTGGACGCCGTTCCGCACGGGTTCCGTTCCACTTTCCGCGACTGGGCCGGCGAGATGACGCACCACCCGCGAGATGCGGTGGAGCTGTGCTTGGCCCACGCCATCGACACCAAGGTCGAGGCCGCTTACCGGCGCGGCGACATGCTGGAAAAGCGCGCCACCATCATGCAAGAGTGGGCCGACTATGCGGCGCCCTCGCCATCACCAAATGATTGAGCCGCCCGGAGTTGTCCGCATATCGTGCGCGCCTGGAAGCGCCCACGCCCTTCAAGAGCATGCGGATGCTGCGTGGCCCTGCTATGTCGCAGAGCTGCGCTTTTGTGGCGTCTATCTTCCCGCCGCGCTCATCAAACGTGACTTCATCCGCCAGGGCTGGCTTGTGACCCTCATCATCGAACACTCGGCACCCAAGCTCTATCGGTGCGACTTGCGCGCCGGCAGGGAAGCTGACGCGAAGCCGCTGGGACACACGTTATTCACGCGCGACGTGAAGCTGCAGGGCCAGGTGTATTTGCTCCGCGGCGAGTCTGCGGACCCCGGCTACCTTCGTAGTGACTGGCCTCAGGACTGGCTGTGCGGGCCTGACTGCGGGAGCATCGAAAGCGCGCTGGACAAACTCGCACCCTGGCTGACCGCGCGATATACGGGCACCTGGCGGCAGGTGTAGCCGCACACTGCCGCGGTCCTATTCCGAATCTATCGCCGCGCCCCAGGCCCTCGGGCACCCCTGCAGCCACTGAGCCACCTCGGCCACCAGCCAAAACAGCTTGGCGCCCATCTTGCGCGGGTGCGGAAAGCCGCGCTGCTCGATCAGTGCGCGCAGGGTGTTCTCCGCAACGTCCAGTTCCTCCAGTAGCTGGGCTTTGGTGAATATCAGCTTTTCCAAGATTCCACCCTCTATGCCACGGCCATCATGTGCTGACAGCTATCTTTTTCATTGGCCTGCGGCCACTGCAGCGGCTCTATGGCATCTGGCCTGATGCGCCCGTTGGTGATGTCGTCTGCCAGCGCACGGGCGCCTGGGACCATCTGCATGGCCAGGACGGCGTTGTCCAGCATCACCTCGGCCGACACCTCCAGCGCCAGCAGCAGCTGCGCCGCCCAGGCATCGTCCCACCGGCAGTCATCGCAGGCCATGCGGATCACCTCTGCCAGCGACTGGTGCAGGCCGGCTCGGTTGTCGCCCAGCACCTTGGCCACCGCCGCAACCTCGGCACCCACCCCCAGCATGAAAGCCAGGCGCGCCAACAGCGCGCGCTGCTCGCTGCCGTGCTCCACCGTCAGGCATTTGATTCCGATGTCCAGCATGTCCTGGCGCAGCGCCTTCATGGCTATGGCGCGGCCTACGGGGTTTTGCAGCGGGTCTGGGCGTCGCCCTATGGCTTGCTTCTTCTTTGTCGCACTCATGCGAACAGCTCCTTTTGACCGGCCGGGCCGGTTCCTGTCACTCGGTAGTACACCGGCCCCATGGGCATGGTTTCGCTCATGTCGCGCCACACGCCTGGCAGCACCGGGCGCAACCCGGTCAGCCAGTGCTTCGCGTCGTGTTCATCGCGTATCGGCGCCCCGCCTTCGTCAACGCCCCAGCGCTCTGCCACGATCACCTCCGGGCCATCCCGGTCTTCCGGGTGCACGGCCAGCACGCGATAGCAGTAGCGGTACCAGCGGCCCACCGGGCGCAGGAAGGCCCCGATTGGCGGTATTTCGTTGCGGATGGATCCCTTTTTCATGCCGCACCCACATCAATGGCGAACACCTCCACTGGCTTGTCACCGAAGTGGGGATGCGTGATGGTGGTCTCACGGTATCCACGCCACTGACGCACCAGGCGGCGGCTGTCGTCGCTGGCTGCAGGGTAGCCCTTGGTAAGCACCACGCGGTCAAAGGTGCGGCCTTCCAGCCGGCGGCGCCAGTACAGCGTGCGCTCTCGGAATTCCTCCACCTTGGAATTCCTCCACCTTGGAATTCCTCCACCTTGGAATTCCTCCACCTTGTGGCCGTCGCGGATGGCGCCGAAGTACACCGTTTTGAGCGGCAAAACAAGGTCAGCCATCAGATGCTCCCCTTGCGCAGGGCCTGCCGCTTGTGCGCCGCTGCCTTCGATTGCGCCGCGTTCTCGATCACCATCGAACTGCTCGCCCGCGGTGCCAGTGGCACCACCGGCCGGCCGTTGCGGTCGAGTGCGCGTGCACCTGCGCGCGCCGCTGCCGTGATGTGTGCCTGGGCACGCTTGCGCGCTTTCTCCGCAGGTGTCGGCGTGCCCTTTTGGCGCACGATCTGGAAAGCGTTGAGGATGCTCATGTCGCGCCGCCCTCCACCCGTTCCACGCGCAGCACGGCCTTGCCGGTGACCAAGTGCGCATTCGCCTCAGCGTGGGTGGCGTTCACGGCTTTCAGGCGGATGGTGGGCAGCAGGCCGGCGTCTGCCAGGTCTTCCACATCGGAAGGCGTGACGCCCGCCGGCATCAGCGTGGCACGGTAGCTGTGCGTGGGCAGCACCTGCTGCACGGGCTCCACCAGCGGCATGGGCCGGGCGGCCCGCTTCGCGGCGTGATGATGGAAATGGTCGGTTCGCATGTTCTCTCTCCTGTGAAGTTGGTTCAGGCCACCAGCTGCAGCTGGGCCTGTTGCGGATTGATGGCCGGTGCCGCCGGGTGGCGGCGCTTGCGGCGCGGGCGTGCGGCGTCGGCCAGGCGCTGGCGCTCGGCGGCGAACACGGCGGCCAGGTGGTCCTGGGTGGTGCCGGCGGCTGGCACGTAGCCGCCATGCAGCGGGCGCTGGTAGCAGTGCACGCGGGGGTCGGTGCGTTTGGCGTTCATGGCCTTCACTCCTGTGGTGGGTTGGTGGTGGGAAAGTCGGCGCGCAGCACGCGCACGGTGGAAAGCGCGGTCAGCAGGTCCGCCAGCAGCTCGGCCGGCGTCTCCATCACCTCGCGCTTCATCTGGTCGCGCGCCGGCTGGCTGTCCTGCATGTCGTCGCAGCGGCGGCGGGCCGCCAGCAGCACCTGGGCGCGCAGCGGCGTCACCTTTTGCGCGCCGCCGTCCATGCGGCGGCCCGGCTGGGTGCCGGTGGTGCGCTGGGTTGCCTGTTTTTTCGTCACTGCCAGGCCTCCGCGTTGCGCAAGGCCCTGAAATGGGCCACCACCTGGGGGGTGCACCAGTCCTCGATTTCGTGGTCGCCGCGGCCAAAAACGATGCGCGAGACCTCGCCCGTCAGGCGGGCCGTACAGTTATTGAAACCAGTCCAAGCGCGCGGCAAAGCCGCGCGGGCCGGCGCCCCTTGCGTGTCGCTGTCGTGGCCCTGCGCTTGTCCTGCTGCATCCACCTCGTGGGCGGCGTGCGTGTCTTCTCCGATCACGGGCGCCCACGCAATGCGGCGGCTCACCAGCCAGCGGCCACACATGCGCCCGCGCTGTGCGCGCAGGCCCACGATGCGGCCCACCTTCACTTCTTCGCCGTACTTATTCACCTGCCCGTCCTCGGGCGTGCGGTGCGCGGTGCGCAGGTGCCAGCGGCCACGCGGCAACGCATGCCCGCCCATGGCCTCCATGAACAGGCGCCAGTCCGCACGCAGTTCGCCGCGGCGGTGGCAGGCCTGGTACGCGCGCACCGTGTCTCGGTCGCCCTCGCGTGCGAACAGCTCCAGCTGGTCGCCTGTCACGCGGCGCAGCTCGCGCCACACCGTCACGCTGGGCATGCCGATGGTCTGGAACTGCCGAATGCCCCAGGTAGCCGCCCAGGCGTCCACGCGGCGGTAGCCCTGGCCCGTCTCCTGCAGCTGGCGCTGGTCGGTCTGGCCAAAGTCCATCACCAGCTGCTGGCCGTCCACCACATCCATGTGCTCAGCCAGCGCCAGATGGCCCACGCTCTTGGCGATGTACTTGGCCACGTAGCCCGCGGCTCCGCCCTTCACCATGCGCTTGACGTTCACGCGGTTCTCGACCGCGCCGCGCTCTTGGCCGTCATCGCTCAGCCAGTAGCGACGCACCTGCTTTTCGATCTCCAGCGCGCCGGCCTCGTCCTCTGCCCATATCAGCGCGTGCCAGTGGGGGGTGGCATCGTGGTGCGGTTCGGCCACGCGCAGGCCGTACATCTTCACGCCCCTGCGGGCCAGGGCCGCGCGCGTTTTGGCCCACATATCGCGCAGCCACAGCTGGCCGTCGCGCGGCGTGGTGCCCGGCACGAACTTCTTGTTCGGCACCGGTCGACCACCGCTGCCCAGCTTCACGGGGTGGAAGCGGCTGGGCAGCGTCAGCGTGACGAACAGGCCCACATGGGCGCGCGCGTCCGCGTATTCCTCTGCGCCGCGAATGCGCGTCATCAGCTCGCCGCCGCGGATGATCGGGTTGGCCGTGCCCAGCGCCGCCAGCTCTGCCAGGTTGTAGACCTGGCCGGCCTCATTGCGGTACAGCGTGCGGCCCAGCGCCTCCGCGTTGCGTTTCAGCTGTGCCTGCCGGCGCAGCAGCCCTTCGCCGCTCACATAGCCGCCGCGTCCCTTATGCACCTGCCCCAGGCCCACGGCGCCGGCCTCCACCACGCGCGCCACATGCACGCGCAGGCGTCGGCGCCACCATGCTGGGTCTTGCGCGCGCAGGATGGCCGGCTCGCCCGTGATGGGCTTGTCCTCGATGATTCCCACACAGCGCACCAGCAGGCGTATGGAATCCACGCGATCCGCCAACGTGGCGTTCTGGCCCTGGGCCAGCGCATCCAGCTCATCTGCCTCGGTGGCCAGCTTCTTGGCCATGGCGCAGATTTCATAGTCATCGAGGTTCCACAGGCTGGCCGCGCCGAATCGGTCCTCAAAGTCGGCCACCGCCTGCAGCAAGTCCCAGGCCTGCGCCCACTCGGGCGGGGTGTTCAAGAAGTCCCGCGCTGTCTGCACGGCCGCCAGTACAGGCGGCACCGCATTGTCAAACCGCCCCTTGATGGCGGCCTGCCAGCTGGCCGGCGCACAGCGAATCACGCGCTCCAAGTGCCCGCGCGCCATGTGCAGCGTGGGCTTGTTCTTTTCCCAGTCGGCCAGGCTGGCGTTGGGAAGTTTGCGCGGGATCGTCGGCATGGCCTTACACCTTGGCGGCCAGTGCCGTCACGCGGCACAGGTGGTGCTTGCCCAGCCGAATGGTGGACTTGAGCGCAATGCGCTCGGGCTCGGGGAACTCCTGCCAGTTGCGGCTGGCCAGGGTGGACATGTCATCCACTTCCAGTCCCACGCCGGCCAACATCAGCAGCGCCATGCGCCAGTTGTGCGGCAGCTCGCGCCATTCGCGTGACGCGGAATCCACGAATCGCCCCCCGCTGGAAATCTGCACGAAGTCATCGCGCAAGGCCATCAGCTTTTTCAGCTGCTCGGCCGATGGCGGGGCAGTCGTCGCCACCGCAGGCCTATGGCCTACCGGGCCTTCCCCGTCGCTGCACAGCGTAGGCTCCCTGTACGCCATGGTCAGCCCTTCGCAGCCCGGTACACGCCGAAGCTGCACGCCCCGCAGCCCATGCGCTCCACCACGTCGAAAGCGCGGTCCCAGGCAGTAGCCAAGGTATGCGCCAGCAGCGGCTGCAGGCGCAGTCCGTCCGCGGTGCGGTAGGTCATCACGAAGGTGCTCATGCTGGCACCTCCAGCAGATGCTTGCTGCGTCCGTCGATGCTCAGCGACACGCGCAGGCGACCCTTCACCAGTTCAAGGCGCACATCCCCATGGCCGTAGTCGTATTCCTTGCGATCCGCCACGCGCATACCGCACGCCAACAGCACGTTGGCCAGCTTGGCATTGCGCGAGTGGTCGAGTAAGCCCGATCCCAGGTAGATCGTCTTGCCGCCCCAGTCGCGCACGTCTTCCAGATTCAGCACAAGGCCGGCGGCCGTGATGGCGGGCATGAATGCATCCAGCAGCACCAGCCGTGCGCCCATGCGCTTGATGGCGGCCAGCCTGTCCGCGTGGCGTCCTAGTTCAAATGCCAGCAGTTGGGCGCCAAGTGGCTTCGGCGCTTCATCTTGGCGAGCGGTGGGGCGTGACGACATTTGCTGACCTCCGGTTTCTTCGGGCAAAAAAAGTCCCTGCCAGGCGTTGCCGCCTTGCAAAAAATCAAGTTGGTGGTGATGGGTGCCGCTGCTATTCAGCGGCTGGTGGTGCGCCGTTTATGAGGTGTCGGCGCCTCCCGCAAACAGGTCGCCCGTGACGGGCTCCACGGGTGTGATGGGTTCGTGTTCGGCCTCTTGCGCGTTGTCCAGCAGTACGCGCAGCATCCCGCGACGCACATGCGTGGACAGCGGAATGTTGACCGTGGGGTCAGGGATGGCCGATGGCGTCAGACTGCGCACGGTCTCGGCCATCACCACGAAGCAATGGCCACATTCCACGTTGGTGCACTGGTAGATCACCTCGCGCATGGTCTTGCTCACCACGCGCCCGTGCCGTATGACGCTCTTTGCGCCACAGTGGGCGCATTCCATGCGCGTGCCTTCGTAGCGCAGCTCGCGGCCCTGGTGGCGCCGCTGCTGGCGCGCCGGCTGCGCCGACAGCAACGCGCGGCGCTCCGCTTCGGTGTGCATCATCGTGGCGTCTCCCTTGGGCATCGTGTTGCGGCTTTTGAGCGGCTATTTGCTGCCTAGTGCTTACCTTGCTCGGCCAGGAACGACTCCAGGCCGCGCAGGTACATGCGGCGGCAGAACCATGCCATTGCGCGTTCGTCCGCTGCAGCCAGTTGTTGGGCCTGCGTGTACTCATCCGGCGTCAGACGCATGCCGGTGTTTCGCATCTTCTGCGCCGCGTCCTTCTCAGCAGGCGGTGCGGGTTCATCCAGCCGCCCCGCGGCTCGGTTGGCGGCCACCAGGGCCTTGAAGCTGGTGTGGTGTTGCTTGCCGGTGGTCATCATGTTCATCCTTCGCACCCCGTGTGCCTGGTGTTGTCAATGGCCAGCTTTGGACCTGGCCGGATTCCCGTCATCGCAAAGACGGACTGGTCGATCTGGCTGCTAATTAGCAGCTCCAGCACCGCAGTGGTGCTCGGCAGGCGGTACGCCTGCCGCAGCCGCTCCAGCTTGTGCTGCAGCTCGGCGGATACCTCCACCGTGGTTTCTTGGGTCTGCATTGAGCATGGCTTTCCGCATCAGCAGTGGAGTGCGGCGCTGCCCATAGAGGCGGCTTGCTGCTGGCCACCCAGGCCGATCTTCTGCAGCTCCTTTTCAGCGGCCAGCAGCGCCATGTTCTGGATCAGCGTGGCTTTCTGGACTCCCAGGCGAGCCGCCAGCACCGTGATGAGCTGGTCATCCGCCTTCTTGAAGCGAACGGTGTGCCGAAATTCGCGGCGTTGTTCCTTGTCCTCATATGCCATGGCAATACTCCCTGCTGAAAATTGCGCGTGTACCATCGTGTAATACGGCACTACACCCTTTGCGCCGGATGATAGTGCTGATTTCAGCACATTGCAAGCAATGGACGAAAAAGAAACGCCAAAAACAGCACAACGCGCCGAAATCGGCTCGCGCCTCAAGGAGGAAAGGGATCGCTTGGGCTTGAAGGCTGCCGATTTTGGCCAGTTCGGTGACTGGCCCGCGCGTACGGTGTATGGGTGGGAGTCTGGGAAGGCAACTCCCAAAGCTGAATTCTTCGCAGATGTCGAACCCCTCGGGCTCGATGTGCAGTACATCATCACCGGCCGCCGCACTGCTGGTCTTCCGTCTGGCCCCGCTCCCGCGCCTGCCGGTGACTCTGACGTCATCCAGCTGCCCCTACTCAGCGCCACGGGTAGCATGGGCCCCGGCAATGACCTCATCACCGAGGACGTGATCCTGGGCGAGGTGCCCGTGTCGCGTAAGTGGCTGGCCGTGAATCTCCCGCGTAGTCGGCCCGAATCCCTGCAGCTGGTGCACGCCTATGGCGACAGCATGGGCGACACGCTGCACTCGGGGGACTTCGCCATCGTGGACACCGATTACCGGGTGCCAGATGTCAGCGGCGTCTATGTCCTGCAGGCCAACAACCAGCTGTTCATCAAACGCATATCGCGCAAGCTGGACGGCACGCATGAAATCACCAGCGACAACCCGAACGTGCGCACTGTGGAAGTGCTGGACGGCTCGCAGCAGGTGCATATCTGCGGTCGGGTGGTGTATGGGTGGAACGGGAGGCGGTTTTAGGCCGCACTCTGTCCTGGGCAAGCTTTGTTCAACAGGAGTGGGGGAAAGCCATGGATGAATACGGCGGATTGGTGGGGCGCACTCAAGCGCGGCACCAAGGCGAACGAGCATGCGCCCGGCTGCTTGGCGTAATAGGCGGCATCACTGCGGATGGGCATCTTCACGACCTTGAAATCCAGTACCTGCGAACCTGGTTGGCAGAGAACCAACAGGCTGCAGAGCATTGGCTTGGCGCGCAGTTGGTCGCACAAATGGACCATGTGATGGCCGATGGCGTCATCACCGATGCAGAGCGCGAGTCGCTGATGGCCACGCTGCAATCAACCAGCGGTGTGCAGTTTGCAGAGACCGGCAGCGTGACCGCCGAGCCTGTCGCATTCCCCGCCGATGAATGCGACGTAGTGTTCTCTGATCGCACGTTCTGCCTAACAGGCAAGTTTGAGTTCGGCTCGCGTGGCCAATGCGAGTCCGCAACTATCGCCGCAGGCGCCACCTGCGCAGACAGCGTTTCCAAGAAGGTGCATTACCTGGTGATCGGCGCCGCGGGCGCTACCGCTTCATGGAAGCAGGCGAGCTATGGCCAAAAGATCGACTCCGCCATGAAGCTGCGCGAGAAGGGGCACCCCATTTATGTGTTGACCGAAGCCGCTTGGCGCGGTGCCCTCCCTGGCGTGTGATAGCCGCTGCACTTCTTTGCCTTGTTGTTGGCGTGAGCGATGGCGACACCATCACCGCGCGCTGTGGGGAGCCCGGCGCCTACGAGCAGGTGAAGGTACGCATCCAGGGCATTGACGCACCCGAGCGCAAGCAGGCCTTTGGCAACCGCGCGCGGCAGGCCATGAGCGATCTGGTGTTTCAGCGCTGGGCCGATCTGCGCTGCGGCAAGACAGACCGCTACCGGCGCAAGGTGTGCAGTGTGTGGGTTGCGCCTGCCTCAGCACCTGATGGCGCGCGCACGCTGGATGCGGGCCTGGCTATGGTGAGCACTGGCATGGCCTGGTGGTATCGCGCCTATGCGCGTGAGCAGTCGCCACAGGAGCGCGGCCAGTACGAATCCACCGAGGATGACGCCCGATCGCGCGGCGCCGGCTTATGGGCTGATGCCGATCCTGTTGCGCCGTGGGACTGGCGCGAACAGCGGCGCCCCCAATGAAATCGCTTTTGTATAACGAAATCCATGAAAACCGTGATTCCAACCCGCCTTAGCTTTTTACCATCGCCTATGGCCATCTCCGCCACCCGGCCCGAAGACAACCCCGCTCCGGTGGAGCGGCGCGACAGATTCAACCCCAACGACCGGCGGCCAACGCCAGCGCCGCAGCCGCCGCAGCGCTAAGCGGCATGCAGGCCGCCAGGCGGTAACCCCGGTCCACCACGGCAAAGGCTGCGCCGGATGCGGTGCGGTATTCGTGCGCGGCCCGCTCGCAGTTGCGCACGGCTTCCATGCGCAGCTCTTGCAGTGCATCGACTCCGCCCGCCGTCCCGCCCAGCGCCGCAGCTTCGGTATTGGCAGCCTTGGCATAGGACAGCCATTTCCCATAGCCTTCCTTGGCCAGCCCAGGCGTTGCCCAGCTGCGCACCTCTGCCGTGGTGCTGGCCTTCCACGACACGTAAGCAGCCAGTGCGAACCAATGCACCGCCCCCGCCAGTGCGGCAGCGGCCAGCGGCCAGTTCTGCAGCGAATCCGCTCGAGCCAATCCCAGCCCACCCAGCGCACCGCCGCCGGCCAGTAGCAGCACCAGCAGCGCATGGGCACGCCTGCGCACCTCCTCCAGCCCGGCCAGGCTGAATCGGGCCACTTCCTGGCTGTGCTTTTCGGCCAGGTCAATCACTTCGTTGGGGATTTGCATCGCTTCCATTGTCACGCCGCCCGGCGCTCCAGCTCCATCCGCGTGGTCAGTCCGTTGTCATCCAGGCTGTGCTCCACCGTCTTGCATAGCCAGTCGGTCCCGTCCACCTCGGGCTTGAAGCCGCGCACGTTCACGGGTGTCTGCACCATCAGCGCCGGCTGTCCAATGGCAAGGGTGATTTCCAGCGTGGCGGCGCCGCGGGCTATGCGGCCCAGCTCGGCCTGGGCGGCGGCCATGGCGTCGGCCTCGGTGGCGTAGCTGTCGCGCAGGGTTTTCAGGTTGTCCTCGGTGCCGGCGATGGCGGCTTTCTTCTCGCTCGCGCCGGCGTCGTGCCAGTACGCGCGCACGCCCGTGTAGCTGTCACGGGCGGCCTGGTGGTAGCGGTGGCGGTCGCCATCGCTGCGCGTCAGCGTGATGGCGTCCAGCCGCTTACCTGCGGCGTTGGTGGTGCTGCCGATGGGCAGGAACACCATGCGCCCCTTCTTCACCGTGGCCACGGCGTCGTGCTGGCGTCCCAGGCGGGTCAGAAAGTGCACGTCGCTTTCGTTGGTCTGGTCGATGTGCTGCACCGGCACGCTGGCCAGCCTGGCGTCCACGTTGGCCTGCAGCCCGTTCTTTGCGGCAATGTCACGCACCACCTGGCCCAGCGTTGTGCCGTGCCAGCTGTGGCTGGCGCGCTGGCGCAGGGTGGCGCGCAGCTCTGCGCTGCGGCAGCGCAGCTGCACAACGTCCGGGGCGCCGCTGTGTTCGATCTCGTCCACGGTGAACTGCCCTTTGTCCACCATGCCCGTGTGCCGGTAGCCCAGCTCCAGGGTGATGGTGGCGCCCACGGGCGGCAGGGCCAGGTTGCCCAGCGCATCGTCCAGGGTGATGTCCAGCTGGTCGGCTTCTTCGCCGCGGCTTTCGCGCAGCTGCAGGCGCATGAGCAGCGGGCGCACGGTGGCCGATATGTCGCGGCCGTTCACCGCAAGCCGGTACTGCACCTGGCGGTGCGCCGTGTCCTGTGCCTGCAGCTCCAGCGCCATCACATCCACCAATCCCAGTCGTCACCCGTCCACCAGTCGCCCCAGTCGTCGCCGCCGTCGGTGCCGCCGGCCGGGTCGGCCAGCGCATCGTCCACGCGCGCAAGGGTGATGGTGAATTCCACGCGCCGGGCCACGCCCTCGCGCACAAAGATGCTGCCGGTTTCTTCCATGCCCTCGATGACCCACGCGCCGAAGGCTTCGCCCGCCCCGTTGACCAGTGCATAGGCGGAGCCCTTGTCGGCCATGCCGCGCAGGCGGTCCAGCGCCTTGCGGTCGCCCATGAACTCGGGCGCCAGCAGGCCGGTGAGGGTAATCGTTTCATCGCCCGGCCCCACGTACTGACGCGCGGGCCTGGCGCCAACGCGGCTGTTGCTGGGGTGGCGCCAGCTGCTGCTGCGGCGCAGCTCTTGATACGCCAGGGTGTTGAGGGCAAAAATGAACTGCCCCAGGGCGGCCATCATGGTGGTCGGTCCTTTCAGTCGATGTCTGCCAGGCGGCTGTAGCGGCGGCTGTCGGCCGCGCGCTCGCGCCGGTCCAGCTCTGCCGCCACGGCGCGGGCGATGGCCTGCGCGTCCATGCCCGGCGCTGCGTTGATGGTGATGCTGTACGTGCTGCCGGCGGCAGGTGCAGTCCCGGCCGCTGCCGGTGCGCCCATGGCGGCCATGGGCACCATGCTGGCGGTGGCCATGCCCAGCGCCGCGGTGCGCACCATGCCCGCGCCCTGTTGAATGCCCAAGGCTGCGCCTTCGCCGACGTAGCTGCCCAGCTGCATGAACACGCGGCTCGGGCTGTGGATGCCCAGCTTGTTCTTGAACCAGTCGATCGCATCGCCCGCGGCCATGCTGATGGCGTCGCGCACGGCGGTGATGCGGCTGGTGATGCCGTTGGCCATGCCCTGCACGATGGCGGCCCCGGCTTCAAAGAAGCGCGCGCCCAGGCCCCACACGTACTGCGCGGCGCCTGATACGGCGCCGCCGATGTCCTGCATCAGCAGCTTGAAGCCGCCCACCACGTCCCGCCAGCGCGAATACAGCATGTAGCCCGCCGCTGCCAGCAGGCCGATGGCCAGCACGATAGGGTTGGCGATCAGGAACGCCGCCAGCACCCGCAGGCCGCCCAGCAGCAGGCCGGCGCCCGCGCGCAGGAACGTGAACGCCCGCCCCAACATGAATCCCGCGCGGTACAGCAGGCCCATGGCCGGCGCGGCAGCCTGGGCGGCGATGCGCGCGGCGGCCAGGTTGAGCAGCCAGCGGCCCAGCAGAAAGCGCGCCATGTGCAGCGGCCCCAGCACCGCAACGATTCCGATCACCAACGCGCCCATGGCAGACAGCAGCGCCGCCGTGGCCGCTGCCGTCAGCACCAGGGCCTTGGTGGCGCGCGGGTTCTCGCGTGCCCAACCGCCCACGGCGTTTGCCAGCTCTGCCAACCAGCCGAGCAGCTGTTTCAGCTCGGGCGCGATGGATTTCCCCAGGGCCGCGAGCATGTTAGTGAAGCTGCCATCAGCCGCCTCTGCGGCGTTTCGCAGGGTTTTCAGCTGCTCATTCACGCGCTGCTGCAGGCTGGCCTGGTCGGCCAACTTCTTGGCGGCTTCTTCGTAGCCGTCGATGCCCTTGTTCATCAGGGTGTTGACCACCTGCAGGGTTTCCGCGTCGTCGCCAAACAGTTCCTTAATGACGCTGCCGCGCTGCATGGTATTGAGCTTCTGCAGCTTGTTCAGCTGCTTAAACAGCTGCTCGATGCCGCCGAACTCGCCCCGGCCGTCGCTGAAATCCAGCGTGAACCCTCCGCCTGCGGACTTCACGGCGCTGTTGGCCTTGCCCAGCTTCTTGGCGTCCATGCTGGCCTGGAACACCTTGCGGATCGCGTTGCCTGCGGACGCCCCATCCACCATGCCCGCCTGGTTCATCATGACCATCATCGGGCTGAGCGCATTCATCACCTCCATGCCTTTCTTGCGGGTGATGTCCAGCACCGGTGCCAGCTTGGTGAAGCCCGACAGCATGTAGTCGGCATCGGCGCCGGCATAGTGTCCGCGCTGCACCATGTCCAGAACGCCCATCATTTCGGACTCGGTTGCCCGCGTGGCGTCCTGCATCTTCGCGGCCATGGTGGCCGCTTCCTTCGGCACCTTCTTGAGCTGCACGGCCAGGTAGGCAGCCGCCTCGGCCGTTCCGCCCAGGATGGTCTTGTCGCTCAGGCCTTCCTGACTCAGGGCCTGCATCAGCTCGGTGAAATCCTTGGTGTTTCCCGGCAACCTGTCGCCCAGCTTGGTGGAAAGGTCCAGCATCTGCTGCATGGACGCAGGGACGGTGCCATCAGCGCGCATCAGCGATGCGCCCAGTTGCGCCTCTGCATCCTCCGCCGGCATGAAGGCCTTGATGGCGGCCTGCAGCGGTGCGCGCGCCTTAGCGCCCGCCATCTGCAGTCCCACGCCGGTGGCGCCCCATGCGCCCAGCTTCACCATGGCCTTGCTGTGCTTCTCGCGCAGTGTGGCCAGGCGTTCCTCCACCTGGCGCTGCTGTTCCATCTTGCGGCGCTGCGCATCCAGCTGGGTGTTGGCCGTCATGATGGCGCTGGCCAGCTGCTGCTGGTCCACGCGGGCGTCGCCCCAGCCGCGGTTGGCCATGTCGGCCTGCAGCCGCTTGACGACGGCCAGCTGCTTTTCGTAGTCGGCGGTGAGCTGGCGCACCACGGTGCGGCTAGCGTTGGCGGCCTTGGCCTGGTCCAGCATGCTACGCGCGTTGTCCAGCTGGTCGCGCTCTTTCTCAAAGCGGGCCAGCGTGCGCTGCTGGGCCTGCAGGCGCTTGAGTGCGGCTTCTGTTTCGCCTACCGCCTTGGCGGTGGTTTTGCTTCCCGCGGCAACGGCGCGCAGTGGGCCAGTCACCTTGTCCACGGCGGCCAGCAGTACCTCCAGGCGCAGCTTGTCAACCATGGCGCGCCCCCTTGGCCGGGGCGCCATCGTCCGTCAGTCGGTTTGCAGGCTGTCGCGCCCTCGCACCCACAGGTACACCGGCAGCATGAGCACGCCGGCCGCAATCCACAGCAGCGCCAGCATGGCGGCGCCCCACAGCAGGTACATGAAGAAATCGAACATGGTGGCGCATGTTATCGCGTCCTCTCAGGCGGTGCGTGCATGGCGTTGTGGCGCTCCACGGCCAGATGGCGCCACTGCATCAGCTCGGCCAGTTCCATGAGGTGCATGGTCTCTGGAGTCCAGTGCAGCAGCATGGCCACGTCGGCCATGGCTTCCTCTACTCGGCCAGGGAGTCCATAGCCGCCTTCGGCACCAAAAAACCGGCCACCTCCACGCAGCAGGAGACGAGGTCCGCCGGGTCCATGTCATCCACTTCGTGCTTCATGAGCGTGGGCACGCTAATGCGGGGCAGCAGCACCGCCACGGCGTCGGCCTTCATCGTGAGCAGATCGGCCAGCGCCAGCCCGCGCAAGTCGGCCGTGCGAGGCTTCATGAGTTGCAGCGTCGTGATGGTTTCGCCCTTGCGCTTGATGGGCGCTTGCAGGGGCACCGGCACAGTGGCACGGCCGGTGCCCTTAGCTGCGGGTTCTTGCTGTTCTGTGACTTGCTGAGTGGTCATATCGCTTCCTCGGACCATTGAAAAAATAGCGGCCGGCCCTGGTGCTGGACCTGCGCCGCTACAAGCCGGCCCGGCGAACTCCGGCCCGGCGCCCTGATTCGTTCGCGCGTCAGATGCCCAGCGCGGCGCGGGTGCTTGCCAGGTTGTCGGTGCCGGCCACGTTCTCGACCATGTTCACCAGGTCGATTTCCAGCTCCACCTGGCCGTCCACCACTTCCTTGTAGTAGGTCAGGCTGTACTTGTAGGTGCGCTCTGTGGCGTCCCCAGCCTTTGAGCTGCCGGGGTCGCGTTCGACCAGGCGGCCACGCATCACCACTTCCACGGGCACCACGGCCTCGCTGTCGTCGGCCTGCAGCGCGCCGGCAAAGCGGATCAGCACCGCGTCATGCGTGGCGGCGCCCCACTTGGCGGCCAGGCCTGCGATCCAGCCCGCGCCCTTGATCTCGGCCTCCATCTTTTCCTGGCCAAAGTCCAGCTCGATGGCGCCGTTCATGCCGCCGCCGCGGTATTCCTCCAGCTTGCGCGACAGGGTGGGCAGGGTGACTTCGGGCACCTCGCCCATGTAGTTGGTGCCGTCCACGAAGGCGGCGAAGGCTTTGAGTTTGCGCGGCAGTGCCATGGCGGTGTGTCCTCGGTGTGTGGGTTACGGGTGGCGCGCGCTTACTGGCCCGTGGCCACGCGGATGGCCCAGTCGGCGTAGTAGCGGTCGGTGATGCGCTGGCGGAACCCCAGGTCTTCCAGCGGCGGCAGCGGCGTGTAGTCGTAGTCAATCGTCAGCTTGCCGCTCTTGAGCGTTTCGGTGGTGTTCACCTCGTAGTCGATCCAGGCCCGGCCATCGAGGATGTAGCCGCCGGCCTTCAAGCTGCGCATGCGGGCGTTGATGCCCTCCAGAATGTCTTTGACCAGCGCCGGTGTCAGCGGCTTGTCGATGAATTCAAAGTGCCCCTCGGCCATGGTGTCGGCCAGCACATGGGCGGTGCGGGTGGCGGTCTCGAAGCTGAATGCTTCTTCGGTGCTGGTGGTGCGGTTGCCCCAGAAGCGGAAACCCTGCTTGCGGATCAGAGTGGTGACCTTGCCGTCGTTCAGCAGCGTGGCGTCGCTGGACGGGCTCTGCAGGTCAAAGAACACGCTCTTGCTGATGCCCGTGGGGCCGTTCACCGGTACGTTGGACAGGCTCTTGTGCCAGCCTTGCGCCTGGTCGATGGCGGCGCGCAGGCCCATCGCGTAGGCCACGGCGGGCACTTCTTTCACGGCGTTGGCGGTAGTGTCCCAGCGTGTGAAGTTGGGCCAGATCACCATGGTTTCGCGCTTGCCGAAGCCGTTGGCGTATTCCAGCGCTGTGCTCACGTCCTCGGCGCCGTCTGCGTACACGTAGGCCATGGCGCGCAGCTTCTCGCCCACGGCGGTGAGTGCTTCGGCCACGGGCTTGGTGTCCAGGCCCGGCGCGCCCAGGATGCGCGGCTTCACGCCTAGCTCGCTCTCGGCATCGAGCAGCGCCTGAATGCCGGTGCGCTTGCCGTTCGCGTAGTCGCCAACCACTTTGCTTGTCTGGTCTGCAGCCTTGGCGGCTTCGTCAATGCCTTCGCCGTCCGCCACGCGCACGATGACCAGCACCGGACGGGCCTGGTCTGCGATGGCGGCCAGCGCAGTGGACAGCGTGCCCAGCGTGCCCGCCTTGGCCTGTGCCTTGGCGATGCTGGTGAACAGCACGGGCGTGTCCAGCGGGAAGGCGGCCGCATCCGCATCACTGGCCGTGGCCACCAGCCCGATGATGGCCGTGGAAACCAGCCGCAGGGTGGTGGTGCCCTCGGTCAGTTCGGTGACGCGCACCCCGTGATGAAAATCTGCAATAGCCATGGTCTGCCCTTTGAAGTTGCTGGCGCTTGAACGTGCTTGTTCGGTACTGCGCAGGATCAATGGGGCTATGGTGCTTTCGCCTACGCGCGAAGGCCAGCGCGGTGCGTTGTGGCTGCGCACCGCACAAGAAAAAGCCCACCGGGCGCTGGGCCGGGTGGGCTGGTGGGTGGCGATGCTGTGCCGTGACGGTCAGGCGGTGCCTTTCCATCCCTTGATGCTGACGGGTATCAGCACCGCCGCCACCTGGCCTTCGGCGGCCTGCATCTTGTAGCGGATTTCGAGCTTGAACCCCAGGCTGCGGATCAACACGAAGCGCCCGATGCGGTGCACGCTCTTGTAATGGTAGGCGTCGCCGTGGCGCAGCAGGAAGTGGCCCGTCTGCCGCGTGCCGATGGCCATGTCACCGGACAGCAGCGCGATGTCGGCCTTGCGCGCCATCACGCCCAGGTCGCGCGATAGTTTGCTGGCCCGGTTGCGCCACCCCAGCCACACATAGCGCGCCCAGTAGCTGCGCGGGTGGTGGCCCGGTGCGTAGTAGGCATCGCCCGTGTAGGCAGGGTCCGAATAGCTGACCCATGGCACATCCGGGTGCTGCCCTTCCACAGCCCGCACCCACTTGCCATCCACGAGCTGGCCCCAGCCGTCGCCGTTCAGGCTGGCGTCGTTGTCCCAGCGCGAGAACAGGCGCGGCAGGCGCTCTGCGTCGCGCCGTGTGAACAGCAGCGCGATGGCCACCACCAGCGGCGCGGTGGCGTCGTAGATGCGCACGCGCTGGTCGATCTTGCGAGCGCGCTTGAAGCAGTCCACAGCTGCGGCGGCATCTTGCAGGTTGCGGGCGTTGAATTCCCGGATCGCCCCGCGCCATGTGAGCAAGTCGATGGTCCACAGCGCCCCGTAGAGCAGTGTCACCATGGCCAGCGGCAGCGCGAGCAGTGCGCCCAGTACAGCGGGTGCGCCACTCATGGCCGTTCCTCCTGCTGCACGGTCGCCCCCAGAATCGCGGTGGCGCGGCCCTTGGCGAGCAGGCCCATCAACTCCAGCGCCTGCACACCTTCCATGGTGTCCCCGTCATCCAGGTCGATGTATGTTGCCGCTGCCTGGTCAGCCAGACGTGCCCGCAGCGCCGCGGCCTGCTGCCGCTGGGCCGTTAACTGGTCTGCACGGTCCACTGCGGCCCACTCGATGGCGGCGCGCTCCGCGAGCGTGAAGCGCCTTCTGAATGCCAGAGCAGACACCACCCGCCGCTCTACCTGCACTTGCTGCTGCGGCTGCGTTGCTGCCATGCGCCATTTTCCTGGGTACTGCCGCTGCGCCTCTTGCGGCGTGCCGATGATGCGATTCATCACCGCGCCGCCTGGTCCAAGAATTTCAATCACTTGCATCGCTCACCCCATCGTCTTGAACAGTCGCAGAAAACCAAGCCCGGCTCCGCCGTTATGCACGACTGAACTGGCGTGGCGCCCCGCGGACGCCCCTCTGCCCGGCGCAGTGGACGCCGAAGCGTCCTGCGCGCCGTTGCCTCCCGCAAAGAGCCCAGCAGCCGCGCTCAACGTTCCGCCCACGCCGGGATTCCCCGGCGCGGTTCCTACGAAGGTCACATCGAAAGGCCAGAAGTAGGAGCCCACGGCTGCGCCTGTCATCGCGTTGGTGAGGTCCACGGCATGGTCACCTTGCGAGTTGCTTGCCGAGTACGTCCCGCCTCCGACATCCACAGCCGCACCACCGTGCGCAGTGGTTGTCTGCGCAGACTGCGGTTGCCGTCCCGGCGTCCAGAAGTCGGCCCCTATCACTTGTGCCGCCACTGGGCTATATGCCGTGGTGCTGGCCTGCCCCGCATCACCACCCTGGCACGTCATGACGGTGGCGCCGTTCAGCGTGATGGTGGTGGTCCCGCCCGCACTGGCCGCCACGCCGGCTGCCGACGTGGCAATGCCGCCGGCGGCGATGGAGAACGCGATGACGTCCCCCGCCTTCACCTGAAATCCCTTCACCCCCCAGGGCGCGGAGTTTCCCGGCTTGTAGTTCCTGGTTCCTCCCGCGCCACCCCCCATCCCCGTGACGATGGCCCAGCCGTCCGCCGTCACGGTGAAGCTGCCGGACTGCTGGACCAGCGTCTGGCGCACGGGCAGCAGCAAGCCGCCGCTGCCCAGAAAGTCTGTCAATTTGGACATTGGTTCCTACCCTATGGAAAGCGCCCATCGGTTCTCTGCTGCATACGTCACCGTCACGCGGCACGCGTTGGCGTTGAACACCACATCCTCCGCGCGCACGTTGATCTGGTGCGCTGCATTTCCCCGCGTCAACGTGAACCGCCCTGTGGCCCAAAGGCCCCATGGGTCCATGAACACCACGGTGTCGCCCGCCTGCGGCGCTGTCGGCAGCGGTCGGCTGAAAACGGCATCTGCCTGCAGTGCATAGACCACACCGGCCTCCAGCGGCTGCCCGTTCGTCGCGGAGTTGGCCAACTCGAAACGCATGCGCTCCAAAGCCACACCGCCCATTCGGGCCTGCGCGGCGCTACTGGCGCCGGCCACGGCCTGCAGGTCCACACTCTTGGCGTCGATGGCACCCTGCAGCGTGGCCATCTGCAGCGTGATGGACTGATTCAAGTCCGTGAGCGCCTGGTTCAGGTCGGTAACGGCCTGTCCCAGTGCCTGCATGTCCACGCCCTGTTCGGTGTTGCTGTCTCCCAGCTGTTTCAGCGCCGCATCCACCGCACCAAAGGCATTGACCAGGCGCAGTACATCGTCTTCCAGATCGTTGTCCGGGTGCGGCAGCGGCAGCGCAAGGTGCGGTGTGGTGTTGTCGATTTCCATGCCTGCCCCTTACAACACGGCCGCGCGCAGATTGCGCACCTTGGGCCTGGCCTTGCTGGTGCCTGTGAGCGTGAGGCGCAGGCGCAGCGACGTGGCCGTCATGGCGTCCAGCTGGTGCGTGATTTCCAGCGTTCCCGCTGTCTGCGGGCTGCTCGATGCGTATGGCACCACCGTCCATGCTGCGGCGTTGTCCAGTTGGGCATGCACTGCAACTGCGGCGCCTGCGGGAATGTCGGCCTCAAACGTCACGCGCAGATCGTCGCCGCCAGCGGTGGCGATGGCGGGCGTGATGTAGGTTCCATCGGTCAGCAGGGCGCCGACCGCCAGCACGGTGCCTGGCTGCAGCACGGCGCCCAGGCCCTGCGTACCGGCCCTCAGCGTGGCCTTGGCGCGCACGGTGCCGGTGTGCGGTGCATCCAGCACCACGGGCTGTCCTGCGTCCATTGCGATGGTCTGCAGCACCGCGCCGCCTCCGTCCAGCAGCTCCAGCGCGTAGGTGATGCGCGCGTCTGCGGCAGGCTGCTCGGCGCCCGTCACCAGCATCAGTCCGGTGGCGTTGACCACCGCCTGCTCGCCCAGCGTGACGGTTTTCTGCGCGGCGGTGTACTGCGCCGCCAGCAGCGCGAAGCGCAGCATGCGATTGGTGTGGCGCTTGACGATGCCCGATGCATTGACCTGCAGCATGTCGCCGATGGACGCGCTGGCGGCGGTCACCCAGCCACCTATTGCGCTGGCTTCGCCCACCTGGGCAACCTGCAGCGCCGTCACGTTGTCCGCCGCGTTCATGCTCAGTGCGTAGGTGGTGTCTGCCTGCAGCAGCACCGGCTCATCCCACGTCACTCGGGTTGGCGCGCCCATGGTGTTGATGGTGGCCTGCGCCACACGCTGCTGCGCCAGTGACTTGGCCGGCATGCCGGCTTCGTCCAATTTGCCCAGCGAAACGATCACGTCGCCGCCCGCGGCGGTGAAATACAGGTCCACGCCTGCGCACTGCTGCGCTGCCGTAGTGACGAGTTGATGGATGGAGCTAAACGACATAGGTCACCTCGTAGAAGCCATACCCGCCCCGGATGTTGACCGCCCAGAAAACGGCGCTCATCAACACTTTCAGCGTGGCGCTGCCCGTGAATTGCGCGGTGCCCAAGCTGCCGCTGGCACCCTTGAACTCCACTGTCTTGGTGCCGGTCGGTATGCCGGCAGGAATCGTGAATGCGCCCGACAGCACGCCGGCCGCGTTGGCCACCTTGCTGCCCCCAACGCCACCCAGCGCGATCTGCTGGCCGTCGAAGGCGACGGACTCCAGCGCCTCCAGCGGTCGGAAGCCGGCGATGGCGAACTGCACCTCGATTTCGCGGATGGTGTATCCCTTGGCGTTCAGTTGCCCAGGATCGATGCTGTTGCGCAGGAACTCATCGCGGTTGTTGACCTGCGCCAGGTCGCCGAGCTTCACGGTCTGCGGATAGCGCTGCACGCCAGGCACTTCCCATCGGTCGGCGGCTGGCGTGAGCGTGACGGTGGCCGGCAGTTCTCCCGGAATAGGCGAATCGCTCACCGGCATGGCGCGGCTGTAGGCCTGCTGGCTGATGCTGGGCGCCAGCGTGTAGTCCGGCATGTGCGCTGTGCGGCCGTCACCCAGCATGTGGGCGCTCTGCGACTCGTAGAGCTGCAGCGCGCGGCCTTCGATCATGGCGGTCTGGTCGATGCCCTGATCGCGCATGCTGTTGTCGATCATTGGGTCTGCGAAGTAGCCCTTCTTGAGCCCGCCATAACGGCCGTTCACGTCGGTGGCCAGGCGCAGCTCTGCCAGGTCCATCTCGATGTCATCCATGCGCGTTGCATAGGCCACCAGGGTCTGCATGGACACGGTGCGCACGCTGTCCACCGTGGTGGTGCGCGTGGCTGCGTCCCATGTCTGGTACAGGCTGGCCAGGGCAAGAGCGGTGGCCGGCACGTCGGGGTGGACCGGCTGCCATGTGGCAGGAACGCCCTTGATGACGGACAGGCGCCCCTCGGCATCCATCACGATGCGGTCGATGCGGCGCAGCGCGTACTGGTAGTCCACCAGGATCAGCGTGCCCTGCAGCGCCCCCTCTACGTCAAAGCCGCGGGGCGTCTGGTTTTGCACGCCCTCGGTGCTGATGTACTCATAGGTGGCCTGGTAGGTGCTGCCCGGCACTGGCTCTGCTCCGCCCAGGCTCCAGTCCACCTGCCCGGCGGTCAGCTTGTAGTCCACGTCCTTTGTGTAGGTGGTGGCCCCCTGGGTGATGGTGTTGATCTGCACCACGCTGTTGTCTGGCAGCGGGTCCGCCGCGCCCACGAAGCCGCCGTGCACGACAAGCTCGGTCTTGCGTTTCTGGATGCGCACGGTAGCCGGCTGCAACACGGGCCAGCGGTCGAACTCCACATGCTGCAGGGCATCAGTGCTGCTGCTGTGCGGTTCGCTGTTCACCTGTGCGGTGTTGGGCGCGGCCTCGTACACCAGGCGCCGGTCCACCGGCACTTCGATTGCCGATCCGCCGATGCGCGCGGCCCCGGCGGTGATGGTGTACACCTGGGCTCCGCCGTCATCCGGCAGCTGCAGGGCGTTCAAGCCCGTCACCACGTAGTTGGTGCCCACGCTGTCGCGGTCGTAGCGTTCAATGGCTTTTGTCACCGCGTTGAGCGTTGGTGCTGGCTCACGTTGGCGGACTATGCCGTCCTCGATGGACCACACGGGGTAGAAGTCGCCCGGCGATCCGTCGCCCGCACGACCCCACGTGGTTGTTACCTGCAGACGATCTGCGCCCGGCTCGCCATATCCAGCGGTGTTGATGGCGGGGTTGTACAGGGTCGGGTCTTCAACCGCGGTGACAACGCGCTGCAGGTAGTAAACGCCCACGGCCACGGTGCCCGCCACCGGCACCACCAGCTGCGCGGCGGCCACGCTGTGCACGGCGCCCGCTATGTAGATGCTGCCCGCCTCAAGAGCGCATGCGCCGGTCTGTGCGTCCACGGTGCAGCGGGCGCCCTCGGTGATGTCGCCATCGGCGAACAGTACGTCGGCAATGCGGCGCAGGCGGTTGGCGCTGGCGGCCTGCAGCTCGTTCATTTCCGCGCTCTGCGCCACGCGGTCGGCGTGGAACTGCAGCGCCGTGTAGCCCTTGGCTGGGTCGAATCGGTTGTAGACGGTCATCGGTCTGGCCTCACAGCGGAATCACGATTTCTTCGGTGGCCTTTGTGGTTCCACTGCGCAGCACGGGCGCGCGATATTCCAACGCGTACATGGCGCCTGGCGTGGCCACATCGGCCGGCAGCAGCAGGCGCTGGCCGGCAGGTACACCGGCTGCGGCCTGCGTGCCGAAGAACACGCTGCACTCGCGCACCGTCTCTCCCTGCGCGTCTTCATATCCGAAGGTGGTGGTGAGCAGCAGGTAAGGCGTTGGGTCCACGCTGCGCTTGTAGTACACCGGGCCGGGCATCTCCACGTCGTAGTCGGAGGCCGCTGCGGGCAGCGCGTAGCCCACGTCCACCACCTGGCGGCGGCAGATTTCATCGAGTAGCGCGGTGCGGTTAGAAGGCGTTGCGGGCGGCGCATTCCACACGCCGTCGCCGCGCCCCCAGGCGATGTGCGCGGGCATGGCGGCCAGTGCTTTTGCCAAGGCGATGCGCCCGGCGTCTTGCAGAACTTGCATGGTTCTTTACTCCGTTGATTCGGTGGTCTTGCTGCGGATGCTCAGTGCGCGCCATGGCTGGCCGTCCCAGCGCCCTTGCCATTTGCGTGGCGGCGCCATGCGCGATGAAACCTGCCCCGCGGTGTGCGTGTGGCCGGCGGCCACGGGCTGCGACAGCGCTTGCGTTACGACTGCGGAGCGCACTTCCACGGGGGTGCCTAGCGGCTGTTTGCGCACGTATGCGGGCAGCACTGCGGATGTGCGCAGCCACTGAACCATGGCCAGCGTGCGCTGGATGGCCCCATCCCAGCGCCACACGTCCAGGCGCAGGCTGTCGCCGCGGCGCACGCGGCTGGCGTGGTGCAGGTAGGTGGCGGCGCGCAGCGGCGTGAGCTGCGGCGCGTTGGCCTGCGACGATGTGCGCCGGCCCTGGCTGCCGATGATGGGCGGGCCGCCGTCGCCCACGTCCACGGGCGCGCCGCTGTGGTTGTCCCACAGGGCCGCGTCCCAGGTGGGGCGGTTATCCCAGCGCAGCAGGCGCAGGTCGTAGCTGTAGAACACCCGATAGAAACTGACGTGCAGCGGGATGCTGGCGCGCACAACGTGCGCCATGCGCGCGAGGTCCGCATTGGTGACTTCGCGCCCTGGGTTGATGTGCAGGCGCGCGCCGTCTTCTTCCAGCACCACGCTGGTGTAGCCGATCCATGCCAGCGCCCGGCGCACTGCGGCAGCGCTGCCGCGCTCGCGCAGCCATGGCAGTGCAGCGTCCAGCAGCGCGCGCGGGTCAGCAAAGTAGCGCTCAAACTGCGCCACCTGCCACTGCTGTGCCACCCAGGGCAGCAACACCGCGTTGGTGGCCGTGGCCGCAGGCTCCGCCCCGTCCACCAGGGCGCCCCAGCCGCGCGGGAACGTGGTGTCTATCACCCGCTCCAGCTCGGTGGAGCCGGTGGGCAGGATGGTGCGCACGTCGGCCACTACACCACCCCCGAGTCGATCAGCTGCACGGCGCCGAGCGCCGGGTACTCACCCACCGCAATGGTGGTGAGCTGCTGCGGCGCCGCGGCATCTGGATAGTCCACGGCGTGCACGCCTTCGACGTGCAGCATGGTGGTGATGTAGGAGCGCGCCACGCTGGTGGCCATGGTTCCCATACCGTTGAATGCGGCCGTCAATCGGTCGGCAAGCTGTTGCATGAGGTTGGCCGGTGCGCTTCGCGTGCGGGTGATGCGGGCGGTGATGGCGATGGGCCGGGGCACGGCCACGGCCACCGACAGGGCCACGCCCAGCATGCGGGCGTTGTCGGCGTTTAGCGCGTCGGCCACCAGCTGGCGCACGGCCTGGGCCTGCGCCTGGTCGGTGACCCACAGCATCACCAGCACGCTGCCAGGCTGCGGCTGGCTGGCCTGTGCGGCGCGCACCTGGGGCGAGGCCGTCATGGCGTGGAACTCGTAGTGCTCGCGCGTTCCCTGGGCGCCCAGCGCAGCAATGCGCAGCTGCAGGCGGGTGCGCAGGCGTTCTTCGGTCTCCCCTGGCATGCGCTGCACGCCGAACATGGCAGCTAGGTGGTCCAGATCGGTGCCGGTGGCGAAGGCCAGCAGGTGGGCGCGGGCGGCGTCATTGACGCGCGCGCGGAACAGCAGCTCGCGGTAGGCATGCGATTCCAGCAGCTTGACCACGGGATCTGACTCCAGCGCCAGGATGTCGTCAATGGCCGGAAGGTGCGGGCGCATGCGCTCGGCGAAGTCGGCCTTGGCCGCGGCCAGGATGGCCTCGAAAGACAGTTCTTCCACCACACGCGGCGCTGGCAGGGTCTGCAGGTCCATCATGCAATGCCCCCGCTCAGTGGAACCGACAGGGTGAGCGGCGCGGCCTCGCGGCCGAAGCTGCCCACGTAGGTGCCGGTGAGTTCAATCGTTACGCGGCCTGCGCGCTCGGGGTCGCGCACGGTGGCGATCTTGTCGATGGACAGGCGAGGCTCCCAGCGCATGAGCGCGGAGACGATGGCGGAATACACGCGGGTTTGCGTGGCCAGGTTGTCGGGCTGGTCGATGAGGGCCGGCACCAGGCTGCCGTATTCACGGCGCATGACGCGGCTGCCGATGGGCGTGGTCAGGATGTCGGCCACGCTTTGCTGCAGGTGGGCGATGGCATCGAGGCGCTGGCCGGTTGCGCGGTTCATCACAGCGGTTCTCCCGATGTGTCGCCGCCACTGCGCACGCCGCCGTGGATGTGGTGCACAGCGCTGATGCCCTGGGCCACGATGTCCACGTTGGTGGTGATGCCCGTCTCGGTCATGGCGAACACGGCAGCGCCCACGCGCAGGGTGATGCTTCCCGCCTCCATGGTGAAGCTGCAGGCGTCACCCACTTCCAGCGTGATGGCCTCGGCCGTGTGGATGGTGCGCCGGCCCTCGCGGTATTCAGCCCAGTCCTGCGCGCTCCACTGCGTGCGCTCCACGCCTTCGCCGTCGCTCGGCGCGTCCATGGCGTTGCTGTAGGCGCCCAGCAGGGCAACGCCCTGCGCCAGGTCGCCGCCTGGCGCAATCACCAGGCACTGCTCGCCCACCACGGGCGGCCACCAGTGGCTGCCCTGGTTGCCGGCGGCGCGGCCCGCGATCCATGGCAGCCAGTCGGTGGTATTGCCGCCCAGCTGCACGCGGCAGCGGGCAGGCTTGCCCAGGCGCACGGCCACCACGGTGCCTAGGCGCGCGAGGTTTTCCACGCGGCGCGTTACCTCTTGCGGACTGTCTTGCGGTGGTGTGTGTTGCGGCATGCAGGCATGGTGCTGCCGCGCGCGCGCGAAGGCCAGCGCGGTGTGCTGTGGCTGCGCGCTTCACGTTTTCGGGGGGCGTTTGTCAGCTGCGGAAGTGGTCCACCAACACGTCGCGCAGGGCGTTGGCGTCGTCTTCGCTGATGCCCAGCAGTTCGCGCGCGGGGTATCGCACGCGCGGCCCGCCTGGGTTCACGGCGTCTTCTTCGCCGAAGTGGTGCACGCGCGCGATGCGCTGGGCGCGGCTTGCGAACTCCACCACGGCCGCTGCACCAGCGGCGTGGGCCTTGAGGTGCTTTCGTTGGCGCAGCTTGGCGAACATGGGCTGGCGCTGCTGGGCCTGCTGGCGCAATTGCTCGCGTCGGCTGCGCAGCGCCGGGCCGGGCGGTTTGCGCGGCTCCCACGCCTGGCCTTCCGGGTCTTGCTGCGCGCGCATGCGCTGGGCGTTGGCGGTGCGCAGGCGGCGGGCCACGTCCACCAGCAGGCGGCGCTGCTGCGCGGGCTGCAGCTTGCGCAGCATGCCCTCGGCCCAGGCCTCCAGCGCGGTGAAGTCGGCCACGCGCTACATCCCGAAGCGCGACTGCTCGGCCGGCGCCTCGATATCCCAGGCCGCCAGCAGAGTGTCTTTCAGCCACAGCTCCCAGTGCTCGGGCAGGCACTGGCCACCGGGGTGGCACGGCTCCTGCGGGTGCGTGACGTTGAAGCGCGTGGCGTGCGCCGCGTCTGGCTTGACGATGGCGCGCTCTGTCAGCGGCACGCGGATGCCGATGTCCACCGCCGCGGTGTTCAGGTGCTCCACGGTGAACTCCACGCCGCGCTCCTGTGCGGTGGGGTTGGCCAGCAGCTCGGACTGGTGGCGGCGCACCCATGCCAGGATGGGCACGAACAGCGCATCGGTGTGGCCCGTGTAGTCCAGCACGGTGATGGCTGCCGTGTACCGGTATTCAAACGACAGGCCGCCGGCCAGCGTGGAAACGGCCTTGCCATCGGTGGCCATGACGATCAGGCGTTCCGGGTCGCGCGCCAGCTCCGGCACGGCGCTGGTGATGATGGCGCGCAGGCTTTGCAACTTCCACATGGCGGCCCCTATGGTGTTTCCGGCGTGCCGGCCTCGTTCAGTGCGTCGCCCGCGTCGTAGGCGCGCTCGCATCCGGTGCCGCGGCTGCGGGCGGCGTCAGCAATTGCCGCCAGCTCTCCCGCTCGCGTGTCAGCGCGTCGCTGCAGGTCGGCAAGCAGATCGATGGCGGCGGTGTCTGGCGAGCACTGTCCGGCAGCGGCGCGCGCTTGGGCGGCGCGACGGTGGGCGGCGATGTAGTCGGCGAGGTCGCGCTGCATGCTGTCATGAGCAGCGCGAGCGCGGCGAGCGCCAGCATCAGCAGCGGCAATGGCGGCCGATGTCTCGGCCCCGATCTTGGCAATCTGTTCACGGTTTTGGTTCTCCAGGGTTCGATAGGCTTCCGACAGCTGGCGCGCCTCGCGCTCCGCTCTGGCAGCTGATGCGTTGAACACGCCCACCGCCACGGCGTGGTCGCGCTCGGCGTTGGCCAAGCGCACGCTCTGTACTGCGAGCAGCGCGGCAAGGGCCACGGCGGCCAGCATCCAGCCGTAGGCCTTGAACTTGTCGAGGATCATTCCCACCACCTCCACCATTGCCGCCACATGGCCCAGAAGATGGGGTTCATTGCATGGCCTCGCATTCCTGGCTATCGCGGTATCCGTTGCGTGCTTCCGCGTAGCAGGCCCGCACCTCCCCGTCCTTTCGCGCCTGTTGCTGGCCGCAGCTCTCCAGCACCTGGCCGGCGCCGATGTACCAGGCCGGGGCTAGGTCGGCCTCCCGCGTTGCGGTGTCCAGCAGCTGACACGCGTTCACAGCAGTGGACGCGGGCACTACGGTGCAGCCAGCCATGGACTGCAGTGCGGCCATGATGGATATGTACAGAACTCGGCGTTTCATGCTTGCAGCTCCATGCAGTCGTTGTGCCGTTTTAGCTGCCGCGTCCACACGCCCTTGCAGCCCTTCGGCCCCCAGTTGCGTGGCTCGCGGCAGTCGCGTCCGTCTTGAAACCGCCAGGCCAGCAGCGCCTGGCAGGCGCCCAGGTAGTCGCCCTGCAGCAGCCAGGTGCGCGGTGACTTGGGCTTGTGCCAGTTGCCTATGCCGTACTGGCCCACGAAGTCGATGTACAGGTCGAACTCTCCGGGGTAGAGCAGCACGCCCGGCAGGCTGGCCTTGAAGCGGCTTTCCTCCGCGCTGTTGAGGTTGCGGGCCAGCTGCTCTGCGCGCTGGCGCGTGATGGGCGGATCGGACAGGCGCACGGGGGTGCCGTCTTCGTAGCGCGTGGAGCCGTGGCCGATGGTGGGCACGTCACCCGCGGTCGGGATGTAGGGGTGGTGCACCACGGCGCCGTCTGCGCGCACGCTGGTGGGTCCGTCGCCTTCGCTGGCCTGCCAGGTGGCGAAGCCCGCGGCCGACAGCGTGAGGGCGGCCACGGCCACGCGGGCGATGGCTTGCCGTGTGTCCATCACTCTGCCTTCACTTCCCGGCCATAGGCGGCCCGGTACCAGCGAAACAGCAGCCACCCGATCTGCAGCAGCAAGTACACGATGGTGAGCGCGATCACTGTGTCGTTCATGGTCCAGCCGTTGGCCATGGACGTTGTGACGACTGCCACAGGCGGCGTTGCCTTGGCTCCCTCCACTGCGATTTCTTTGACCATTTCTTTGCTCATTTGTCAGTCCCACAGGTAAACCATCGGCCGCTTGGGCTCTGGCGCTTTGACCAGCCGCACGGGCTGGCCTTCGGGCAGGTCGGTGGCGATCCTGGCGAGGCCTGGGTTTGCGGCCAGCGTGGCCTCTACGTGCCCGGCGGTCGCGCCCAGACGGCGCCAGGCCAGTGCGTCCAGGGTTTCGTGCTGGTGGGCGCGCACGGTGGCGGTGTTCTCCATCACAGCAGCTCCACGATCGTGCGCGGCTTGTCCTGCAGGTCCGCGATGGCCCAGCGCAACTGCTGGTTGAACCCGTCCACTCGCACTTCCAGCGCCGACAGCACGCGCGGCTCTTTGCCCGCGCCCTGGGGCAGCGTGTCCATGTCGCGGTAGGCCTCGGCCAGCTGTGCCTGCACATGGCTGTAGATGGCGCGGCGGTACTGCCTGGCCTTGACGCTTTCGCCGGCCAGCTGCTTTGCCGGCACGGCGGCCAGTGTGGCGTGGCCCGCTGCCAGCTGTTCGTCCTGCCAGGCCTGCAGCTCGGCGTTGATGGACCACATGGCGGCCTCGATGGCCAGGTGCAGGCGCTCCGCCGTCACGGTGCCGTCCATGCGGATGTCTTTGCGCAGCTGCTCGCGGCCGATGTCGGGCCAGAAGCCGTCATTGGCCACCACCGGCTCGATGCCTGCGGCTGGCGGGTTGGCGGTGGCGATGAACGACATGGGCGGGCTTTCTTGCAATAGGTGTGGCGGTGGCCCAGGGCGTCGGCGCGGCAATCAATTCAATGGCCTGCGTTGCCCTGGGGCCGCCACGGCGCGGGGTGCGCTCGGGTTACAGCGGTTGGTGCGTCAGTCCAGCTTTGCCAGCCGGCGCTCCAATCGCTCGATGTCTTTTTTCACGCCCGTACGGGTGTCCAGCTGCAGGGCGCGCTGCAGCAGCGGCAGCGCTTCTTTGCAGGCCTTGAGCGTGCGGGTCTTCATGTCCACGTCGTGGCTGCCGGTCTTACCCAGGATGGCCCAGCCGGCCGCCTTGTAGAGCTTGGCCTTCGCCTGGTCGGGTGTGTCGGCGTGTTCGGTGATGGCCATGGCCTGGGCCGCCACCTGCACGGCGTCGGCGCCTTGCAGCCGGCCGGCCAGGATGGCCTCGGCCACTTCGTCCTGCACGATGGTGGGCAGGTCACGGTTGTAGCGGTCGGGCGGGCTCATGCCGCACTCCAGCGCGTAGGCGGCCAACTGCAGCGCTCGGGCGTAGTTGCCGGCGTCGATGTGCCACACCAGCACGGTGGCCAGCACGTCGTCTTGCGTGCCGGGGCGGGCCTGCAGCACGCCGTCAAGGTAGGCGTCGTACTCGGGCAGCAGGGTGCGCTTGGCCTCCACCTTCTTTTCCACGCTCTGCAGGTCTTTGAGACGCAGGCGGTGCTGGTGCAGCTGCGCGAGCTGCAGTTCGTAGGCGGTGCCCGTGGTCTGGCCGTGGGCGTTGGCCGCGTGCACCAGCTCTGCCTGCTGCAGTGCCAGGCGGTGCATGCGGTGCCGCTGTGCCGGTGTTTGGCGCATGTCTGTTCCCCGTGTTGATGCCGTGTGGTGTGCGCGGCCTGCAAATAGCGGCCCCTTTTTTTAGGAGCGGCTATGTGCGGTCTGCGGTGCGCCCGATCAGGCGGTGATTTCGATGTTTTCGACCAGGCAGGCCTTGCCAAGGTCTTCAAACACGAAGGCGTCGTTGGAGCTTTCGTAGGTCTCGATGCGGTCGCGCTTGGGGTTGTCCAGCACGGCGCGGCGGCGGGCGCCAGCCTGGTAGTAGATCGACAGGTTGTCCAGGCTGGTGATGAGCACCGCGTTGGGCTTCATGAACGGCACTGTGATGCCCGGCAAGCCGCCCAGGCGCATCTGGCTGCGCACGATGTCTGCGGCCAGCTGTTCGGTGGGCGCCTGCTTTTCATTGACCAGCGGGAACAGCTTGTCGTGCATGAGGTCGCGGCCCACGATGGCCACGAGGTCACCGGCATTGGCGTGCCACGCGTCGAGCAGCGATTGCGTGGCGTCGTACACCAGGCCATCGAGCGTCTTGTAGTCGCCGGCAGCGCCCACCACCACCTTGCCGGGCGTGGCGCCTTCGTCCATCACGCGGGCGGCGGCGTTGTCGCGCAGGTACTGCAGCCAGCCCTTGTTCACGTCCTGCAGCAGCGGGTTTGCATTGCGGTCTGTGGCCGCGGCCACGCTGGTGCCGTTGAAGCCGATCATGATCCGGTCCAGCGCGCACTGGCGCTGGATGGCGCGTGCCAGGCGGATTTGGAAGTCCTGGAACTTCGCCCACATATCCAGCGTGTTGTAGCGGATGTGGGTGTCGTAGTTGGTCTGCTCGCACTTGTAGCCGGTGCCCTCCAGCGAGGACGCATCCACTGTTGCCCGGTCGTTCACCGTGGTGTTGGTGCGGCTTGCGATGGGGCCGGACGTGCCCAGGCCCAGCTTCTCCCCCTGCATCTCATCGACCGGCACGATGTTGATGGACTGCAGGAAGGCGCTGCTTTCCTGAATGCGGCTTTCCAGCTTCTGCTGGATGGTGGGCGCCACGGCGAACTTCTGCGCCACGGACGGCACTCCGTTGAGCTTTGCCTGGTCTTCCAGGTATTGGTTGAACAGCAGGCGGGTTGCGTTTTTCATGGGTTGGTCCCTCGCGGATATGGATTGCGGTAGTTGCGTTGTCGGTAGCTGCGGCCTTGTCAGCAGTCGGCCTTCAAGGCGCCTTCGGTGCCCGTGGCTTCGGGACGGTGCGTGGTGCTGCCGTCCTGTTTGCTCAGCTTCTCTGTCAGGGCCTTGAACTCGGTCTGCAGCTTGGAGAACTCGCCGGCCAGCGTGGCGTGTGCGGCTTGCGATGCCGCCAGTTCCTTGGCCTGGTGCTGGATGGCGGCATCGGCCGCGCCCAGCACTTCCATGGTCTTGATGGCGAATGCATCCGCCTGCGCTTGCGTGGGCTTGGCCGTGACGATGGCGCCCAGGCTTTCCAGCATGGTGGAGAACTTGTTCAGCAGCTGGAGGGCGATGCCCTCGGCGTCGCCCTCCAGTCCCAGGTCCGTTTCCACCGCCGCGGTGAACAGCGCGCCCTCGGAGTGCTTCTTGCCCTTGAACGGGTTGGCGTCGGGGTTGCCTGCGGCGAACTTGAGTACTTCGGTGCCCAGGCTCGCCGGGCTGTCGGTGACTGCCAGGCCGGTCAGGTAGGCCTCGCCGGTCTTGGCGAAGTTGGGGTCCACCTCGATGCTGGTGTAGATCTTCTGTTTGGCCTTGTTCATGGCCACCAGTGCGGGCAGGGCCTCGATCTGTGCGAACAGGGCCAGCTTGCCGCCTTCCACCTGGCGCGCTTCCACTGCGATCACATCGCCCAGCGCGGCGAACGAGCTGTCGGGCAGCACGCCACGGTAGTGCTCCAGCCAGACGCGTGCGCCGTACTTTTCGCGGTTGAAGTTCTTGGCCATCTGCTCGATCCAGTTGCGCTGGATTTCGCGGCCGTCGGTTGTGGCGCCTTCGGTGGCTACGCGGAAAAACTTGGATGGCATGGTGAGGCTCTGTGCGGTGGAAGTTGATCTACCGCCTATGTTCCGCACCTACCTCATGCGCCGCAATTTGTGTGCGCTGTGGCTGCGCGCCCCATGTTTTTGACCCCGTGATTTCCGCGCGCGCGCGGCAGACACTGGCAAGCCATGACCGCCAAAGCCGCCACGAAACCCGCACCCGCCGCGAAGCCAAAGCGCGCGGTGAGCGCGGTGCGCAACACCGGAAGCGCCGCGCAAAAGGCCATCACGAAGCCCGCCCAATCCCTGGCGCTGGATGCGTTGCCAGCTGGCGAGACGCGGCCGGTTGATGGCGGCGCCGGCGTGCGCCGCGAGGCGCGCGCGCTGTTCTGGATGGGCTGGAAACTATCGCACATCGCGGAGCACCTGAACATCCCGCGCGGCACGCTGCATGGCTGGCACAAGGCCGAGAAGTGGGCCGACACGCCGGCCGCGCAGCGCGTTGAGTTCGCGCTGGAAGCGCGCATGTCCACGCTCATCGCAAAGGATGTAAAGACGGGCGGCGACTTCAAGGAAATTGATTTGCTGGGCCGCCAGCTGGAGCGCCTGGCACGCATTGGCAAGTACGAACGCACGGGCCGCGAGGCGGACCTGAACCCGGCCATCGAGGCGCGCAATGCGGGGCCGAAGAAGCGCCGCGCGAAGAACTTCTTGTCAGATGAGCAGATCGAGCAGCTGAAAAGTGCGTTCCTCGATTCGCTGTTCAAGTATCAGCTGGGCTGGTGGCAGAGCAGCCAGCAGCGCACGCGGGCCATTCTCAAGAGCCGGCAGATCGGCGCCACCTGGTACTTTGCGCGCGAGGCGCTTATCGACGCGCTGGAGACCGGGCGCAACCAGATTTTTCTGTCCGCCAGCAAGGCGCAGGCGCACATTTTCAAGCAGTACATCGTGGCGTTCGTGCATGAGGTCACTGGCGTGGAACTCAAGGGCGATCCCATCGTTCTGGCCAACGGCGCGACGCTGTATTTCCTGGGCAGCAACGCGCGCACGGCCCAGGGCTACCACGGCAACTTCTACTTTGACGAGTTCTTTTGGACCCAGGACTTTGAGCGTCTGAACAAGGTGGCCAGCGGCATGGCCATGCACAAGAAGTGGCGCAAGACCTACTTCAGCACGCCCAGCAGCATCCAGCACGCGGCCTATGCGTTCTGGAGCGGGCTGCGACTCAAGAAGAAGTCGAAGATTGAAGTGGATCTTAGCCATGCGCGCCTCGGCGGCAGTGGTTTCACGGGCGAAGACCGCGTGTGGCGCAATATCGTCACGATCATGGACGCCCTGGCGGGCGGCTGCGATCTGTTCGACCTTGACGAGTTGCGGCTGGAGTATTCCGACGCGGAGTTCGCAAACCTGCTGATGTGCGGGTTTGTCGATGACTCGTTCTCGGTGTTCCCACTGTCGATGCTGCAGGGCTGCATGGTGGACAGCTGGGAGCTGTGGAGCGACTTTAAGCCGTTCAGCCAGCGCCCGGCCGGCTGGATGCCGGTGTGGGTCGGCTATGACCCCAGCCACACGGGCGATAGCGCCGGACTGGTGGTGCTGGCCCCGCCAGCCAAGCCCGGCGGGCAGCTGCGCGTGCTGCACACCCAGCAGTTCAAGGGTATGGACTTTGAGGCCCAGGCCAAGGCCATCAAGGAAATCACCCAGCGCTACAACGTGGCGGCCATGACGCTGGACACCACGGGCATCGGCCAGGGTGTTTTCCAGTTGGTGCAGAAGTTCTACCCGGCCGCGCGCGGCATCAACTACAGCGTGGAGACCAAGACCATGCTGGTGCTCAAGGCGCAGCAGGTCATCAACGCCGGCCGGCTGGAGTTTGACGCCGGCAACAAAGAACTGGCCAGCAGCTTCATGGCCATCAAGCGCGAGCTGACAGCGAGCGGGCGCAGCGTGACTTATGCCGCCGGCCGCAGCGAGGAAACCGGCCACTCTGACCTGGCCTGGGCGTGCATGAACGCGATCAGCAATGAGCCCCTGGAAGTCGGCACCGGCCTGGCCACGGTGCAGGGGCAGTCCTTTCTTGAAATCTCTGAATAGCCATGAAACAACGCACACGCCGCACTCCCGCACAGGCACGGCATCACGCTGCTGGTGCCGCCGCTCCCACGCTATCCGCTGCGCCCGCGGCCGCCACCGACACCGCACCGAGCGTGCAGTCGTTCACCTTCGACCTGGGCGAGCCCGAACCCGTCATCGGTGGCCGGTCGGCGCTGCTGGAATATGCGGAGTGCCTGCAGTCCGGTGACTGGTACGAGCCGCCCGTGAGCCTGGCGGCGCTGGCGCGGCTGCTGCGCGTTGGCGCGCACCATGAATCGGCGCTGCGCTTCAAGATCAATGTGCTGGCTAGCACCTTCGTGCCGTCGCAGTGGCTCAGCGCGGAGACCTTCCGCGCGCTGGCGCTGGACTTCATGGTGCTGGGCAATGGCTATCTGGAGCGCCGCCGCAACCGGCTTGGCAACCTGCTGGAGCTGCGCCACGCGCTGGGCAAGTATGTGCGCCGCGGCGTGGAGCCCGGCCGCTACTTCTTCGTGACGGACATGCAGAGCCCGCACGAATTCCCGCGTCACGATGTGTTCCACCTGCGCGAGCAGGACATTCATCAGGAGGTGTACGGCCTTCCGCCGTACCTGGGCGCGCTGCAGTCGGCGCTGCTCAATGAATCGGCCACGCTGTTCCGCCGCCGCTACTACAACAACGGCAGCCACGCCGGCTTCATCCTCTACGTGACCGATCCGGCCCAGTCGCAGGGCGACATCGACAAGATGCGCGAGCAGCTGACGAAGGCCAAGGGCATGGGCAACTTCCGCAACCTGTTCTATTACGCGCCAGGCGGCAAGAAGGAGGGCATCCAGCTGATACCGATCAGCGAGGTGGCCGCCAAGGATGACTTCCTGAACATCAAGAACGCCAGCCGTGACGATGTGCTGGCCGTGCACCGCGTGCCGCCGCAGCTCATGGGCATGCTGCCCAACAACGTTGGCGGCTTCGGCGACGTGGAGAAAGCCGCCAAGGTCTTCGCGCGCAATGAGATCGCGCCCCTGCAGTCCACCATGGCCCACGCCATCAACAGCTGGGCCGGCGTGCCCGCCTGCGCGTTCAAGCCCTACCTGCTGGAAGACGCGCCCGCGTAGCACCCGCCCGCCGCCGACCCACAAGCCCGCCCAAGCGCGGGCTTTTTCACGCCCACCCCCGGCCTTGGCCGCGCCCGCGCGCGCGCCCTGCGGCCCGCCTGGTGCCCCCGGCGCCCCCTCCTGCACGCCCCGCGCCCTGGCCGGCGCCCGCCCGGCCCCCACCATGACCAGCGGCGCGCGGTCGAGACCCCGCCGCGCCTGCCCGCTTCATGTGTTGATTTCGTCGGCAGTGCCGATCCTGGCCAATGTCAAGCCTGGCGTGGCCTCGCACGCGATTTTTTAGGCTGCCCAGGCGTCGGGAATCGTCGGGTTTTGTCGACCCGTGTTTTGAATCCTCTCCCCACCTTCAACCACACCCGGCAATGCCCTTTTCCGCGCAATGGAGCCATTATTTTTATTGGCCCATAGCAATGGCCCATTAACCACCAAAAACCCCTTGGCGGCCCTGTTTTCAAAGGCGCCCGCCGGACACCCTCTCCGCCAAACTAAAAAGCCTTGCAAGCCAGTCGCTTGCAAGGCTTTTTTCTTGGTGCGTCCCTTCTGGGGCCAGCTCTTGTGACCAAATTTCGAGCGATTTTGCCCGCGGGACCTTGCTGAGCTAGCGCCAGCAGCTATGTAAATAATAGCAACGGGCGCCGGAATTCATTCCTGCGCGGCTGCCAGAGCCAGCAGCGCCGCCTCCACCTCTGATGCTGGCACGCCGTCCACCGGCGTCAACAGGGGGGCCAGGGCCTGCAGTGCGCCGGCTTCCTTTTGCAGCCGAGCGATGGACTGGCCGGCGTCGCGCGGGGCGTCGAAACCCGTGCTTTGCAGCAGCAAGCGGCCGTCGGCAGCCACCAGCTTGAAGTAAAACTTGCCGTCGGCCTCGCGGTATTGCTTGAAAGCGGGCAGGCCGGCCTTGCTGGTCTTCTGTGTGGCCGGTGCGGGGTGTGCGACGGCGCTCAGGCTGCGCAGGCCTACGGCGGCGCGCAGGCGCTGCAGGAAGGGGGCGGCGATGGCGCGGGCGCGCTTGGCGCCGATTTGCAGGGCGGCCTCCACCTTCTCGGGATGGGCCATCAGATCGTCATAGCGCGCGCGCATGGGCGCGATTTCGCGGTCGATCCGCTCGAACAGCATCTGCTTGGCGTCGCCCCAGGCGATGCCGTCCGCATAGGCGCGCCGCATGGCGGCGGTCTCTTCGGGGGTGGCGAAGGCCTGGTAGATCTGGAACAGAGCCGAGCCCTCCACCTGCTTGGGCTCGCCAGGGGCGCGCGAGTCGGTGACGATGGAGCCGATGAGCTTCCTCAACTGCTCGCGCGTCGAGAACAGCGGAATGGTGTTGTCGTAGCTCTTGCTCATCTTGCGCCCATCCAGGCCCAGCAGCAGCGCCACGTTGTCCTCGACGGCCGCCTCGGGCAGCGTGAAGTGTTCGCCGTAGAGGTGGTTGAAGCTGGCCGCCATGTCGCGGGCCATCTCGATGTGCTGGATCTGGTCGCGGCCCACGGGCACCTTGTGGGCGTTGAACATCAGGATGTCGGCCGCCATCAGCACGGGGTACATGAACAGCCCTGCGCTCACGCCGTCGTCCAAGTCGCGGCCGGCTTCCTGGTTCTTGTCCTGTGCGGCCTTGTAGGCGTGGGCGCGGTTGAGCAACCCCTTGCCGGTCACGCAGGTCAGCAACCAGTGCAGTTCGGGAATTTCGGGGATGTCGGATTGGCGGTAGAAGGTGACCTGTTGTGGGTCCAGTCCGGCGGCGAGCCAACTGGCGGCGATCTCCAGCGTGGAGCGGTGCACGCGCTCGGGCTCCTGGCACTTGATGAGGGCGTGGTAATCGGCCAGGAAGTAAAAACTCTCTACGCCTGCGTTACGGCTGGCGGCCACGGAGGGGCGGATGGAGCCCACGAAGTTGCCCAGGTGCGGCGTGCCCGAGGGGGTGATGCCGGTGAGGAAGCGGATGGTCTTTGGCATGAGGGGAGTCAGAGAAGGAGCCGGTCAGCGCAGCAGCGCGACCAGTGGCGACAGCAAGAGGTTGATGGCGCTGTAGCCCAACGCCATCAGCGGACGCAGCCACAGCGCGCCCACGATGCCCGCCACCACCAGTGCGAGCACGATGAAGAAGCCGTAGGGCTCGATGCGCGAGAGCAAATGGGCTTGCTTCCACGGCAGCAGGCCGACGAGGATGCGCCCCCCGTCCAGGGGTGGCAGCGGAAACAGGTTGAACGCCCACATCACGAGGTTGACGGCAATGCCGGCGCGCGCCATCTCCAGGAAGAAGCGCTCCTGAGTGCCGGTGGCGACCAGCGCGACCAGCAGCAGCGCCCAGCCGATGGCCTGGATGAAGTTGGATGCGGGACCCGCCAGCGCCACCCAGATCATGTCGCGCTTGGGATGGCGCAGTTGGCTGAAGTTCACCGGCACGGGCTTGGCATAGCCAAACAGAAACGCCCCCGAGGTGGCGAAATACAGCAGCAGCGGCATGAGCACGGTGCCCACCGGGTCGATGTGCTTGAGGGGGTTGAGCGTGATACGGCCCATCATCAGCGCGGTGTTGTCGCCAAAGTGCCGGGCGGCATAGCCGTGCGCGGCTTCGTGCACGGTGATGGCAAACAGCACCGGCAGGGCGTAGATGAGGACGGTCTGGATAAGGTCGGTCATGGGCACCCGCCGATTGTCGCCCATGCGCGCCGTGGCTTCCTGTCTGACAGCGCACGGGCAGTTGTCCGACAGCCGCATGTTGGACAGGCCGTCACCATGCACGGCAGTGGCGCGCGCTCCCACGGCGCGCCGGCCCAAACAACAAGCTAGAGGAGGCCACCCCATGCATGCCTGGTATCTGCCTGTGAAGGTGTTTGCGCTCGTCGTGGTGCTGCTGATGGTCGTGGCCATGGTCTACGCCGGCACCATGGCCGTCATGTACTGGTCTGGCATCGGCGTGTGAAAGGGAGGGCCCCATGAACAAGCGCCAGACGCGTCTTTTCGCCATCGTCGCCACGGGCATCTCGGCGGCGGTGTTCCTCCTCCTCACTTTTGACAGCCACCGCAAGTTCGATGCGCTGACCAATGCCGAGTCCATTACTCCGGCGGTCGTGCACGGCAAGGATGTCTGGCACAAGAACAACTGCATCAACTGCCACACCATCTTTGGCGAAGGCGCCTACTACGCGCCCGATCTGACCAAGATCACCAAGCTGCGCGGCGAGGCTTATCTGAAGGCTTACCTGAAGGATCCTTCCAAGTTCTACGACGAGCAGCGCCACCGTCGCCTGATGCCCAAGCAAGACCTGAGCGACGAGGACATTGCCGGACTCATCGCCTTCTTCGACTGGGTCAGCAACGTGGACAACCAGGGATGGCCGCCGCGGCCCATCCTTGTGACGGGCTCCACGCTGCCGGGGGCTGACCGCAGCGCCGCGCAGCAGGCGGACGACGCAAAGATCGAACGGGGCGGCATCGCTGCCCCCCCCGGTGCGCGCCCGCTGTCGGGCAACGAAGACCCGATTGCCCTGGGCGAGCGGGTATTCCGCACGGCCACGCCCGCCTGCACTGCGTGTCACTCCACCGCGCCTGGCGTGAATATGGCCGGGCCGTCCCTCGCAGGTGTGAAGGGCCGCACCGAGGCACTGCTGGGCTCGTCCGACTACAAAGGCCAGGCCAAGGATGTGGCGGCCTACTTGCATGAGTCCATCGTTTCGCCCAGTGCGCACCTGGTGCCTGGGCCCATGTACTCGGCTGATGGGACCTCTTTCATGCCCACGACCTACGCCAAGGACCTCACGGCCGAGCAGATTGACCAGCTCGTGGCCTACCTGATGTCCATGAAGTAAGCACGCCCGCAGCCATCGCCGGAGTCCGCCATGAGATACAAGTCCCAATCCGTCGCCTACTGGTACTTCGCCGTGGCTGTGGCCCTGTTCGGGCTGCAGCTGGTGTTCGGCCTGCTGTCGGCCACCAAGTACCTGGGGCCGGATCCGCTGCTGTACATCCTGCCGTTCGACGTGACCAAGATGATCCATACCAACATCCTGATCGTCTGGGTGTTGTGCGGCTTCATGGGGGCCACGTACTGGATGGTGCCCGACGAGTCGCGCACCGAACTGCACAGCACACGGCTGGCCTACATCCAGCTCGTGCTGTGGACGGTGATGGGTGTGGCTACGGTGGTGGGCTACCTGTTCCGCTGGGGCACGGGCAACAAGCTGCTGGAGCAGCCGCTGCCCTCCAAGATCGTGATCGTGATCGTGATGCTCATGTTCCTCTACAACGTCGGCATGACGATCCGCAAGTCCGGCCGTTTCACGACACCGGAGGGTGTGCTGCTGGGCGGCCTGGGCCTGGCGGCGGTGCTGTACCTGCCGGCGTTGCTCGAGTTTCACAACTACACCGTGGCCATCTTCTACCGGTGGTGGACCATCCACCTGTGGGTGGAGGGCGTGTGGGAGATGATCCAGGGCGGCTTCCTCGCGTACCTGCTGATCCGCCTGTCGGGTGCCGACCGCGAGGTGATGGAAAAGTGGCTCTATGTCATCGTGGGGCTGGTGTTCATTGCCGGCATCCTGGGTACGGCGCACCACTATTACTGGGTGGGCGTGCCGCAGTACTGGCTGCCCATCGGGGGCTTCTTCAGCGCACTGGAGCCCGTGGCCCTGGTGGGCATGGCCATGTATGCCTACTTCGCCATGCGCCGCTCGGGCATGGCCCACCCCAACAAGCTGGCGCTGCACTGGACGGTGGGCAGCGCCGTGTTCACGCTGTTCGGTGCCGGCCTGCTGGGCCTGGCCCACACTTTTCCCAGCGTGAACAAGTGGACGCACGGCACCCTCATTACCGCCATGCACGGGCACGCGGCGTTCTACGGAGCCTACGCGATGATCGTGATGGCCATGATCAGCTATGCGCAGCCGGCCCTCACACGCAGGCCCGAGGAAGGCACCGCCATGGGCTACCTGTCGTTCTGGATGCAGCTGGCGGGCATGTTCGGCATGACGCTGTCGTTCGCCACCGCGGGCATTGGGCAGGTGTACTTGGAGCGCATCATGGGCATGGGCTACCTGGATGCGCAGCTCAAGATCCAGGTGCACTTTGTCATGCTGGTCATCACCGCGTCCATCTTCGCGATTGGCGTCGCGTTGTTCATCATCGATTTCTTCCGCCACCCCCTGCGGCTGGAAGTCAGCGCCAGCGATCCGGTGGACCGCCCCCTCGACACGCGCCGTGCTGCAGCGATTTGACGCACGGGGCGGGGCGGGAATGGCCGGTCCGGCAACTTCCCTTGCGCCGGAGCCTCCCTACTACCTGCCCAGCGGCGACGAGATCGAGGTCTTCGCGCAGTGCCACGCGCAGGGCCTGGCCGTCATGCTCAAGGGGCCCACAGGCTGCGGTAAGACGCGTTTCGTAGAGCACATGGCCTGGCGCCTGAAGCGCCCGCTCATCACCATCGCCTGCCATGACGACCTGAGTGCCAGCGACCTGATCGGCCGCTTCCTCATCCAGGGCAGCGGCACCGCGTGGCACGACGGACCGCTGACCCGCGCCGTGCGCGAGGGCGCGCTGTGCTACCTGGACGAAGTGGTGGAGGCACGGCAGGACACGGTGGTGGTGTTGCACCCGCTCACCGACCACCGTCGCATCTTGCCCATCGACAAGACGGGCGAGGTGGTCGAGGCCGCGCCCGGCTTCGGGCTCATCGTGTCGTACAACCCCGGCTACCAGCGCATGCTCAAGGACCTGAAGCCCAGCACGCGCCAGCGCTTCGTGGCACTGGACTTCGGCTTTCCCGCGCCCGAGGCAGAGGCGCGCATCGTCGCGCAGGAAAGCGGCATTGCCGAGCCCGAGGCGCGCGCACTGGTGCAGCTCGCCACGCGGCTGCGCGCACTGCAGGACCGTGGCCTGGCCGAGGTGCCCAGTACGCGGCTGCTGGTGGCGGCCGCGCAGCTGGCGGTGCGTGGCGTGGACCTGCGCCGCGCCTGCCTGCACGCCATCGTGGCGCCGCTGTCGGACGAGGCATCGCTGGTGGGCGCCATGCGCGACCTTGTCGACGCCACCTTCGTCTGACCATGGCCGAGGCCGAGGATGTCATCACCGACGCGGCGCGACATGCCACGATCTATGCCCAGGCGCTGTGGCGCCGCCACCGCCCCCCGCCGGCCGGCCCACCCCGGCTGCATCTGGCTGATGTGGCGCCGCGCCTGGACCTGTTGGTAAGCGCCGCGCTGGGCATCCGCCTGCAGCTGCGCGCGGCGCAACCGCCTGCGCCGCCCACCTTCCTCTCGCGCTGGATGCAGCGTGCAGAGGCCCCCAGCCAGCGCGACGCCGTGCCCGCCACCGACGGCGCCAACCTGTGGCTGCCCCCCGCGCTGACGGACATACCCGGTGCGCAAGCGGGGAAGGAAGGCGCGCTCCCCGCCGACGAGCGCTACCGCACGCTCGCGCTGATGCACGGCATGCGTGCGGTGCGGGGGGCGCCGGCATGCGCTGCCCAGGCGGTGGACGGTTTCGAGCGGGCGTTGTTCGCACTGCTCGAAGCCCACGCCGCCGACCACGCGCTGGCCCTGCGCCTGCCGGGCATGGCCGCGCCACTGGCGCGCCTGCGGCAGGCCATGCTGGCTGCGCGCCCGGCTGTGGCAGCGCTGCCACCGCACCTGCAACCGCTGGAGTCGCTGGCGTACGCCCTGCTAGCCAGTCCCCCTGCAGGCGCCGGGCCTCCCGGCCTGCTGCCTCCGCTGCCGGCACCGGCGCCACAGGTGCTGGCGCATGCACGTGCCCTCGCTTCGCGCCTGCGTCCGGCCGCGGCCCCCGCGCGCCAGCAGCGCTGGTGCATGGCCGACGCGTGGCTGGGCGAGCTGCGTACGCCGGCTACGCCCGCGCCTGCGCACGCCACGGCGGACGGCGCAGAGGATGCCTCTGGGACGACCCATGCTGCCCGTCTGGCGCGCCGTCCGCAGGTGCGCCAGTCGCTTCCCGATGAGGACGATGCGAACGGTCCCGGTGCATGGATGGTGCAGACCGCCCAGCCGCACGAGCAGGCCGCGGACCCCATGGGCATGCAGCGCCCGAGCGACCGCGACGCCAGCACGGCGGCCGAGGAGTTCGCCGATGCGCTGTCCGAACTGCCCGAGGCGCGCCTCGTGGCCACGCCCGGCCGTCCGAAGGAGGTGCTGCTGTCCGATGACCCGCCGGAGCATCTGGCGCGCCAGGCGCGGGCGGGCGGTGGTGCGGCCGCCGCGCCGGGCGTCGACGTTCTGTACTACCCCGAGTGGGACGGCGCCAGCGGCAGCTACCGCCGCCCTGGCGCCGCCGTGTGGGTGCACGACGCAGCCCCGGGCGCGCCCGATTGGTTGGAAGCCACGCTGCATGAGCGCCGGGCCATGCTGCACGCCGTGCGCAGGCGGTTCGAGCTATTGCGCAGCCGCCGCGTGGCCGTGCGCCGCCAGCTCGACGGCGACGAGATCGACCTGGAGGCTTGCATCGAGGCGCGCGCAGACTTTGCCGCGGGCCTGCCGCTGCCCCAGCGCCTGTACCGCAGCGAGCGCCGCCTGCACCGCGACCTGGCGGTGCTGGTGCTCATGGATGTGAGCGGCTCCACCGACGCCTGGGTGGCGCCGGGCCGGCGCGTGGTTGACGTAGCGCGTGAGGCGCTGCTGCTGGTGAGCATGGCGCTGGACGGCATGGGCGCGCCGTTTGCGGTGCAGGCATTCTCCGGTGAAGGGCCGCAGGGGGTGGTGGTACGCAACGTCAAGCGTTTTGACCAGCCCTACGGGCGGGACGCTGCGCTGCGCATCGCCGGTCTGGAGCCCGAGCACTACACGCGCGCCGGCGCCGCGCTGCGCCACGCCACCAGCACGCTGATGCGCCAGCCCGCCGCGCACCGCCTGCTGTTGCTGCTGTCCGATGGCAAGCCCAACGACATCGATGCCTATGAAGGCCGCTATGGACTGGAGGACATGCGTCAGGCCGTGACCGAGGCGCGGCTGCAGGGCATCGCGCCGTTCTGCCTGACCATCGATCGCCAGGCGGCCCGCTATCTGCCCACGGTGTTCGGTGCACATCACTACGCGCTGCTGCCCCGGCCCGAGGAACTGCCGCAGGTGCTGCTGCAATGGCTGCGCCGGCTGGTGGTGGTGTGACTGATTGCTACTATTTTGGTAGCTATTGGCGCTTGCTGGATGGGCGCTAGAGGCCTTAAACGTTCTGATTCTTCCGTCGGCGTATTTCGCCGCTGTGGCACGCACCAAGCCCGGGCGCGCGCCCTTAAAGCCCCAGCTTGGCCAGGCTGCCGCCACCTTCGCGCACCACGATGGGGTCGCCGCCGGTATTCATGGGCGTGAGGTCCAGTACCGTAGTGGGCTCCAGCGGGCAGCCGCCCGCGTCGAGGATGCCATCGAGCTGCTTTTCAAAGCGCTCGCGGATCTCCTGCGGGTCGTTCAGCGGCTCGCTTTCGCCCGCCGGGATCAGTGTTGTGGCCAGCAGCGGCGCGCCGTGCAGCTCCAGCAGCATCTGCAGGCCCTTGCGGTCGGGCACGCGCAGGCCGATGGTCTTGCGCTGCGGATGGCTCACGCGGCGTGGCACTTCCTTGGTGGCGTCCAGGATGAAGGTGTAAGGCCCCGGCGTGGCCAACTTCAGTAGGCGATATTGGCGGTTGTCCACATGCGCGTAATTGGCCAGCTCCGACAGGTCGCGGCATAGCAGCGTGAGGTGGTGCTTGTCGTTGATCTGCCGAATACGACGAATCCGGTCCACGGCGTCCTTGTCGTCCAGGCGGCAGACCAGCGCGTAGCTGGAGTCGGTGGGCACGGCCAGGATGCCGCCGCTCGACAGCAGCGTGGCGGCCTGCTTGAGCAGGCGCGGCTGCGGGTTGTCGGCGTAGATCTCGAAATATTGGGCCATGGAGGGGCGCGGCGGTCAGCCGGCAGTGGCGCGGGGGGCGCGCAGGATGCGATCGGACAACAGCTCCCACACGGGGGTGAGCTGACCTGGCAAATCCGGCAGGGCGCCCAGATCGGTGTGTGATTCGTTCGGGCTGTGGAAGTCGCTGCCGCGCGAGGCGGCCATGCCGAACTCCTGCGCCATGGCGGCGTACACGGGATATTCGGATGGCGTATGGCTGCCGGTCACCACTTCCACGCCCTGGCCGCCGTGCTGCTTGAACTCGGAAAACAAGGCGTATTCCTCATTCGCCGTGAATCGGTAGCGTGCAGGATGGGCGATCACGGCCATGCCGCCGGCCTCGCGGATCCAGCGCACCGCATTGCCCAGCGTGGCCCAGCGGTGGGGTACGTAGCCGGGGTTGCCCTCGGTGAGAAAGCGCCGGAACACTTCGGAGGTGTCGTGGCACACGCCGGTCTCCACGAGGAAGCGGGCAAAGTGCGTGCGCGAGACCAGTTCGGGGTTGCCCGCGTAGCGCAACGCCCCTTCGAATGCGCCGCGGATACCCACGTGCGCGAGTTGCTGCGCCATCTCCTGTGCCCGTTCGCCGCGCCCGCCGCGCGTGGCCGCGAGGCCCTGGGCGAGTTGTGCATTGTCCGGGTCGAACCCCAGTCCCACGATATGCACCGTGGTGTCGGCGAAGGTGACCGAGATCTCCGTGCCCGTGAGGTAGTCCATGCCCAGCGCGTGCGCGGCGGCGGCGGCGCGGTGCTGGCCGCCGATCTCGTCATGATCCGTCAGCGCCCACAGCGCTACACCGTTGGCATGCGCACGGGCTGCCAGCGCTTCGGGGGTGAGGGTGCCGTCAGACACCACGGAGTGGCAGTGAAGGTCGGCATTGAGGAGGATGGACACGATTTCATTTTAGGGGGAGCCCGCAGGGCATGTTGTCGTGGTGGTTACAACACAGTGACAAACGGGTCGGGCTGCAGGCAGCGACGAATATTTGTAATCAAATGTGCATAAATGCGACAATATGAGCCCCTTTTGTCCAGGCTGCCGGGTTGTTGCGCCCGTGTGCCTCCTTCCACCGCTATGGCGCCACGACGCCCCTGATTGCGTAGAACATGAACTTCAACCATTTGCCCGTCGCCCGCAAACTGTGGGGCCTCGTCCTGGGGCTGCTGGTCTCCATGCTGCTTTTGCTGGCGGGACTGATGGCCTACACCGCCCAGCTCGATGATGAGGCGGCGCGCATCGTGCAGGCCAACGAAGACCGCATCAGCCTGGCCCTGCGCTGGAAAGGGCTGACCACGCTGGCCGTGGACCAGTCCGTGAGCGCGCTGGCCTCGGCCGACGAGACCCTGGCGTCGGGCCTGCAGAAGAAAGCCAAGCAGGGGATCGAGGCCATCAACGTCCTGCAAAAACAGGTGGAGGCTGTGGCCTTCTCTGCGGAGGACAAGGCCCAGATGGAACGCGTGGCCGCCGCCCGCAAGGTGGTGCTGGACGCGCTGGCGGAAGCCACCAAGGCCCGGGCCGAAGGCGACTTCGCCCGCACGCTGACCCTGGTGGACAGCAAACTGCTGCCCGCCGTGGAGCGCTACGTGGGCGAACAGGACGCCTTCGTCCAACTGCAAGAACGCCAGCGCGACGCCGCCAAGCAAGAGGCCCAGGCCTTGCGCCAGCGCGCCATGTGGATGGGCGCGGGCATCGCCGCGGTGGTGGTGGTCTTGGGCCTGGTGCTGGCGAATCTGCTCGTGGGCTCCATCACGCATCCACTGGAGCGGGCCGTGGGGCTGGCTGACGCGATTGCCGGTGGCGACTTGACGCAAGACGTGCACGATGACCGTCGTGACGAACTGGGCCACCTGCTGCGCTCGCTGTCGGCCATGGGAGCACGTCTGCGCGGTGTGGTGGGCGAAGTGCGCTCGGGCGTGGAATCGGTCTCGGCGGCGTCCAGCCAGATCGCCACGGGCAACCACGACCTGTCTGCGCGAACCGAGCAGACCGCGGCCAACCTCGAAGAGACGGCCGCCAGCATGGAAGAGCTCACCGCCACCGTCACCCAGTCGGCGGACACCGCGCGCCAGGCCAACCAACTCGCCGCCAACGCCGCGCAGGCCGCGGAGCGTGGTGGCGAAGTGGTGGGCCAGGTGGTCACCAGCATGCAGCAGATCACCGAATCCAGCCGCAAGATCGCCGACATCATCGGCGTGATCGATGGCATTGCCTTCCAGACCAATATCCTGGCGCTGAACGCCGCCGTGGAAGCCGCACGCGCGGGCGAGCAGGGCCGCGGCTTTGCCGTGGTGGCAGGCGAAGTGCGCAGCCTGGCGCAGCGCAGCGCCGAGGCCGCCAAGGAGATCAAGCAGCTCATCACCACCAGCGTGGACAACGTGCAATCGGGCTCGGCCCAGGTGGAGCAGGCCGGCCAGAGCATGCAGGACATCGTGCACAGCGTGCGCCGCGTGAGCGACCTGATCGGCGAGATCACCGCTTCGTCCACCGAGCAGCGCGACGGCATCGGCCAGGTGAACCAGGCCGTGGCGAACCTGGACCAGATGACGCAGCAAAATGCCGCGCTGGTGGAAGAGTCCAGCGCCGCCGCCGCCGCCATGCATGAACAGGCGCAGCGCCTGGCGCAGGTAGTGGCCGTGTTCAACGTGGGCAATGGCGCCGTCGCGGCGCCCCGCAGGCCGGCCCGCGTGGCGCCGCCAGCGGTAGCGCCCGCCCCGGTCAAGACACCGGCCGCAACGCCGGCGCGCGCGACGCTGGCCAAGCCCACACCGACAAAGGCTGCCGCCAAGGTGTCCGCCCCCCAGATCGCGCCGGCCAAGACGCCTGCGGCATCGGATGCGGATGGCGAATGGGAGAGCTTCTAAGCTCTAAAAAATAGCGTCATTGGTACGTCCCGTCCCCAGTCGGGACAAAAAAAAGCGCGGCCTGTGCCGCGCCTTTCGCCATCCGTACGCCGCTTAGGACGTTACGTGGTCATGGCTTGCTGTCTGCTCCGTACTTGGGAGAGCGAGGCCCATGCAATAGTCCTCCCGGACGGCCGGCATACAGCAGTCGGCCGTTTGCGACCTCGGCGATCTGCACGCTGCGGTCTGACAAGGTTTCCACAATCTGGTCAATGAGCGCAGACACCAGCATGCCCACCAAGCCGCCGCTTGAACTCTTGTTTTCTGCACTCGAGGCTGTTGCCTCCCCGGACCACAGTTGCTCGCCCGTGCGCAGATCCATGAGTCGGGCGGCCAGCGTTACCCGGGTTTCACTGCTCACGATGGAGTACACCGAGCCGTACTGCCGCACGTCCAGGTAGAGCGCCGCATCTGCACCAAAAATTTCCCGCAACTTGGCCACGGGCAATTCCTGTGCGTCTTGGGCCGAAATGATGCCGTTGTTCCTGAAGGCCTCTTCGGTCACGGCCACTGGCAGCACGTAGTAGCCGGACTCCGCCAGGGGGAGTGTGGCGCGTGAGAGCACGCCCGCCGGCGCAGTCACTTCGGGCGTCTGGTTCAATGGAGGCAGCACCAGAATGGACTGGGGCTTGGCTTGACGCAATGCCGAATAGTCGTAGGGCTGAGGCGTCGCGCAACCACTCAAAAGCAGGATGGCGGCGGCGCCGGCTGCCACGGCAGTGCGAACGCCAATACGGGAAATCATTGGGGGGCCTTTCCGGTGAGTGTGCGCAAAAGGAAGTCCATGAAAGACGCCGATTCGGGGAAGGTGGTCTTTTCCGCGGTAAGGGCCGCGACGCTTTTTTCGTCCTGCCCTGCCTTGGCGTACAGCATGCCCATATGGGCGCGATAGCCAGGGGGCAAGGCTTGGCCGCGTTGCTCTATTTTTTGCTGCGCTTCTTCCAGCTTGGCCACTTGCTGTTCAGCATCGGCATTGCCGCTGCTTTTGAGGTATTCGTACACCTGAGGCTGATAGCCATCCCAGCCGTACAGGGGCTGATGGGATGTGGTGGCGCAGCCCGCCATGACCAACGCAGCTGCGATGGAAAGCGCCAAGCGGGTGGTGGTGTGGCGGCTCATTGTGCGGGCACCCATGCGCCAGATTCGACACCGCTCACGAGCTTGTCCACGGCTTCGCGGATGGCCAGGTCAAGCACTTTGCCGTTCAGGGTGGAGTCATACCCTGCGCGGCTGCCAAAACCTACAACCTCGCGGCTGGACAGGCTGTATTCGCCGGCCCCCTGGGCCGCAAAGACGACTTCACCGGTCTGTACGCGCACCACGTTCAGGCTGACTTTGGCGTAGGCCACCTGTTCCTTGCCGCGCCCCAGCACCCCGAACAGCTGCCGGTCCCCGACTTCCTTGCGACCGAACTCGGTGACATCGCCGGTGATGACGAACTGCGCCCCCTTGAGTGTCTGGGCTTGCTTGAGGAGGGCGGCCTCTTGCTGCGTTTCCGACATATTGGTGCGGTCGAGCACGTTAAAGCGTCCGCTTTGCTGCAGGTGCGTCATCAAAATGGTTTGCGCCTGACCGCCGAGACGGTCCACACCATCAGAAAAGAGTCCGCGTTGGAAGTTGGACCGGTTGGCGAACTTGCCAATGGAAATGGGGCTGCGCACCCCCTGGTACGCGCGCGCGGACGCGGTGGGCTTCGGAGTTTCGAGGGTGCGCGATTGCTCGGTGGTCACGCAGCCGGCAGTCAGGGCGGCGACTGCAATGACGAGGGCGTGGCAACGCCAGAAAGAACCATTCATGGGGAAAACCAATAAGAGTCCAGGAATGGCGCTGGATCATACGGTTTAATGTATACAAAATTCACATTTTGTTGCGTTTAGGCTGCTCCGAGCGTCACATTGCAGGCGACTCCAGTCCCTCCACCAGAAACTGCACCCGCCGCTCGCCCCGCCACTCGTTCACGTCCAGCCGGAAGGCCAGCAACGCGCGTTCGGGCAGCGGGTCGGTGTGGCCGAACCAGATGGCGTCCACCTGCTGGCCCTGGTGCAGCAGCTTGATGGACAGGTGGTTGCGCGCCTCGCCCACCAGGCGCTGGCTCAGCACCTGCACTTCCTCGCTGAAGGTGGGCGGCGCAAAGCCCTGGCCCCAGACCTCGCGGTGCAGGGTGTCCACCAGCTCGGCGCGGCAGTACTCCGGGGCCAGCGGGCCGTCGGTCTCCAACCGGCGCGTGAGCGTCGCGGCATCCAGCCATTCCTGTGCGACCTGGGCGAAGGCCTGCTCGAAGAGGTCGAAATGCTCCTCGGCCACGGTGCAGCCGGCCGCCATGGCGTGGCCGCCGAACTTCAGGATCACGCCGGGGTGGCGCTTGGCCACCAGGTCCAGCGCGTCGCGCAGGTGAAAACCGGGGATGGAGCGCCCCGAACCCTTCAGCTCATGCTCCTTGCCCGGCGCGCTGCTGGCAGCGAACACGAAGGTGGGGCGGTGCAGCTTGTCCTTGAGCCGCGAGGCCACGATGCCCACCACGCCCTCGTGAAAGTCCGGGTCGAACACGCTGATGGCGGGCGGCGGCTCCTGGCCTTCGTCGAACAGGCTCTCGGCCAGCAGCAGGGCCTGCTCGCGCATGCCCCCTTCCAGCTCGCGCCGCTCGCGGTTGATGGCATCCAGTTGCCGGGCCAGGTCGGCTGCGCGCGCCGGGTCCTCGGTCAGCAGGCATTCGATGCCCAGCGTCATGTCGGCCAGGCGCCCCGCGGCGTTGATGCGGGGCCCAAGGGCAAAGCCGAAGTCGAAGGTGGTGGCGACGGGGGCCTTGCGCCCGGCGGCGTCGAACAGGGCCTGGATGCCGGCCTGCATCTGGCCGGCGCGGATGCGCTTCAAGCCCTGCGCGACCAGGCGGCGGTTGTTGTTGTCCAGGCGCACCACATCGGCCACGGTGCCCAGAGCCACCAGCGGCAGCAGCGGTTCCAGCTTGGGTTGCGTGGCCTTGTCGAACACGCCGCGCGCGCGCAGCTCGGCGCGCAGCGCCATGAGCACGTAGAACATCACGCCCACGCCGGCGATGGATTTGCTCTCGAAGCCGCAGCCCGGCTGGTTGGGGTTGACGATGGCGTCGGCCGCGGGCAGTTCGGGGCCGGGCAGGTGGTGGTCGGTGATGAGCACCGTCAGCCCCAGCGCCTTGGCGCGCGCCACGCCCTCAATGCTGGCGATGCCGTTGTCCACGGTGATGAGCACGTCGGCGCCGCGCTCGTGCACGCGCTGCGCGATGGGGGCGGTGAGGCCGTAGCCGTCCACCACGCGATCGGGCACCAAATACTGAACATGGCGTGCGCCCAGCAGGCGCAGGCCGCGCACCCCCACTGCGCACGCAGTGGCGCCGTCGCAGTCGTAGTCGGCCACGATGAGCAGGCGCTTGTCCTGGGTGATGGCGTCGGCCAGCAGGGCAGCGGCTTCGTGCGCGCCCTTGAGGGTGTCGGGCGGCAGCAGGCGGGCGAGGGCGTCGTCCAGCTCCTCCTTGGCGCGGATGCCGCGCGCCGCGTACAGGCGTGCCAGCAGCGGGTGCACGCCGGCCTGCTCCAGTGCCCAGACCACGCGCGGTGGGATGTCTCTAGCTACTATTTTCATAGCTGCTCGCGCACGCTGGAAAAGCGCTGGGGCTTGAAAAGACTCTGAATGCGCTGGCCCAGGCTGCGCGGCGCCGTATGCCAGGACTGTGCGCCGCGTTCGCCGCACAGCGTGAGGCGCGCCGCGCCGCCGCCCGCCACATGCGCGGCCAGGCGCGCCACGGGGCCGGCGTCCAGCGCGGCCCAGGCCTGGCGCCAGGCGTGCCAGTCCTCGCGCAGCGCAGCGTCCAGCAGGGTGGTGGGCATCTCGGGCGCCGGCACGGGGGCGGGTGGCTGGGGCAGGGCGCCTGCGCCGTGCACCCAGAAGGCATTGACCGGCGGCAGGCCCTGGGCCGCGCGTGCGTCGTTGAAGGGGTGGGTGTACAGCAGCATCTGCATCTCGCTGTGCAGGCGGTGCAGCAGGCGCGCGCGAGCGGGGTCGGGCATCCAGGCGCGCACGTCGCGCTGTATCACGCGGTCCAGCGACGCGGTGGGCAGGTTGTCGAACACTGCACCTTGCGCGATCCAGCGCGTCGGCTGGTCGTAGGCGAGCGTGATGCCGTCCTCGGCAAACCAGGGCGCCACGATGGCGAGCAGCGCACGCGAAGCGGCCTCGTCCAGCTGCAGCCGCGCCGGGTCGCCCAGCGTGACATGGTCGGCACCGACCTGCCAGTGGCAAGGGGTGATGAAGGCCCAGGCGCTGGTGGCCGCATGGGGAGCGCTGACCTGCTGGTGCTGGTGCCACGCGGCCCAGGGCGTGGTGCCCTCGCTGGTGGCGGGCAGGCCGTGGTGGCGGGCCAGGGCGCGTTCGTGGGGCGGGGCGAAGTCCGTCTCGGCGCCAGCGTCCAGGCCGGTGCTGGACAGGCGGGCCAACAGCCGGTCCAACTGGGGCAGTTCCAGGCCTTCAAGCGCCTGCTGGCATCCCTGGGCCGGGCTGGCGGCCAGCGGGATGAGTAAATGGGGCATGTCCGACATAGGGGTGTATTGTCCCGGATGCACCCGATGACGGTGGGCGCAAAACCCACAGCGTCATGCAAGCGTCACAAGTGCAACAGAGACTGGATCGCTCACTTTTACGGCCAAGGATGCCCATGTCTTCTCACCGTCTTCCCCTGATCATTGCGATGAGTGCCTCCCTGCTGGCGACCGCCTGTGGCGGCGGCGACGACCCCGCACCGCTGCCGACGCTGAGCGGCCAGGCTCCGCTGGTGGTGGGGCACCGCGGCGCCTCGGGCTACCGCCCGGACCACACGCTGGAGAGCTATGCGCTGGCCATCCAGATGGGGGCGGATTTCATCGAGCCCGATCTGGTGGCCACCAAGGACGGCCACCTGGTGGCACGCCACGAACCCAACATCACCAGCACCACCGATGTGGCCAGCCGTCCCGAGTTCGCCAGCCGCAAGACCAAGCGCATGGTCGACGGCGTGGAAGAAGAAGGCTGGTTCGCCACCGACTTCACGCTGGCGGAACTGAAGACCCTGCGCGCCATCCAGCCGCTGGCCGAGCGAGACCAGTCCTATAACGGCAAGTTCCAGATCCCCACGCTGCGCGAGGTGCTGGACCTGGCCAAGACCGAGGGCGGCAAGGTGGGCCGCGTGATCGGCGTCTATCCCGAGACCAAGCACCCCACCTACCATGAAGATGCGGGCCTCAAGCTCGAAGACCGCCTGCTGGCCATCCTGGCCGAGTACGGCTACACCAAGAAGGATTCGCCGGTCATCCTGCAGTCGTTCGAGACGGCCAACCTCAAGTACCTGCGCACCAAGACCCAGGTGCGCCTCATCCAGCTGGTGGATGGCAACGACTACGACTTCAAGACCGGCGCGGTCACCTTCGAGGCGCCATACGACCGCCCCTACGACTGGACACGCGCGGGCCGCAAGGACCTGTTCGCTTCCATGGTCACGCCGGCGGGCCTGGCCGAGATCGCCAAGTACGCCGACGGCGTGGGCCCCTGGAAGCCCTACATCGTGCCGGTCAAGGGCACCTTTGGCGCCGACGGCAAGATGGTCGACGTGAACAAGGATGGCGTGGTCAACTACGCCGACGCTTCCAGCAGCACCCCCACCCGCCTGGTGGCCGACGCACACAAGCTGGGCCTGATGGTCCACACCTGGACCATGCGCAACGAAAACCGCCGCCTGGCCTTCGACTACAAGGGCGACCCCCAGGCCGAGTACCTGCAGTTCTACCGCCTGGGCGTGGATGGCGTGTTCTCCGACTTCGCAGACACCGCGGTGGCTGCGCGCAAGGCCTATCTGACGGAAACGGGCCGCTGAGCCGCGGGCTGGCGCCGCGCAGGGCAGGCGGCCTTGGCGCGTCAGCCCCTGCGGCACCCGGCTTGCGCTGAGGCCGCCGCGCGTTGCTGCCCTGAGCCCGCGCCGCGGGCCCGGGTCGATGACACAATCGCGCTTCCATGCAAATTCCCTACGAACTGGCCCTGGGCTGGCGCTACACCCGGGCAGGCCGGGCCACGCGGCGCAACGGCTTCATCTCCTTCATCTCGGGCGTGTCCATGCTGGGCATATCGCTGGGGGTGGCGGCACTCATCATCGTTCTGTCCGTGATGAACGGCTTTCAGAAAGAGGTGCGCGACCGCATGCTCAGCGTGGTCTCGCACATCGAGATCTTCGCGCCGGGCGGAGCAGCGCTGCCCGACATGCCGCGCACGTTGGCCGAGGCGCGGGCCAATCCGAACGTGGTGGGCGCCGCGCCCTTCGTCGCCGCCCAGGCGCTGCTGGCGCGTGGCGAGGACATGAAGGGCGCGCTGGTGCGCGGCATCGACCCCGCGCACGAGGCCGAGGTGACCGACCTGGCCGCCGAGAATCTGGAGGGCCTGAAGGCCCTGGTGCCGGGCGAGTTCCGCGTGATCCTGGGCAGTGAGCTGGCGCGCCAGCTGGGCGTGCGCGCGGGTGATGCGGTCACGCTGATTGCCCCGGCCGGCCAGGTCACGCCTGCGGGCGTGGTGCCGCGCCTCAAGCAGATGACGGTGGCGGGCACCTTCAATTCGGGCCACTATGAATACGACTCTGCGCTGGTGATGCTGCACCACGAGGATGCCGAGCGCATCTTCCGCCTGGAAGGGCCGACCGGCGTGCGCCTGAAGCTCAAGAACCTGCATGACGCACCCGAAGTCACGCAGCAACTGGCGCACAGCCTCTCGGGCAACCTGTTGATCCGCGACTGGACGCAGCAGAACCGCACCTGGTTCGCGGCCGTGCAGCTGGAAAAGCGCATGATGTTCATCATCCTCACGCTGATCGTCGCGGTGGCGGCATTCAACCTGGTGTCCACGCTGGTGATGACCGTGACCGACAAGCGCGCGGACATCGCCATCCTGCGCACGCTGGGCGCCAGCCCCGCCAGCATCATGGGCGTGTTCATGGTGCAGGGCGCCATGGTGGGCGTGATCGGCACGCTGGCCGGCCTGCTGCTGGGCCTGGGCGTGGCCTTCAACATCGACGTGATCGTGCCCGCCATCGAGCGGGCGCTGAACGCCAGCTTCCTGCCCAAGGACATCTACCTCATCAGCAAGATGCCCAGCGACCCGCAAAGCAGCGACATCGTGCCCATTGCCGTCATTTCCCTGATCCTGGCCTTCGTGGCCACCCTGTACCCGAGCTGGCGCGCCAGCCGCGTGAACCCCGCGGAGGCGCTGCGCTATGAGTAATGGGCAAGTGGTGCTGCAGGCGCAAGGCCTGACCAAACGCTTTACCGAGGGCCGGCTGGACGTCACCGTGCTCAAGGGCGTGGATCTGGCAGTGCACGCCGGCGAGACGCTGGCCATCGTGGGGGCGTCGGGCTCGGGCAAGAGCACGCTGCTGCATCTGCTGGGGGGGCTGGACGCGCCCAGCGCTGGCACCGTCACGCTCCAGGGGCAGGCGCTGCAGGCGCTATCGCCCGCGCAACAGGGGCGCCTGCGCAATGCGCACCTGGGCTTCATCTACCAGTTCCACCACCTGTTGCCCGAGTTCAGCGCCCAGGACAACGTGGCCATGCCGCTGCGCATCCGCCGCGAGCCCTACGCGCAGTGCATCGAGCGGGCGGTGCGCATGCTCCAGGCCGTGGGCCTGGGCGAGCGTGTGCACCATCGCCCGGCGGAGTTGTCGGGTGGCGAGCGCCAGCGCGTGGCCATCGCGCGGGCGCTGGTCACGCAGCCGGCCTGCGTGTTGGCCGACGAGCCCACCGGCAACCTGGACCGTGCGACCGCCGATGCCGTGTTCGCCCTCATGCTGCAGCTAGCGCGCGAGCAGGGCACCGCCTTCGTGATGGTCACGCACGATGAATCGCTGGCCGCGCGGTGCGACCGCGTCGTGCGCTTGGCCTCCGGTGCTTTGAGCTAAAACGGCCTCCAGCGCTTGCTGGACAAGCGCTGGCAGCTATATTTTCAATAGTAAATCAGGCCGTCGCGGCGGGCGCTTGCGCGGGGGCGCACTCGTCGAACGCGGCCACGGCATTGGCTGCGTACATCAGGGCGGGGCCGCCGCCCATGTACACCGCAATGCCCAGCACCTCGTGCACCTCGGCGCGCGTGGCGCCCAGGCGTGCCAGGGCCTGGGTGTGAAAGCCGATGCAGCCATCGCAGCGCGCGGCCACGCCAATGCCCAGCGCGATCAGCTCCTTGGTCTTGGCGTCGATGGCGCCGCCCGCGAGAGCCGCCTTGCCCAGCGCGTTGAAACCTTGCATCACCTGCGGAACGCTGTTGCGCAGCTCGCTGACGTTGCTAGAGATTTCGCGCGTGAGGGCCTTGTAGTCGGTGGACGAGGTCATGGTGGAACTCCTGGTGGTGAAAGGAATGCGCCAGCTCGGCGCTGTTGACACGCTTATTAGTATCTACTAAATTAGCATACGTTAATTTAGATATTTATCAACAAGGAGCGCAGGTGGCCACTACCGCCGACCTGGAATTCATGCAGCAGGGCGCCGCGCGCGCGGCCGCGCTGCTGCGCGCGGTGGGCAACGAGCACCGGTTGCTCGTGCTGTGCCTGCTGATCGAGCAGGGCGAGGCCTCCGTGGGCACGCTGCTGGAGCAAGTGCGCCTGAGCCAGTCCGCGCTGTCGCAGCACCTGGCGCGCATGCGCGACGAGGGGCTGGTGACCTTCCGCCGGGACGCGCAGACTCTGTACTACCGCATTGCCGACCCGGCGGCGGAAAAGCTCGTGGCTGCGCTCAAGGACATCTTCTGCCCCTGAGCGGCCGCGTCGCTGCGCAGAGGTACCGTTTTTTCGTCAACTAGGAGAAGTGTCATGAAACACAACGTTGGGGGTTGGGACCGCGGGCTGCGCATCGCGGTGGGTCTGGTGCTCATCGGCCTGGCGGCCACGGGCACCGTGGGCTGGTGGGGCTGGCTGGGCGTGGTGCCACTGCTGACCGGCCTGGCGGGCACCTGCCCTGCGTACTCGCTGCTGGGCATGAACACCTGCCCGCTGAGCAAGAAGGGCTGATGGGGCACAGCAGTTCCGGCGTCACCGATGCGTCGCCGACCGATCCGCAGGGCATTGGCGCTGAAACGCACTGAGACACTGCGGACCGGCGCTGGGGGCGTGCGGTGGCATGATCCGGCGCATGGACGTCTGGATCGACACCCATTGCCACCTGGATGAATTTGCAGATCACGGCGGCGCAGCGCTCGCAGATGCCGAGCGTGCACGCGCCGCGCAGGCCGGCGTGGCCCACTGCGTGCTGCCCGCGGTGGAACTCGCCAATCTGCAGGCCGTGCGGGACCTGGCGCACCGCCACGGCGACAGCTATGCGCTGGGCATCCATCCCCTGTTCACTCCCGTCGCAGGCGACGAAGACCTGCCCGCCCTGGCGCGCGCGCTGGAGCAGTACCAGGACGACCCGCGCCTGGTGGCCGTTGGCGAAATCGGGTTAGACCTCTTCGTGCCCCATCTGGACAGGGGACGCCAGCAGCACTTCTACCGGGCGCAGCTGCAGTTGGCGCGCCGGTTCGACCTGCCCGTGATCCTGCATGTGCGCCGCTCGGCGGACCAGTTGCTCAAGGCGCTGCGCGAGCTGCCGGTGCGCGGCGGCATCGCCCATGCCTTCAACGGCAGCCTGCAGCAGGCGCAGGCCTTCATCGATCTGGGCTTCAAGCTGGGCTTTGGCGGCGCGGTCACCTTCGACCGTGCGCTGCAGTTGCGCCGCCTGGCCACCGAACTGCCGCTCGACGCGCTGGTGGTGGAGACCGATGCGCCCGACATTCCGCCGCACTGGCTCTACGTGACCGCGGCCGAGCGCGCCGCTGGCCGCCCGCCCGCACGCAACACGCCTGCACAGTTACCGCGCATCGGTGCGGTGGTGGCGCAGCTGCGCGGCATCTCCAGCACAGAACTGGCCCATGCCACGCGCGCCAACGCTTGCGCAGCGTTGCCACGGCTGGCTGAACTGTTGGCACAGGTTTGATTACTTTCGGGCTTCAAGGCTTATGCAGCAAGCGCAAGCAGCTATACAAACAATAGTAATGGAGGGCCGGTGGCTGCGCAGAAAAAAACGGTAGTGCTGTCCGCCGGTCGTCTGGTCGGCCTGCCGCCCGTGGTGGGCTCCGGCACGCGGGTGCTGGTGCTGGGCAGCTTCCCCGGTGTGGCATCGCTCGCCGCGCAGCAGTATTACGGCCATCCGCAGAACCAGTTCTGGCGCATCCTGGCGGCGCTGTGGCCGCAGCATCCGCTGCCGGGCCGCGACCAGTACGCCGCGCGCTGCGACTGGCTGCTAGCCCGCGGCTTGGGCCTGTGGGACGTGTATGCCGCCTGCGAGCGCGAGGGCAGCCTGGATACCAGCATCCGCAACGCGCAGGTCAACGACTTCGCCGGCCTGCATGCCCGCGCGCCGGGGCTGGCCGCCATCGCCCACAATGGCGGGGAAAGCTTCCGCCACGCCAAGGCCGTGCGCGCCAGCCTGGGGCTGAAGGCAGATGCGCCGATGCCATCGCTGCGCCTGCCGTCCACCAGCCCGGCCAACGCGTCGTGGAGCTTCGAGAAAAAACTGCACGCCTGGGGCGAGGCCCTGGCGACTTTTGGATTGGTATAACGATTTGACCCGCAAGAAAACCGCCGCCACCGAACTGCCCGAGGTGAGCGTCTCCGATGATGGCGAAGTACGCCATCTGCACCTGGGCACGCCGTGGATCCAGGGCTCCATGCGCATCGCGCAGCCGTTCGAGATCGAACTGGAATACGTGCAACGCATGATGGCCTGGCTGCTGTTCGTGGAGCCCGCCAGCGTGGCCAAGCGCCACGCGATGCAACTGGGCCTGGGGGCCGGCGCCATCACCAAGTTCTGCCGCAAGAAGCTGCGCATGTGCTGCACCGTGGTCGAGCTGAACCCGCGCGTGGAGGCCGTCTGCCGCGCCTGGTTCAAGCTGCCGCCCGACGGCCCCATGCAGCGTGTGGTGCTGGCCGACGCGGCCCAGGAAATCAAGAAGCCCGAATGGCACGGCACGGTGGACGCGCTGGCGGTGGACCTGTACGACCATGAGGCCGCTGCGCCGGTGCTGGACAGCGCGGAGTTCTATGCCGACTGCCGTGCGCTGCTGACGCTGGACGGCTGCCTCACGGTGAACCTGTTCGGCCGCGCCTCCAGCTACGAGCGCAGCCTGGACAAGCTCGCCGAGGCCTTTGGCGCCGACGCGCTCTGGGCCTTCAAGCCCACGCGCGAGGGCAATACCGTGGTGCTGGCCCAGCGCACGCCCACGCGGCCTAAACGTGCCGAGCTGCTGGCCCGCGCCGAAAGCGTGCAGGCCCGCTGGGACCTGCCGGCCACCAAGTGGCTGCGCGTATTCAAACCGGTCGCCTGACCTCTGCCGCCACTCGCACCATGACTGCCGAAGCATTGCCCGCATCCCCCCCCACGGCCGCCGGCGGGCCCACCGGCCCGTTGCAGTGGCGGCTCATCGTCGATTGGCTGCGTGCCGATGGCGTGATCACCGCCGAGCAGGCGCAGCGCACCATCGCACGCTGCTCGCAGGCCGAAAGCAGCCAGCACCCGCTGGTGCGGCTGGGCAACGTGGCCATGCTGCGCGCCAGCGACGGCAAGCCGCTGGACGTGGACATCCTCACCGAATACGTGGCCCAGCGCTGCGGCCTGGCGTTTCTGCGCATCGACCCGCTGAAGGTGGACGTGGGCCGTGTGGCCGACGCCATGAGCGCGAGCTACGCCGAGCGCCACAAGGTGCTGCCGGTGCAGGTGACCTCCAAGGAGGTGGTGGTGGCCACGGCCGAGCCCTTCCTGCATGACTGGGTGGCCGAGGTGGAGCGCCAGTCCCGGCGCACGGTGCGGCGCGTGCTGGCCAACCCCCAGCACATCACGCGCTACACGGCGGAGTTCTACGCGCTGGCCAAGTCGGTGCGCGAGGCGCAGAAGGCCGGCGGCGGCGCCGCGGGCAGCAGCTTCGAGCAGCTCGTGGAGCTGGGCAAGACCAACAAGCAGCTGGACGCCAACGACCAGGGGGTGGTGCGCGTGGTGGACTGGCTGTGGCAGTACGCCTTCGACCAGCGCGCGAGCGACATCCACCTGGAGCCGCGCCGCGAGCAGGGCGTGATCCGCTTTCGCATCGACGGCGTGCTGCATGCCGTCTACCAGATGCCCATGGGCGTGCTCAATGCCATGGTGGCGCGCGTGAAGCTGCTGGGCCGCATGGACGTGGTGGAAAAGCGCCGCCCGCAGGACGGCCGCATCAAGACGCGCAACCCGCGTGGCGACGAGGTGGAAATGCGCCTGTCCACGCTGCCCACCGCTTTCGGCGAGAAGATGGTGATGCGCATCTTCGACCCCGACAACGCCGTGAAGGACCTGGACGCGCTGGGTTTCACCGCGCACGATGCGCAGCGCTGGGAGCAACTCGTTAAGCGCCCGCACGGCATCATCCTGGTGACCGGACCCACGGGCTCGGGCAAGACCACCACGCTGTACTCCACCTTGAAGCGCGTGGCCACCGAGGAGGTGAACGTGAGCACGGTGGAGGACCCGATCGAGATGATCGAGCCCAGCTTCAACCAGACGCAGGTGCAGCCGCAGCTGGACTTCACCTTCGCCGAAGGGCTGCGTGCCCTCATGCGCCAGGACCCGGACGTGATCATGGTGGGCGAGATCCGTGACCTGGCCACGGCCGACATGGCCGTGCAGGCCGCGCTCACGGGTCACCTGGTGTTCTCCACCCTGCACACCAACGACGCGCCCAGCGCCGTCACGCGCCTCATGGAGCTGGGCGTGCCGCCGTACCTCATCAACGCCACGCTGCTGGGGGTACTGGCGCAGCGCCTGGTGCGCACGCTGTGCCGGCACTGCCGGCAGGTGGACGAGGCAGCCGACCCCGAGGCGCTGGCCGACATGATCCGCCCCTGGAAGATCAACGGGGGCTATCGTGCCTACAAGCCCGTGGGGTGCGTGGAGTGCCGCATGACGGGCTTTCGCGGCCGCATGGGGCTTTATGAACTGCTCACCGTGAGCGAGGCGCTCAAGACCCAGGTGAACCAATCGCCCTCCATCGACGCGCTGCGCCGCCAGGCCGTGCAGGACGGCATGCGCCCGCTGCGCCTGGCGGGCGCGCTGCGCGCGGCCGAAGGCGTGACCACGTTCGAGGAAGTCATCGCCGCCACCCCGCCGCTCGAGTAGACCCACACCTCTGCCATCGCGGCGCAGCAGATGCGCCGTTTCGCCGCATGCATCAGGCGCGCGCCCATCCTTCACAACGCGGTGGAAGGCGGTATGTCCGCGCTCCTGCGGCGCAGGCCCGGCCTGACCAGGGCCTCGCGCCACCTTCGACGCCGCGCAGCGGTCGGTGCCGTGCCGAAGGGCAGTTCCAGGGGGTGTTGCCTCTAGGGAAAACTTGTATCTACCGGTAGGTGGAATCCACATCGAGAAACGCTGCCTGACACTCCACAATCGCCCGTCGCGTTCCTTTTGGGAGACATTCGTGAAAATCAAGAGTCAGAAAGATTTCTTTTCCGGCCTCATGTTCCTCGTCGTCGGCGGTGGTTTTGCCTGGGGCGCCACCACCTACAGCGTAGGAACCGGCGCCCGCATGGGCCCGGGCTACTTCCCCCTGCTGCTGGGCATTCTGCTGGGCATCATCGGCGCGGCCATCATGTTCAAGGCCACCGTGGTTGAGACGGTGGACGGCGACAAGATCGGCAAGTGGGCGTGGAAGCAGATCTTCTTCATCATTTCCGCCAACCTGTTGTTCGGCGTGCTGCTGGCGGGCCTGCCCAGCTTCGGCGTGCCGGCCATGGGCCTGATCGTTGCCATCTACGGCCTGACTTTCGTGGCCAGCCTGGCGGGCAACCAGTTCCACTTCAAGGAAGTGTTCATCCTGGCCACCATTCTGGCCGTGGGCAGCTACGTGGCATTCATCTGGGGGCTGGCTCTGCAGTTCCCCGTCTGGCCTAGCTTCATCGTGGGTTGATTCGGAGATCTAGACCATGGAATTGTTTGAACACCTCTCGATGGGTTTTGGCGTCGCGTTTACGTTCCAGAACCTGATCTACTGTTTCATCGGCTGTCTGCTGGGCACGCTGATCGGCGTGCTGCCCGGCGTGGGCCCCGTGGCCACCATCGCCATGCTGCTGCCTGCCACCTATGCGCTGCCGCCCGTGGCCGCGCTGATCATGCTCGCTGGCATCTATTACGGCGCGCAGTACGGCGGCTCCACCACCGCCATCCTGGTGAACCTGCCGGGCGAGTCGTCCTCCGTGGTGACCGTGATCGACGGCTACCAGATGGCGCGCGCGGGCCGTGCGGGCCCGGCACTGGCGGCTGCCGGCATTGGCTCGTTCTTCGCGGGCTGCGTGGGTACGTTGATCCTGGCGGCCTTTGCGCCCCCGCTGACGGAAGTGGCCTTCAAGTTCGGCCCCGCCGAGTACTTCTCGCTGATGGTGCTGGGCCTGATCGGTGCCGTGGTGCTGGCTTCGGGCTCGCTGCTCAAGGCCGTCGCCATGATCGTGCTGGGCCTGTTGATGGGCCTGGTGGGCACGGACGTGAACTCTGGCGTGGCCCGCTACAGCTTCGACATCCCCGAGCTGACCGACGGCATCAGTTTCACCGTGATCGCCATGGGCGTGTTCGGCTACGGCGAAATCATCGCCAACCTGTCCAAGCCCGACGACGAGCGCGAAGTGTTTGCCGCCAAGGTGCACGGCCTGTTCCCCACGGCACAGGACTTCAAGCGCATGCTCCCCGCCATGCTGCGCGGCACGGCCCTGGGGTCGTCCCTGGGCATCCTGCCCGGCGGCGGCGCGCTGCTGTCGGCCTTTGCGGCCTACACGATCGAGAAGAAGACCAAGCTCCATCCCGGTGAGGTTCCGTTCGGCAAGGGCAACATCCGCGGCGTGGCGGCTCCCGAGTCGGCCAACAACGCGGGTTCGCAGACCTCCTTCATCCCGCTGCTGACGCTGGGCATTCCGCCCAACGCCGTGATGGCGCTGATGGTGGGTGCCATGACCATCCACAATATCCAGCCCGGCCCGCAGGTGATGACCAGCAACCCCGAGCTGTTCTGGGGCCTGATCGCCTCGATGTGGATCGGCAACGCCATGCTGGTGATCCTGAACCTGCCGCTGATCGGCATGTGGATCAAGCTGCTCTCCGTGCCTTATCGCTGGCTGTTCCCGTCCATCGTGCTGTTCTGCGCGGTGGGGGTGTACTCCACCAACAACAACACATTCGACGTGTGGATGGTGGGCGGATTTGGTGTCATCGGCTACCTGTTCTACAAGCTGGGGGTGGAACCCGCTCCCTTGCTGCTGGGCTTCATCCTGGGTCCGATGATGGAAGAAAACCTGCGCCGTGCGCTGCTGCTGTCGCGTGGCGACTGGAGCGTGTTCGTCACGCGCCCCATCTCTGCCGGCCTGCTGGCGGCCGCGGCCCTGCTGCTGGTCATCGTGCTGCTGCCCGCGGTGAGCAAGAAGCGCGAGGAAGCGTTCGTCGAGGACTGACGCAGATGGCCGCCCTGGCATGTGCCAGGGCACCCCTCGCAAGGCGCCCCTTTCCGGGGCGCTTTTTTTATGCGTGGCGGCAACGGGGCAGTGGTGCAGATGCTCCTACAAGGGGCGCTGGTGGCGCTTGGGCGACAAGCGTTGGAAGGGTGAGGGATGCTTTGGTGGGGGGCGCGTTCCGGCCTGCCTCCAACGTAGCTGCCGGCTACGCAGCCGCGTGTCGCGCCGACAACCGCCGCGCGGTGCCCGCCCGCTGCGATGCCGCGGTCGCCGGTCTTCCTGGCGGGCGATGCGGTGTATCTCGTCTACAGTGGCGGGTTGGTGCGGCGACGCATCGGGTGAAAACGCAGAAGGAGTAGGTACTGGGCGCCAGCGCCGGCTGCCTGGGCGGCACCCGACGGCGCTGCAGCCGCTGCTCAGGCGCGCCGAAGAGAATCGCCTTCCAGCACGCGGGCCCTGGCATGGTGGTACACAGGCATGATCGATGCAACACCCGTCATGGCCGCGCGCGTCTGACGGTTCGGTTGATGGTCATTCCCTGGGACGGAGGACGGGTTTTCGTGCCCCGCGCGGTGTTCGACGCGGGCGGTGGTCCTGATGCGGGTGTGCGCAGGGTCCACTATGATCGTTTCAAATTGTTTTGCAGGAACCGCCTCCGGCGGCGATGGAGTACGGTATGGATCTGGGTATCGCGGGTAAATGGGCGCTGGTCTGCGGGGCCAGCAAGGGGTTGGGCCGCGGCTGCGCCGAGGCGCTGGTGCGCGAGGGCGTGAACGTGGTGATCAACGCCCGCAATGCCGGTGAATTGCAGCGCACTGCTTCTGATTTGATAGCTATTGGCGCAGATGCGTCGGGCGTTAGAGGCCAAAATGGCAACCAACCCACGGTGCTGGCTGCGGCGGCCGACATCACCACCTCAGAGGGGCGCGCAGCCGTTTTTTCCATAGCTGGCGGGCCGGGCCGGGACTTCGACATCGTGGTCACCAACGCCGGCGGCCCCCCGCCCGGCGATTTCCGCGAGTGGGACCGCGATGCCTGGATGCGCGCGGTGGATGCCAACATGCTCACGCCCATCGAACTGATCCGCGCCACGGTGGACGGCATGGCGCAGCGGGGCTTTGGCCGCATCGTCAACATCACCTCCAGCGCAGTGAAGGCCCCCATCGACATCCTGGGCCTGTCCAATGGCGCGCGCAGCGGCTTGACCGGCTTTGTGGCCGGCGCAGCGCGCAGCGCCATTGCCGCGCAGGGCGTCACCATCAACAACCTGCTGCCGGGCAAGTTCGATACCGACCGGCTCGCGGGCACCCTCCAGGCCGCGGCCGGCAAGACCGGCAAGAGCCTTGATGAAGTGCGCCGCGCCCAGCAAGGCGCCATCCCGGCGCGCCGTTTCGGTACGCCGCAGGAGTTCGGCGCAATCTGTGCCTTCCTGTGCAGCGTGCACGCGGGCTATATGACGGGGCAGAACGTATTGGCCGACGGCGGTGCCTATCCCGGCACCTTCTGAGGAACGCGCCAGACCACAACGGGCGAGAACGCTCCGACCGACCGCCATGCCCCGCGCCGCGATGGGGGCGGGCGGCTGCAGGGCTCAGGTGCCGAAAGGGTGTTGCATGCAACTGCTGGGACGACGGATGCGCTGCCCCGCACTGCGCGGGCGGCTGGCCTTGTGGGGCGCGGCGCTGCTGTGCGCGGCCGCGCACGCCGGCGCGCCGGACACGCCCGCGGCCGATGCCGCGCCGTTGCGCCTGCGCGTGGTGGGAGGGCTGGCCGGCGTCACGCAGTACACGCAACTGGAGGCGCCCTTCTGGACGCGCGATTTGCCGCGCCTGAGCGAGGGCCGCTACCGCGCCGATATCGTGCCCTTTGACCGTGCCGGCGTTCCGGGCATGGAGATGCTGCGCCTCTTGCAACTGGGCGTGGTGCCCTTCGGCACGGTGCTCATGAGCTCCCTGTCGGCACAGTACCCCCAGTACACCGCCGTGGACCTGCCGGGGCTGAATCCGGACCTGGCGACGCTGCGCGCTTCGCTCGCGGCCTTCCGTCCGTACCTGGAGAAAGCCCTGCGCGAGGAGCATGGCGTGGAGCTGCTGGCGGTTTACGTTTACCCGGCGCAGGTGCTGTTCTGCAAGGACCCGCTGCTGGGCCTGGATGACCTGCGCGGAAGGCATGTGCGGGTGTCCTCGGCCGCGCAGGGCGACTTTTTTGCGGCACTGGGCGCCAAGCCCCAGCGCGTGCCGTTCGCACAGGTGGTCAAGAGCATGGAGGCGGGCGCCAGCGAATGCGCCGTCACCGCCAGCATGTCGGGCAACATCCTCGGTCTGCACGCACATGCGGCCTATCTCTATCCCATGCCCATCAGCTGGGGCATGGCGGTGTTTGCGGCCAATCGCGCGGCCTGGCAGGCGCTGCCCGCCGATCTGCGCCAGCTGCTGCAGGCCGAGCTGCCCAAGCTGGAGACGGCCGTGTGGCTCAGTGCCCAGGGCGAGACCGAGCAGGGCCTGGCCTGCAATGTCGGGAGCCCCAGCTGCACCACGGGGCGCCAGGGCGCCATGGCGCTGGTGCCGGTGCGCGCGCAGGACGAGGCGCGGCGCGAGACCATCTTCAACACCGTGGTGCTGCCGCGCTGGGTCCGGCGCTGCGGAGCCCGCTGCCGTGATATCTGGGATCGCACCATCGGTCCTGCGCGCCGCATGAGTGCGCCGGTGCAGCCATGAAGCCCATGCCCGGCAGGCGCCTGCACCTGATCACCTGGGGGGTGGTGGCTGCGCTGCTCGCAGGGCTGGCGGTGGCGGTGGCCGTGCTGCTGTGGCATACGCGCGCGGACGCGCTGGACGTTGCCGAGGCGCGCGTCACCCGTTTTGCCGCGGGGGCGGAGGCGGGCATGAACCGCACGCTGCTCTCTTTCGACGTGCTGTTGGCGCATACGGAAGAGCTGCTGGCCCTGCGCGCACGCGACCGTGCGGGCCTTGACGTGGCGGCGGCCGACACGCTGCTGCGCGGCGTGGCGCGGCAGAACCTCCTGCTGCGCTACGTGGCGCTGCTCGATGCGCGGGGCGCCGTGCTGGCATCTTCGGCGTCCACCGGCGAACTGGACGGCGTGGAGCTGCCCGAAGGCTTCCTGGCGGCCGCCCTCGCGCCCGCGGTGGCCACGCTGTCCGTCAGCCAACCCGTGGTGAGTCCTACCAGTTCCGAGCGGGTGCTGTACATGGCGCGCCAGTTGCGCATGGGCGACGGCACGCCGCTGCTGGTCGTCGCGCAGGTGCCGACGGAAGCGCTGGTGGCGGTGCTGATGCAGGGGCTGGAGGTTCCCGACATGGAAGTGACGCTGGAGCGCACGCAAGGCGTGCTGCTGCTGGGCGTGGAGGCGCCACAGGGGACCGTGGAGCGCCAGGAGCGCGCAGCGCCGGCCCTGCAGGAAGGCAGCGCGGACGATGGCGTGCACGCATGGCAGGCCAGCGCACGGCTGTCGGGCAAGCCGGCCATGGTGGTGGCGCGTCCGCTTATCTACCCCGATCTGTGGGCCACCGTCAGCCTGCCGCGCGACGCGGCGCTGGCGGGCTGGCGGCAGGAGGCGCTGACGGTGCTGTTCGGCGCGCTGCTGTTTGCGGCCACGGTGGTGGCCGCGGGAAGCGTGGTCGCCCTGTACCTGCGGCGCATGCACAGTGCGCGGCGGGTGGTGGCGCGCTCCAAGGCCACGCTGGACCAGGCGCTCGAAGCCATGGTGAGCGGCTTCGTGTTGTTGGACGCACAGCGCTGCGTGGTGCAGTGGAATCTGCGCTTCGAGGAGATGTTCCCCTGGCTCGTCAGCACCATCGGGGAGGGCGTGCCGTTTCGCCGCGTGCTGGAGACGACCGTGCACTACCACCTGCCCGGCGCCAGCGCGGAGGAAAAGCGCGCGTGGGTGGAGGAGCGCCTGCAGCAGCAGTGCACGCCGCGAGGCGGGGTGGAGCAGCTTTTGCCAAACGGCCATTACGTGCAGATCACCGAGCGCGCCACGGCCGATGGCGGCGTGGTCATCATCTACCACGACGTGACCGACCTGCGGCTGGCCACGGCCGAGGTGGAACACCTGGCGTTCTACGACCAGCTCACCGGCCTGCCCAACCGGCGCCTGCTGCTGGATCAGCTGGGCGATGCCAGCGCATCGGCGGTGCGTACGGGCACGCATGGCGCGGTGCTGTTCATCGACCTGGACCACTTCAAGACCCTCAACGACACCCTGGGCCACGAGATCGGGGACTACCTGTTGCAGCAGGTGGCCCGCCGCCTGGAAAGCGGCGTGCGCGTGGGCGACATCGTGGCGCGCCTGGGCGGGGACGAATTCGTGGTGCTGCTGGCCGGCCTGGCGACCGAGGCGGAACGCGCCCGCGAGCAGGTGCGCGCCGTGGCCGAGAAGGTCGTGCAACTGCTGGCGCAGCCCTATCCGATCGCGGGACAGAGCTACCACGGCAGCTGCAGCGTGGGCGCCGCGCTGTTCGGCAGCGTGCTGCAGACTGCGGCCGAAGTACTCAAGCAGGCGGACATCGCCATGTACCAGGTCAAGGCGCAGCGCGGCAACGCGGTGTGCTTCTTCGACCCTCGCATGCAGGTGGCGCTGAGCGCGCGTGCGCGGCTGGAGTCGGACCTGCAGGATGCGCTGCGCGAAGGGCAGTTCCTGCTGCACCTGCAGCCCCAGTTCACGCGCGACGGCGCCGTGGTGGGGGTCGAGGCGCTGCTGCGCTGGCAGCACCCGGAGCGCGGCCTGGTGCTGCCTGCGGAGTTCATCGGCGTGGCGGAGGACAGCGAGCTCATCGTGCCCCTGGGCCGCTGGGTGCTGGCCAGCGCCTGCGAGCTGCTGGCGCGCTGGCAGGCATCGCCGCGGCTGCGCGAGCTGTCGCTGAGCGTGAATGTGAGCGCGCGCCAGTTCCGCAGCCCCGACTTCGTGGAGCAGCTGTCGCAACTCTTGCTGCGCAGCGGCGCACCGGCGCACCGGCTGGAGTTGGAACTTACCGAATCCCTGGTGCTGGAGGACGTGGAAGACTCCATCGCCAAAATGCACCAGCTGCGCACCAAGGGTGTGCGTTTCGCTGTGGATGATTTCGGCACGGGCTACTCTTCACTGGCCTACCTCACGCGGCTGCCATTGCATCGGCTGAAGATCGACCGCACTTTCGTGCACCACCTGGGCGAGAGTCGCAGCGACGATGTGGTGGTGCAGACCATCCTGGGCATGGCGCGCAACCTGGATCTGGAAGTGGTGGCCGAGGGGGTAGAGACAGAGGAACAGCGCAGCTTTCTCGCGCTGCATGGCTGCGACGTGTACCAGGGCTACCTGCTGGCGCACCCCATGCCGGTGGAGGTGCTGCAGGCCCGCTACGGCGACGCGCCGCAGGCGCAGCCTGCAGCAGCGCACTGACGCCTGTGCGCGCGCCGGCCTAGGCCCTGCGCGACGACACCACGATGCCACCCACGATCAGCGCGAACGCCAGGGCGTGGTACAGGTGCGGCGCTTCTCCGAGGAAAACCGTGGACAGCACTGCCGCGAACAGCGGTGTGAGGTTGATGAAAAATCCCCCCACCACCGGCCCCGCGCGTTGCGCCGCCACGCCCCAAAAGCGATAGGCCAGGATGGCCGGGCCCACGGCGATGAAGGCCAGGCCAGCGGCCAGCGGCCAGCCCCAGGTGATCTGCGTGGCGCCCAGTGACCATTCCGCACCCGCAAAGGCGCCCGACCAGCCCAGTCCAAAGATCATCTGCGCCATGAGGAAGGCCGCCCAGTCGCCGCGCAGTTCGCGCGGCTCGCTGGTGCGCACCAGCAGCCAGCTGTAGAACGACCAGGAGATGGTGGCCGCCACCATGTACAGGTCGCCCGGCACCAGGCGCAGCGCCAGCAACTGCTCCCAGCTGCCGCGGCTGAGCACCAGCACCACGCCGGCCACCGACAACAGCACCCCCGCTATTTGCCTGCGCGAGGCCGGCACGCCGAAGCACAGCGCGCCGATGATGAGCATCCATACCGGCATGCCCGAGCCCACCAGCGTCACGTTCAGCGGCGTGGAGGTCTGCAGCGCCAGGTACTGCAGCGCGTTGTAGCTGCCGATGCCCAGCAGGCCCAGCAGCGCATAGCGGCGCCAGTGCGGCCACAGCGGGCTGCCGGGGCGCAGTACCTGCCAGGCCAGTGGCAGCAGCAACGCAAACGCCAGCAGCCAGCGCACGAAGTTCAGGGTGATGGGCGGGATCAGCGTGTTCAGCGCGCGGCCGACCACGGCATTGCCGGCCCATAGCAGCGGCGCGGCCACGAGCATCGCAATCGTGCCCGGTGAGAGTCGTTGGGTCATAGGGGCAGCAACTGTAAGCGAAAGGCGTGACAGTCGGCGTCCTCCCGTGTGTGTCCCGCGCACGGCAAGGGCTGGCAAATCATGGCAGCATCTGCGGCGTTCGCTTGCAATCATTCCAGGAGACCCATTCCCATGACCCTCGCCGTTCAGATCCGCCAGCACGGCGGCCCCGAAGAACTCCAGATCGTCGACGTGCAGGTCGGCGAGCCCGGCCCGGGCGAGGTGCGCATCCGCCACCGCGCGGTGGGCCTGAACTTCATCGACGTGTACCACCGCACCGGCCTGTACCCCTTGAACATGCCGGCCAGCATCGGCATGGAGGGCGCGGGCGTGATCGAGGCGGTGGGCGAGGGCGTCACGCACCTGCGCGTGGGCGACCGCGCGGCCTACGCCAGCCAGCCGCCCGGTAGCTACTGCGAAGTGCGCGTGATGCCCGCCAAGTGCGTGTGCAAGCTGCCCGATGCGATCAGCTTCGAGACCGGTGCGGCCATGATGCTCAAGGGCCTGACCGCCCAGTATCTGCTGAAGAAAACCCGCCCCGTCGAAGGGCTGGAGCCCGGCGATTTTGTGCTGTTCCATGCGACCGCGGGGGGCGTGGGCCTGATCGCCTGCCAGTGGGCCAAGGCCCTGGGCCTGCAGCTCATCGGCACCGCAGGATCGGACGCCAAGTGCCAGCTGGCGCTGGACAACGGCGCGGCCTACGCCATCAACTATGCCAAGGAAGACTTCGCCGCCCGGGTCAAGGAGATCACCGGCGGGCGCGGCGTGAAGGTGGTGTACGACTCCGTGGGCAAGGACACCTGGGACAAGTCGCTGGATTGCCTGCGTCCCTTCGGGTTGATGGCCAGCTTCGGCAACGCGTCGGGCCCCGTGGCGCCGTTCGCACCCGGCATGCTCGGCGCCAAGGGCTCGCTGTACGTCACGCGCCAGACGCTGTTCAGCCACATCACCACGCGCGAGGCCACGCAGGCCATGGCGGACGACCTGTTCGCCGTGGTGGCCAGCGGCCAGGTGAAGATCCACATTGCCCAGCGCTATGCGCTGCGCGACGTGCAGCAGGCGCACCGCGACCTGGAGGCGCGCAAGACTACGGGCTCCACCATCCTCACGCTGGAATGACGGCGCCCAGCCAGCCGGCGCCCGCCTGGGTGGCCGCCGCACGCCGGCAGGCGCAGTGCCCGCCAGTGGCACCGCGCGTGCCGCTGCTGTTGGGGCGCGAGTGCGTGGGGTCGGTGGATGCCGCGATTTTTGACCAGATTGGCATTCAAAGGTTACTGGACAAGCGCTGGCAGCTATCACAAGTAGAGCATCAAGGGCAACCCGCCTGGGCCCTGCCGGCGCAGGAGGCCACGGCGGCGCTGAATGCGCTGGCCCATGCGCTGCGCACGGCGGGCTGCTGCGGCCCCTGGCGCGACGAGCAACTGGCCGTGTGCACGCCCGATGGCCGGCGCCTGGCGACCGTGGAGCGCGGGGCCGTGCGCGTGCTGGGCCTGGCCACGCAGGCCGTGCACTTGGTGGGCTGCACTGCGGGGGGCGCCCTGTGGGTGCAGCAGCGCTCCTTCACCAAGCCCAACAACCCCGGCCAGTGGGACACGCTGATGGGCGGCATGGTGTCCGCGGCCGACAGCCTGCATGAAGCCCTGGCGCGCGAGACATGGGAGGAGGCCGGGCTGCGCCTGGAGCAATTGCAGGCCCTGGCAGCCGGCGGCCAGGTGCAGTTTGCGCAGCCCAGCAGCGAGGCGGGTGGCATCGGCTACATGGTGGAGCGCATCGACTGGTTCCACGCTACCGTGCCCGAGGGCGTGGTGCCGGTGAACCAGGATGGCGAAGTGGCGCACTTCGAATGCCTGACCCATGGCGAGGTGCACGAGCGCCTGGCCCGAGGGGCGTTCACGCCGGAGGCGGCGCTGGTGCTGGCCGGTTTCTATGGTTGGTGATTTGCTATTAAAACAATAGCTGTTACCGCATAATGGACAAGCGTTAGACAGCGATTTCATTCGTTAGTGAAGCGCCGCCGCGGCGGTTGCCTGTGCAGCGGACTGGAGAACATGCGGCGCGCCGACGCCATAGGGGCACATGCCCGACAATCCAGGCCTCATGCCTGCGCCGGCAGGCTCGCCGCACTACGGCACGCTTTCTCCACCGCTCCTCGCACACCATGGCCCGTTCCCGTCTGCTGCCCGACAACTTCACCCTTGCCCTCGTGGCCACCGTCACGCTGGCCAGCCTGCTGCCTGCATCCGGCGCCGTGGGCGCGTTTTTCGAGAAGGCCACCGTGGGCGTGGTGGCGCTGCTGTTCTTCATGCATGGCGCCAAGCTGTCGCGCGAGGCCGTGATCGCAGGCATCGGCCACTGGCGATTGCACCTGCTGGTGGTGGCCAGCACCTTCATGCTGTTTCCGGTGCTGGGCCTGGTGCTGCGGCCGGTGCTGCAGCCGCTGGTGACGCCAGAGCTGTACACCGGCGTGCTGTTCCTGTGTGTGCTGCCGGCCACGGTGCAGTCGGCCATCGCGTTCACGGCGGTGGCGCGCGGCAACATGGCGGCGGCCATTTGCAGCGCCTCGGCCTCCACCCTGCTGGGTATCGTGATCACCCCGCTGTTGGTGGGCGTGGTGCTGCCGCAGGCCTCGGGCACGGTGCAGCAGGATGTACTGGGCAGCATCGGTCGCATCATGCTGCAGCTGATGCTGCCCTTCGTTGCGGGGCACCTGCTGCGGCCGTGGATCGGCGGTTTCATCAGCCGCCACGCGGCGACGCTCAAGTACGTGGACCAGGGCTCGGTGCTGCTGGTGGTCTACACCGCATTCAGCGCAGCCGTGGTGGGCGGCCTGTGGCGCGAGTTGCCGCTGCCCGCGCTGGCCGGCCTGCTGGTGGTGTGCGCGGTGATCTTGGGGCTGGCGCTCACCGCCACCACCTGGCTGGCGCGGCGCCTGGGTTTTTCCAAGGAGGATGAGATCACCATCGTGTTCTGTGGCTCCAAGAAGAGCCTGGTGAGCGGCGTACCCATGGCCAAGGTGCTGTTCCCCTCAGAGGCCGCGGGCGCCATCGTGCTGCCGCTGATGGTGTTCCACCAGATGCAGCTCATGGTGTGCGCGGTGTTGGCGCAGCGCTATGCGCGCCGTCCCCAGGCGGCAGCGCCTCAGGGGTGATCGTTCAGCGGCGCGGGCGCCGCGCGCAGGGCCTTGAGGCGGCTGGGGGCCAGCGCGCCGGCCGACTCTAGGATGGGGTAGGCGATGGAGCAGATGTGCGAGTTGATGCGCTTGAGGTCGCTGATCAGGTCGATGTGCAGCGAGCTAGTCTCCATGGCCGGCACCGTGCCGTCCGACAGCCGTAGCAGGTGGCTGGCGGCGTAGGCGCGCTCCAGGTCGCGAAAGCGCACCTTCTCCTCCAACAGGCGCTGCGCGTCGCGCAGGTTGCCGTTCAGGAACACGCTCATGCCCAGGCGCAGGTTGTCTATCAGGCGCTGGTGCAGTTCGGTGATCTCGGCCATGCCGGCCTCGGAGAAGTCGCGGCCCTTGCGGATCTTCTTGTCCTCGATGTCCTGCAGCACGCGCTCGATGATGTCGCCCACCTGCTCCATGTTGATGGTGAAGCTGATGATGTCGGCCCAGCGGCGACTTTCTTCCTCGCCCAGGGCCTCGCGCGAGATCTTCGTCAGGTAGTACTTGATGGCGGAGTACAGCTCGTCCACCTCGTCGTCCATCTTGCGCAGGCGTTCGGCCAGGTCCTGGTCGTTGTGGCGTATGACCTGCAGCACGCCCAGCAACATGGTCTCCACCACGTCGGCCTGGTACAGGGCCTCGCGCGCCGCGCAGGAGATGGCCAGCGAGGGCGTGGACAGCGCGGACGGGTCCAGGTGCTGCGGGCGGCGGCGCTGCGCGCTTTCGGGCTTGGGCAGAAGCCACGCCACGGCGCGCGCCACCCATTGCGTGAAGCCGATGAAGCCCACGCTGATGAGGATGTTGTAGGCCAGGTGGAACAGCACCACGCCTTGGGCCGTACCCGGCATGTGCGGCTGCAGGTGCCGCAGCCACAGCCCGATGAACGGGGCCACCAGCAGCACGCCCAGGACCTTGAACACCAGGTTGCCCACGGTCACCTGGCGCACCTCCACGGCCGACTTGGCGGTGGTCAGTACCGCCACCAGGCCGCTACCCAGGTTGGCGCCCAGCACCAGGCCTAGGGCCACGTCCAGCGGCACCACGTGCGAGGCGGCCATGGCCGCGATCAGCAGCACGATGGCGAGGCTGGAGTAGGCCAGCACGGCCAGCACCGTGCCCAGGATGATCTCCAGCGCAATGTCGCTGCGCACCGAGCCCAGCACCATCTTGATGACGGGCGAGGCCAGCATGGGGCCGCTGGCCTGCATCACCATCTCCAGCGCCAGCAGCATCAGCCCCAGGCCGATAAGCACGCGCCCCACGCGCCCGGCGGTGCCGGCCTGGCGCGCGATGAACAGCACCACGCCTACGAAGATGAACAGCGGCGACAGCCACGACAGGTCCAGCGAGAACAGCACGGACATGAGCGCGGTGCCCACGTCGGCGCCGCGCATCACGGCCAGCGCCGCGGGCAGCGTGATCAGGCCCTGGCCCACGAAGGACGAGGTCATGAGCGAGGTGGCGGTGCTGGACTGCACCAGCGCCGTCACACCCATGCCCGAGAGCGCGGCGGAGAAGCGGTTGCCCATGCTGCGCGCCAGCATGGTGCGCAGATTGGCGCCGAACACGCGCAGCACGCCGGTGCGCACGAGGTGCGTGCCCCAGACCAGCAGGGCAATGGCGGCCAGCAGATTCAGCAGGTGTTTCATGGGTGGGCTTGGGCTCTTCCAACGGGTCGTCGTGCGACCATGAAACAGCGCAGCATACCCGCGAACGGGCGCCGTGGTTGCGCCCAGGCGGGTGTCAGCCGGTGCGGCGCACGCGCAGCAGCTCGTCCAGGATCAGGCAGGCCGCACCCACGGTGATGGCGCAGTCGGCCACGTTGAACGCGGGGAAGTGCCAGCCGCGCAGGTGAAAGTCCAGGAAGTCCACGACGTAGCCATGCTGCAGGCGGTCCACCACGTTGCCGATGGCACCGCCCAGGATGCTGGACAGCGCGAAGCAGAACAGCTTCTGCCCCGGGTGGGCGCGCAGCTGCCACAGGATAAAGACCGCCGTTGCCAGCGCAATGCCCGTGAACAGCCAGCGCTGCCATCCCCCGGCATCGGCCAGGAAGGAGAACGCCGCCCCGGTGTTGTGCGCCCGCACGATGTTGAAGAAGCTGGTCACGTAGGTCGCGTCGCCCAGGCGGTAGTAGCCCAGGATCAGCGTCTTGGTGAACTGGTCGGCAATGACGAGCAGCACGGCCCAGGCCAACCAGGGCCACAGGCTGGCACTGCGGGATACAGCGGCGCGCGCCATCAGGCGTGCACCCGGTTTTCACCGGCGCCATGCAAGTTGCTGTCGCAGCGCCCGCAGAGCGTGGGGTGCCCGGGATTCTGGCCCACGTCGGCACGGTAGTGCCAGCAGCGCTCGCACTTGGCATCGGAACTGGCCGCAACGCTGATCTGCAGGGCGCTGCCAGCTGCCAAATGTGTAGCTGAAACGATGAGCACGAACTTCAGATCGTCGCCCAGGCTGGCCAGCAGCGCATGGTCTTCGGGCGCGGCAGTGAGCGTGACCACAGCCTGCAGCGACGAGCCCACGGTTCCGGCAGCGCGCACGGTCTCGATCTCCTTGTTCACCGCGTCGCGGATCTCACGCAGGCGTTCCCACTTGGCGGCCAGGCCCTCGTCGGCCGTGGGAATGGTCTGGTAGGTCTCCAGGTAGATGGTCTCGGACTGGCCGAACACCTTCCATGCCTCTTCGGCCGTGAAGGACAGGAAAGGCGCCATCCAGCGCAGCATGGCATGGGTGATCTGGTAGAGGGCGGTCTGCGCGCTGCGGCGCGCCAGGCTCTTGGGCGCCGTGGTGTACAGGCGGTCCTTGAGCACGTCGAGGTAAAAGCCCCCCAGGTCTTCCGAGCAGTACAGCTGCAGCTTGGCGACCACGGGGTGGAACTCGTACACCTTGTAGTGCGCCAGGATGTCCTGCTGCAGCTGCGCCGCGCGCGAGAGGGCGTAGCGGTCGATCTCCAGCATCTGCTCGAACGGCACGGCGTCCTGGGCCGGGTCGAAGTCGCTCACGTTGGCGAGCAAGAAGCGCAGCGTGTTGCGGATGCGGCGGTAGGCGTCCACCACGCGCGCCAGGATCTTGTCGTCGATGGCCAGGTCGCCCGAATAGTCGGTGGCGGCACACCACAGGCGGATGATTTCGGCGCCCAGCTTGCCGCTCACCTCCTGCGGCGAGACCGTGTTGCCCAGCGACTTGCTCATCTTCTTGCCCTGGCCGTCCACCGTGAAGCCGTGCGTGAGCAGGCCGCGGTAGGGTGCGCGCCCGAAGATGGCGCTGGCCAGCAGCAGCGAGCTGTGGAACCAGCCGCGGTGCTGGTCATGGCCTTCGAGGTACAGGTCGGCCTCGGGACCCTGGTCATGGTGCATGGTGGGGTGCGTGCCGCGCATCACATGCCAGAAGGTGGAGCCGGAGTCGAACCACACTTCCAGGATGTCGGTGCTCTTGGTGTAGTGCTTGGCGTCCTCCGCGCCCAGGATCTCCTCGGCCGTCACACGGCTCCAGGCTTCGATGCCGCCCTGCTCGACGATCTCTGCGGCCCGGTCGATGATCTCCATGGTGCGCGGGTGCAGCTCGCCCGAGTCCTGGTGCAGGAAGAACGGGATCGGCACGCCCCAGCTGCGCTGGCGCGAGATGCACCAGTCGGGCCGCCCGGCAATCATGTCGCGCAGGCGGGCCTTGCCGTTGTCCGGGTAGAAGGCCGTGTGCTCGATGGCTTCCAGCGCGATCTGGCGCAGGGTCTGTGCGGGTTTCTGCGCCGGGTCGGTGAATACGCCCTCGCCCTCGTCCATGCGCACGAACCACTGCGCCGCGGCGCGATAGATCACGGGCGTCTTGTGGCGCCAGCAGTGCGGGTAGCTGTGGGTGATGGTGGTGGTGTTCAGCAGGCGGCCGGCGACCTTAAGTGCGTCGATGATGACGGGCACGGCCTTCCAGATGTGCTGGCCGCCGAACAGCGGAAAGTCCGCCGCGTAGGTGCCGTTGCCCTGCACGGGGTTCAGGATCTGGTCGTAGGCCATGCCGTGGGCGACGCAGGAGTTGAAGTCGTCCACGCCATAGGCGGGCGAGGAGTGCACCAGGCCCGTACCATCGCTGGCAGTGGCGTAGTCGGCCAGGTACACGGGCGACAGGCGCCGGTAGCCCGCGTCCATGTCGTACAGCGGATGCTCGAACTCCAGGCCCGCGAGCTTTTCGCCGGGCACCACGGCCAGCACCTGGCCCGTGAGGCCCCAGCGCGTCATGCAGGCCTCGACCAGTGATTCGGCCACGATGAACAGGCCGCGCTCGGTGTCTACCAGCGCGTACGGCAGCTCGGGATTGAGGTTCAGTGCCTGGTTGGCGGGAATGGTCCAGGCGGTGGTGGTCCAGATGACCGCGAAGGCGTCCTTGGACAGGGCGGGCAGGCCGAAGGCAGCGGCCAGCTTGGCCGGCTCATGTGCCTTGAACGCCACGTCCAGCGTCTGGCTCTTCTTGTCCTGGTATTCGATCTCGAACTCCGCCAGCGACGAGGCGCAGTCGAAGCACCAGTACACGGGCTTCAAGCCACGGTACACGAAACCGCGCTCCATGACCTTCTTGAGCGCGCGGATCTCGCCGGCCTCGCTCGCAAAATTCATGGTCTTGTACGGGTTGTCCCAGTCCCCCAGCACGCCCAGGCGCTTGAAGTCCACCATCTGCTGCGCGATCTGCTCGGTGGCAAACGCGCGGCCCTTGGCCTGCATCTCGTCGCGCGGCAGGTTGCGGCCGTGCAGCTTTTCGATGGCGTTCTCGATCGGCAGGCCGTGGCAGTCCCAGCCCGGCACGTAGATCGCGTCAAAGCCCTCGAGCTGGCGCGCCTTGATGATCATGTCCTTCAGGATCTTGTTCACCGCGTGGCCGATGTGCAGCTGGCCGTTGGCGTACGGCGGGCCGTCGTGCAGGATGAACTTCGGCGCGCCGCTGCGGGCGTCGCGCAGCTTCTTGTAGATGCCCTTGTCGTCCCATTCCTTGACCCAGCCCGGCTCGCGCTTGGGCAGGTCGCCGCGCATGGGGAAGGGCGTGTCGGGCATGTTCAGCGTGCCGCGGTAGGCACTGGCGGGGGCGTTCTTGGGGTTGGAATCGGACATGGGAACCTTCAGGTCAAGGGCGTTCCGGGCGTGGCCCGAAAGGCAAACACGGGGGCAGGACAAGGGCGGGGCTGGCGCGGCCCGCCAAGCGCTGGCGGGGCGAAGGCGGCCCCGTCAAATTCGGTCGCGTGTGGTCTGGCGACGGGTCTCTGCGTGGGAGGATGCGAAGTACGCGCGGGCGTCATCGCAGTCCTTGGCGATGCCGGTTGTGAGGGCGCCCAGGCTGTCGTACTTCAGCTCGTCGTGCAGTTTGTGCAGGAGTTCCACGCGCACGATTTTACCGTAGGCCCCCTCGGCCCCCAGGTGAGCGGGCCACTGCAGGCAATGCGTCTCCAGCAGCACGCGCCCGCCGTTCACGTCGCTCGGGTCCAGCGACGGGCGCACGCCCAGGTTGGCCACACCGGGCAGGGGCTCGGCGTCCAGCCCGTGCACCAGTACCGCGAAGATGCCGCTGGCGGCCGGTTTCCAGTGCGCAAAGCGCAGGTTCAGCGTGCGAAAGCCGTCCTGGTGAGGCCCGCTGGCGGCGGAGCGGCCCAGCGACCGGCCCAGCTTGCGTCCATGCACCACGTGGCCAGAGATCGCGTACGGGCGCCCCAGCAGGCGAGTGGCTTCCTCCATGTCGCCGGCGCCCAGGGCGTCGCGCACGGCGGAGCTGGAAACACGCAGCCCGTGCACCTCGTAGCTGTTCATGCGCGCCACCTCGAAGCCACGCTCGCGGCCGGCGGTGTCCAGCATGGCGTAGTCCCCCGCGCGCTGGGCGCCGAAGCGGAAATCGTCGCCCACCAGCAGGTAGCGCGCACCCAGGCCGCCCACCACCACATCGTCGATGAAGGCCTGGGGTGCCTGGCGTGCCAGCTTTTCGTTGAACGGCAGCACGATGGTCTGCTGCACGCCGCAGCGCGCCAGCTCGGACAGCTTGTCGCGCAGCGTGCCGATGCGCGCGGGCGCGAGATCCGGGCGCTTGTGCACCCCGGCGAAGTAGTCGCGCGGATGCGGCTCGAAGGTCAGCACGCAGCTTTGCACGCCGCGGTGCTGCGCCTCGCTGTTCAGCAGGGCCAGCATGGCCTGGTGGCCGCGGTGCACGCCGTCGAAATTGCCGATGGTGAGGGCGCAGGCGGGTGCCACGTCCGGGTGATGGAAGCCGCGGAAGATCTTCATCGCAGTGCTTTTCTTTTGATAGCGGCTGGCGCAAGTCCATCAAGCGCTTGACGCCAATTTGTCATGAAAAAGAGTATATTGTGCGCTACCGGCTGCGCTGCACAGTGCGACCGGCGAGACATCAACGTTCCGATTCTTGTGTTCCATGGCAGGAGGCGTGTTGTGAAGGTCTTGAAGCTGTCGGCCCAGGGGCTGCCGCAATCCTGGATAACGCTGGAGCAGGCGGTCACGCACTACGCCGCGGGCGAGGTGCGCTGGGAGATCGGCGCGCAGGTCGCGCTGTTTCGCGGTGGCCATAACGCCATCACCGGCGAGCAGTCACAGATCGCGGTGAGCAGCATCATCGGTACGCGTGGCGTGCCGAACATCAACCCCTTCGACCTCTACCCCAGCCTCACCAACGCCAAGCTGTTCGCACGCGACCGCAACGTGTGCGCCTACTGCGGAGGGCATTTCCAGGAACAGGACCTGACCCGCGAGCACATCGTGCCGTTTGCCAGGAACGGCGTGGACCACTGGATGAACGTGGTCACCTCGTGCCGCCCCTGCAACCACCGCAAGGGCCCGCGTACGCCCGAGCAGGCGCATATGCCGCTGCTGTACACGCCTTACGTACCCAGCCTGTGGGAAGACTTCATCCTGCGCAACCGGCGCATCCTGGCCGACCAGATGGAGTTCCTCATGGCCCACGTGCCCAAGTCGTCGCGGCTGTTGAGCTGACGTTGGCGGGTAACAAAAAACGCGGCCAAGGCCGCGTTTTTTGATGAGGCTGGCTGGGCTTCTTAAGCAGCCGCCTTGCGGGCCTTGACCAGGAAGCCTTGCACAGGCTCGCCGCCTTCGTAGCGCAGCGTCAGGTCTTCGATCTCCACCGATTCAAAGCCCGCTTGGCGGCACAGCGCCTGCACATGGCTGCGCTTGTGGGCATAGCGGCCATTGGACTGCAGCACGAGGTCGGTACCTTCTTCCGGGGCGGCCTCGCAGGAGAAGTAAAAGTCCCCGGCCGGCAGCAGAATGCGATGCGCGTTGGGAATGGCTTCCACCAGCTCGCCGGTGTAAATGAAGACGTCCAGGGCGGTGATTACCTCATAGATGTCGCCCGGCGTCTCGCGCAGGGCATCCAGCAGGTTGACGGTGTGAAACCGGTCGTACACGCGGTGGCGATGGGCCTGCTCGATCATCTTGGTGGAAACATCCACGCCGATCAGGAATCCGTCGATGCGGCCCAGGCACACACCCAGCAGCCCCGTGCCGCAGCCCAGGTCTAGCACATTCAGGTGCTTATCGGGGTAGCGGGCCAGGATCTTGTCGGCCACGATTTTCGGCAGTTGGTACCGCAGACCGCGTACCGTGTGCTGGTCGTAGACCTCGGCCAGGCCCTCAAACAGATGGCGGTTCAACTCGACAGGCTGGTGCGGCGGGGTAACGCCATGGGCCAGCGCGCTGTAATAGGCATACACGGAATCGCCGGGCGCCAACTCAAGCAACGTGGTGGTATCGGCCGCGGCCTGGGCGGGCTTGCCTGCCGCCAGCAGGGTCTTCACGCGGCCCAGCAGCGCCTGTTGGTCCTTGGGATCCTGCGCGATCAAGCCGTTCCATACATCCAGTGCTTCGGCGTGTTGCCCCAGGCCTTCCAGGTCGGCGGCCAGGAGGCGGCGCAACTGCACGTCGCCCGGCACCAGCTCCAGACCGCGACGCAGATGGCGCACGGCCATTTCAGCGTGGCCCGCACGGTGCGCAATGTCCACCACCCCGGCCAGCACCAACAGGTTCTTGGGCTCCAGCTTGGCCACCTTCTCGGCCGTCTCCACGGCTTCCTGGAACTGGTTCTGTCGCGCCAGCAGCAGCGCCAGCTCCAGCAGACCCGGGCCCCATGTAGGTGCCAGGGCGACGCTCTTGCGCAGGGCTTCGAAGGCGCCCTTGACGTTGCCTGCCTTCTCCGCCATCAGGCCGGCCAGCATGAAGACGCGCGCGTCGTTGGGCGACTTCTTCTGGGCCTTGTTCAGGGTCTCGGCAGCCTGGCGGAGTTCACCTTTGGCGATCTGGGTGCGGGCGGTCTCGAGGTACTGGCGGATGGGGTCAGCGTGGGGGGCAGTGGCGCTCATGGCAAAAAGGTGCTGCGCGTTAGGGCGCTAAACGGAAAACCCGTCATTATCCGGGAAGCGTGGAAGCCGCCGGCGGCGGAGCGTAAAGCGCGTTTCGCCGACGCCAATGCGGCCGCCTGCACGTCTGCGCAGTGCAGGTGGGCCATGCGCTGTGCGGCTTCCTAGTTCAAGCCAAAAACTGCGCGCCAGGCACTGGATTCGGCGGCGGTGTCCAGAAAGGCAGCGATCTTCGTGCCGTGCAACGCACGCGTTCGTAGTGCGCTATGCACGCAAGCAGAGCATCCGCACACAGCTGTATCCCCGCAAGCGCTAAGCCAGCGGAGATGCCTCCGAGAAGCGCTGCTTCGGGCCCTTAGGCAAACACCCCCGCCGTGTCCTGCATGCGCGCGCCCACCTCGCCCACGTGGTGCAGCGTGTCGCCCCACGACATCTCCAGCTGCGTGAGCGTCTTGAAGTAGTGGCTGATGATGTACTCGTCCGTCACGCCGATGCCGCCGTGCAACTGCACCGCCTGCTGGCCGACGAAGCGCATGGACTGGCCCAGTTGCACCTTGGCGCGGGCCAGGGCGCGGCGGCGCTCGCCGGCTTCCTCGCCCAGCTTCAGGCTGGCGTAGTAGCTCATGGAGCGCGCCAGTTCCAGCTGCATCTTCATGTCGGCGATGCGGTGGCGCAGCGCCTGGAAGCTGGCGATGGGCACGCCGAACTGCTTGCGCTGGTTCATGTAGTCGGCGGTGATGGCCAGGGTCTGCTCCATGGCGCCCACGGCGTAGGCGCAGGCGGCGGCAATGCCGGTGTCCACGGCCAGCTCCAGCGCGGCCAGGCCGTCGGCGGTGGCGAGTGTGGCGGGCGCCTGGGTCAGCGACAGTTCGGCGGCGCGGCTGCCGTCCTGCGTGAGGTAGCCGCGCGTGGCCACGCCGGCGGCGCTGCGTTCCACCAGGAACAGCGCGATGCGGCCATCGAGCTGTGCGGGCACGAGGAAGGCATCCGCCTGGTCGCCCGCCGGAACTACGCTTTTGATAGCTGTGAGCGCATATCCACCGGGCGCTGCAGCCGCTTTTGCCTCGCAAACGTCGAGGCGGTAGCGGGCCTTGCGCTCCTGGTGGGCCAGCACCACCAGGGCTTCGCCGCTGGCGATGCGCGGTAGCCAGGCGGACTGCACGTTGTCGTCGGCGCATTCGCTAAGCACGCGGGCCGCAATGAACGCATGCGCCAGCGGCTCCAGCACGATGCCGCGGCCCAGCTCTTCCATGGCCACCATGGCATCCGCGGCGCCCTGGCCCAGGCCGCCGTGGGCCTCGGGCACGGTGAGGGCCGTGAGGCCCAGTTCGGCCAACTCGTTGTAAGCGGCGCGGTCAAATCCACCTGCGGCCACGATGGCGCGGCGGCGCTCGAAACCGTAACCCTTGTCCACCCAGCGGCGTACGGCGTCGCGCAGTTGCTGCTGGTCGTCGGAGAAGTTGAAATCCATGGTCTTGTCTCCTTAACCCAGCACGGTCTGAGCGACGATATTGCGTTGCACTTCATTGCTGCCGCCGTAGATCGTGGTCTTGCGCAGGTTGAAGTAGGTGGAGGCGAGCGGGGCGTTGGCGGCCACGCCGCCAGGGAAGTCGCCCTGCCAGCCGGCTTCCATGGCTTCCTCGATGAAGGGCAGGGCGAACGGGCCGGCAGCCAGCATCATCAGCTCTGCATAGCGCTGCTGGATCTCGCTGCCGCGGATCTTCAGCAGGCCGGCGATGTCCAGCGGGTTCTTGCCGCTCTTTTCCATCGACAGCACGCGCAGCACCAGCATCTCCAGCGCGACGATGTCCACCTCCAGCAGCGCGATCTGGTCGCGAAAGCGCATGTCGTCCCACACGCCCTCGGCCTTGGCGATGCGCTTCAAGCGCTCCAGCTCGCGCTTGGCGCGGTTCACGTCGGCGATGTTGGTGCGCTCATGGCTGAGCAGGTGCTTGGCGTAGGTCCAGCCCTTGTTCTCCTCGCCGATGAGCTGGTCGGCAGGCACCTCGACGTTGTCGAAGAACACCTCGTTGACCTCGCACTCGCCATCCAGCAGCTTGATGGGCCGCACGGTGACGCCGGGCGACTTCATGTCCAGCAGCAGGAAGCTGATGCCCGTCTGCGGCTTGCCTTCCGTGCTGGTGCGCACCAGGTTGAACATCCAGTCGCCGTACTGGCCGAGCGTGGTCCAGGTCTTCTGGCCGTTGACGATGTACTTGTCGCCCACGCGCTCGGCGCGGGTCTTGAGGCTGGCCAGGTCCGAGCCCGAACCCGGCTCGCTGTAGCCCTGGCTCCACCAGACTTCGCCGCTGGCGATGCCGGGCAGGAAGCGTTGCTGCTGCTCCTTGCTGCCAAAGGCCATGATCACCGGCGCCACCATGACCGGCCCGAAGGGCACGATGCGCGGCGCGCCGGCGAGGGCGCATTCCTCTTCGAACAAGTGCTTTTGCACGGCATTCCAGCCGGGTCCGCCGAACTCCCGGGGCCAGCCGTAGCCCAGCCAGCCCTTGGCGCCGAGGATCTTGGCCCAGCGCTGCATGTCGTCCTTGGTCAGGCGCAGGGCGTTGTGCACCTTGTGTGCGATGTCCTGGGGCAGGTGGGTGCGCACCCAGGCGCGAATTTCCTCGCGGAATGCCTGCTCTTCGGGGGTGAATGCAAGGTCCATGTGCTGTCTCCTGTGAAGCCGCCGTTGTAGCACGGGCGTGCTTTTCAGCCCTGTCCGAACCGTGACAGGGGCGGGGTCTTGGCGGTCAGGGCTCGGCCACGCCCAGTTGCTCGCACAGGCGCTGCACGGTGGCGCGCAGCGTGGCGACTTCTTCCTCCAGGGCCTGTACGCGCTGGGCCAGTGCGCCGTCTTCCTCATTGCGCGTGGCGGGCAGGCTGGCTGTCTGCACGAGGCTGGCATCCACCGGGCCGCACAGCAGGTGGGCCCAGCGCGGCTCGCGCGCGCCCGGTGCGCGCGGCAGCAGCGTGACCAGCGGCCCGCCCTTGTCATCGGAGCGCGACTGCAGCTCGTCCAGGAAGGCCTCGACCGAGGAGATATCGGCAAACCGGTGCCAGCGCTCGGCATTGATGCGCAGCTCGCCCGCGGTTTGCGGGCCGCGCAGCATCAGCAGGCCCAGCAGCGCGGCGGACTGGTCGGGCACGCCCACGCCGCGGGTGAAGTTGTGCTCCCAGCGCGCCACGCGCGCGCCGCCGATCTCCAGCACCAGCGTTTGCTGGCGCAGATCATCCAGCGCCTGCTGCACCTCGCTCTCGGTGAGCTGCATGACCGGATCGCGGCTGCTCTTTTGGTTGCAGCCGGCCAGCAGGCTGTTGAGGGTGAGGGGATAGCTGTCGGGCACGGTGCGGGACTTTTCCAGCAGCGTGGCAAGCACGCGCGCTTGCGGCGCGGTCAGGGGGCGGGTGCGGGCGTCAAAGGGCATGGGCAGGGGATAATTTCCGGCAAATGAAGAACATCGTGATTTTGATCTCCGGCGGCGGCTCCAACATGGCGGCCATCGTGCGCACCGCGCAGCAGCAGGACTGGGCGGGCCGCCACGGCATCCGTGTGGCCGCAGTGCTGAGCAACAAGGCCGACGCCAAGGGCCTGGCGCTGGCGCGCGAGCAGGGCATTGCCACCCAGGTGCTGGACCACAAGGACTATCCCTCGCGCGAGGCGTTCGACACCGCGCTGGCCCAGGCCATCGACGCTTACGAGCCGTCCCTGGTGGTGCTTGCCGGCTTCATGCGCATTCTCACCCCCGGGTTCGTGGACCACTTCGCGGGCCGGCTGGTCAACATCCACCCCTCGCTGCTGCCGGCCTTCACGGGCCTGCACACGCACCAGCGCGCCATCGACGCCGGATGCAGGTTCGCCGGCTGCACGGTGCACGAGGTCACGGCAGAACTGGACGTGGGCCCCATCCTGGACCAGGCGGTGGTGCCCGTGCTGCCGGGCGACACGGCCGACGCGCTGGCCGCTCGCGTGCTCACGCAGGAACACCTGATCTATCCACGCGCCGTACTGGCGCAATTGCTCGCGAATCGATAGCTGTTAGCGCTGATGGGGCGTGCGCTGGAGCGTGATTTGCTTGCAATCCGCCCGGGCGGCACGCTCACAGCGTGCGCGCCACCTGCGCGCCGCCGCCATCCTGCAGCAACGCGCGCGCCTGCCGTGTCTGCGCGGTGTCGGTCGGGTGCACCACCACCGCCCAGCGGCCCTGCTCCAGGGCTTCCCGCACCTCGGTGATCAGCCCCACGTGGTCAGGGCGCATGGTCACCAGGCCGCCGGCCAACAGGCCGAAGGTGGTGCAAAAGCCCACCACGGCGATGAAGGCCAGCAGTGGGCTGCTGACGATCAGCGGGGTGCCCGAGCGCCGCAGCCACGCGTAGAGCAGCAGGCCGAGCACGCCGCCCGCGAAACCGGTCACCACGTGGGCACGGATCATCGTGCGGAAGATACCGCGCTGCTCCGGCTCCAGCGTGCGGCCGAAGTGCTCGGCATGGTCTTCCCGCGCATCCTCCGGCCCCAGCATGCGCACCTGGCCGGGCGCCATACCGGGCAGGCTTTGCAGCCGCGCCACCATCGCCTGCGCGTCGGCGCGGTCGTTGAACACGGCGGCCACCTTGGTCAGCGACCGCTCGCCAAACATTCCCTGCAGCAGATAGTCCATGAAAGGCTCCTTTCCGCGGCGCACGGGGCTCGCCTGCGCACGCCGCCGCTTGTCGTCGTGACTACACCGTAGTGCCCGCCTTTGGGCACCGGCGTAGGACAAGGGAGGGCAGGGGTGCCGGGCCGCGCGCGCAGCCAGTAGGTGGTGTTTGCTATTGAAAGAGGAGCTGCTACCGCTTGATGGACAAGCGCAAGGGCCGTATTTGTCTTCAATCCTCGGGTGTGCCCGCGCACGCGGCGAAGCGCGGCTGCTCGCGGCCATCGACCACCACCGTCCCGTTGAACATGGCGGCCGGGCGCACCCACAGGCCCTGCTCGCCGGCCAGCGCGCGGTACAGGGTCATGGGCTCCAGCGTCTCGCTGTGGCGTACCGTGCCGAGCACCTCGTACAGTCCGCCTTTGTAGTGGCGATAGCGGCCGGGGGGTGTGCAAACCAGGGGTGGCAGTTCATCGTTCATGGATAGCATTCGCGGTAGAAAAAATACGCATCACAACGGGAGGGCGGTTGATGGAGAAGGCGGACTTCATACACATGGTGCGCATGAGCGAGATGGCCAGCGCCGCCGACAGCCGTGCCTACCGCCGCGGCGTGGCCGCCTTTGCGGCGCTGGGCTACGCCTGGGTGCTGGGCTGCCTGGCGCTGGCCGTGGGCATGCTGGTGTGGGTGGTGCCCCAACTCCTCCACGGCAAGTTCCGCTTCGCCTGGGTATGGATTGTGATGGCCGCGTGCGGCCTGTTGTGGCTGAGCCTGCGTGCGCTGTGGGTGCCGCGCAGCCCGCCCCAGGGCGTACAGATCACCGCGCGTGAGGCGCCGGCACTGTTCGATGCGCTGGAGCGCATCCGCCGCAAGATCAAGGGGCCGCCCATCCACGAGGTGTATCTGGACGACGACTTCAACGCCAGCATCCGCCAGGAGGCACGCTGGGGCATGCTGGGTGGTGCGCGCAATCAGCTCACGCTCGGTCTGCCGCTGCTCATGGCGCTGGACAAAAAGCGCCTGCTGGCGGTGCTGGCCCACGAATACGGCCACCTGCGCGGCGACCACGGGCGCTTTGCGGCCTGGATCTACCGCACCCGCCTGAGCTGGCACCGCCTGCACGAGGGCATGCAGGACGATGCGGGCCCCATGGCCGTGGCCACGCGGGCGTTCCTGGACTGGTACTGGCCGCGCTTTGCCGCCAAGACCTTCGCTCTGGCCCGCCAGGACGAATACGAGGCCGACCGCATCGCCGCGCGCCTGCTGGGCCAGGATGAGGTGGCCGCCGCGCTCACCGAGGTCGAGATCAAGGGCGCCTGGCTGGGCGAGCAGTTCTGGCGTCAGCACTGGCAGGGCGCGCTGTCCCAACCGCTGCCCGCCGGGCCCTACGGCGCCCTGCAGCGCCTGCTGGCACTGCCGCCGGAGCCGGCCTTCGCCCAGACGGCGCTGCGCGAAGCGGTACGGCGCCTGAGCGGCGTGGACGACACCCATCCCGTGCTGCGCGACCGGGTGGAGGCGCTCACAGGTGGGCGCCCCACGCTGCCGCCGTGGTCGCAGCGCGGGGCGCTGTCGCTGCTGGGGGCGCAGGCGCGCGGCTGGCTGGCGCACTTCGATGACCAGTGGTGCAAGGCCAACGCCACGGTGTGGAAGCAGCACCACGCCCGCCTGCAGCGGGCGCAGGAGCGCGTGCGCACCCTGCAGTCCACCCAGGCCGGCAACAGCGCCACCGAGACCGTGGAGCTGGCGCGGTTGATGCGCCGGCTGGACCCGCAGGCCGCCGTGCAGCCGCTGTACGAGCGCGTGCTGGCGCGCGAACCCGCCCATGTGGGTGCGCTGCTCGGGCTGGCCGACAGCCTGGCGCCACAGGACGTGGCAGGGCGCCTGCGCTGCTGTGAGGCGTTGTGGGACTGCAGTCCCACCCATCGCTGGGGTGCGGCCCGGGGCGCGGTGCAGGCGCTGGAGCAGCGTGCCGAGGCCGGTGGGGACTATGACGCCGAGGCCCTCAAGCGCTGGCGCGAGCGCGTGCGCCAGGCGGAGGAGGTGGAGGATGCCGCCCTGGAGGAGCTGTACGACACGCCCTTCTTCCAGCGCGTGACGCGCCACGATCTGAGCGCGTTCGAGCTCGGCGAGCTGCAGGCCGAATTGGCCGTGCACCGCGCGGTGGCGCGCGCCTGGCTGGTGTGCAAGCAACTGCGCGCCATGCCCCAGCGGCGCACCTACCTGCTGTTCGTGCAATTGCGCGGTCTGGATGCGCAGGCGCGCTTTGCCCTGTGCCGCCGTCTGGAGAGCGAGTTGGAACTGCCGGGACAGGTGCTGGTGCTCGCGGCCGGTGACACGGCGGCGCTGGAGGACATCGAGCGCCAGGCGTTCGAACCTGTGCACGCCGGGCCCGGAGGGGCTTGAGGCGGCGGCGGATGATGCGGGCGCGAGATGGGACAATCGCGCCATGCATCCCAAAGCCCTTGTGGACGCCTGCGCGGAACTCGTCAGGCTGGTCCTTACTTTTGAACACCCGGCCGACGCCGTGGTCTCGCGCTACTTCCGCGAGCACCGCGGCCTGGGCCCGCGCGAGCGCGCCACGCTGGCCGAAACCGTCTACAACGTCCTGCGCAAGAAGCTGCTGTTCGAGCAGCTCGCGCGCTCGGGCGCGGGCCCCAAGGAACGGCGCCTGGCCATCCTGGGCTTTCACGGCCCGCGCGACTTCGTCAAGAGCGCCCTGACCGAGCAGGAAAAGTCCTGGCTGGACCAGTGCGACGCCGTGCGTCCTGAAGACCTGCTGGCGCCGCACCGCCACAACCTGCCCGAATGGCTGGTGGCACCGCTCAAGGAGCAGCTGGGCGAGAGCGGCTTCTGGGCCCTGGCCGACAGCCTGGCGCAGCCTGCGCCATTGGACCTGCGCGTCAATGCCTTGAAGGAAAAACGCGACCAGGTGCAGAAGGAGCTTGCGCAAGCAGCTATCAAATCGGTAGTGACACCCTACTCTCCCTGGGGACTGCGTATCGCCGGCAAGCCTGCGCTCACCAAGCTGGACGCGTTCACGCGCGGCGCTATCGAGGTGCAGGACGAGGGCTCGCAGTTGCTCGCGCTGCTGCTGGACGCCAAGCGCGGCGAGATGGTGGTGGACTTCTGCGCCGGTGCCGGCGGCAAGACGCTGGCCATCGGCGCGGCCATGCGCAGCACGGGGCGGCTGTACGCCTTCGACGTGTCGGCCCACCGGCTGGAGGCGCTCAAGCCCCGCCTGGCGCGCTCGGGCCTGTCCAACGTGCACCCCGCGGCCATCGCCCACGAGCGCGACGAGCGCGTAAAACGCCTGGCCGGCAAGATCGACCGCGTGCTGGTGGATGCGCCCTGTTCGGGCCTGGGCACGCTGCGCCGCAACCCCGACCTGAAGTGGCGCCAATCGCCCGAGGCGCTGCGGGAGCTGGCCGGCAAGCAGACCGCCATCCTGGAAAGCGCGGCGCGCCTGGTCAAACCTGGCGGGCGGCTGGTCTATGCCACGTGCAGCGTGCTGCCGCAGGAAAACGAGGCCATCGCCGAAGCCTTCGGCGCGGCGCATGCCGATTTCGAGCCGCAGGACGCCGGCGCGCTGCTCACGCAGCTGAAGGTGCCCGATGCCGCACGCCTGTGCCATGGCGGCGCCAGCGGCACTGGATATCTGCGGCTGTGGCCTCATCTGCACCAGACGGACGGTTTCTTCGCTGCCGTCTGGACCCGGCGCGCGTAACTTTCCTACGCGCTGGCACGCAACGCGAAGCCATCCTGGCGGCCGGGCATATGTTCCGGTCCGCGGAGACGGCGCCCGACAATGTGGAACGCCGCCGGCTGCGCGGCGGTATTGGATAGTGGATCGAGGTTTGTATGTTGTTTGATGGCGCCGCGTGGAATACCGCGCTCGACTGGCTGGCGCATGGCGTGTGGGACCTGGCCTGGTGGCAGATCGTGCTCTACACCCTGGCCACCACCCACATCACGATCGCGGCGGTGACGATCTTCCTGCACCGCTCGCAGGCGCACCGTGCGCTGGACCTGGGGCCTGTGCCTGCGCATTTCTTCCGCTTCTGGCTGTGGCTGGGCACGGGCATGGTCACCAAGGAATGGGTGGCCATCCACCGCAAACACCACGCCAAGTGCGAGACGCCCGATGACCCCCACAGCCCGCAGACGCGTGGCCTGCGCACCGTGATGTGGCGCGGGGCCGAGCTGTACCGCGCCGAGGCGGCCAACGCCGAGACGCTGAAGAAGTTCGGCCATGGCACGCCGGACGACTGGATGGAACGCAACGTCTACAGCCGCTTCACCTGGCAGGGCGTGGGGCTGATGCTGGTCATCAACCTGGTGCTGTTCGGCGCCGTGGGCGCCGCCGTGTGGGCTGTGCAGATGGCGTGGATCCCGTTCTGGGCCGCGGGCGTGGTCAACGGCGTGGGTCACTATTGGGGTTACCGCAACTTCGAGGCGCAGGATGCCTCCACCAACCTCGTGCCCTGGGGCCTTGTGATCGGCGGTGAAGAACTACACAACAACCACCACACCTATCCGACGGCCGCGAAGTTCTCGGTCAAACCGTACGAGTTCGATGTGGGGTGGCTCTACATCAGCGCGCTGCAGCGCCTGGGCTGGGCCAAAGTCAAGAAGGTGCCGCCCAAGCTGCGCCTGGGCGCCGTGAAGCCGGTGGCGGACGAAAAGACGCTGGAGGCGCTCATCGCCAACCGCTACGAGGTCATGGCTGGCTATGCACGGGGCGTGCGCCAAGCCTGCAAGGAAGAGATCGCCGCGCTCAAGGCGCGCAAGGCCGATGTGTCGGCCCTCAAGCGCGCCAAGCGCTGGCTGCACCGCGACGCCGAGAAGGTCCCTGCGCAGGCCCAGCCGACGCTGGCCGAAGTGCGTGCAGCGCACCCCGTACTCGACAAGATGGTCACCATGCGCGAGGAGCTGCGCCAGCTCTGGCTCAACACCTCGCAGTCGCGCGATCAGCTGACCGCAGACCTGCAAGCCTGGTGCCAGCGGGCCGAGGCCAGCGGCATCGCGGCGCTCAAGGAGTTCTCGCTGAAGCTGCGCGCGGCCCACGCCTGAGCGACGCGGCGGCTGGCTGTGACCGCAGTACCGCGGCGACCCGGAAGGGTGCCGCGGTTTTTTATGCCCACGCTGGACATGAAAAAAGCCGCCGGGCGCAACGCCGGGCGGCTTTTTGACAGGAGCCGGGCCGAATTACTTCAGCTTGGCTTCCTTGTACTCGACGTGCTTGCGAGCCTTGGGGTCGAACTTGATGATCGACATCTTCTCAGGCATCGTCTTCTTGTTCTTGGTGGTGGTGTAGAAGTGACCGGTTTCGGCCGTGGACACCAGCTTGATCTTTTCGCGTCCGCCTTTGGAAGCCATGGTTGTTCTCCTTGAGGAAATTAGGCTTGGCCACGGGCACGCATGTCTGCGAGCACGGAGTCGATACCGTTCTTGTCGATCAGGCGCAGAGCGGCGCTGGACACGCGCAGGCGCACCCAACGGTTCTCGCTTTCCACCCAGAAACGGCGGTACTGCAGGTTGGGCAGGAAACGGCGCTTGGTCTTGTTGTTGGCGTGGGAGACGTTGTTTCCCACCATGGGCTTCTTGCCCGTTACTTCACATACGCGTGCCATCAGGACACTCCGATAGTTGCAACGGCTGCCGGCGCTGAAGTCCCGCGAGAGCAGGAGCGTGCCGGTCAGCCTCACCTCGCCAGTTTGAACGGGTGGCGGTAACCCGGTCGCCGCAGCCTTTGCGCTGCAATTTGCAGGCGCAGGATTTGGCAAAGCCGCGCATTATAGCCCGAATATCAAAAAACCCCTGCATGCCGAAACCTGCAGGAGCCGGTTGGGCAGGGCTTAGTGCGTTATTCCTGTTGTTCCAGGAAGCGCTGCGCGTCCAGCGCGGCCATGCAGCCCGTGCCGGCGCTGGTGATGGCCTGGCGGTACACATGGTCCTGCACGTCGCCGGCGGCGAACACGCCCGGCACGCTGGTCTGCGTGGCAAAGCCCTTGAGGCCGCCCTGGGTCACGATGTAGCCGTTTTCCATCGCCAGCTGGCCCTGGAAGATGTCGGTGTTGGGCGCATGGCCGATGGCGATGAAGCAGCCTTGCAGCGCGATGTCCTCGGTGTGGCTATCTTCGGTGTGCTTGAGGCGGATGCCGGTCACGCCGGTGGCGTCGCCCAGCACTTCGTCCAGCGTGAAGAAGGTCTTGAGCTCGATCTTGCCGGCCGCCACCTTCTCCATGAGCTTGTCGATCAGGATGGGCTCGGCGCGGAACTTGTCGCGGCGGTGCACCAGCGTCACCTTGCGGGCGATGTTGGACAGGTACAGCGCTTCCTCCACGGCGGTGTTGCCGCCGCCGACCACGCACACGTCCTGTTCGCGATAGAAGAAGCCGTCGCAGGTGGCGCAGGCGGACACGCCCTTGCCCATGAAGGCTTCTTCGGAGGGCAGGCCCAGGTACTTGGCCGATGCACCCGTGGCGATGATGAGGGAGTCGCAGGTGTAGGTGCCACTGTCGCCAGTAAGGGTGAAGGGGCGCTTGGACAGGTCCACCTGGCTGATGTGGTCGAACACGATCTGCGTTTTGAAGCGCTCGGCATGTTCCTGGAAGCGCTGCATCAGCTCGGGGCCCTGCACGCCGTGCACGTCGGCGGGCCAGTTGTCCACCTCGGTCGTGGTCATGAGTTGGCCGCCCTGGGCCAGGCCCGTGATGAGCACGGGGTTGAGGTTGGCGCGCGCGGCGTACACCGCGGCGGTGTAGCCCGCCGGGCCGGAGCCGAGGATCATGACTTTGGCGTGTTGGGTAGTGGACATGGCTGAAAAGTAAGGTTTTGTTATGCCGGGCGACCGGCGTGCCCCGTAAGAACCTGGGGCCGGGCCCCCCAGTATCAACCGGTCCGCGCGGGCGCCTGCGGTCGGGTTTTCAATCGCGGCCATTGTAAGAAGCCATGAATAACACGGCCGGGGCGGGCGTATCGGCCTTTGCGCTGGCGCAGCGCAGTGACAAAAAGGCGCGCAGCCGGCAGGCCTGGGACGGGCTGCCACACGCAGCGCACGGCGCACAGACGCGTCGTCGGCATGGGGTAAGCTTGCGCGCTCTTATCCCATGACGTACTCCCTCAACACCCTGAACGCTTCTTCCTCCAGCAAGTCGGCGCCACGCACCGGCGCGGCGCGCTTCGGCCATGAGATTGGCCTGGTGCTGGGCCTGCTGGGCCTGGTGTTCTGGCTGCTGGCCCTCGTGAGCTATTCCGCGCAGGATGCGGCCTGGTCCACATCGGGTGCGGGCAACGGACAGCCGCTGTCCAATTGGGTGGGCAGGCTCGGGGCGTGGCTCGCTGACGGCAGCTACTTCGTGCTGGGCTTTTCCGTCTGGTGGTGCGTCGCCGCGGGCGTGCGCGCCTGGTTTGCGTCGCTGGCGCGCTGGATGCGCGGCGATGGCGCCGCAGGCCACGCGCCGTGGCAGCGCCGCGGCGTATTCTGGGGCGGCCTGGCGCTGCTGCTGTGCGCCAGTACGGCACTGGAATGGTCGCGGCTGTACCGGTTCGAAGCCCTGCTGCCCGGCCATGCGGGCGGCATGCTGGGCTATATGACGGGCCCGCTGGCCGTGCGCTGGCTCGGGTTCACGGGCTCGGGCCTGGCCGGCGTGGTGGTGGTCGTGCTGGGCGCGGCGCTGGTGTTCCGTTTCTCCTGGGGGCATCTGGCCGAGCGCCTGGGCGGGCGCATCGATGCGCTGGTGCAGCGCGGCCGGGCGCGGCGCGAGAAGGCCAAGGACGTGGCCGTGGGACGGCGCGCCGCGCGCGAGCGCGAGGAAGTGGTGCAGGAAGAGCGCCACGAGATTGAGGTGCAGCACCCGCAGCCTGTCACCATCATCGAGCCCGTGCTGTCCGATGTGGTGCAGAGCACCCGCGTGGTGAAGGAGCGCCAGAAACCCCTGTTCAGCGAGATGCCCGACAGCAACCTGCCGCAGGTGGACCTGCTGGACGCGGCGCAGGCGCGCCAGGAGACCGTGTCGCCCGAGACGCTGGAGATGACCAGCCGCCTGATCGAGAAGAAGCTCAAGGACTTCGGCGTGGATGTCACCGTGGTGGCCGCCATGCCCGGCCCGGTGATCACGCGCTACGAGATCGAGCCCGCCACGGGCGTGAAGGGCTCGCAGATCGTGAACCTGGCCAAGGACCTGGCGCGTTCGCTGTCGCTGGTGTCCATCCGCGTGATCGAGACCATTCCTGGCAAGAACTTCATGGCGCTGGAACTGCCCAACGCCAAACGCCAGACCATCCGCCTGTCGGAGATCCTGGGCTCGCAGGTCTACCACGACGCCAAGAGCCTGCTGACCATGGGCCTGGGCAAGGACATCGTGGGCGCGCCCGTGGTGGCGGACCTGGCCAAGATGCCGCACGTGCTGGTGGCGGGCACGACGGGCTCGGGCAAGTCGGTGGGGATCAACGCCATGATCCTCTCGCTGCTCTACAAAGCCGAGGCGCGCGACGTGCGCCTGCTGATGATCGACCCCAAGATGCTGGAAATGTCGGTCTACGAGGGCATTCCGCACCTGCTCGCGCCGGTGGTCACCGACATGAAGCAGGCAGCCCACGGGCTGAACTGGTGCGTGGCCGAAATGGAGCGCCGCTACAAGCTCATGAGCAAGCTGGGCGTGCGCAACCTCGCGGGCTACAACACGAAAATAGACGACGCCAAGGCGCGCGAGGAGCATATCCCCAACCCCTTCAGCCTCACACCGGAGAGCCCGGAGCCGCTGGAGCGGCTGCCGCACATCGTGGTGGTGATCGACGAGCTGGCCGACCTGATGATGGTCGTGGGCAAGAAGATCGAGGAGCTCATCGCCCGCCTGGCGCAGAAGGCGCGCGCTGCCGGCATCCATTTGATTCTGGCCACGCAGCGCCCCAGCGTGGATGTGATCACCGGCCTGATCAAGGCCAACATCCCCACGCGTATCGCTTTCCAGGTCAGCAGCAAGATCGACAGCCGCACCATCCTGGACCAGATGGGCGCCGAGGCCTTGCTGGGCATGGGCGACATGCTCTACATGGCCAGCGGCACGGGCCTGCCCATCCGCGTGCACGGCGCCTTTGTCTCCGATGACGAGGTGCACCGCGTCGTCAGCTACTTGAAGGAACAAGGGGAGCCGGACTACATCGAAGGGGTGTTGGAAGGCGGTACCGTCGAGGGCGACGACAGCGGCTTCGGCTTTGGCGACAGCGAAGGCGGCGGCGAGAAGGACCCCATGTACGACCAGGCCGTGGAGGTGGTGCTGAAAGACCGCAAGGCCAGCATCTCCTACGTGCAGCGCAAGCTGCGCATTGGCTACAACCGCTCCGCGCGCCTGCTCGAAGACATGGAGAAGGCCGGCCTGGTGAGCGCACTCACCGCCAGCGGCCAGCGCGAGGTGCTGGTGCCCGCGCGCAGCGAGTAAAGCTGCCTGGGCACGCTCCCTGGCCCGCTGCCCACGCAACCGCTTGCATGGAGAAATGGTGTTGAAGAAAATATTTGCTGCGATTTTGATAGCTGCTGGCGCCGGTTGCGCCTGGGCTGACGGCCTGAAAAGCCTTGAAACCTTCATGAAGTCCGCACAGAGCGGCCGGTCCGAGTTCACGCAGACCGTGACCTCGCCGCCCAAGGACGGCCAGGCGGGCCGCACCAAGACCTCCAGCGGCAGTTTTGAGTTCCAGCGTCCGGGGCGCTTCAAGTTCCATTACCGCAAGCCGTTCGAGCAGCTCATCGTGGCCGATGGGCAGACCCTGTGGCTGTACGACGCGGACTTGAACCAGGTGACCCAGCGCACGCAATCCAAGGCGCTGGGCAGCACGCCCGCGGCGCTGCTCGCGTCCGCGCCCGACCTGGCGGCGCTGCGCGCCGACTTCGCGCTGGAGTCGGCGCCCGAGCAGGACGGCCTGCAGTGGGTGCTGGCTACGCCCAAGGCCAAGGATGGCCAGCTCAAGAGCGTGCGCGTGGGCTTCGCGGGGGAGCAACTGGCGGCGCTGGACATCCTGGACAGCTTTGGGCAGCGCTCGCTGATCCGCTTCACCGGCATGCAGCTCAACCCGGCGCTGCCGGCAGGCACCTTCCAGTTCAAGCCGCCCGCGGGGGCGGATGTGCTCTCGCAGTAAATGCTTCTGTTTCGATAGCTGCTAGCGCTTATGGGGTAAGCGCTAGAGCCCTGTTTTGCTCTAAACCGCCAGCACGGTCGCCACGCGTGCCCGCACCAGCGGCAGCAACTCGGACTCGAACCACGGGTGGCGCTTGAGCCAACCGTTGTTGCGCGGGCTGGGGTGCGGCAGGGCCAGGACGGGCGCATCCGACAGGGTGCAGGTGCCGCGCACGGTTTCCCCCAGCGGCTGCCCGCGGCACGCGGCCAGATGCCAGGCCAGCGCGTATTGGCCCACGGCCACGGTCAGCGCGATGTTCGGCAGCCGCGCCAGCAGCGGCACGCGCCACGCGGGGGCGCATTCGGGGCGGGGCGGTGCATCGCCCGAGGCGCCACGGCCCGGATAGCAAAAGCCCATCGGCACGATGGCCACGCGCGCCGGGTCATAGAAAGTCTCGCGAGTCAGCCCCAGCCACGTGCGCAGGCGCTCGCCGCTCGCATCATCGAAGGGGATGCCCGAGGCATGCACCTTGCGCCCCGGTGCCTGCCCCACGATCAGCAGGCGCGCGCGTGCATCGGCCTGCAGCACGGGGCGTGGGCCCAGCGGCAGGTAGGGCGCGCAGATCGTGCAGGCGCGCACGCGGCGCAGCAGCGCATCCAGCGGCTCGTCGCGGCGTGTTTCGTCGCGCGGCAGTCCGTTGCGCGGCAATGCATTACCCGGCAATTCGTTGCGCGGTGGCTTCGCCATCAGTCCGCAATGCGTGCGCCGGCTTCGGACAGCAGCGCGCGCAACACCGAGCGGTGGCAGCGCGCCTCGTCCTCACAGTAACAGCCCACCGAGAAATTGTTGTGCTGCGACAGCGCGGCCAGCAGCGCGATGGTGTGGCGGTTCTCCGGCGTGGCCATCTCCTGGCGGAACTGCTGGGTGAAGGCGGCCCATTCCTTGGGCGTCTGCGCGGCCTGGGCGCGCTTGACGGTCTCGGGACTGGGCGAGAGGTTGGGGTACCACACGTCATACCAGTCCTGCGCCGCGAACTGCTCCTTGGGCACGCCGCGCGGCGGGCGGCGCACGGTGCCGATGCGCGTGCCTTCGTCGCGTGCGCGGGGAGTGCCGAGGCGGACGATGCGGATGGGCATGGTGGGGTACAGATACGGGCGACAGGAAGAGCTAACACCTGAACTCAGCCGCGCTGCACAGTGGCGGCAACGCATGCTAGCGTAGCGCATGCACGCGACTGCTGCCACGAACCAACGTCTAATGCTCGCGGTAAGCCGCGCCGGATTGCGAAGCAGGGAGGGCAGCCGCAAGCGGAGTTTGCGGGCGTCGGCTTGTCCAATTGGTCAGGCAGCCCCAGCCACGCCAATTGTTAGGCATAGGCTACCCACCCACGGAACGTAAAAGCGGCGTAGAACAAGGAAACGCGCTTGAAGCCGGCTTTGCGCATCAGTTCTTCGTCCTGCATCGGCGACAGAATTTCCAGCCGCTCACCTATTGCTCGCGCACCAGCTTGAGCCTTCGCAGGGTCTACGCCCGAAGAGGTCGCAAATGCTGCGTAGCGGGAAAGCCAGGCATTTCGTAATTCGGGCTCTTGATCAAAGCTCAGATGCATGACAACCAGCGGCGCCCCCGGTTTCAAACGTCGGTGGATCTCTTGCAACGTTCTCAGCCGCTCTGGTGCTGTTGTGAAATGCAGTGTCTGAAGACAGGATGCAGCGTCGAAGGGATCTTGGGGCGCAACATCAACATAACCCTCGTGCAGTCGGATGCGTGACATCAGTTCGCCAAGGGTTGATCGGGCCAGCTGAAGCATCTCCGAAGAGGGGTCGACGCCTTCGAAGTGCCAGCCTGGCTGGGCTTCGGCAAAACACTTGAGCTCTAAACCACCGCCTGCGCCCACAACAAGAACTCTGCCGTTGAATGGCGTATGTTCTGCAAGCAGCAGCGCAGCCATACGCCGCATGTCCAATAGCCCAGGAACGAGGCGACACGTGTTTTGCGCGTAATCAGCAATGTTGTGCGGGTCAGCGTTGGTGGTCATATGCGGGTATTGAGGCGGCCTACGTTGGCGATGAAAGGCGGCGCCCGGTTTGCCGGGTGACGTTCTCTCCATTGAGGCTTAGAGCTCACTTGGCACGGCTGCTACTTCATCTGGGCAATAGCCCCATGAAGATCGGCGTTGCCCCAGTGCTCAACGTACTGGCCATTCTTTATACGAACGATGTCAGTCACGCGGATGGTGATGCGGCGCCCGGTGGGAGGAACTCCGAGGAACACGCCTTGGTGAGTACCGGAAATCGTCTTCCGAGTTACGACCTTGTCTCCTTCGGCGATTTGATCGTGCAACTCGACGGTCAGATCAGGAAGGGCTGGACGAAGGATGTCTGTAAAGAATGCAGCGAAGCCATCGGGCCCTTTGGGCGTATCTGGTGGTGCAGTGTGGTTGACGAAGTCGGAGGCCACCAGTTCGTTGAATGCGTGCATGTCGCCTTGCTCAATGACCTCGCGATTGAAGCGCGCGACGATTTTTTTGTTTGCGGAAGAAGTATTCATGGCAGTGCTGAAATTGCGTGATCTCTAACGTTCAAGGTAAGGGGCGCTTGCACGAATGCGCAAGACGTCCCCATGACTGAGGGGTTAGGCCGCAGATGCATGCGACCCTTTGAGAACCTTGCGCATCAATGCATTCGGGACTGCGACGCCACGGATGACAGGTGTTCGCTGCTCGACGACCTCGAACCCGAAGCTGTGAAAGAACGGCTGGGCAGTGCGACTGACGTCAGATGTGAGTTCTGCGCCCCCGAGTTGTCTTGCTTCAGACTCAAGCACTGCCATCAGCGCCTTTCCAATGCCTTGGCGAGGATGCCGACCTGAGACAAAGAAGTGATCGATGTACCCGTTTTCTTGAACATCGGCGTAGCCAACAGGCTTACCGTCAATCTCTGCAACAAACGGATTGATTCCGCGAATCTTGTTCTTCCAAAGGTCTTGATCCAGATCGGCGGGCGCCCATGCGTTCAGCTGCACTTCTGTGTAGTCACGAGAGGCGACAAGATGAATTGCGGAGTGGTAGATCTCGAAGAGGGCCAGCTCTTCGCCAGGATTGAAGCGACGGATACGCACGATTTTCGCTCTGAGGCCTAACGCCCTGAGTTCAGCGGCCGCCGAAGGTGGTCCGCTGGAAGGGTGAATTAGCCGCGCATGACGACAAGTGGCGATAACAGCAGGACCGCAAGGACAAACCCTCCAACCAATGTTGATGCAAAGCCTATGCGTGCTGAGCGACTACCGACATGCATAAGCACCGCATAGGCACCCGCGAGCGCGACAGAAGCCATGAGGAAGAATTGTGCGCCTGCCCACGAAACACTTGCCGCTCCACCGCCACCGTACCCAGCGAACTTGAGCCACTGCCATAGGCCACGCGCAGCAATTTCGAGCACCGCTCCCCATTGGGCGACGGCCGGCAGCAAGATTAGGACAGCTGCAGGGCGAAGGGCGAATGCACGAGCTTGCATGAGCGGCTAACGAACAAGGTAAGCGGGCTGCCGAAGGCAGATCCGCTTGACCGCCGGGTTAGGGCGCGACATGGGATTCAACCCAAATGGTTTCTCCAGGGTGGTGTTCAGCGATTGTTTCAAGTGCACCCTCAATGACTGATGCTGGCTGACCGGATAGTGGGTAAATAAACCGTGAAAGATTGGCGCCCGTTCGGCTTGAGTATTCGGCTTCACCTATGGCGTCTGAGCCGCACCAAACGGGAGATGAGTTTGACTTTGCCAAGTCGAGTGCTTCTGCCAAGCCTTTTGTAGTGATTGCGAGGAAAACCATATTCCTAACTAGAATTAGATCTCTGCATGCTATCGACCGGCCGCGGCCTAAGTCAAGCAGGCTGTCAAGCCTCTCCATAAACGCCCATGGCAGCGGTAATTTAGACCGCCTAAAATTTCACGGATGGATGCGCCTTCCGTTTCACGCCAACCCGCCGTGCGACAGCCGCCCCGGCTGCTGGAGTCGATGCGCGAGCGCATCCGGGTGCTGCACTATTCCATTCGCACCGAGCAGGCTTACGTGGATTGGGCGCGCCGCTTTATCTTGTTCCATGACAAGCGCCATCCGCGCGAGATGGGGGCACCGGAGGTCACCGCTTTTCTGACCCACCTGGCTGTTGAGCGCAATGTGTCCGCCTCTACGCAGAACCAAGCCAAGGCCGCCATTTTGTTTCTCTACAAAGAGGTGCTGCAGCAAGACTTGCCCTGGCTGGATGAGATTGTTTCGGCCCGCAAGGCGCGCCGCCTGCCGGTGGTGTTGACGCAGCGCGAGGTGCGCGAGCTGCTGATGCACCTGCAGGGCACGCAGTGGCTGGTTGCCTCGCTGCTGTACGGCACGGGGATGCGCATTCTGGAGGCACTGCGCCTGCGCGTGAAGGATGTGGAGTTCGAACGGCGTGAACTGATCGTGCGCGAAGGCAAGGGGAACAAGGATCGTGTGACCGTCCTGCCCGAGAATCTGATCACACCGTTGCGCGAGCAGATGGAGCGCGCCCGTGCGCTGCACCGCAAGGACTTGGATGCGGGTCTTGGTGCCGTGTGGTTGCCTGATGCGTTGGCCGTGAAGTACGCGAATGCAGCCACGGCTTGGGGATGGCAGTACGTATTCCCCAGCGCGGTGCGTTCGGTGGATCCGCGCTCGGGCGTGCAGCGGCGCCATCACCTGCTGGAGCAGTCGGTGCAGAAGGCCGTGGCGCTGGCTGCGCGCCGCGCGGGCATCGACAAGCCCTGCACACCGCATGTGCTGCGGCATTCTTTTGCCACCCACATGCTGCAGGCAGGTTACGACATCCGTACCGTGCAGGAGTTGCTGGGTCACAAGGATGTGAGTACCACCATGATCTACACCCATGTCTTGAACAGGGGCGGGCGCGGGGTGTTGAGCCCGCTCGATACGCTATGAGTCGTGCTTCCCCGCTGGCCCACCAGCCCTTGGCCGAACGTCTGCGTCCGCGTTCGCTGGCCGAGGTCATTGGCCAGCAGCATGTGCTGGGGCCGGGCATGCCGCTGCGGCTGGCGTTTGAATCGGGCCGCCCGCACAGTTGCATCCTGTGGGGGCCGCCCGGCGTGGGCAAGACCACGATTGCGCGCCTGATGGCCGAGGCGTTCGATGCGCAGTTCATCAGCATCAGTGCCGTGCTGGGCGGCGTGAAGGACATTCGCGATGCCGTGCAGCTGGCCGAGAGCGCACGCGATGGGCTGATGCAGCAGCGCACCATCGTCTTCGTGGACGAGGTGCACCGCTTCAACAAGAGCCAGCAGGACGCGTTCTTGCCGCATGTGGAAAGCGGCCTGTTCACTTTCGTGGGGGCGACCACCGAGAACCCTTCGTTCGAGGTCAACTCGGCCCTGCTGTCGCGTGCCGCGGTCTATGTGCTGCAGCCTCTGGGCAGCGACGACTTAAAGCAAATTGTGGCCAAGGCCCAGGCGCTGCAAGCGCTACCAGCTATTGAAAATGCAGCGCTGGAGCGCCTCATCGCCTATGCCGACGGGGATGCGAGGCGCCTGCTCAACACGCTGGAAACCCTGGAGGTCACCGCAAGCCAGGCGGGCATCGAGCGCATTGAAGACGCCTGGCTGCTGCAGGTGCTGGGCGAGCGCATGCGCCGCTACGACAAGGGTGGCGAACAGTTCTACGACACCATCAGCGCGCTGCACAAGTCGGTGCGCGGCTCCGATCCCGATGCTGCGCTGTACTGGCTGGTGCGCATGCTCGACGGCGGGGCGGACCCCCGCTACATGGCGCGGCGCATCGTGCGCATGGCCTGGGAGGACATCGGTCTGGCCGATCCGCGCGCCATGCAGATCGCGCACGACGCTGCGCAGACCTATGAACGCCTGGGCAGCCCTGAGGGCGAGTTGGCGCTGGCGCAGGCCGTCATCTACCTCGCCGTGGCGCCCAAGAGCAATGCGGGCTACATGGCCTACAACAAGGCCCGCGCCTTCGTGAAGCAGGACGGCACGCGCCCCGTGCCGCTGCACCTGCGCAATGCGCCCACCCAACTCATGAAGCAGTTGGACTACGGCAAGGACTATCGCTACGCGCACGACGAAGAGGGCGGCTTTGCCGCGGGCGAGAACTACCTGCCCGATGGCATGGATCCGCCGGGCTTTTACGCACCGGTGCCGCGCGGGCTGGAGATCAAGATCGGCCAGAAGCTCGATGAACTGCGCGCGCGCAATGCGGCAGCGCAGGGTGGCCCCGACGACGTGCCCCCAGACGCCTAGGCTTCGAGTGGCTTCTTGTGTGAGGGGCTAGCGGCGGGCCGACCACGGTCCCGTTGCACGGCTTTGTTCAGCCCAATCCATGGCCGTTGGGAATAAGCGCATTCCCTGATCGCGTCGCAATCATCAATATTTCTAATGCGCGCGGCACCCGCCTGATGCGCCCTCCAATCAAGGGAAAACCCCGTCCAAACGTGGTAGGGACGGCGTGTTTCCTCTGACTACAATTTCTTCACAAACCCGCGCAGACCCTTGCCTGGCGGGTTTTTTGCTAGATGGCGAACGGGCCCACAAGGCTGCATCGATTCGCGGTGCTTGGCTGGTGTGCACGTCAATAGTCGATACAAAGGACTCAACATATGGACATCTTGCTGCAGCAGATCATCAATGGTCTGGTTCTGGGCAGCATGTACGCCTTGATAGCCTTGGGCTACACCATGGTGTACGGCATCATCCAGCTCATCAACTTCGCGCACGGGGAAGTGCTCATGGTCGGCGCGCTGACCAGCTGGAGCTGCATCGGCCTCATGCAGGAGGCCATGCCGGGCGCGCCCGGCTGGCTCATTCTGCTGCTGGCCACGCTGATCGCCTGCGTGGTGGCGGCGGTACTCAATTTCACCATCGAAAAAGTCGCCTACCGGCCGCTGCGCAACAGCCCGCGCCTGGCCCCCTTGATCACCGCCATTGGCATGTCTATCCTGTTGCAGACGCTGGCGATGATCATCTGGAAGCCCAACTACAAACCGTACCCCACGCTGCTACCCACCCAGCCGTTCCAGGTGGGCGGCGCGGTGATCACCACCACGCAGGTGCTGATCCTGGGCGTGACGGTGGTGGCGCTGGCTTCCATGGTCTACCTGGTCAACTACACACGGCTGGGCCGCGCCATGCGCGCCACGGCAGAGAACCCGCGCGTGGCCGCGCTCATGGGCGTGAAGCCCGACATGGTGATCTCGGCCACCTTCATCATCGGCGCGGTGCTGGCCGCCATCGCCGGCATCATGTGGGCCTCCAACTACGGCACGGCGCAGCACACCATGGGCTTCTTGCCGGGGCTGAAGGCGTTCACCGCGGCGGTGTTCGGCGGCATCGGCAACCTGGCCGGCGCCGTGGTGGGCGGACTTCTGCTGGGGCTCATCGAGGCCATCGGCTCCGGCTACATCGGCACCCTGACTGGTGGCGTGCTGGGCAGCCACTACACCGACATCTTCGCCTTTATCGTGCTCATCATCATCCTGACGCTGCGCCCCTCGGGCCTGCTGGGTGAGCGTGTAGCCGACCGCGCCTGAGGAGCCAACGACCATGAAAAACCACAAGATCCAATGGATCCTGGGCGGCATTGCGCTGCTGGTTCTGCCCCTGGTGCTGCAGTACTTCGGCAACGCATGGGTGCGCATCGCCGATTTGGCCCTGCTGTACGTGATGCTGGCGCTGGGCCTGAACATCGTGGTGGGTTACGCCGGCCTGCTCGACCTGGGGTACGTGGCCTTCTATGCCGTGGGCGCCTACATGTTCGGCCTGCTGGCCTCGCCGCACCTGGCGGACAACTTCGCGTGGTTCGCCGCGCAATTCCCCACCGGGTTGCACATGTCGCTGTGGATGGTGATCCCGCTGGCCCTGGTGCTGGCGGCATGCACCGGCGTGCTGCTGGGCATACCGGTGCTCAAGCTGCGCGGCGACTACCTGGCCATCGTGACGCTGGGCTTTGGCGAAATCATCCGCATCTTCATGAACAACCTGGACCACCCGGTCAACATCACCAACGGCCCCAAGGGCCTGGGGCAGATCGATTCGGTGAAGATCTTCGGGTTGGACCTGGGCAAGCGGCTGGAGCTGTTCGGCTACGACATCAACTCCGTCACGCTGTACTACTACCTGTTCCTGTTCCTGGTGCTGGTCACCATTTTGGTGTGCTATCGCCTGCAGGATTCGCGCATTGGGCGCGCGTGGATGGCCATCCGCGAAGATGAGATCGCCGCCAAGGCGATGGGCATCAACACGCGCAACATGAAGCTGCTGGCCTTCGGCATGGGCGCTTCGTTCGGCGGCGTGGCCGGCGCCATGTTCGGCGCGTTCCAGGGCTTCGTCTCGCCCGAGTCGTTCAGCCTGATGGAGTCGGTGATGATCGTTGCCATGGTGGTGCTGGGCGGCATCGGCCACATTCCCGGCGTGATCCTGGGTGCCGTGCTGCTGTCCGCGCTGCCCGAGGTGCTGCGCTACGTGGCCGGCCCGCTGCAGGCGATGACCGACGGGCGGCTGGACTCGTCCATCCTGCGCCAACTGTTGATCGCCTTGGCCATGATCATCGTGATGCTGCTGCGCCCGCGGGGCCTGTGGCCCGCGCCCGAGCATGGCAAGAGCCTTGCGCAGAAGTCCTGACACCACCGCTAGAGCAACAACATGGCAGATACATCGAAAGAAGTGGTGCTGAAGGTCGCGGGCATCTCCAAGCGTTTTGGCGGCCTGCAGGCGCTGTCCGACGTGGGCATCACCATCCAGCGCGGCCAGGTCTATGGCCTGATCGGCCCCAACGGCGCGGGCAAGACGACGTTCTTCAACGTCATCACCGGCCTGTACACGCCCGATGCGGGCAGTTTTGAACTGGCGGGTCAGCCCTACGAGCCCCGCGCCGTGCACCTGGTGGCCAAGGCGGGAATTGCGCGCACCTTCCAGAACATCCGACTGTTCGCCGACATGACGGCGCTGGAGAACGTGATGGTGGGGCGGCACATCCGCACGCATTCCGGGCTCTTCGGGGCCATCTTCCGCACCAAGAGCTTCAAGGAGGAGGAGGCGGCCATCGCCAAGCGCGCGCAGGAGCTGCTGGACTACGTGGGTATCGGCAAGTACGCCGATTTCAAGGCGCGCACGCTGTCGTACGGCGACCAGCGCCGCCTGGAGATCGCGCGCGCCCTGGCCACCGATCCGCAACTGATCGCGCTGGACGAACCCGCCGCCGGCATGAACGCCACCGAGAAGGTGCAACTGCGCGAGCTGATCGACCGCATCCGCAACGACAACCGCACCATCTTGCTCATCGAGCATGACGTGAAGCTGGTGATGGGCCTGTGTGACCGTGTCACGGTGCTGGACTACGGCAAGCAGATTGCCGAGGGAACCCCTGCCGACGTGCAGAAGAACGAAAAAGTGATCGAGGCCTATCTGGGCACCGGCGGGCACTGAAGGACGCAAGACATGGCCGAAAAATCCAACAAAGTTCTATTGCAGGTCAAGGGCCTGAAGGTGGCCTACGGCGGCATCCAGGCCGTCAAGGGGGTGGACTTCGAGGTGCGCGAGGGCGAACTGGTCACATTGATCGGCTCCAACGGGGCGGGCAAGACCACCACCATGAAGGCCATCACCGGCACACTGGGCATGAACGATGGCGACATCGAGTACCTGGGCCAGAGCATCAAGGGCAAGGGCGCGTGGGACCTGGTCAAGCAGGGGCTGGTGATGGTGCCCGAGGGGCGCGGCGTGTTCGCGCGCATGACCATCACCGAGAACCTGCTCATGGGCGCCTACACGCGCGACGACAAGGCGGGCATTGCCGCCGACATCGAAAAGATGTTCACCATCTTCCCGCGCCTGCGCGAGCGCAAGGACCAGCTGGCGGGCACCATGTCCGGAGGCGAGCAGCAGATGCTGGCCATGGGCCGCGCGCTGATGAGCCAGCCCAAGGTGCTGCTGCTGGATGAGCCCTCCATGGGACTGTCGCCCATCATGGTGGACAAGATCTTCGAGGTGGTGCGCGACGTGTATGCCCTGGGCGTGACCATCGTGCTGGTGGAGCAGAACGCCAGCCGCGCGCTGGCGATTGCCGACCGCGGCTACGTGATGGAGTCCGGCCTGATCACCATGGCCGGCGGGGGACGGGATCTGCTCAGCGATCCGCGCGTGCGCGCCGCCTATCTGGGTGAGTGAAAGGGCGGCCGCTGGCCGCTGGAACAGGCACCGCTGCGGCGGTGCTTTGTTTTTTATAGCTACCAGCGCTTGATGGATATGCGCTAGAGTGTGATTTGGCTTGTAAAATCCGCCGCGCCATGCACGCTCTGCAATCCCTGCCCATCCCCCTCCAGACCATCCTGCTGCTGGTTGCCAGCAACATCTTCATGACCATGGCCTGGTACGGCCACTTGAAGAACCTGGCCACCGCCCCGTGGTACGTGGCGGCACTGGTGAGCTGGGGCATCGCCCTGTTCGAATACCTGTTGCAGGTGCCGGCCAACCGCATTGGGCATACGCAGTTCAGCGTGGGGCAGCTCAAGATCATGCAGGAGGTGATCACGCTGACGGTGTTCGTGCCCTTCGCCGTGTTCTACCTGAACGAGCCGCTCAAATGGGACTACCTCTGGGCGGGTCTGTGCCTCGTCGGGGCGGTGTACTTCATCTTCCGCAGCGCGTAGGAGCCGACCCGCCCCGGCCCTGCCGGGGGCGCGGGTCTCTGCGCATCCGCTTTGACCTGGTGCGCCGGGCGCTGTCTAGCGCCGGTTAAACTCGCGGTTTTCGCAGATTTGTCACGTCTTGGTCATCTCTGCGTCACATATACCGCCAGAAGGTTCGATCAGGAGTCGGCATGTTGTTTGGAAAGCTGTTGCCCCGCGAGGGCAATTTTTTCGAGATGTTCAACCAGCATGCAGACCGCATCGTCGAGGCCGCGCGGGCGTTCTCGCAACTGGTGGCGAACTACAGCGACACCCACCTGCGCGACCAGTACAACCAGGACGTGGACAACGCCGAGCGCGCCGCCGACCGCGTGACGCACGAGGTCAACCGCACGCTGCACAAGACCTTCATCACGCCCATCGACCGTGAGCAGATCCACTCGCTGATCAACACCATGGACGACGTGGCCGACCTGATCCAGGACTCGGCCGAGACCATGGCGCTGTACGACATCCACCACATGACGGACGAGATCACCCGCCTGACGGACCTCAGCCTCAAGTGCTGCGAGCGCGTGCAGGACGCGGTGAAGCTGCTGTCGCGCATTGCCGATCCGGCCGTGGCCGAGGCCGCGCTCAAGACCTGCGAGGAAATCGACCGCCTGGAGGGCGACGCCGACCGCGTGCTGCGCAGCGCCATGAGCAAGCTGTTCCGCGAGGAGCCGGACGTGCGCGAGGTCATCAAGCTCAAGGCCATCTACGAGCTACTGGAGACCATCACCGACCGCTGCGAAGACGTGGCCAACCTCATCGAGGGCATCATCCTCGAGAACTCCTGAGGCGCGGCCGCAGGCCTGCGCTTCGCATCCCTGGCAGGGCTCGCACCCTCATTCCCAGCATGGAAACAGTACAAACCGCCCTGTGGATCGTGGTCGTGCTCGTGGCGCTCGCCATCGTGTTCGACTTCATGAACGGGTTCCACGACGCCGCCAACTCCATTGCCACCGTGGTCTCCACGGGCGTGCTCAAGCCCACGCAGGCCGTGGTCTTCGCGGCCTTCTTCAACTTCGTCGCCATCTTCGTGTTCCACCTGAGCGTGGCGGCCACCATCGGCAAGGGCATCGTGGACCCGAGCGTGGTGGACACCCACGTGATCTTCGGCGCGCTGGTGGGGGCCATCACCTGGAACGTCATCACCTGGTACTACGGCATCCCCAGCAGCTCATCGCATGCACTGATCGGCGGCATCGTGGGCGCGGTGATCGCCAAGACCGGCGCGGGCGCACTGGTGGCCAGCGGCATCTTCAAGACCGTGGCCTTCATCTTCGTGTCGCCCATGCTGGGTTTCCTGCTGGGCTCGTTGATGATGCTGATCGTGGCCTGGGTCTTCCGTCGCACCAGTCCGAACCGCGTGGACAAGTGGTTCCGCCGGCTGCAGCTCGTCTCCGCCGGGGCCTACAGCCTGGGCCACGGCGGCAACGACGCGCAAAAGACCATCGGCATCATCTGGCTGCTGCTGATCGCCACGGGCTACGCCTCGGCGGGCGATGCCTCGCCCCCCATGTGGGTCATCATCTCGTGCTACGCGGCCATCGGCATGGGCACCATGTTCGGCGGCTGGCGCATCGTGAAGACCATGGGCCAGAAAATCACCAAGCTCAAGCCCGTGGGGGGCTTCTGCGCCGAGACCGGCGGCGCGATGACGCTGTTCATCGCCACTGCGCTGGGCATCCCCGTGTCCACCACCCACACCATCACGGGTGCGATCGTGGGCGTGGGTTCCACCCAGCGCGCTAGCGCCGTGCGCTGGGGCGTGGCCGGCAACATCGTCTGGGCGTGGATCCTGACCATCCCCGCCAGCGCCTTCGTGGCGGCGATCGCTTATTGGGTGAGCCTGCAGCTCTATTGACCTTCGCGGGGCGGCGGAGCCGGTGGGCGCCAGCTTTGCGCCGCAGTGCGCGGCGCCGCGATCTGCCAGGCTGGAGTGGTTTTGCTATCGTTTGAGTAGCTGCTCGCGCTTTTCCATCAAGCGCTGGAGCCTGATCTCATTGTGAAATCTTGCGCGCTTCCTCGATCTGGTATTCAAAGTAGCGCTGGAAGCTGAAGGCAATGCTGGCCATCAGCACGGCCGTGCCCACCAGCAGCGATGTCGCAATGGCAAACACCGTGAACCAGTGCGTCCGCCCCGGCGCGGCGTCGGGCGCCGCAGCGGGGTTGAAGCGCGCGTTCCACCGCTCGGGCGTCATCAGACCGTAGAGAATCGCGCGCAGTGCGCAGCCTGCGATCGTGAATCCCAGCAGCGGAATCAGCATCCAGCTCAGCTGATCGTCCTGCCCCCATTGCTGCACGCGCTGGATGCCGTACACGCCCAGGGCCGTGGGGATCGGCAGCAGCCAGCCGATCCAGTCGCCCAGTCCGTACAGGTAAAAGCGATGCATCCCCAGCGGGCCGCCCAGGAATGCCAGCCACGCGGCAACAGTCTTGTTCTTCATGGCCGCGATTATTGGCGCGCCTTCATTCGGGGGCGGTGGTATCGCCCGCGCCCAGGGGCTTTTCCATGAGCACGATGTCGCGCCAGGCGCCGAACTTCCAGCCCACGGAGCGCATCACGCCCACGTCGGTGAAACCTGCGGCCCGGTGCACGCCGATGGAGCCCGCATTGGCCGAGTCGCCGATCACCGCCAGCAGCTTGCGAACGCCGGCGGCCTCGGCCTGCATGGCGAGGGCCTCCAGCAGCTGCCGTCCCAGGCCCCGGCCGCGCGCCGCGTCGGCGACATAGATCGAATCCTCGGCTGAGAAACGGTAGGCAGGGCGGGGCTTGAACCAGTTGCAGTAGGCAAAGCCCAGGACCTGGCCTGCTTCTTCAGCCACCAGGTAGGGCAGGCCCTTGGCCAGCACATCCGCGCGACGCGCCGCCATGTCCTGCGCCGTGGGCGGGTCGATCTCGAAGGTGCCCGTGCCGTGCAGCACGTGGTGGGTGTAGATGGCGGTGATGGGGGCGACGTCTTCGTCCCGGCTGGCGCGGATGAGGGGCATCTTTTCTGTGTTGTGGATATAATCGCGGACTTTGCAGCGTGTCGCTGGCCGGGTGGCCAAGTCGCGTGTCTCAAACGCCGCAAAACAGAGCGCAGCCACTGCTGTGTAACCACCCGAAGGATTCATTATGGTCGTGATTCGACTCTCCCGCGGCGGCTCCAAGGGCCGTCCGTTCTTCAACATCGTCGTTGCCGACAAGCGCGTGCGCCGTGACGGCCGCTTCATCGAGCGCCTGGGCTTCTACAACCCTTCCGCCAAGGAAGGCGAAGAAGGCCTGCGCATCGCCCAGGACCGCCTGACGTACTGGAAGGGCGTGGGCGCACAACCCTCTCCCACCGTGGACCGTCTGATCAAGCAAGCCGCCCAGAAGGCCGCCTGATCGTTCGCACTCCCGAAAAGGGCGGGCTCCGTTGGTGCAACTGACGGACCCCGCCTTTTTCTTTGCCTCACCATCGCATCCCGCCGCCATGCCCCAGCTGCCTGTCCTGGAAACCGCCGAACTGCCCTCTGACGCTGTGGAGGTGGGCCGCATCACCGATGCCTGGGGCGTGAAAGGGTGGTTCAAGGTGCTGCCCTACAGCAGCAACCCCGAGGCCCTGCTCGCCGCCAAGTCCTGGCTGTTGCAGCCGGCGGAAAAGGGCGCCAAGAGTTTTTTCGCTGGCACCGTGCTGCTGCCCATCCGGCAGGCGCGCACGCATTCGGACTCGGTGGTCGCCTGGGCGCAGGGTGTGGACGACCGTGACGCAGCAGAGGCGCTGCGCGGCGCGCGCATCTTCGTGCCCCGCGCCAACTTCCCCGCGGCGGGCGATGACGAGTACTACTGGGTGGACCTGATCGGCCTGCCTGTGGTCAACCGCGAGGGCGTGGCGCTGGGCACCGTGCGCGACCTGCTGCCCACGGGGCCGCAGACCACGCTGGTGCTAGCCTACGAGCACGAAGGCAAGCCGCACGAGCGCATGATTCCCTTTGTGTCGGCCTATGTGGACAAAGTGGACCTGGCGGGGCGCTGCATCACCGTGGACTGGCAACCTGACTATTGAGGCGGTTGTCCGCGTGCCATGCGTTTCGATGTCATCACCCTGTTTCCCGAGCTGTTCGAGCCGTTTCTTGCCAGCGGCGTGACGCGGCGCGCCTACGCGTCGAGCCAGGTAGAGGTGCGGCTGTGGAACCCGCGCGACCATGCGGAGGGCAACTACCGCCGCGTGGATGACCGGCCCTTTGGCGGCGGCCCCGGCATGGTCATGCTGGCCGAGCCGCTGGCGCGCTGCTTGGCCGCCATCCGCGCCGATCGCGCCGAGGCCCAGCAGGCGCGGGCGCCCCTGGTGCTGTTCTCCCCCATTGGCCGCCGGCTGGACCATGCCGCGGTGCAGGACTGGTCCGCCGGCGCGGGTGCCATCTTGCTTTGCGGACGCTACGAGGGCGTGGACCAGCGTTTCATCGACGCCTACGTGGATGCGCAGATCAGCCTGGGCGACTTCGTGCTTTCGGGTGGCGAGATCGCGGCCATGGCGCTGCTGGACGCCGTGGCGCGCCTGCAGCCGGGCGTGCTGCACGCCGAGGGCAGCCACCAGCTCGACAGCTTCAACCCCGCGCTGGACGGGCTGCTGGACTGTCCGCACTACACGCGCCCCGAGGAATGGGCCGGCCGCGCCGTGCCCGCGCCGCTGCTGTCCGGCCACCATGCGCAAATCGAGCGCTGGCGGCGCGATCAGCGCCTGCTCATCACCGCGCGCCACCGCCCGGACCTGCTGCAGGCCGCGCGCGAGCGCGGGCAGCTCACGCGCGCGGACGAGGCCCTCTTGGCGCAAAACGCAAGCTTGCTATAATCATCTGTTCTCGATCCTCTGGCCGGCCGCTGTGGGCCTGAACCATAGCCACAAAGGCGCCAATAGGGGCGCCCTGCCAATCCTGGCGCGGACATGATCGTCGGAAACCAACCATGAACCTGATCCAGATCCTCGAGCAGGAAGAAATCGCCCGCTTGAACAAGACCATTCCCTCGTTCGCGCCTGGCGATACCGTCATCGTGAACGTGAACGTGGTGGAAGGCACCCGCAAGCGCGTGCAGGCCTACGAAGGCGTCGTGATCGCCAAGCGCAACCGTGGCCTGAACAGCGGCTTCACCGTGCGCAAGATCTCCAGCGGCGAAGGCGTGGAGCGCACGTTCCAGACCTACAGCCCGCTGATCGCCAGCATCGAAGTGAAGCGCCGCGGCGACGTGCGCCGCGCCAAGCTGTACTACCTGCGCGAGCGCAGCGGCAAGTCGGCGCGTATCAAGGAAAAGCTGCCTTCGCGCGTCAAGGCAGCTGCAGTGGCCGCATAAATACGGCTGCGCTTCCCGCGCGACTCGAAACCGCTACAGTGCGAAAGCCTGTAGCGGTTTTTTCTTTTTGAACCCCCGTGAGTTCTCATCGTCCTGTCGGCGCGTCCTCTGCGGCGGCCCTGCCTTCGCTGTCCTCGCTGCCTCACTTCGATCCGCGCACCGTGCCGCTCGTAGGGGTGGACGACCATTTACCCGCCGTGCCCCCGCATGCACAGACGCCGGAGGCACTGCGCCTGCGCTTTGCCGCGCCGCCGCCCTGGACGCCTGAGGTGCAGCGCGAGAAGAAGTTCGCGGAACGCGAGCCCGCGCACGCCGCCGTCCTCGTGCCGATCGTGCTGCGCGATCGGCCCACGGTATTGCTCACCGAGCGCACGGCGCACCTGTCCACGCATTCCGGCCAGGTGGCCTTCCCGGGGGGGCGCACCGATCCCGAAGACCGCGATGCCGCCGCCACCGCGCTGCGCGAGGCGCAGGAGGAGGTAGGCCTGGAGCCGCACTGGGTCGAGGTGCTGGGCAACCTGTCGATGTATGTGACGGGCACCTCGTTCCTCGTCACGCCGGTGGTCGCGCTGGTGCGGCCGGGCTTCGCGCTCCAGCCCAACCCGTACGAGGTGGCCGACGTGTTCGAGGTGCCGCTGGACTTCCTGCTCAACCCCGCGCACCACGAGCGTCACCGACTGCAGTGGCAAGGCGCGCAGCGCGAATGGTTCGCCATGCCCTACCAGGACGGCGCGACGACGCGCTACATCTGGGGTGCCACGGCTGGCATGCTGCGCAACTTCTACCGCTTCATGATGGCCTGAAGGGGGGCGCCGCAGCGAGGCTGCCGCGCTGTCGCCCGTGGTGTTGGGCCTTGTAACAAGCGCCAGTATGATTGCCGCATGAGTTTCTTTGCCATCCTGTTCGCATTGCTGATCGAGCAGGCGAGACCGCTCGCGCGCAGCAACCCCATCCATGCCGGACTGCGTGCCTGGGCGGTGTCGGTGAACCGCAACTTCGACGCGGGGCAGTCGCACCACGGCTGGGTGGCCTGGGGACTGGCCGTGCTGGTGCCGCCGCTGGTGGTGTTGGCGGTGCACTTGGCGCTACTGCACTGGCTGGCGTGGCCGTTCGCCCTGGTCTGGAACGTGGCCGTGCTCTACGTGACGCTGGGCTTTCGCCAGTTCAGCCACCATTTCACGGGTATACGCGACGCGCTGGAGGAGGGCGACGCGGCCGATGCGCGGGCGCGTCTGGCGCAGTGGAAGCAGGTGGAGGTGAGCGAGCTGCCACGCAGTGAGATCGTGCGCCACGTGATCGAGTACTCGGTGATTGCGGCGCACCGTCATGTGTTTGGCGTGCTGGCGTGGTTCTCCATCCTTGCGGCGCTGGGGTTGGGCCCGACCGGGGCGGTGCTCTACCGCCTGGCGGAGTTCGTGTCGCGCTACTGGGGCGCGCGTGCGCGCGAGACGACGCAGCCGCCCAGCGAGTCGCTGCAGCAGGCCGCGGCCCAGGCATGGACGGTGATCGACTGGCTTCCCGCACGGCTGACGGCGTTGTCTTTTGCCGTGGTGGGCAGCTTCGAGGAGGCCATCGAGGGCTGGCGCTTCCACGCACAGCGCTTCCCCAACGACAACGATGGCGTGGTGCTGGCGGCAACCGCCGGGGCCATCAATGTGCGCCTGGGCGGCGAGGCGCTGCGCAGCCGCGCAGGTGCGCAGGTGCAGCCGGGCTTCGAGGTGGACGCCGACATTGGCGACAGCGACAGTACTCCTGGCCGCGAGCCCGAGGTAGGCCACCTGCGCAGCGTGGTGGGGCTGGTGTGGCGCTCGGTCGTGGTGTGGATGCTGCTGCTGGCCTTGCTCACCTTCGCACGGTTGCTGGGGTGATGCTCCTTATTTGATAGCTGTTAGCGCTTGCTGGATAAGCGCGATAGCCACTTTTTGCTTCAAACTCAGTAGGGGCTCTCGCTCAACTCCGCAAACAACTCGCCATAGATGCGGTAGCGCTGGGGGCTAATGGCCTGCGCGTCTTGTTCGTCGCGCACCTGGGCCTGCACCGCGCACCCGGGCTCGTGCAGGTGGGTGCAGTTGTAGAAGCGACAACCCTCGGCATGGGCTGCGATGTCGGGCATGTAGCGCGCCAGGTCGGTGGGCGCGAGGTGGCGCAGTCCAAATTCCTGAAAGCCAGGCGAATCGATGAGCGCCGTAGTGCGCTGCGGGTCGATCCAGTACAGCGTGGTGGTGGTGGTGGTGTGGCGGCCCGAATTGAGGGCCTGCGAGATCTCGCCCGTCTGTGCCGAGGCGCCGGGCACCAGCAGGTTGACCAGCGTGCTCTTGCCGGCGCCCGAGGGGCCCAGCACCAGCGTGGTCTTGCCGGCCAGCAGGTGCATCAGCATGTCGCGGTCCACCGCCCCCGATTCGCTGAGTGACAGCGGCAGCACGCGGTAGTGGTGCTGCGTGTCCTGCTCGCCCCCCATATGGCGGTAGGGCCACAGGCGCTCCCAGGCGCGCGCGAACGGCTCGACCAGGTCGCTCTTGTTGAGCGCGATCAACGGCGTGATGCGCGCCGCTTCTGCGGCGATGAGGGCGCGCGCGAGTTGGCTTTCGGAGAACACAGGCTCGGCCGCGATCAGGATCAGCACCTGGTCCAGGTTGGCGGCGAACGACTTGGTGCGCACCTCGTCCTGGCGGTACAGCAGGTTGCGCCGCTCCAGCACCTTTTCGATGGTGCCCTCGTCGCCATGGCCGCGGCCTTGGCCGGGCGCGGCGGGCTGCCACAGCACGCGGTCGCCCACCACGGCCTGGCTCTTCTTGCCGCGCGGGTGGCAGATGCGGCGCTCGCCGCCCGCGCTCTCCACCACGCAATGGCGGCCGTGGCTGGCGACCACCAGGCCTTCAAGGCGCGCAGGGGCTTGGGCCATGGGCTCAGGGTGCGAGCAGTGCATCGATGCGCGTCGCGCAATCGATGTCGGTCGCCGAAATGCCGGCCACATCATGCGTATTCAGGCGCACCACGCAGCGGCCGTAGTGCACCGACAGATCGGGGTGGTGGTCCTGCACATGGGCAATGAAGGCCACGGCATTCACGAAGGCCATGGTCTCGTGGTAATTGGCGAAGCGGTAGGTCTTCTCGATGGCGACATCGGCGCCGTCGCCGGACAGTTGCCAGCCCGGCAGATCGACCAGTTTTGCTACTATTTCAGTAGCTGTCAGCGCGCGCCTGGTTTGTGTGGACCAGTCTTTCTTGGGGAACATCGAATTCATGGCTGCAAGGCCACGGGCAGACGCGCCAGGCGCTCCGTGGCGGGAGGGTGGGAGTAGTAGAACTTCGCAAACACCGGATCGGGCGTGAGCGTGGAGGCGTTGTCTTCGTAGAGCTTGAGCAGGGCGGACGCCAGGTCGCCGCCGCTGCTCTGGGCCGCGGCGTAGGCATCGGCCTGGAACTCATGGCGCCGCGAGAGCTGTGCCAGTACGGGTGTGACGAACAGCGTGAACACGGGCGCTGCAAGCAGGAACAGCAGCAGCGCCAGCGCGTCGTTGGGCGCGGCGCCGGGCACGCCCGGCAGCATCAGGTTGGGTTGCACGCCCAGGCCCGTGTAGAACCACGCGCGCGTGGACAGCCAGCCCAGCAACGCAAAGCCCGCCAGGCTGATGGCGAACATGCCGACCAGGCGCCGCGTGATGTGCTTGTGCTTGAAGTGGCCCAGTTCGTGCGCGAGCACGGCTTCCACTTCGCCGGGCGACAGCTGTTTGAGCAGCGTGTCGTAGAACACCACGCGCTTGGCCTTGCCCACGCCGGTGAAATAGGCGTTGGCGTGCGCGCTGCGGCGGCTGCCGTCCATCACGAACAGGCCCTTGGCTGCGAAGCCGCAGCGCTGCATCAGCGCGGTGACGCGCGCCTTGAGCGATTCGTCCTCCAGTGGCTGGAACTTGTTGAACAGCGGCGCGATGAACAGCGGGAAAACCACCATCAGCAGCAGATTGAAGCCCATCCACGTGCCCCAGGCCCACAGCCACCACAGCGGTCCGGCGGCGCCCATGAGCCACAGGATCAGCGCCGCGATCGGTAGGCCGATCACCGCGCCCAGCAGCGTGGACTTGAGCAGGTCGGCCAGCCACAGGCGCGGGGTCATCTGGTTGAAGCCGAAGCGCTGCTCGATCACGAAGGTCTGGTACAGCGCGACGGGCAGGTCGATGGCACCACCGATGAGCACGAAGCAGGCCAGCAGTGCCAACTGCTGCAGCATGCCACCGCCCAGCCAGGACAGCAGCGCCTGGTTCAGCGCATCCAGCCCACCCAGCAGCGTCCAGCCCAGCACCACGGCGGTAGCCAGCGCCATTTCCAGCAGGCCGAAGCGCGCCTTGGCAATGGTGTAGTCGGCCGCCTTCTGGTGCGCGGCGAGCGGAATGCGGTGGGCGAAGGCCGTGGGCACGGCGCCGCGGTGCTGCGCCACGTGGCGGATCTGGCGTGTGGCCAGCCACAGGCGCAAGGCAAGGCCTGCGAGCAGCAGTCCGGCGAACACCAGTGTGGTCAGGTGAGATGGCGAGAGGAGGGAGGCGGAAGGAGGCTGCATCTGCGCGCGAGTTTAGGCCATCGGCGACAATTCCCGGCATGTCTGACACTGCCAACCCTACTGTTCCCGCGCTTGCCAAGTCCGACCAGAACCTCGTCTGGCTGGACTGTGAAATGAGCGGCCTCAACCCCGAAACCGAACGCCTGCTGGAGATCGCCGTGGTCGTCACCAGTGCCGACCTCACGCTGCGCGTCGAAGGGCCGGTCTTCGCCATCCACCAGGCGGACGCGGTGCTGGACGGCATGGACGCCTGGAACAAGGGCACGCATGGCCGCAGCGGCCTCATCGACAAGGTGCGGGCCTCCACGATCACCGAGGCCGATGCCGAGCGCGAGCTGCTCGCCTTCCTGTCGCGCTATGTACCCAAGGGCGTGGTGCCGATGTGCGGCAACAGCATTGGGCAGGACCGGCGCTTCCTGGTGAAGTACATGCCCAAGCTGGAGGCGTTCTTCCACTACCGCAATGTGGACGTGAGCACACTGAAGGAGCTGGCCAAGCGCTGGAAGCCCGAGGCCTACAGCTCGTTCAAGAAGGCGCAGCGCCATACGGCCCTGGCCGATGTGCACGAATCCATCGACGAACTACTGCACTACCGCACGCATCTGCTGGCCGTTTGATCCCCGTTTGCGGGAAAACCCGAATCGTGCGACAATTACAGGCTTGCGTGAAAACGACCCCCAAACCCGACTGAAGGTTTGGCCGCATCGCGCAGCCCTTGCGCATCTCCCTTCTCACAATGGGTTGCGGGCCTTGAACGGTTTCCAGCGTTCCAGTGCCTGCGTCAATGACCCACCCGCCCAGCTCTCACTGCTGGTGCAGGTTTCGTTGGATGGTTGATGTTTTGATGAACCACTGACGAAGCCGCCGCGGGTTGCACCCGCGCGCTTCATACATACGACATGACAGACACCATGCACGTGCAGGGCGAGATCGCGCCTGCCCAATCCCCTATGGCCGCTTCGATTGAGGCGCCTGTTTCTCCTACCACCGCCGCGCCCGCTCTGCCCGCCGGCTTCATCGAACTGGGCCTTGCGCCCGAACTGGTGCAGGCTGTGGCCGACCTCGGCTACACCGAGCCCACGCAGGTGCAGACTCGCGCGATTCCCTTGGCCATGGGCTCGGGCGATGACGCGAGCTTCATCGATCTGATGGTCTCCAGCCAGACTGGCAGCGGCAAGACTGCGGCCTTCCTGCTGCCCGTGCTGCACACGCTGATCCGCCAACAGGCCGAGGCCGAAGTCGCTGAGCGCGCCGCCTTCGAGCGCGCCGCCGCCGAGGCGGCCGCGCGTGGCGAGGCTCCCCCGAAGCGACCCAAGCGCAAGAACCCCACGCAGGCGCGCAACTTCAAGGCGGCGACGCCCGGCGCGCTGGTGCTGTGCCCCACGCGCGAACTGGCGCAACAGGTGGCGCACGATGCCATCGATTTGGTCAAGCACTGCAAGGGCCTGCGCATCGCCAACGTGGTGGGTGGCATGCCCTACCAGTTGCAGATCGCCAAGCTGCAGAATGCCAACCTGGTGGTGGCGACGCCGGGCCGCCTGCTGGACCTGCAGCGTTCGCAGCAGATCAAGCTGGACCAGGTGCAGTTCCTGGTGGTCGATGAGGCCGACCGCATGCTGGATCTGGGTTTCTCGGACGACCTGGCCGAGATCAACCAGCTCACCGCCCAGCGCAAGCAGACCATGATGTTCAGCGCCACCTTCGCGCCGCGCATCCAGCAGCTCGCCATGCGGGTGATGCACGACAACGGCGCGTCGGTGAAGAAGATCCAGATCGACACGCCGCAGGAAAAGCACGCCAACATCAAGCAGATGCTGTACTGGGCCGACAACGCGCAGCACAAGCGCAAGCTGCTGGACCACTGGCTGCGCGATGCCTCCATCGACCAGGCCATCGTGTTCGCCAGCACCCAGGTGGAGTGCGATGGTCTGGCCAATGACCTGCAGCAGGAAGGTTTCAGTGCCGTGGCTTTGCACGGCGCCCTGAGCCAAGGCCTGCGCAACCGCCGCCTGATGGCGTTGCGCAATGGCCAGGTGCAGATCCTGGTGGCGACCGACGTGGCCGCGCGCGGCATCGACGTGCCGACCATCACCCACGTCTTCAACTTCGGCCTGCCCATGAAGGCCGAGGACTACACGCACCGCATCGGCCGTACGGGCCGCGCCGGCCGCGACGGTTTGGCCGTGACCTTTGCCGAGTTCCGCGACCGCCGCAAGATCTTCGACATCGAGGGCTACAGCCGCCAGCAGTTCAAGGCCGAGGTGGTCGCAGGCCTGGAGCCTACCCAGCGCTTCCCGCAAGGTGGCCGTGCCGACTTCGGCGGTCGTGGCGGGCGTGATGGTCACCGTGGCCCGCGCGAGCAGCGCTTTGGCCGCGGCGGCAGCGAGCGCGGCTTTGGTGATCGTGGTGGCTATGGCGACCGTGACCCACGTGGCAGCTTCGGCGACCGTGGCGGCTTCAATGACCGTGGCGGCTTTGCCGACCGCGGCCCGCGCGGCGCAGCCCCTCGCTCTGGCGAGGGCTATGGCGCACCGCGCGGTGGCGATCGTGGCAACAGCTTCGGCGGCCGCCGCGACGGTGAAGGCTATGGCCGCAAGAGCGGGTTTGGCGAAGCCTCCCGGTTTGGCGACGCCGGCCGCCATGGTGGTGGCCGCGGTGACGCTGCAGCACCCCGCGCAGACTTTGGCCGCAAGCCCGCGTTTGCCAAGCCGCAGGGCGCGGGCAAGCCGTTCGTACCCCACGGCGCCGGCAAGCGCCCGGCGCGCAACGACCGCTAAGCCGGCGGCGCGGAACACATGACAAGCCAGCCCTCTCGTCCAGGGCTGGCTTTTTTATTGCGCGCCAACTCCCCGCGAAGCGCACCGGGGCCGCGCAGGAGATCAACAACCCGTTCGTCCGGGCCGGGGCCGTGGACCTCTCGGAGGGCAGGCTATTGCGGCTTGAGGGGCGAGTTGCTGGGTGCACCGAGCCGGCCCGGCGAGTAGATGCAGAAGCTGCACGACTGCGGCGCCAGGGGCGCCGGTCGCCGCGGCACACGGGGCCGCGCGCCGCTCTCAGCCCACGTGCATGGTGTGGCGGCCGATGTCTGGCCAGCGGTGGTGCAGGTAGATCCAGGACACCAGCCCCACCAGCATCAGCAGCAGTGAGGCCGCCGCCAGCGCCAGGGCTGAATGCATGACCAGCGGCGCCACTACGCCCGCCACCAGGCCGTTGGCCGTGGCGCCCACGAATGCCTGCAGCGACGAGGCCATGCCCCGGCGCTGCGGGTACAGGTCCAGCACCAGCAGCGTGACCACGGGCACCATCAGGGCCCAGCCGAACGAGAAGATGCCGATGGGCCACAGCGCCCACGACACATGCGGCGCCAGCGCCAGGTTGGCGCCCAGGTTGAGCAGCGCCATCGCCAGCATGATCACGAAGCCGTGGCGGATCTGGCGCTTGGGCGGGATGCGACCGGCCAGCCGGCCGCTGGCCCAGGCGCCGCCCATGATGCCGGCGATGTTGATCACGAAGAACCAGAAGAACTCCGTGGGCCCCAGGCCCAGCAGCTCGCCCAGGAAGGCCGGGGCCGACAGCACGTAGAGGAACATGCCGTTGAACGGCACGCCGCTGGCCAGCGCCAGCAGGATGAAGCGTGGGCTGGTGCCCAGTTCCCAGTAGCCGCGCAGCAGGTGGCCCATGTGGATCGGCTGGCGCTTGTGCGCGGGCAGCGACTCGGGCAGCAGGCGCCAGTTGGCCACCCACAGCAGCACGCCCACGCCCGTCAAAAACCAGAACACGCTGTGCCAGCCCAGGTGCACCGACAGCCAGCCGCCTACGATGGGCGCGATGGCCGGCGCCACGCCGAAGAAAATCGTCACCTGCGCCATGACGCGCTGCGCCTGCGTGGGCGGGAACATGTCGCGGATCACGGCGCGCGACACCACAATGCCCGCGCCGGCCGACAGGCCCTGCAGCGCCCGAAACGCTACCAACTGTCCGATGCTCTGCGACAGCGCGCAGCCCAGGGAAGCGAGCGTGAAAACGGCCAGGCCGCACAGCACCACGGGCCGACGCCCGAAGCTGTCGGACAGGGAGCCATGGAACAACGTCATGAAGGCGAACGCGAACAGGTAGGCCGACAGCGTCTGCTGCATCTGCACCGGTGTGGCCTGCAGCGCGCCCGCGATGGCGGGGAAGGCGGGCAGGTACGTGTCGATGGCGAACGGCCCCACCATGCCCAGCAGAGCCAGCAGGATGGCCAGTGCCCAGCGCGGCGCGCGCCACAGGTGTTCCGCGTCAGAGTGCATGGTGTGGGAAATCGGGGGAGGGCGCGCAACGCAGGCGCCGTGCAAAGCGCCGCATTATCGGCCAACCCCCTCGTCCGCGCCCGCGATGGGCGCGTGTGGAAGCTATGCTATTGATAGCTGTCAGCGCTTGCTGTGCAAGCGCTAGAGGTCTAAAAAACCTTCAGCCGTACCGGATGAGCCTCAATGGCCGCCGTGCGGCTTGCCATGGCCCATGGCCGGCGCGGCCGTGGCGCTGACGGCGCGCACGGGCGCCTGCAACTCCTGTGTCGTGCGTTGGCCATCCTTGGCTTCGAAAACCAGCGTCAGGGGCACGGTTGAGCCTTGGGCGACGGGCTGCTTCAGGTCCAGCAGCATGATGTGGTAGCCGCCGGGCTTGAGTTCCACGGCTTGGCCGGCTGGCAGATCCAGCGCGGGCAGCGGGCGCATCTTCATCACGTTGTCCACGAGCTTCATTTCATGGACTTCGGTGACGCCGGCCACCGGGCTGCTGGCGCTGACCAGGCGGGCATCCTGCGCGGCCGTCAGGCGCATGAAGGCGCCGGTGGCCTTCTGTTGCGGCACCGTGGCGCGCACCCAGGCGTCCTGCACGGTGACCTGGGCGTGGGCTGCGCCGGCCACGAGCAGGGTGGCGGCGATGGCGAAGCGGGAGACGAGCGATTGGGAGAACATGAAAAATCCTTGAATAAACGATGGGGCAGGCGGTCAGCGCTGCCGTGGTATGCGAGAAGAGTGCGGGTGCACGGTGGCCCGTGCCCGCCGTTTTCAAAACGGTGCGAGGGCGAGTGGCGCCGCAGGCGGGGCGCGCGGCGGGAAAGGCGCGCGGCTGAGCGCCGGTACATGGGTCTGGCGCACCACATCCGCAGATGGGACATGCGGGAGCTGCTGCAGGCCGCGCCACGGGGGTGCATCCAGAGCGGGCAGCAGGGGCGGCAGGCACAGGGCGCAGTCCAGCGCATGCGCGGGGTGGGAGGCATCGTTGGTGCCCACCGCGCTGTTGCCGCCGGCGGCAACCCAGCGCTCCTCGCCCGAGGCAGTGCAGACGCGCTCTAAATGGCCTGCCTGCACGAAGGGCGCTGCCGTCGCCACGCCCAGCGACACGGCAAAGCACGCCAACAACAGGCGTGCCAGGTGACGGGCGTTGCGCAGGATGTGCATGGTGGGCGCATTATCGGTGGGTGAGGGCGCTCCGGCCAGCCGCCAGCCACCCGAGTTGCGGCACTGTGGCCAGGGCGTCAGAACGTGCGCGTGCCGGGCGCGGCGAGTTGTCGCAACTGGTGCGCATCGCACAGGCGCCAGGTGCGCCGCCCGCCGCGGATCCAGCCTTTGGCCTGCCACTGGGCAAGCAGGCGGTTCAGCGTCTCGGCGCGGATGCCCAGGCGCGCCGCCAGGTGCCGCTGGCTGGTGGGCAGCTCGACCGGCTCGCCGCCCTCGCTGCACCGCGCCACCAAGTAGGCGGCCAGGCGCTGCTGCGCATTGCTGCTGGTGAGCCAGTCCACCTCGTTCACGCAGTGGTACAGGCGCAGGCTCAGCGATTCCAGCAGCCGCAGCGCCAGCGACGGGTGGCGCTCGCACGCCGTGCGCAACGCCTGCCGGGGAATGCGCCAGACCCGCGTGGCGCCTTGCGCGCGCGCCGTCATCGGATAGAGCCCGTGCGGCATGAACATGGCCGCCTCGGCCACCCACTGCCCGGGGGTGAAACAGTGCAGCATGCGCTCCTCGCCCGTGGCGTCATAGCGCAGCACTTCCACGGCACCTTGCGCCACCAGCAGGCAGTGGCAAGCGGCTTCGCCTTCGTGGAACAGCGTTTCCCCATCGGGGTGCGTGCGCGCGAGGGCATGCTGGGCCAGATCCTGCAATGCCGGCGCCGGCAAGCCCTGCAGCAGCGCGTTCGCGCCCAACAGGCTGCTCGCCTCTCTGAAGCCCCTCTGTTGCGCGTCCGCCGCGCCGCCCGGGGCCGTGTTGATAAAAGTCATTTCATATTCCGGTTATGTGGTGGCATGCTTTGAGAATACGAATGAATCGCATTTATTTCAAATTCTCTCACTTTCATGCCGCCGCACCACCTTCCTTCCCTTTGTTCCAGTCTTCGTGCATGGACCCGCACGACGGCCCCCGCCCTGGCGCTGCTGTGCCCGCTGGCGATGGCGGCCGAGCCTGCTCCGGCGCAACTGCCCACGGTGACCGTGCGTGCCGAGGGCGATGCCGAAGCGGCCGCGCCGCTGCGCCCCTCCGTGGCGGCGGAGCAGCAGCGCCTGGACCGCGTTCCCGGCGGTACCAACCTGGCCACTCCGCAGCAGGAGACGCGCCTGGCCACGCTGCGCGACGCCCTGGACTACCAGCCGGGCATCGTGATCCAGGACTTCTTTGGTGCCATGGACCAGCCGCGCCTGTCCATACGCGGGTCGGGCATCCAGAGCAACCCGCTGAACCGCGGCGTGCTGCTGTTGCAGGACGGACTGCCGCTGAACGACGCCGATGGCTCCTTCATCATCGGCCTGGTGGAGCCGCGCAACGCCGCGTTGGTCAGCGTGCGACGCGGTGCCAACACGCTCACCCCGGGCGCGACCACGCTCGGGGGCGAGCTGGACTTCCAGTCGCTCACGGGCGCCGACGAGCGGGGCCGCGTGCGCACCGAGGTGGGCAGCTTTGGCCGCCAGGCGCTGCAGGGCGCCGTGGGCCTGCAGGGCGCGCAGTGGGATGGGCGCATCAGCGTGAGCGGCGACCGCTACGACGGCTACCGCCACCATTCGGCGTCGCAGCGCGATGCGCTGCATGCCAACGTGGGGTTCCAGGCCGCCGGCGGGTTCGAGAACCGCACCTACCTGTCGTGGACCGATCTGGACTTCGACATCCCCACCGTCGTGCCCAAGGACCGCGTGCGCACCCAGCCGCGCGGTGTGATGGGCGACGGCGCCACGCCGCAGGACCAGTTGCTCAACGTCTACCGCCGCGACCCGCGCCGTGAAGCCACGCAGCTGCGCCTGGCCAACCGCTCGCGCTGGGGTGACGATGCGCTGCGCCAGGAGCTGGGCGTCTACTGGCAGGACACGGACGACCTGTTCAACAACCAGACCAGCTACACCATCACCCGCAGCCGCACGGCAGGTGCGCAGTGGCAGGCCGGCGGGCAGACGGCCGGTCCCCTGGCCTGGCGCGCGGCGCTGGGCTGGTCGCGCAGCCGCATGGACCGCGATCTGGACGCCACCAGCCCCGTGAACGGGGCAGCGCTGCAGCGCTTTGGCGCCTATGACCTCACGGCCGACAACCTGCAGGCGCTGCTGGCGGCCGACTGGCGCCTGGCGCCGGCATGGACGCTGGTCGGCCAGTGGGGCTGGAGCCACCAGACACGCGACGCCGCCAGCCGCCTGGACGGCCGCACGCTGCAGCAGCAGTGGAGCTTTTCCACGCCCAAGGTGGGGGTGAACTGGACGCCCACGCCGGCCGTGCGCTGGTGGGCCAACTTGAGCCGCAGCCAGGAGGCGCCCACATTCTGGGAGATCGTCTCCGCCACCGTAGCGCCCAACGCCCCCGCGGCGGCCACCAGCGAGCTGGTGCGGCTGGACCTGCAGCGCGCCACCACCTTCGAGGTCGGTGGGCAAGGCCGCTGGGGCGAGGGTGCCCGTGCCCTGCACTGGACGGCCGCCGTGTACCGCAGCCAGGTGGCCGGCGAACTCATGAGCACCACCGATGCCAACGGCATCAAGGTGGGCACCTACAACTACGCCGGCGGCACGCGCCACCAGGGCGTGGAGGCAGGGCTGTCGGGCAGTTGGCCGCTGGGCATGGGCGCACTCGACTGGCGTGGCTCCTGGACGTACAGCGACTTCCGCTTCAAAGACGGCATCTACGCCGGCAACCGCATCGCCGGCGTGCCGCGCCACCTGATCAATGCCGAGGTGCTGTGGCGCGTCGCCACGGGTGCGGGTGTCTGGCGCATGGGTCCCAGCCTGCGCTGGATGCCCACTGACACGCCCACCGACCACGCCAACACCGCCGGCAGCGAGCAGGACGCCTACGCGCTGCTGGGCTTCAAGCTGGAATGGAAGAGCGGCCCCTGGACGGCCTACCTGCAGGCCGACAACCTCACCGACCGGCGCTACGCCAGCAGCTATGCCATTCGCAACCAGGCCACGGCCGCGCAGCCGGGCTACCTGCCGGGCCTGGGCCGCAACGTGGCGGCGGGCGTGAGCTACCAGTTCTGAGGGAGATGCGATGCTGACGAACCCTGTGCAGTCCGTTGACCAGGGCCGCCGCCGCCTGCTGCAGACCTCGGGTGCGTTCGCGCTCGCCGGGTTGCCGGCATGGGGCGCGGCGGCTCCCGCTGCGCCTGCCGCTCCTGCCGCGCCGCTGGCCCGCCTGGTGCTGGCCGGGCCGCCAGCCATCGTCTCGGCGCCCCTGATCCACATGGCCGAGACTCAGGCGCTGGCGGGCGTGGCCGAGCGTGTGGAGTTCACCCCCTGGCGCGACCCCGACCAGCTGCGCGTGATGGCCTTGGGCCGCAAGGCGGATGTGCTGGCCATGCCCAGCAACGTGGCGGCCAACCTCTACAACCGTGGCGCGGGCGTCACGCTGCTGAGCATCTCCACCTGGGGCGCGCTGTGGATCGTCACGCGTGATGGCGCGCGGCGCACGCTGGCGGATTTTCGCGGCGAGGAAATCGCCGTGCCTTTCCGCGGCGACATGCCGGATCTGATGCTGCAACTGCTTACCGCCCGGCAGGGGCTGGACGTGCGGCGCGACTTCCGCGTGCGCTACGTGCCCACGCCCATGGAAGCCATGCAGTTGCTCATCACACGCCGGGTGCGCCATGCGCTGCTGTCGGAGCCCGCCGTGTCCCTGGCGCTGCGCAAGACGCAGTCCTTTCCCCTCGGGCTGGTGGCGCCCGAGCTGCACCGCGGCGCCGATCTACAGCAGGAATGGGGCCGTGTGTTCCAGCGCGCGCCGCGCATCCCGCAGGCGGGTATTGCCGCTGTGGGCGCCCTGCGCGGGCAAGGCGCCGCGCTCGCGGCCGTGGACGCAGCCTATGCGCGCTCCGTCGCCTGGTGCCGCGCCCATCCCCAGGAGTGCGGCCGCATGGTGGCCGCACGCATCGACCTGCTGACCCCCGACGCCGTGGCCGACGCGCTGGCCACCAGCCAGCTGGACGCGGTGCCGGCGCAGCGGGCGCGCGCCGAGGTCGACTTCTTCTTCCAGCAACTGCTCGCGCGCGACGCCGCGCTGCTGGGCGGGCGGCTGCCCGACTCCGGTTTTTTCCACTCTCCCGCCCAGCCCCACGCCAGCAATGCGGCGCCAGCGTCCAGCCACTGCGGTCTTTCCTCAGGACGTTCATGCCACACCACTTGATCCATGTGACCCTTTGCCGTCGCCATCCGCTGGCCCTGGCCGCCTTGCTGTGCCTGTCGGGCGCCGCGCGTGCCCAGGCCGCGGCCGAGGCCCCGGCCGCCACCGCCCTGGCGCCCGTCACCGTGACCGCCACACTGACCGAGCAGGACGCCCGCACGGCGCCCGCCAGCGTCACCGTGATCACCGCGCAGGACCTCGCCGAGCGCAACGCGGCCGACCTGCTGGACGCCGTGCGCGGCGCGCCGGGCATCACCTTCAGCGCGCGCCAGGTGGGGGGGCGCAAGACGCTCGCGCTGCGCGGGCTGGAGGGCAAGCACACGCTCACACTCATCGACGGGCGGCGCATCAGCGCGAGCGACGACGTGATCGGCCATTCCGACTACCAGTACGGCTGGCTGCCGGTGTCGGCCATCGAGCGTGTGGAAATCATCCGCGGGCCGATGTCGGCGCTGTACGGGTCCGAGGCGCTGGGCGGCGTGGTCAACATCATCACGCGCAAGCCGGGCGACCGCTGGATCGGCTCGCTGGGCTTCAACGCCGCCTTCCCCGCCGGCGGCGAGGCCGCGGCCGAAGGGGGCGCCTCGCTGTTTGCGGCGGGCCCACTGAACGACCGGCTGCGCCTGTCGGTGAATGCCGAGTACGCCCACCGCGACGCCGTGGCGCAGCGCGAGGACCCGCGCTACAGCGAGATCGAAGGCCGCAAGCCGCGCAGCCTGGGGCTGAACGCCGAGCTGGACCTGGCGCCCGGCCACCGGCTGGAGGCCGGCGTGACCGATGGCGAGGAGCGGCGCTTCTACGACGACGTGAGCGGCACGCGCCCCTATGCCAACCGCTATGACCTCGACCGCCGCCAGACGCACGTGGGGTGGAAGGGCGAGATAGGCGCCTGGAAGGCGCAGGCACGCGCCTACCGCAGCGAGATCAGCGTGCGCAACAGCCGCACCAACGGCGTCAGCCCCACGCGGGCGCAGGACATGACGGACGATGTGGTGGACGGCCACGCCACCACCCGCTGGGGTGGCCACCAGGTCACCGTGGGCGGCGAGTGGCGCAATGAAGAGCTGGTGAATTCCGGCCTGCTGAACGGCCGCGACGACGTGTCGCACAAGGCCCTGTTCGTGCAGGACGAGTTCGCGCTGGGCACGAACCTGCTGGCCACGCTGGGCCTGCGCGCGGACCACCACGGCATCTTCGGGTCCGAGCTGAGCCCCCGCGCCTACCTGGTGTGGGAGGCCAGCCCCGCGCTGGTGGTCAAGGGTGGCCTGGGACATGCCTTCAAGGCGCCCACGCTCAAGCAGATCTCGCCGAACTATGTGGGCGCCGAGGGGCCGCACACCTTCCGGGGCAACGCCGACATCCAGCCGGAGACCTCCAACTCCTTCGAGATCGGGGCCGACTGGCAGGTCAGCCCGGCCTGGTCGCTGCGCGCCACCGCGTTCCATACCGAGGTCAAGCAGCTCATCACCTACCGCCTGATCCAGCAGGTGGGCACGCGCCGCACCTACCTCTACGACAACGTGGACGCGGCGCGCATCCAGGGCCTGGAGGCCGGCTTCACCTGGGCCATCACCGACGCGCTGCGCTGGAGCATGGACGCCACGCTGCTGCGCACCCGTGACAAGGCCACGGGCGAGCGCCTGTCCGACCGGCCGGACACCAGCGTGGCCTCGCGCCTGGCATGGCGCGTGGCGGGCTGGGACGCGCAGCTGGGCGCCGAGTACACGGGCAGCCAGACCAGTTCCGGCCAGCGCCTGCCCGCTTACACGCTGTGGAACGCGAGCGTGGGGCGCGCCTGGGCGCTTGGCGCGCACCAGCGGCTGAACCTGCGCGCCGGCCTGGAGAACCTGGGCGATCTGCGCCTGGCGGAGAAGTCCCCCGCGTTCGGCTATGCCGAGCAGGGCCGCCGCGTCTTCGTGAGTGCGCGGCTGGATTTCTGAACGCTTTGCGCGGGCGGTATTGTTTTGATAGCTGTTCGCGCTTGATACACAAGGGCTGGAGGCCGATTTGCTTAAAAAATGGTTGATGGGCCTGATGCTGCTGCTTACGGGCGCGGCGCAGGCGGCATCGGTGCTGTTCATTGCCACGGGCAACGTACCGGCTGGCAAGTTCCATCAGTTGGCCGAGATCGCGCGCCCGCACGGGCTGACCGTGGAGGTGCGCTTCCTGGGCAGCCTGCCCGCCGACGTGGACGGCGGGCTGTGGCGTGGGCATGACGCGGTGTTCTTCGACAGCTACCTGCAGGACGAGGTGCGCGCGCGGCTCACGCGCGCGCTGCCCGCCCTGGCGCTGCCGCATGCCTGGCTGTACGACGCGCGTCCCGCCTGGGGCGGCGGCCTGCCCGAGGCCGTGGCGCAGCGGCTCGTGCGCTACTACGCCAGCGGCGGGCGCCAGAACTTCGAGGGGTTCTTCGCCACGCTGGCGGCGCAGCTGCAGGGGCGCGACGCGCTGGGGGCGGCGCAGGCGCCCGTGGTGTTCCCCAAGACCGGCATTTACCACCCGCGCACGCCGGGTCTGGTGACGGCCGACCCCGCCGCCTACCTGCGCACGCAGGGTGTCGATCCCACGGACGGCCAGCGCCGCCCCGTGATCGCCATCGCCCTGCACCAGCAGTACATCGCCTCGATGCAGACGGCATTTATCGACGACCTCATCGCGCGCATCGAAGCCGCCGGCGCCACGGCGCTGGCGTTCTACACGCCCATGCTCGACCCGGGCGGCGTCACGCGCGTGCTGCAGCCCGGCGGCGCGGGCACGCCGGTGCTGGCCGACGTGCTCATCAACACGCAGATCATGTTGAACGCCGACGAGCGGCGCGCCGAGTTCACGCGGCTGGGCATGCCCGTGCTGCAGGCCATGCCCTACCGGCGGGGCGACGAGGCCGCGTGGGCCGCCAGCCCGCAGGGCGTGGCCCTCATGGACGTGCCCTTCTACCTGGCCCAGGCCGAGTACGCGGGCGTGGTGGACATCCAAGTGGCCGCCGCCACGCGCGCGGGGGACGAGCAGGTCGTGCCCATCGCCGCGCAGGCCGCCGCCGTCGTCGGCAAGGCGATCAACCTGGTGGCGCTGCAGCGCAAGGCGAACGCCGACAAGCGCATCGCCGTGTTCTTCTGGAATTACCCGCCGGGGGAGAAGAACCTGTCGGCCTCGTTCCTCAACGTGCCGCGCAGCCTGCAGGCCACGCTGGCCGCGCTGCGCGGCGCGGGCTACGACACCCAGGCCGCGGACGAGCAGCCGCTGATCGCGCAGCTGCAGCGCCTGCTCGCGCCCGCCTACCGCGACGGTATGTTGGCGCCCTTGCTGCGCGATGGTCTGGCCGACCGCCTGCCGATGCAGGAATACCGCGCCTGGCTCGCCACGCTGCCCGCGGCCACGCGCAATGCGCTGCACAAGAGCTGGGGGGCGCCCGAGGACTCGTCGATGGTGGTGCGCGAAGGCAGCCAGGCGTTCTTCGTCATCCCGCGCCTCATGCTGGGCAAAGTGGCGCTGCTGCCGCAGCCGCCGCGCGGCGAAAAGTGGGCAGACAAGGAGAAGTCGCTCTACCACTCCACCAGCGCCTGGCCTTCCCACCACTACCTGGCCGTGTACCTGTGGGCGCGGCGGAACGCGGGCGATGCCTTCGTGCACTTCGGCACGCACGGCAGCCAGGAATGGCTGCCGGGCAAGGAGCGCGGCCTGGCCGTGACCGACCCCGGCATGCTGGCCGTGGGTGACGTGCCCGTGGCCTACCCCTACATCGCCGACAACATCGGCGAGGCGCAGCAGGCGCGCCGGCGCGGGCGCGCGGTGATCGTGAGCCACCAGACGCCGCCGTTTCAGCCCGCGGGGCTGCATGCGCGGCTCACCGCGCTGCACGACCTGCTGCACGCCTGGGTGGCGCAGGACGAGGGTGCGGTGAAGGAGCGCATCGCCGCCGATCTGCTGGCGGGCGCCGAGAAGCAGCGCATCGTGGCCGACATGGGCCTCACCGCCGCGCAGGCGCGCGCCGACTTCGCGGGCTTCGTCAACCAGTTGCATGCGCACCTGCACGAACTGGCCGAGACCGCCCAGCCCCTGGGCTTGCACACGCTGGGCACCGCGCCGGCCGACGCGCACCGCCTGGGCACCGTGCTGCTGATGCTGGGCCGCCCCTACTGGGAGGCGGCCGCGCGCCATGCGGGCACACCGGCCGAGGACATCGACGAAGCCCTGGTGGGCGACTACGAGCGCATGGCGCAGACCGTGCCCTACCGCCTGCTGGCGCGCCATCTGCTGGAGGGCGAAGCCGACGACGCGCTGCCCGCGCCGCTGCGAGACCACATGGCCCAGGCGCGGCAGTGGTGGCAGGCCATCGGCGCACAGAACGAACTGCCGGCGCTGCTCGCCGTGCTGGCGGGGCGGCACCTGCCCACGTCCTACGGCGGCGATCCGCTCAAGAACCCCGACGCCTACCCGACGGGCCGCAACCTGTATGGCTTCGACCCTTCGCGCGTGCCTACCCCGCAGGCCTGGGAGGCCGGCAAGCGGGCCGCCGAGCAGCTCATTGCCGTCTACCGCGAACAGCATGGCGGCACCGCGCCCACCAAGGTCACCTTCTCGCTCTGGTCGGTGGAAACCATGCGCCACCAGGGCATGCTGGAGGCGCAGGCGCTGTGGCTCATGGGGGTGGAGCCGGTGTGGGACCAGGGCGGGCGCGTCACCGGCGTGCGGCTGGTGCCGCGCAAGCAGCTCGCCCGTGCGCGGGTGGACGTGGTGCTGTCGGCCACCGGCCTGTACCGCGACCATTTCCCCAACGCCATGCAGCAGCTTGCGCGCGCCGCGCAGCTGGCCACGCAGGCCGACGAGCCCGACAACCCCGTGGCGGCCAATGCCCGCGCCATCGCCCAGCGGCTGCGCGCGCGCGGCATGGCGGAGGGCGCGGCGCTGCGCGCGGGCCAGACACGCATCTTCTCTTCCGAGTCGGGCCGCTACGGCACGGGGCTGGACGACGCGGTGCTGGCCACCGACACCTGGCAGGGCAAGGCCGAGGGCGACCGCAAGCTCGCGCAGCTCTATCTCTCGCGCATGCAGTACGCCTACGGGCCCGACGAGTCCGAGTGGGGCAGCCTGCCTGCCGCGCAACGCGGCGGCAAGGACGGGACGGGCAATCTCTATGCCGAGCACCTGCGCGGCACGCAGGCCGCCGTGCTCTCGCGCAGCTCCAATACCTACGGCATGCTGACCACCGACGACCCGTTCCAGTATCTGGGCGGCATTGCGCTGGCCGTGCGCCACCTCGACGGCAAGGCTCCGCAGCTGCTCATCAGCAATCTGCGCGGGCCGGGCAGCGGGCGCGTGGAAGGCGCGGCGCAGTTTCTCGCCAAGGAGCTGGCGACGCGCCAGTTCCACCCCGGCTACATCCAGGGCCTGATGAAGGAAGGCTACGCGGGCACGCTGCAGGTGCTGGACGCCACCAACAACTTCTGGGGCTGGACGGCCGTGGCGCGTGAGATCGTGCGCGACGACCAGTGGCAGGAGATGGCCGACGTCTACGTGCGCGACAAGCACCGCCTGGGCCTGGATGCGTGGTTCGAGCAGCACAACCCGCACGCCCTGGCGCAGACCATCGAGCGCATGCTGGAGGCCGCGCGCCAGGGCTACTGGCAGGCCGATGCGCAAACGCTGCAGACCCTCAAGAGCCGCTGGCGCGACCTGTCGCGGCGCTTCGACGTGCGCAGCGACAACGCGCACTTTGCGTCCTTCGTTGCCGAGGGGGCGCCGCAGGCCGCCGCGATGGGCTTCGGCCTGCACTCGCCTGCGCGCGCCGCGCGTCCCACGGCAACGCCAGCCTTGGCCCCGCAAGCGGCGACGGTGCCAGAGCCGCAGGCCCCGCCCGAACCGGCCCCCGAACCCGTGCCGCCGCCGCCCACGGTAACTGGCATGCGCCTGGCACCCGTGGAGCCGGTGCAGCCCCCCCGACCCACGCTGGCCACGGCCGCGCTGGGGCTGCTGCTTGTGGCCATCACCGCGGCGGGCGCCCTGCGCCAGCGCCGGCGCGCCCTTGTTCCATCCCATTGAACCTCGATACACCATGACCAATCCGATCGAATCGGCGATGTACGTCGCCAGCCAGCTTTTCCTCTATCCCGTGCTCATCGCCATCGCGCTGCTGTTCGTGCATGCGTTCTATGCGCTGGGGGCTTTCGCATGGCAGGCGTGGCAGCGCCACCGGGGCCAGCCCGGCGGGTTTGAACTGGCCACCGCGCGGGCGCGCAATCCGGCGCTTTCGCTGATCGACCTGGAGGCGCTGGCCACGAAGCGGCTGGAGTTCGCCCGCATTGCCACCCGCGTGGCGCCCATGCTGGGTCTGGTGGCCACCATGATCCCCATGGGGCCTGCGCTCATGGCACTGGCCGACGGGCAACTGGCCGACGTCTCGCGCAACCTCATGGTGGCGTTCTCGGCGGTGATCCTCGCGCTGCTGGCGGCGGCCATCAGTTATGCCGTGGTCAACGTGCGCCGGCGCTGGTATGCCGTGGACCTGGCCGTCATCGAACAGGGTGCGCCGGTGCTGCCGCCCGCGCCGGCGCCCGTGCACGACCCCGTGGCCGCGCTGGCGATGGAGGGGGTGCAATGAGCCGCCTGCGCCTGCTGGACGACACGGAGACGGATGACCCCATCCTCTCGGTCGTCAACCTCATCGATGTGTTCCTGGTCATCATCGCGGCGCTGCTGCTGGCGGTGGCCAACAGTGCGGTCAATCCCTTTGGCAGCGAATCGGTCACCGTCATCAAGAACCCCGGCCAGCCCAGCATGGAGGTGATCGTGAAGGACGGCCGCAAGATCGACCGCTACCGCGCCAGCGGCGAGATCGGGGAGGGCGAGGGCGCCAAGGCCGGCGTGGCCTACCGGCTCAAGGACGGCTCCATGGTCTACGTGCCCGAGCCGGGGGAGGGCGGCTGACATGGGCCTTGCCTGGCGCTGGCTGCGCGGCATTCCCGCGTACCTCTGGAGCGGCTGGGGCGCGGCTGCCAGCCTGCTGCTGTTCGTGGCGCTGTGGGAGCTGGGCGCGGGCTTGTATGGCCCGCTGATCCTTCCCGACCCGATGACCACCTTCGCCACCCTCTGGGGCCTGGTGCAATCGGGCGTTGCCTGGCCCGAGCTGGCCGTGACCGCGCGGCGAGCGCTTGCCGGCCTGCTGCTGGCGGTGACCGTGGGCAGTGCGCTGGGGCTGCTGGCGGGGCTGTCGATGACGGCCTCGATGATGGCGCGGCCCTGGGTCACGCTGCTGCTGGGCATGCCGCCCATCGCCTGGCTGGTGCTGGCCATGCTGTGGTTCGGCGCGGGGGATGGCACGCCGGTGTTCACGGTGTTCGTGGCCTGCCTGCCGGTGGTGTTCATCGGCGCGCTGCAGGGCACGCGCACGCTGGACCACCACCTCAAGGACATGGCGCGCGCCTATCGCCTGCCCTGGCGCATGCGCCTCACCGATCTGTACCTGCCGCATGTGGCGGCGTACCTCTTCCCCGCGTGGATCACGGCGCTGGGCTCGTCGTGGAAAGTGGCCGTGATGGCCGAACTGCTGGCCACCAGCGACGGCGTGGGCGCGGCGCTGGCGGTGACGCGCTCGCACCTGGACACGGGCGCATCGCTGGCCTGGATCTGCGCCGTCGTGGGCAGCCTGCTGGTGCTGGAGTACGCGCTGCTGGAGCCCATCAAGCGCGAGCTGGAGCGTTGGCGGGGAGCCGGCACATGAGCGGCCTGCAGATTGAGGCGCTGCACCACGCCTACGGGCCGGCGATGGTGTTGCAAGGCATCGATTTGCAGGTGCCACCAGGGCGCATCGTTGCGCTGGTGGGCCCCTCGGGCTGCGGCAAGACCACGCTGCTGCACCTGTGCGCCGGCTTGCTGGCGTCGCAGCAGGGCCGCATCGAGCAGCCCCTGCAGCCCACCGCGGTGATGTTCCAGCAGCCGCGGCTGCTGCCGTGGATGACCACCCGCGACAACATTGCACTGGGCCTGAAGGCCCGAGGGGCCGCGCGAGCCGAGCGCCATCGCCAGGCCGCCGAGATGGCGCAGGCCCTGGGCCTGCCGGTTGCGGCGCTGGCGCAGTACCCGGCCGAGTTGTCGGGCGGCATGCAAAGCCGTGCCGCGCTGGCGCGCGCGCTGGTACTGGCACCCGCGCTGCTGCTGATGGACGAGCCCTTTGCCGCGCTGGATGTGGGCCTGCGCAGCCAGTTGCACCAGTTGCTGCTGGCCCGGCAGGCGCACACGGGCATGGCCGTGCTGCTGATCACCCACGACCTGATGGAAGCCGTTCGGCTGGCGGACGAGGTGCTGGTGATGGCCGCATCGCCGGGCCGCATCGTGGCGCGCTACCACCCGCCCGGCGCGGCGGTAGCGCGTGGCGATGCGCTGGTGCACCGCTGCGCGGCGGAGTTGCAGCAGCATCCCGCGGTGCGTACCGCGTTCGGGTTGCCCGACAGGGCGGGCTCCGCCACGGACGCGGACGACAGCGTGGCGGCTGCGGGCACGTGGCACGCCACCGCCGCCATGGTCGGTGGGCCGCAGCGCAGTGGTTGTTGAATTTGATATGAAAAATGCCGCCAGCCATTGCAGGGCAAGCGCGAGCAGCTCCTTTTTTTGAAATGAATCACCCCGCGAACCTGCTGCGCAGCGGCCATCCCATCTGGATGTGCGGCATGCGCCCCTTCTTTGTATTGACCATGGGGGCGGCCATCGGCCTGCTGGGCTGGTGGGCCTTCGTGCTGGCGCTGGGCTGGCCCGTGCCCGGGGTGGTCGGCGGGCCGCTGGTGTGGCATGTGCATGAACTGGTCTACGGCTTTGCCATGGCGGCGGTGGCGGGCTTTGCGTTGACGGCGCTGCCGGAGTTCACCGGCGGGCCTGGCGCCACGCGAAGCCAGTTGCGCGCGCTGGTGCTGCTGTGGCTGTGTGGCCGGCTGGGGTTTTGGGTGTCAGGCCATGCCGGCGATGCAGCGTTGTGGCTGGCGGCCGCGGCGCAGGTGGGCCTGCCGCTGGCGCTGCTGGCGGTGTTGGCGCCCGCGCTGCGCAGCCCGCAAGGGCGACGGCACGGGTCGTTTGGCGTGCTGCTGCTGGCTCTGGCAGGAACGGCGGCGGGCTTCTACGCCGATGCGCTGCGCGGCATGGCGGGGCTGCGGTGGCTGCATGCGGCGCTGGGCGTGCTCATGTTGCTCATCGTGGTGGCGGCCAGCCGCATTTCGATGCGCATCGTGAACCGCGCCATCGAGGAGGTCACGCCGGGTGCCGCTCCCTACGTGGCCCGCCCGCCGCGGCGCCACCTGGCGGCACTGTGCATCACGTTGTACACCGCGGCCGAGTTCCTGCGCCCGGCGAGCGCGCTGGCGGGCTGGCTGGCGCTGGCTGCCTCGGCGGCGGTCTTTCACCTGATGGGCGACTGGCATGTCGGTGCCGCCTTGTGGCGCCGGCGGTTTCCGCTGCTGCTCTACGCGATGTACGCCTGCATGGCCCTGGGCTATGGCGCGCTGGGGCTGGCGCATCTGGGTGTCCTTCCCGGTACCGCTGCAGGCCGGCACCTGATGGGCATGGGCGCCGTGGGGCTGGGCATTTACGTGGTGATCGCCATTGCTGGGCGTGCCCACGCCGGACTCGCGCCGGACCCCGGGCGGTGGGTGCCCCTGGGCGCGGCCGCGCTGCTGGCGGCGACGGCCGTGCGTGCGGCCGCTGGCGGGATGGGCGGGGGAGGTGGTTGGCTGGCCCTGGCGGCTGCAGGTTGGTGCCTGGCCTTCCTGGCGGTTCTGTGGCGCATCGGCCCGCCGCTGTGGCGGCCGCGCAGCGATGGGCGCCAGGGGTGCGATGGGCCTGAATAGGTGGGGAGGAGAAAGCCCGCATCAAGCGGGCGAAGGGGCGGGAGAGCCGGGCTGGCGTGGAGCCCAGATCGCCATGAAAAAAGCCGAATCCGCGCTGCGGATTCGGCTTGGCTGTCTTTGGTGGGCCCTGAGTGACTCGAACACTCGACCAACGGATTAAGAGTCCGCTGCTCTACCAACTGAGCTAAGAGCCCTCTCTTTTCAGAGGTGCCGCGTTGCAGCACAGCCATGGATTATGCACCATTTTTTTCGCCTCGCTGCGACATCGGCCGAAAAATTTACATCAACAGGTGCTCGCCAGCGTTGTCGCCGCCCAGGATCACGTAATTCACCTTGCGGATGTCCATGAGCTTTTTGCCGCCCGAATAGCTGATGGAGCTCTGGATGTCCTGTTCCATCTCGGTCAGGGTGTCCGCCAGCTTGCCCTTGATGGGCTCCAGGATGCGCTTGCCCTCGACGTGCTTGTACTCGCCCTTGTTGAAGTCGGACGCCGAGCCGTAGTACTCCTTGTACAGCTCGCCATCCACTTCCACGGTCTTGCCGGGCGATTCTTCGTGGCCCGCGAACAGCGAGCCCACCATCACCATCGTGGCGCCAAAGCGCACGCTTTTGGCAATATCGCCGTGGCTGCGGATGCCGCCGTCGGCAATGATGGGTTTGGTGGCCACGCGCGCGCACCACTTCAGCGCCGACAACTGCCAGCCGCCCGTGCCGAAGCCGGTCTTGAGCTTGGTGATGCACACCTTGCCAGGGCCGATACCTACCTTGGTCGCGTCCGCGCCCCAGTTCTCCAGGTCGATCACGGCCTCGGGCGTGCCCACGTTGCCGGCGATCACGAAGGCCGCGGGGATTTTGGCCTTCAGGTACGTGATCATGTTCTTCACGCTGTCGGCGTGGCCGTGCGCGATGTCGATGGTGATGTACTCGGGGCAGATGCCCTCGGCCACAAAGCGCTCCACCGTGTCGTAGTCGGGCTGCTTCACCCCGAGCGAGATCGATGCGAAGCACCCTTGCGCATGCATGTCCTTGACGAATTGCACGTTGTCCAGGTCAAAGCGGTGCATGACGTAGAAGTAGCCGTTCTGCGCCAGCCAGGTGCAGATCTTCTCGTCGACCACCGTCTTCATGTTGGCGGGCACCACGGGCAGGCGAAAGCGGCGCCCGCCCAGCTCCACGCTGGTGTCGCACTCCGAGCGGCTTTCCACGCGGCACTTGCGCGGCAGCAGCAGGATGTTGTCGTAGTCGAAGATTTCCATGAGGTTCCAAGCTCCTGTAGAGGTCGCGCGCGAGGGATTTCGCGGGCGATGGGGCGCTTGGCTTGCTTTCCGGCTTTTGCGGGCCGCAGGCGTGATGGCCGGGCCGGTCCCTGCAGTGCGCAGGCACAAAAAAACCGGGCGCAAGAAACTTGGGCCCGGTGATTGATTCTACCCGCCGCGCTGCCTTCGCTTTAATGACCCGTGCCGCAGTAGGTGTGTGCGGCGCCTACCCAGTCGCCACCATCGCCTTGCACCCAGGCCGCCATGCGCAGGCGCTCGGGCTGCGCTCCATCGGGTATGCGCATGGGGCGTATCTCCAGCCAGCCGCCCCGCTCCTGTGAGGGGCGCTGTCCGCGCGCGTCCCACACGCCGTGAAAGACATTGCGCACCAGGTGGCGCGTGACCGGGCTGCCCTCGGCGCCTGGGGGTATTTCCTCCAGCATGAGCAGCGTGACCTGAAGGCGGCGCGGGGTCTTGCCATGCGGGGGAATGAAGCGCAGATGCGCGCCCACGTAGTCTGCCACTGCGGGCCCGTGGGCCACGCGCAGCAGGGCGGTGGTGGGCAGCGTGGGCAGGCTGCTCACGAAGGTGTCGCTGCGCTGCGGCACCTCGCGTTCCAGTGACCGCAGACGTTCCAATGCATCGGGCGTGGCCGCGGCAGACAGCGGTGCATCTTCGCCCTGCGTGCCGGGCACGATCCAGTCGAGCACCAGCGCATCCCGGCCGGTGGCCGCGACCGCCGGTGGCTCCGCCCAGCAGCTGGCGCAGTCGGCGTTGAGAAAGCGCTCCACCAGCACCGTGGGCTTGGGCTGGGCGTCGCTGGAGCAGGAGGCGCGCGGCTGCGCCATCGCCAGGGGCATGGCGAGACAGGCAAGCAGGGTGAGCAGTGGATAGCGCATGGGTGCCATGGTTCCACAAAGCCCGAGCGGCTGCATGCGCCAGCCGCGTTCCTACAATGGCGGAATGCTCCCACACGACCTGTTTTCCGGCGCGCCAGCGCCTTTTGGCACTGGCAATGGTGCCGGCGCTACCGGGGTTTCGTCCCAGGCGGTGCAGCCGCTGCTGCAAAACCTCAACCCCGAGCAACTGGCCGCCGTGACGCTGCCTGCCGGCCATGCGCTCATCCTGGCGGGCGCCGGCTCCGGCAAGACCCGGGTGCTCACCACGCGCATTGCCTGGCTGCTGCAGAACGGTCTGGCCACTCCGGGCGGCATCCTGGCCGTGACCTTCACCAACAAGGCGGCCAAGGAGATGCTGACGCGCCTCTCAGCCATGCTGCCCATCAACGTGCGGGGCATGTGGATCGGCACGTTTCACGGGCTGTGCAACCGCCTGCTGCGCGCGCACCACAAGCTGGCAGGCCTGCCGCAAGCCTTCCAGATCCTGGACACGCAGGACCAGCTCTCGGCCATCAAGCGGCTGTGCAAGCAGTTCAATGTGGACGAGGAGCGCTTCCCACCCAAGCAACTGGCCTACTTCATCGCAGGCTGCAAGGAAGAGGGCATGCGCCCGCGCGACGTGCCGGCGCACGATGCCGACACGCGCAAGAAGGTGGAGCTGTACCAGTTGTACGAGGAGCAGTGCCAGCGCGAGGGCGTGGTGGACTTTGGCGAGCTGATGCTGCGCAGCTTTGAGCTGCTGCGCGACAACGACCCCGTGCGGGCGCATTACCAGCGGCGCTTTGCGCACATTTTGGTGGACGAGTTCCAGGACACCAACAAGCTGCAATACGCCTGGCTCAAGCAGATGGCGGGCGACGTGGTGGACGGACGCCTGCACACGCAGGGCAGCGTGCTGGCCGTGGGTGACGACGACCAGAGCATCTACGCCTTTCGCGGGGCACGCGTGGGCAACATGCAGGACTTTGTGCGCGAGTTCGACGTGCAGCACCAGATCAAGCTGGAGCAGAACTACCGCAGCTACAGCAACATCCTGGACTCGGCCAACGCGCTGATCAGCCACAACAGCCGGCGCTTGGGAAAAAACCTGCGCACCACGCAGGGCCCGGGCGAGCCCGTGCGCATCTACGAGGCCAACAGCGACCTGGCCGAGGCGCAGTGGATGGTCGATGAGATCAAGCAGCTCGTGCGGGACGGCGAGATGCCGCGCAAGGAGATCGCTGTGCTCTACCGCAGCAATGCGCAGAGCCGGGTGATCGAATCGGCCCTGTTCAACGCCAGCGTGCCCTACCGCGTGTACGGCGGGTTGCGCTTTTTCGAGCGCGCCGAGATCAAGCACGCGCTGGCCTACCTGCGCCTGCTGGAGAACCCGCACGACGACACCAGCTTTCTGCGCGTGGTGAACTTCCCGCCGCGCGGCATTGGTGCGCGCACGCTGGAGGTGCTGCAGGATGCGGCGCGCAGCAGTGGCTGCTCGCTGCACGACGCGGTGAGTGCGGTGCCTGGCAAGGCCGGCACCAACCTGGGGGCCTTCGTGGCCCTGGTTCAAGTGCTGCGCGAGCAGACGCAGGGCCAGAACCTGCGCGGCATCATCGGCCAGGTGCTGGAATCCAGCGGCCTGCTGGAGCATTACCGCCACGAAAAGGAAGGCGCGGACCGGCTGGAGAACCTGGACGAGCTCATCAACGCGGCCGAGAGCTTCGTCACCCAGGAGGGCTTTGGCCGCGATGCGGTCGCGCTGCCGCTGGACGAGCACGGCAACGCCCTCACGCAAAGCCCGGCCAGCCAGGGGCTGGACCCCGACGCGCCGATGCTGAATGCCCCTGGCAACGTGGATGCCGACACCGGCGAAACGCTGTCGCCGCTGGCGGCCTTCCTGACCCACGCCGCATTGGAGGCGGGGGACAACCAGGCCCAGGCGGGGCAGGATGCGGTGCAGCTCATGACCGTGCATGCCAGCAAGGGGTTGGAATTCGACTGCGTGTTCATCGGCGGCATGGAGGAAGGGCTGTTCCCGCATGAGAACTCCATGAGCGACCGCGACGGCCTGGAGGAAGAACGCCGCCTGATGTACGTGGCCATCACCCGCGCGCGCAAGCGTCTGTACCTGAGCCATTCGCAGACGCGCATGCTGCACGGGCAGACGCGCTACAACGTCAAGAGCCGCTTTTTTGATGAGCTACCCGAGGAGGCGCTCAAATGGATCACACCGCGCCAGGCAGGGTTTGGATCTTTTGCTCCTGATTCAGGAGCTGCTCGCGCTTACCAGTCGGGCGCTAGAGGTCAATTTGGCTTCAAGACCGAAGTGTTCGCCAGCCCCGCCGTACCCCCGGTCAAGGCGGCGCCGGGCCATGGCCTGCGCGTGGGGCTGGCGGTGTTCCACACCAAGTTCGGCGAGGGCAAGGTGCTGGCCATCGAGGGCGCGGACGCCGACGCGCGGGCGCAGGTGCACTTTCCGCGCCACGGCACCAAGTGGCTGGCGCTGTCGGTGGCCAAGCTCACCATCGTCGAATAAGTGCTCGCCCAGAGATCGCGGCCTTCTGTCTTGCTTATTCAAAAGTAACTTGAAATTTCCCCGACATCGGGAGGCAGCGCGGGCTTCACGCCCAGGGAATGCCGCGTGGGGCTGGAGACGTACGGGGCCAGCGCATGTCCCTCATCGATTTTTCGGGATAACTTTTGATTACAAGAAGCCCCGGTAGCACGCATTGCCGCGAATAAATTGCTCCTTGGGAATGAACGCCGCCAGCGCCCCTGTGATGCGCGTTCACTGTCAAGCACCACGCAAGGAGTAGAGATGGGGATGGAACACAGAGGAACCCTGGGTTGGATGGCGGTGGCCATGGCGACGTTGTGGCTCGTGGGCTGCAAGGATCCGGCGGGCACGGCGGCGGTGCAGGCCTCCACACCGACTCCGGCCACGGCTCCACCCCCCGCCACGGCTGCGGCGCCGGCGGCAACAACCACGGCGGCGCCTGCCGCAGCAGCGGTGGTTGCGGCTCCCCCTGGTGCTGCTCCGGCCGCGCCACGCACCTTGCCGCTGGGCGTGCAAGGCGTGGCACCGGCGGGGGTGACGGTGCGCGTCAAGAGTGTGCAGATCGGGGGGGACGCCACGGTGCTGGATGTGAGCATCTCCTTTGCCAACCGCATCACCGACTCCACCATGCTGGCGCTGGCCGATACCTACCTGCAGGACGAAAGCGGCGCGCGCCTGCACGTCAAGCGGCCGGACCACAACCGGGACATCACCATCCGCGAAGGCCAGACCCTGGATGGGCAACTGGTTTTCCTGGGCCGCGTGCTGCCCACCGCGCGCACGCTCAAGCTGGTCTTCAATGACGGCAACGATGGCGACAACATCGTGGCGCCGGGGCTGTCCATGGACCTGCCGCTGCAGGCGGGCTGATGGCGGTGCGGTGTTCGCCAGCCTGGCGGGCTGTCCTGTGGGCCGCGTGCTGCGCCGCCGTGGCCTCTGCGGCGCAGACATTGGAAGTGCGGCGCAGCAGCCAGTCGCTCGCGGCGACGCCCACCCATTTGCAACCAGCGGACGCTGCCCCGCTGACCCAATTGCAGCCGCACGTGACGCACGGCGGCCTGGTGCCGCGCGAGACCGAAACCCGGCTGCAGGCGGCGGCGGGGCCGGCCACGCTGCTGCGCGCGGCCGAGGTGCCGCCGCAGCGGCTGGAGCAGACCCGCGCGCTGTTGGTGGAACTGCAGGCCCAGCCCACGCCCGAGCAGGCCATCTCCATCGACCTGCCTGCCGATGTGTTGTTTGACTTTGACAAGGCCGAGTTGCGGGCCGATGCCGCGCGCTCGCTTGACAAGGCGGCCGAGCTGCTCAAGAGCTACCCCCAGGCGCCCATCGACGTGGTGGGACACACAGACGGCAAGGGGGGCGATGCCTACAACGACGCCTTGTCGCAGCGCCGCGCCGCCGCCGTCGCCGCCGCGCTGCAGTCGCGCACGGGGCGGCCGATCGCCACGCGCGGCATGGGCAAACGCCAGCCTGTCGCGCCCAATACCACGCCGGATGGGCGGGACGATCCTGATGGGCGCCAGCGCAACCGGCGCGTGCAGATCGTGATCGGGGCATTGCCGGTGCGGTAGGGGATGGGACCCGGGCCCGCGCGTCGCTCAGGCGCTGTGGGCCTGTGTGTCCCTCGCGCGTGCACGGAAGGCCCGGCGTGCGAAGCGGTGTCTTGAAGATGTCATGTACACGTCATGCGGGCGCAACAGACGTACTCCAGGATCGCGGGACCTTGATTGCCACTACCGAGTCCAACGACCCATGAACACCACGATCGTTTCCGAGTACGACGACAATGAAATCGTCAACCATTCGTCCAACCAGCACATCGACAGCGTCCTGGCCGCGCGCCTGAGCCGTCGCAGCGCCCTCAAGGGCGGTGTCGGCGCCACTACTGCGGCTCTGCTGGGCGGCGTGAGCCTGAGCGCCTGCGGCGGTGGCAGCGACGATGACGAAACACCCGCACCCGAGCCGATCCGCCTCAACTTCAATGCCGTCGCCAAGAGCAACGCCGACCTGGTAACGGTACCCGAGGGTTACCAGGTCAGCATCCTGCACGCCCTGGGCGACCCGATCCACTATGGCGACGAGTCCTGGAAGGACGATGGCTCCGAGACGGCCGAGTCCTATGACCGCCGCATCGGCGACGGCCACGACGGCATGTACTACTTCGGCATGTCCGACGACGGCAAGTTCGACCCCAGCCGCTCCGACCGCGGCCTGCTGTGCGTGAACCATGAGTATGTGGTTGCGCCTTATGGCCTGCATCCCACGGGGCGCATCACGGTGGACGGAAAGCGCCCGGCCGAGCAGGTGGACAAGGAAATCCGCGCCCACGGTGCCAGCGTGGTGGAAGTCAAGCGCAAGAGCGGCAGCAACGAGATGGAGATGGTGCGCGGCTCCAAATACAACCGCCGCATCACCTCGGCCACGCCGATGGACTTTGGCGGCCCCGCCGCCGGCAACGCCAAGCTGTTCAACAAGCTCTCGCCGGACGGGAAGCAAGCCTTCGGGATGAACAACAACTGCGCCAACGGCTACACGCCCTGGGGCACCTACCTGACGTGCGAGGAGAATTTCCTGAACGTCATCGGCCGTGCCGCCGGCGACGACGCCCAACGCTCCGCCACCGAAATCGTGGCCCTGAAGCGCTATGGCTTGCCCGAGAACCGCAAGAGCCCTTACCTGTGGGACACCGCCGAGGGCGAGCAGTACCAGCGCTGGAACAGCAAGGTGAGCGCCGCCAGCGCCGCGGAGGACTATCGCAACATCTTCAACACCTTCGGCTGGGTGGTGGAGATCGACCCCTTCCGCCCCGACAACAAGCCCGTCAAGCGCACGGCGCTGGGCCGCTTCAACCATGAAGGAGCATGGCCGGCACCCGCCAAGGCCGGCGAGCCGATCGTCATCTACTCTGGTGACGATGCGCGCAACGAGTACGTGTTCAAGTTCGTGTCCGATGCCAAGTGGGACCCCAAGGACATCAACGGCGGCGTGGCTGCCGGTGCCAAGTACCTGGACAAGGGCACGCTGTACGCCGCCAAGTTCAACAACGATGGCAGCGGCGAGTGGCTGGAACTGACGTTCGGCAAGAACGGCATCGACGCCACCAACGCGCTGTACCCGTTCGCCGACCAGGCCGATGTGGTCATGCACTGCCGACTGGCGGCCGACGCCCGCGGCGCGACCAAGATGGACCGTCCCGAGTGGGGTGGCGTGAACCCGTTGAACAACGAGGTGTACATGACCATGACCAACAACTCGCAGCGCACGGCCGCCACGCTGAACGCCGCCAACCCGCGCGTGGGCAACACCAATGGCCACATCATCCGCTGGAAGGAAGAGGGCGGCCAGGCGGGTACCAAGTTCCAGTGGGACGTGTACCTGTTCGGCGCGCGCAGCGACAACAAGCAGAGCGAGAACCTGTCGGGCCTGACCGCCGTGAACGATTTCTCCAGCCCCGATGGCCTGCATTTCGACCAGCGCAGCGCCAATGCCGGCGGCCTGCTGTGGATCCAGACCGACGACGGTTCCTACACCGATGTGACCAACTGCATGATGCTGGCCGCTATTCCCGGCAAGGTCGGTGACGGCGGCAAGGTCACCACCAAGGAGGGCCAGGCCACGATCATGGGCTCCAAGCCCACCGAGGCCACGGTGCGCCGCTTCCTGGTCGGCCCGTTCGACTGCGAGATCACGGGCGTGGTGGTCACGCCCGACGGCAAGACGCTGTTCTTCAACGTGCAGCACCCGGGCGAGGATGCTGAGAAGGCCAACTTCGCCACCAGCACCTTCACCAGCTACTGGCCCGGCAACCAGCCTGGGATCACCAGCAGCCACAAGGGCCTCAAGCGTCCGCGCTCGGCCACCGTGGTGGTGACGCGCAAGGACGGCGGCACGATCGGTATCTAACCGGCTTGCACGGGAGCCGTCTCTCGCCTTGCGCGCAGGACGGCTCCGCGGCACTTCCAACCCGCCTCTGGCGGGTTTTTTCTTGCCTGTTCAGGGCGAAGGTACGGGTGGAGTCTTGTTCGAGGAGCAGACACCCCAAGCGCACTGTTTGGCTCGGGGCACGCCCGGGTGCGCCGAAGCGCGCGGGGACTCGGCCCGCTCCGTCCGACTATCTGGAAGCACGGGACCGGGCGGAGCGCCCTGGCGACTCCGCTGGCGCAGCTTTATGAATCCTGCTCGGGTGACGCTGCCGCGGACGAGTCGCCGTGGTCGTGGTGGGGCGCGTCGAAGCTGTCGCGGAATGTGAACACCACCGACGAGAAGAACATGGCGGCCAACATCATCGCCGTCGCCACCATGATGCCGCCGGCCATGCCGGCGCCCAGGCCGATGGCGCTCAGCATCGTGACCAGCAGGCTGATGACCACGCCTGCGCCGAGGAACACGCCCATCCACGACAGCCCATACACCGTGAAGGCCCCGAAGTTGCGCAGGCAGGCGACGATGCTGAAAAACAGCGCCTTCACGGGCGGCACGTTGTGCCAGTGCACCAGGCCAGGCGCGTGCCAGAACAGCAGCGACAGCGGCACGTACAGCAGCAGCGACAGCCACATGGCCGCCTGGAAGCTGCCCGACTCGGCCATCTCGCGCGTCAGCGGCTCGCCGCCCAGGTACACGCGTGCGAACTGCCCGCCGTCCACGAGGGCCGACAGCCCCATCAGGCCGAGGAAGCCCACGGCGTAGAGCGCGCCCAGGGTCAGCATGTGGTTCAGCCGCTGCTTGCCGGTGCGAAACGCCACCAGCAGCAGTGCGGGCGTGGGTACGCGGTCCTGGCTGGCCTCGGCCGCGGCCACCATCATGGCCAGCGTGGCCGAGGGCAGCAGGCCCAGCGCCACGGCGGGGCCGATCAGCGGCAGCATGGTGGCCAGCGACATCGCCGCCATGGTCATGAAAAACAGCGCGGCCAGCGCCATGGGCTGGCGCCAGAACACGCGAATGCCCAGGCGTACCCATTCCAGGCCCGTGCGCGCGGGGACGATGTGCAGTTTCATGGATTGGAAATCGAAGGTGGAGCGCCGCGGCAGCGGTGCGGGCGCATGGGGGAATTTACCCCAGTTGCCGCTGCACAGGCCGCAGCGGTGGATGAAACCAACGGTTATGTGTGGAGTGGCTGTTGTGGGGCGCGCGGCGCACCATGGCGGCTACAGAGTCACCGGGTGGGCCGCTCGCTGGCGCAGCACGCGCTCAAAGTGTGTGGGGTCGTGGGGCTTGAGCATGGCGGCCTCGCGCGGCAGGTAGAAGTCCCACAGGCGCGAGATCCAGAAGCGCAGCGCCCCGGCGCGCAGCATGGCGGGCAGCAGGGCGCGTTCATGCGCGGTGAGCGGGCGCACGGCCTGGTAGGCGTCGATCATGGCCTGGGCGCGCGGTGCGGCGTGCGCGCCGGTGGGCAGGTCGATGCACCAGTCGTTCAGGCACACGGCCAGGTCGAAGAGGAAGGTGTCCACGCCCGCGAAATAGAAGTCGAAGAGGCCCGTGAGTTCCTCGCCTTCGAACATCACGTTGTCGCGGAACAGATCGGCATGGATGGGGCCGCGCGGCAGCGCCGCGTAGGCGCTGGAGGCCGCCACATGGTTCTGGTAGGCCAGTTCGGACTGCAGCAGCGCCGCCGGCTCGGCGCCGATGTGCGGCAGCACCACCGGCACGGTCTCGTTCCACCACGGCAGGCCGCGCAGGTTGGGCTGCTGGCGTTCATAGCCGCTTGCGGCCAGGTGCATGCGCGCCAGCATGGTGCCCACGGCCGCGCAGTGCGCTTCCTGGGGGCTGAGCTGGCTCTTGCCGCGCAGCTTGGTGGCCAGCGCAGCGGGCTTGCCGCACACCTGGTGCAGGATCTCGCCATGCTTGTCGGCCTGCGGGTCCGGCACGGGGATGCCCGCGTGCGCCAGATGCTTCATCAGGTGCAGGTAGAAAGGCAGCTGCTCTGCGGTGAGGCGCTCGAACAGCGTGAGTACGTACTCGCCCTGCTCGCAGGTGAGGAAGTAGTTGGTGTTCTCGATGCCGCCCTCGATGCCGCGCAGCTCAAGCAGCTTGCCCAGCTGCAGCCGGCGCAGCAATTCGCGCGCCTCTTTGGTGGAGACTTCGGTGAAAACGGCCATCGGTCAGTACGTCAGTGCACTCGGCGTGCTGAAAAAAGCGGGGGGAAGGAGCGGGCGATACGGGCCGCCCAAGAATGCCGCGTTGGCAGCGGTCAGAAATTACGCAAGTTCCACACGCGCGGTGCGGTCACGGTGTCCGACTCGTTGAAGTTGCCGGGGCGTGCGCGGGCTCCGTCGTTGGAGCGCACTTCGTACGCGGGCAGCGGCGTGCCGGTCTTGGGTTGCACGGTGATACTCTGCGTCTGCCCGCCCACGCGCAACTCTTGCACGCGGCTGCCGGCGTCCTCCACCACGATGTGCTCTACGCGCTGGTTATGGCGCCCTTCGGTCTGTTGCTCTCTTTCCAATAGCTGGCCGCGCCCGTCCGTACTGGGCTGAATGGCATTTTGGCTTGCATTCTGAGCCAGGGCGGGAGCACTGGCCAGGGCCAGCAGCAGGAAGGTGGAGTGGAGAGCGCGCATGGCGCGATTGTAGGCGCCGTGCGCCGGCGTGCGCGCTCAGCGCTGCGGCGGGCAGGTGCTGGCGCTGCAGGCCTGCGTGTACTTGCCGATGAAGGTGCGGAAGTTCTTGCCGAGCTTGCCCATCTCCTCGCACACATCGCCACGCGCATCGAAGGCAAAGCCCTGCGTGCCGGCGGCGTTGAACAGCTCCACGCGCGTGAGGCCCAGGCGCGCGAACTGCGCAGGGTCGTGCCACTGCTGCGCGCAGATGTTGTGGAAGACGAAGGTGTTGTACACCAGCTCGGTGACCTCGGGCTTGTTCATCTGCGCGCGCAGCACGCCGCCGTCAAACTGTGCGGCACTGATGCCGTGCAGCGACTTCTGCATCGAAGGCGGCACGTTCTTGAAGTCCGGGTTGGCCCACGCCAGGGTGGTGGTGGCGCAGGCGACGAGTGCGAGCAGGTGGTGTTTCATGGGGCAGCCTTGGGGAGAGGGGAGGGCGCGGCGCACCGCCGGGCCATGGCGACGGATTGTGCCGCTTTCCACTGCACCTGCCCGTGCGCGGGGTGCTGATTGCGATGGCGGCCACGGCCGATGAGCGTGGGAGAATTCACCGATGACACGCCCCAAGACCCTGGTGCTGGTGGATGGCTCCAGCTACCTGTACCGCGCATTCCATGCCATGCCCGACCTGCGCGCCGTGCCGGGCGATCCCGCCAGCGCACCCACGGGGGCCATCCGCGGCATGATCAACATGCTGCAGGCGCTCAAGAAAGAAGTCCCGGCCGACTACGCCGCCTGCGTTTTCGATGCCAGCGGCCCCACTTTTCGCGATGCGCTGTACCCCGAGTACAAGCAGCACCGCGCGCCCATGCCCGATGACCTGCGTGCGCAGATCGAGCCCATCCACGAGGTGGTGCGGCTGCTGGGCTGGCCGGTGCTGTGTATCCCCGGCGTGGAGGCCGACGACGTGATCGGCACGCTGGCTGCTACCGCGGCCGGCCAGGGCATGCAGGTGGTGATCTCCAGCGGCGACAAGGACCTGAGCCAGCTGGTGAACGAACACATCACCATCATCGACACCATGAACGGCAAGAAGCGGGACGTGGCCGGCGTGACCGCCGAGTTCGGCGTGCCCCCGACGCTCATGGTGGACTACCAGGCCCTGGTGGGCGATGCCGTGGACAACGTGCCCGGCGTGCCCAAGGTCGGCCCCAAGACCGCCGCCAAATGGCTCACGGAATACGGTTCGCTGGATGCGCTGCTGGCCAACGCGGGCGCCATCAAGGGCGTGGCCGGCGAGAACCTGCGCGGGGCGCTGGACTGGCTGCCCACCGCGCGCACGCTGGTCACCATCAAGACCGACTGCGACTTGGCGGGGCACCTCGATGGCCTGCCTGCTATCGATGCGATAGCTGTTGGCGCTGAGCAGGCGGACGCGTTGCGCGATTTTTATCAAAAGTATGGCTTCAAGAGCCTGGCACGCGCGCTGCCGTCCGCGGTGGTGCCGGATGCTGGCGCCAGCGGAGACCTCTTCGCCACGCCCGACGCCAGCGCCGTCGCCGTGCAGGCGCAGCAGCGCGAGGTGACCTACGACACCATCCTCACCTGGGAGCAGCTCGACGGCTGGCTCGCGCGCCTGAAGGCCGCGCCGCTGGCGGCGCTGGACACCGAGACCACGTCGCTGGACGAGTTGCGCGCCGAGATCGTGGGCGTGTCCTTCAGCGTCGAGCCCGGAGCCGCCGCTTACATCCCGCTGGCGCACAACGGCCCTGACGCGCCGCCGCAGCTGCCCTTGGCCGAGGTGCTGGAGCGCCTGCGCCCCTGGCTGGAAGATCCGGCCTGCCCCAAGCTGGGCCAGCACGTGAAGTACGACCGGCATGTGTTCGCCAACCATGGCATCCAGGTGCGCGGCTATGCGCACGACACCATGCTGCAAAGCTACGTGCTGGAAGTGCACAAGCCCCATGGCCTGACCAGCCTGGCCGAGCGCCACACGGGCCGCACCGGCATCAGCTACGAAGACCTGTGCGGCAAGGGGGCCAAGCAGATCCCGTTTGCCCAGGTCCCGGTGGACAAGGCTGCGGCCTACTCGTGCGAGGACTCCGACCAGACGCTGGATGTGCACCGCGTGCTATGGCCCCAGCTGCAGGCCGACGACAAGCTGCGCGGCATCTACGAGCTCGAGATGGCCTGCAGCGAGACCTTGTTTCGCATCGAGCGCAATGGCGTGCTGATCGACGCGGGCAAGCTGGCCGCCCAGAGCCACGCGCTGGGCCAGCGCATCCTGCAGCTGGAGCAGGAGGCGTACGCCATCGCCGGCCAGCCCTTCAACCTGGGCTCGCCCAAGCAATTGGGTGAAATCTTCTTCGACAAGCTGGGCATGCCCGTGGTGAAGAAGACCGCCACCGGCGCGCGCAGCACCGACGAAGAGGTGCTGGAGAAGCTGGCCGAGGACTACCCGCTGCCCGCCAAACTGCTGGAACACCGCAGCCTGTGCAAGCTCAAGGGCACCTACACCGACAAGCTCAGCACGCTGGCGGACCCGCGCACCGGCCGCGTCCACACCCACTACGCGCAGGCCGTGGCCGTCACCGGGCGGCTGTCCAGCAACGAGCCCAACCTGCAGAACATCCCCATCCGCACGCCGGAGGGCCGGCGCGTGCGCGAGGCCTTCGTGGCACCCGCGGGCCGCGTGATTGCCAGTGCCGACTACAGCCAGATCGAGCTGCGCATCATGGCGCACATCAGCGGCGACGAGGCGCTGCTGCACGCCTTCCGCGAGGGCCTGGACGTGCACCGCGCCACGGCGGCCGAGGTGTTCGGCGTGGCGCTGGACCAGGTGAGCAGCGAGCAGCGCCGCTACGCCAAGGTCATCAACTTCGGCCTGATCTACGGCATGAGCAGCTTCGGCCTGGCCAAGAACCTGGGCATCGAGACCAAGGCGGCGGCGGCCTATATCGACCGCTACTTCCAGCGCTACCCCGGCGTGAAGCAGTACATGGAAGAGACCAAGGCCCAGGCCAAGGCGCGCGGCTACGTGGAGACCGTGTTCGGCCGGCGCCTGTACCTGCCGGAGATCAACTCGCCCAACGGCCCGCGCCGCGGCGCGGCCGAGCGCGCCGCCATCAACGCGCCCATGCAGGGCACGGCGGCCGACCTCATCAAGAAGGCCATGGTGGCCGTGCAGGGCGAGCTGGACGCGCGCAAGCCCGAGGTGCTCATGATCATGCAGGTGCATGACGAACTGGTGTTCGAGCTGCCCGAGGGCGAGGTGGACTGGCTGCGCCGTGAGATCCCGCGCCTGATGGCCGGCGTGGCCGCGCTGCAGGTACCGCTGCTGGCCGAAGTGGGCGTAGGGCCCGACTGGGACAAGGCGCACTGATAACGCTTGTAGCCCGTTGGCGCGGTGGCGCGGGCGGGTCGCATGCGCAAAACGGCCATTGCCGCTACATTGGCACGCCATGCCTCCTGGCCAGCGCCGGGGGGCGTCCGTCCCCCAACCCTTGCCACCCCTTGCCAGGAGCCTCCGTCATGCACAGCGATCTCCAGAACGACTTCGATGCACTCGTCCCCGGCCGTAGCACTGCAGCGGGCGCCAGCCGCCGCACCGCGCTGGGCGTCATGCTGGGGGCCGGCTATGCCGCCGCGGCCGCGCCGGTGATGGCGCAGACAGCGGTCTCCACCCCGGCCGACGGGCTCACGGCGGGGGAGGTGCACTTTGCGGTGAACGGCTTTGACGTGCGCGCCTACCGCGCGGCGCCGCAGGGCAAGACGGGGCTGCCCGTGGTGCTGGTGATTTCAGAGATCTTCGGCGTGCACGAGTACATTGCCGACGTTTGCCGCCGCCTGGCGCACGAGGGCTACCTTGCCGTTGCCCCCGACCTGTTCGCGCGCCAGGGCGACCCGCGCGCCTACAGTGAAGTCGCCAAGCTCATGAGCGAGCTGGTGTCCAAGGTGCCCGATGCCCAGGTCATGGCCGACCTGGATGGCGCCGTGCAATGGGCCGGAGCCCATGGCGGTGACCTCCAGCGCGTGGGCATCACCGGCTTTTGCTGGGGCGGCCGCATCACCTGGCTCTACGCCGCGCATGGCCCGGTGAAGGCCGGGGTGGCCTGGTATGGCCGTCTGGTGGGGCAGGCCAGCGCCCTGAATCCCAAGCACCCCGTGGACCTGGCGCCCATCCTCAAGGCACCCGTGCTGGGTCTGTATGGTGAAAAAGATGCCGGCATACCTCTTGACACGATTGATAAGATGAAAAGCGCCCTGTCAGAAGGGTCTGCCGCAGCGAAAGCCTCGCGGTTCGTGGTCTACCCGGACGCGCCGCATGCCTTCCATGCCGACTACCGCCCGAGCTTTCGCAAGGAAGCCGCGCAGGACGGCTGGAAGCGCACGCTGGCCTGGTTCAAGCAGCACGGCGTGGCGTGAGCCGCGGCAGCCAGCACGCACACAAGCCCTTCGGGGCTTTTTTTGATGGCGCGGCGAGGGTTTGGTTTTGAATGAAATTGGCACCTAGGCCAATAAGAGAAAGCGCAAGCAGCTATGACATTGATAGCGATCATCCTGGCCACGTTGGCCGCGGGCATTGGCAGTGTGTGGGTGGCGGCGGCGCTGCTGCGCCTGGGCATGGGCACGCGCCAGCGCGTGGGGCCGCAGCACCTGCTGAGCCTGGCCGCGGGCGCGCTGCTGGCCACCGCCTTCATGCATCTGCTGCCCGAGGCGTTCGAGAGCCAGGCCAGTGCGCACGACCTGTTTGCCACGCTGCTGCTGGGGCTGGTGTTCTTCTTCCTGCTGGACAAGGCCGAGCTGTGGCACCACGGCCATGAACACAGCCCGTCCGAGCGGCACATCCATGGCCAGGGCCACCACGACCACCACCCTGACCACGCGCACGACCACCACCATGGCCCGGGCCAGCACGGGCATGGCGGCTGGGCGCTGCTGACCGGCGACAGCGTGCACTGCTTTGGCGATGGGGTGTTGATCGCCTCGGCCTTCATGGCGGACATGCGGCTGGGCGTGGTGGCCGCGCTGTCGGTGCTGGCGCACGAGGTGCCGCACCATATCGGAGACCTAGTGGTGCTGCGCCACAGCACCCGCCACCGCAACGCGGCGCTGCTCAAGGTCTCGCTGGCGGGCGCGCTGACGGCGCTGGGCGGCCTGGTGGGCTACTACCTGGTGGGGCTGTGGGACGGCGGGCTGCCGTATTTCCTGGCCATCGCCTCCAGCAGCTTCGTGTACGTGGCGCTGGCCGACCTGATCCCGCAGCTGCAAAAACGCCTCTCGGCCGCGCAGACGCTGGCGCAGATCGCCTGGCTGGCGGCCGGCATCGCGGTGGTGACCTTTGTGAGCGGGCTGGCGCACGCGCATTGAGCACGGCAGGGCGTTCGCCGGTGTGCGCGCCGCGCATGCCTGCCCGGGGAGGACCGCGGCGCCAGTCCAAGGGCCGGCGGCCGCGCAGAGGGTGCAGCCGTTTAGAGGGTGCGGGCGTGTGGGCGCCTGGAACGCCGTGAACGCCGCAGCCGTATCAACCCGTGGCCAGCGCCTCGCGCACCCCGGCCACCTGGCGGCGCGAGACCGGCAGGGGCTCGGTGAGCCCGTGCAGGCGCACGGCCCAGCCTTCGCCCTCCTCGGCGTCGTAATAGCGCTCCAGCGCGCGCATGGCGCGGCGGGCCACCAGCGTGCTGCGGTGCACGCGCAGAAAGTGGCCCGCGTGGCGCGCCTCCAGGTCGGACAGCGCGCTGTCGATGACGAAGCTGCGCGTGAGGGTGCGCACCGTCACGTATTTCTGCTCGGCGCGCAGGAACAGCACGTCGTCCAGCGGCACGCGCTCGGTGCGCCCGCGCTCCTGGATCAGTAGCACCTCGCAGCTGGGTGCCGGCAGCGGCGAGCGCGTGGGAGCGGCGCTGGGGGCCGCGGCGCGCTGCGCCTTGGCCAGTGCCTGCTGCAGGCGCTGCAGGCGCACGGGCTTGGTCAGGTAGTCCACGGCATCCAGTTCGAAGGCTGACAGCGCATGGTCCGCGTGGGCGGTCACGAACACGATGGCCGGCGGGTGCGGCAGGCGCTGGATGTGGTGCGCCAGTCCCAGGCCGTCCTGGCCGGGCATGTGGATGTCCAGCAGCACCACGTCCACCGCGCGGCCGCCGCTGGCCTCGAGCTGTGCCAGTGCGTCCGCGGCGTGCGCGGCCTCCGTCACGCTGTGGCGGGGGGCGCAGTCGGCCAGCAGCGTGCGCAGGCGGCTGCGGGCCAGGAGTTCGTCGTCCACGATCAGGATGTGCATGGGGCGTCGACTGTAGTGGATGTGGCGTGCTGCGGCCCGGGGCTCAGGGCGCGGGCAGCGAGATGCGCACCTGGTACAGGCCGCCCTGTACGCCGGCGCTGAAGTCGCAGTCCACGTCGTGCAGCAGGCGCAGGCGGTCGCGCACGTTCGCCTGGGCGATGCCATGGCCGCGTGGCGCGTCCTCGGCCGCGGGGCGATCGGCGGGCAGGGTGTTGGTGATGGTCAGCACCACGCGGCCGCCGCGCCGCTCGGTGGCGATGCGCAGCTTGCCCCCGCGCGCGCTGGGCTCCACGCCGTGCTTGACCGCGTTTTCCACCAGCGGCTGCAGCAAGAGCGGCGGCAGGCGCGCGGCGTTGGCGCGCGCATCCAGCACCCATTGCACGCGCATGCGTTCGCCAAAGCGCACCTGCTCGATGTCCAGGTAGCGGCGCGCCAGCACGATCTCTTCCTCCAGCGTGGCGGACTCGCCCTGCTCCACCAGGGCGTGGCGGAACAGGTCGCTCAGGTCTTCCAGCAGCGCCTCGGCCTTGGCGGGTTCGTCGCGCACCAGGGCAATGGCGCTGTTGAGCGTGTTGAACAGGAAGTGCGGGCGGATGCGCGCCTGCAACTCGGTCAGGCGCGCGGTAGTGGCGGCGGGCGTGCGCGCGCGTGCGCGCATTTTCAGCGCGGTGACCAGCAGCGCCGCCAGCAGCGCGCCGCTGGCGGCGCTGGCCAGCCACGGCGGCGGGGCGCCCGCGGGGCCGCTGGCCAGGGCCAGCATGGCGCAGGCCAGCAGGCCGGCCAGTGCGCCCAGCAGCACGCCGGCGGCGTACTGCAACGGCTCCTGCAGGCGCTGCAGCGCCGTCTTGAGGCTGCAGGCCGTGATCAGCCAGGCGAGGGTGGCCGGCAGCGCGCCGCCCGTGAGCAGCGCCAGGCGCGCCAGCCATTCGGCCAGGCTGCCCGCGCCGAACAAGGCGCCCACGCCCAGCACCAGTTCCACGAACAGCACGGCGCGCAGCACCACGCCCACCTGGCAGGCGTCGAACACCAGCGCGCGGCCGCGTACCGCACTGCGCGGTGCGGCTTCGGGCAGGGCAGCGGGGCGGGTCGATAAAATTTGCGTCTCTTGCATTGCGGCATCCGGGCGTTCCGGGTGTCGAAACCCCCGGATTATTGCCCCCATGTCCTCTTCTTCCGCCTCGCAACCATCCCACGACCAGCTCGCCACCAAGGCCCAGGCCTGGTCGGCCTTGTTCTCCGAGCCCATGAGCGATCTGGTCAAGCGCTATACGTCGAGCGTGTTCTTCGACAAGCGCCTGTGGCAGGCCGACATCGCGGGCAGCCTGGCCCATGCCGAGATGCTGGCCGCGCAAGGCATCATCAGCGCGCAGGACCACGCCGACATTCAGAAGGGCATGGCCCAGATCACGCAGGAGATCGCGTCCGGCGCGTTCGAGTGGAAGCTGGACCTGGAGGACGTGCACCTGAACATCGAGGCGCGCCTGACCCAGCTGGTGGGCGACGCCGGCAAGCGCCTGCACACCGGCCGCAGCCGCAACGACCAGGTGGCCACCGACGTGCGCCTGTGGCTGCGCGGCGAGATCGACCTGATCGAGGGCCTGCTGAGCGAGCTGCAGCTGTCGCTGGTCGAGGTGGCCGAGCAGAACGTCGAGGTGATCCTGCCCGGCTTCACCCACCTGCAGGTGGCGCAGCCCGTGAGCTTTGCGCACCACCTGCTGGCTTACGTGGAGATGTTTGCACGCGATGCCGAGCGCATGCGCGACGTGCGCCGCCGGGTGAACGTGCTGCCGCTGGGCTCCGCCGCGCTGGCCGGCACTACCTACCCGCTGGACCGCGAGCGCGTGGCCAAGACGCTGGGCATGGAGGGCGTGTGCCAGAACAGCCTGGACGGCGTGAGCGACCGCGACTTCGCCATCGAGTTCACGGCCGCCGCCAGCCTGTGCATGGTGCACGTGAGCCGCCTGTCCGAGGAACTCATCATCTGGATGAGCCAGAACTTCGGCTTCATCAAGATCGCCGACCGCTTCACCACCGGCTCGTCGATCATGCCGCAGAAGAAGAACCCCGACGTGCCCGAACTGGCGCGCGGCAAGACCGGCCGCGTGGTCGGCCACCTGATGGGCCTGATCACGCTGATGAAGGGCCAGCCCCTGGCCTACAACAAGGACAACCAGGAAGACAAGGAGCCGCTGTTCGACACAGTGGACACGCTGAAGGACACGCTGCGCATCTTCGCCGAGATGATCGGCGGCCAGATGAACCCCGCCACCGGCTGCAAGGACGGCGGCATCACCGTGAACGCCGAGGCCATGCGCGCCGCGGCGCTCAAGGGCTACGCCACGGCGACCGACCTGGCTGACTACCTCGTCAAGAAGGGCCTGCCGTTCCGCGACGCGCACGAGACCGTGGCCCACGCGGTGAAGGCCGCGGTGTCGCACAGCGTGGACCTGTCGGAGCTGCCGCTGGCCGTGCTGCAGGGCTTTCACCCGGCGATCGAGAAGGACGTGTTCGATGCCCTGAGCCTGCAGGGCTCGCTGAACGCGCGCAACACCCTGGGCGGCACCGCGCCCGCGCAGGTGCGCACGCAGCTGGCGCGCCACCGTGCGCGGCTGTCCGCCTGATTGCCCGTCAAGAATAGGAGCTGGCAGCGCTTGATGTAAGCGGTTTTTAGCATGTTTTGATGCTGAAATGCTTTACTGGCAAGCGCGAACAGCTCCTGAATTTGTATCGCCCTGCCGCCCCAGGAGAGCCACCATGAACCTGCACCGCCGCCACCTGCTGGCCCGCGCCCTTGCCGCCAGCGTGCTGCCGGCGTTGCCCGCCTGGGCCGACGGCACCAAGCCGGTGCGCATCCTGGTGGGCTTTCCGCCCGGAGGCGGCTCGGATGCCATCGCCCGCCTGCTGGCCGACAAGCTCAAGGACGTGCTGGGCATCCCCGTGGTCGTGGACAACCGCCCCGGCGCGGGCGGGCAGATCGCGGCGCAGGTGCTCAAGGCCGCGCCGGCCGACGGGACCACGCTGTTCCTCACGCACGACCACACCCTCTCCATCCTGCCGCTGGTGGTGAAGAACCCCGGCTTCGACCCGGTGAGCGACTTCGTGCCGGTGGCGGGCTTTGCCACCTTCGTGAACGCGTTTGCCGTTTCGGGTGGCACGCCCGCGCGTTCGTTCAACGAATATGTGCAGTGGCTCCAGGCCGCGCGGGGTGGCCAGGGCGCGGTGGGCGTGCCGGCGCCGGCGTCCACGCCGGAGTTTCTGGTCAAGCTGCTAGGCCGCAAGTACCGGCTGGACCTGGTGGCCGCGCCCTACCGCGGCAGCGCGCCCATGATCGGCGACATGCTGGGCAACCAGATCGCGGCGGGCGTGGGATCGGTGCAGGACTTCATCGAGCACCACCGCGGCGGCAAGCTGCGCGTGGTGGGCGTGCTGGGCACGCAGCGCCAGGCCGCGCTGCCCGATGTGCCCACGTTCGACGAACTGGGCCTCAAGGGCTTCGAGGACCTGCCGTACTACGGCATCTACGCGCCGGCCGGCACGCCCGGCGCTTTCATCGCGCAGTTCTCCGCCGCACTGGCGCAGGTGCTGGCGCAGCCCGCGGTGCATGAGCAGCTCACCACCCTGGGCCTCACCGTGGGCCACATGGCGCCCGGGCAACTGGCCGCGCGCCAGAAGGCCTACACCGCAGCCTGGGCGCGCATCATCCGCAACAGCGGCTTCACGGCGCAGTAGGCGTGCAGTAGCCGCGCGGTAGGGGCGCGGTAGGGGCGCACCCCGGCCGCTGCCCCGCAGGCCAGCGCAGGCCCGCGTTCACGCCAGCGTGCGCACCTGCGGCTCGCGCGCCCACTGGCGCGTCTGCGCGGCGGCGATGAAGCCCTGCGCGTCGGCCGGGTCCACCACGCCCGCGTCGGGTTCGATGCCGCCGGCCTGCAGGATGGCCTGCGTGCCCTTGCAGGCAGCGATGGCCTTGAGGTGGCCGAAGGCGTCGCGGAACCAGTCCACCGCCACGGCCTCGCGCGCCAGCTGCGCGCCCATCTCCGGCGACAGCACCGAGGCCACCGCGTCGAACACCGCCGAGGGCGTGCCTGCCAGCTGCCCGTCGGCAGGCAACTGCGTGCCGTCCTTGAGCAGCGCGCCACCCACCTTGGGCGCGACGATCTTCACCTGCGCGCCCGCCTTCTCCAGCGCCTTGCGCAGGTTGGCCACGGTGGTGCCGTTGGAGCCGTCGGCCACCAGAATGCCCACGCAGCGGCCCTGCAGCGTGGGCTTCATGCGGTCGATGATCCGCAGGGCGGGCGAGGGCGGCAGGTCCTGCACCGGCACGGCCAGCGGGGGGGCGGGTGGCAGCTGCGGCAGCGCCAGGCCATCGGCCACGCGCTGGGCCAGCTGCGGGTCGATGTGCAGCAGATGGCCCACCACGCCCTCGCGCACATGCAGCGTCTGTACCTTGGACAGCTCGAACACCAGCGCCGACGCCAGGTGCGCCTGCTCCAGCGGGCTCTGGCTGCGGTAGAACATGCGCGCCTGGCTGTAGTGGTCGGCAAAGCTCTCGGGGCGAATGCGCCCCTTGCCGCTGCCTTCGTCGGTCTGCGCCACGTGCCGAAAGCCTGCCGCCTGCGACGCGCGGGGCGAGTCGGCCTGCAGGCTGCTGGGCTCGTAGTTCACGCGGCCCTGCGGCACGAGCATCTGCATGTGGCCGTCGCGCTGGTTGTGGGCGAAGGGGCACTTGGGCGCGTTGATGGGGATCTGCACGAAGTTGGGGCCGCCCAGGCGCAGCAGTTGCGTGTCCAGGTAGCTGAACAGGCGCCCCTGTAGCAGCGGGTCGTTGCTGAAGTCGATGCCCGGCGGCAGGTTGGCCGGGCAGAAGGCGACTTGCTCGGTCTCGGCGAAGAAGTTGTCGGGCCAGCGGTTGAGCACCATGCGCCCGATGGGTCGCAGCGGCACCAGCTCTTCGGGGATGAGCTTGGTCGCGTCCAGGTGGTCGAAGGGGAACGTGCCGGCCTCTTCCTCGGTGAACAGCTGCACGGACAGCTCCCACTCGGGGTAGTCGCCCGCCTCGATGGCCTCGAACAGGTCGCGGCGGTGGAAGTCGTTGTCCGCCGCCTGCAGCTTCATCGCCTCGTCCCACACGGTGGACTGGATGCCCAGCTTGGGCCGCCAGTGGAACTTGACGAAGGTGCTTTCGCCCGCGGCATTCACCAGCCGGAAGCTGTGCACGCCAAAGCCCTCGATCATGCGCAGGCTGCGCGGAATGGTGCGGTCGCTCATGATCCACATCACCATGTGCATGGATTCGGGCATGAGCGAGATGAAGTCCCAGAACGTGTCGTGCGCGCTGGCGGCCTGCGGGAAGGCGCGGTCGGGCTCCATCTTCACGGCGTGCACGAGGTCGGGGAACTTCATCGCGTCCTGGATGAAGAACACCGGGATGTTGTTGCCCACCAGGTCCCAGTTGCCCTCGGGCGTGTAGAACTTCACGGCAAAGCCCCGCACGTCGCGCGGCGTGTCCACCGATCCAGCGCCGCCGGCCACCGTGGAAAAGCGCGTGAACACGGGCGTGCGCGTGCCGACTTCGGTCAGTACCCGTGCCGTGGTGTAGTCCGCGAGGGAGTGCGTGAGCTCGAAGAAACCGTGCGCTGCGGAGCCGCGCGCGTGCACCACGCGCTCGGGAATGCGCTCGTGGTCGAAGTGGGTGATCTTCTCGCGCAGTATGAAGTCTTCCAGCAGCGCCGGCCCGTGCGGCGAGGGGCGCAGGGTGTTCTGGTTGTCGGGCACCGCAATGCCCTGCTGGGTGGTCAGCACCGGGTGCTGGCCGGCGGCCTGCTGCTGCAGTTCTCCGGCATGGCCGCGGTAGCTGTCCGCATGGGCCGCGGCCTGGCGGGCGGGTAGGGGTTGCTTGGTGGCGGGGGTTCGTGGCATGGACGCTCCTTGGGCGAAATGGCGGTGGGTGTTGCACGGTGCCGCGCTGCGGCGAGTCGCCATGTTTCGCGCGGTTTTGCGGCGCCTGGGTAGGACTTGCGCCCCTTTGCGCGTCGTCATGCGCCACCGCACGGGACGGGGTCTGCCCAGGCTGTAAGCGCATGCAACAGCCGCGTGGCGCATGGAGCGCTTTGATACGCTCGGCCAAAGCACTGCAGGGGGGATCTCTTGAATACATGGATACGGTGGGTTGCCGCGGGTGGCGCACTGCTGGCGGGCGGCGCGCAGGCGCTGCAGGTGAGCAGCTTTTCGCCCCAGGGCGAGGTGGCGCAGGTGCGCCAGGTGGTGGCGCGGTTTGACGCGGCCGCCGTGCGCTTTGGCGATCCACAGGCGCCGGCTCCCTTCACGGTGCAGTGCAGCGACGCCGATGCAGCCAAGGGCACGGGCCGCTGGACGGGCGAGCGCGAATGGGTGTTCGACTTCGCGCGCGACCTGCCGCCGGGCGTGCGCTGCACGGCCACCGCCAGGTCGGGGTTCAAATCGGCCTCCGGCGCAGAGCTGTCGGGCGCAAAAAGCTATCAATTCAATAGTGGCGGCCCGTTTGTCCAGCGCATCCTGCCCGGCACCTACCAGTCCATCGACGAGGAGCAGGTGTTCGTGCTGCAGCTGAACGGCGCGGCCACGCAGGACAGCCTGCGCAGCCATGCCTGGTGCGCGCTGGACGGCGTGGGCGAGCGCGTGCCTGTGCGCCTGGTCGAAGGTGCGCAGCGCGGCGACATCCTCAAGGCCCTCGGGCTGGACAAGCGCGCCGCGCAGGCGCCGCTGCAATACGCCACGCTGGCATGCAACCGCCGCCTGACCTCGGGCACGCGCATGCAGCTCGTCTTCGGCAAGGGCGTGGCCACGCCCAGCGGCGTGGCGAACACGGTGGAAAAGCGCTTTGCCTTCCAGGTGCGCGAGCCCTTTGCCGTGGAGTTCCAGTGCGAGCGCGAGAACGCCCAGGCCGCGTGCCTGCCGATCCGTCCCATGGTGCTGTCGTTCAACGCACCCGTGTCGCGCAAGGTGGCGGCGGGCATACGTCTGAAGTCCAGCTACGAAACGCTGCTGCCGCGCTTTGAGGGCGAAGGGGAGGGCACGGCCGCGCAGCCGGGCGACACGCTGGTGAATGCCGTGCGCTTCGGCGTGCCGCTGGCCGAGAGCACGTCCTTCACGGTGGAGCTGCCGGCGGACTTTCGCGATGCCGCGGGGCGCGCGCCGCGCAATGTGGCGAGCTTCCCGCTCAAGGTGGCCACGGGCGGCATGCCGCCGCTGGCCAAGTTTGCGGCGGCGCCTTTTGGCATCGTCGAGCGCTTTGCCGAAGGCCCGGCCGAGGACCACCCGCCCGCGCTGCTGCCCGTGACGCTGCGCAAGGTGGAACCCGCGCTGCGCGTGCAGGGCCTGCAACCCGCGTCCACCCCCGAGGCGCCGGCAGGCCGGGTGCGCACGCTGCAGCCCGGCGGCGATGCGGAGATCATCGCCTGGATGCGCAAGGTGCGCCGCTACCACGGCGCGCTGGTGGAGCGTGGGCAGGCCCGCAGGGACGGCGTGAGCACCCTGCCCCAGCCGCTGCAGGGGCAGGAGAACAAGGAGTACGTGCAGACCCGCATGCTGTCGCTGCTGGCCGGCCAGAGCGGCGCCAAGGCGCTGGAGCTGCCCCGCGCCGCGGCAGCGGACCCGCGGCCGTTCGAGGTCGTGGGCATACCGCTGGCGCCGGGTTTCCATGTGGTAGAGGTGGCGTCGCAGGCGCTGGGCGGCGCGCTGCTGGACGAGCGCCACGGCGCCGGCCGCACCATGTATGTGCGCACGGCGGCGCTGGTGACCAACCTGGGCGTGCATTTCAAGCTGGGCCGCGAGAACGCGCTGGCCTGGGTGACCACGCTGGACAAGGGGCAGCCCGTGCCGGGCGCGAGCGTGCGCGTGTCCGATTGCCGGGGCCGCCTGCTGGCCCAGGCGCAGACCGATGCGCAGGGTATTGCGCGCTTTGACGGACTGTCGCCCGAGCCGCCGCGCTGCGGCGACGCAGACGGCTACGACGACTACGGCGATGGCTCGCAGGCCTACTTCGTGAGCGCGCGCCACGGCGGCGCGGACGGGGTGGAGGATCTGGCCTTTGCCTGGAGCGACTGGCAGCGCGGCATCGAGCCCTGGCGCTTCAACCTGCCCACCAGCAGCGACCCGCGCCCGGATACCGTGGCCCACACCATCTTCGACCGCACGCTGCTGCGCGCGGGCGAGACCGTGTCCATGAAGCACGTGCTGCGCCTGCAGAACCGCCAGGGCTTTGCGCTGCCGCAGGAGCGGCCGTCGGAACTGGCGATCACCCACGTCGGCAGCGGCCAGCAGTTCACCCAGCCGCTGCAGTGGCGCAAGACTGGCACGGGCGGCCTGTCGGCCACCAGCGAGTTCGCGGTGCCGCCGGCCGCCAAGCTGGGCCTGTACCAGGTGGAACTGCGCGGCGCTGACGTCAATGGGGGCGAGCGCTCGTTCGAGTCCGGAAGCTTCCGCGTGGAGGAGTTCCGCCTGCCGGTGCTGGAAGGGCGTATCGCGCCCGCGGACAGCAAGCCGCTGGTGCGCGTGCGCTCGGTGCCGGCCGACGTGCGGGTGGGCTACGTGTCTGGCGGCCCTGCCGGCCAGTTGCCGGTGCGGGTGTCGGCCATGGTGCGCGGCAAGTTCCTGCAGTTCGGCGACTTCGACGCCTTCAGCTTCCAGCCGCCCCGCAAGCGCGGCGCGCAGGCGGGCGATGACGACGAGGAGCCCGCGGCGCGGCAGGACGCGCGCGTGGTGGCCGACAAGCTGGCGCTCACGCTGGACAAGAGCGGCGCGGGCCGCGTGACCATCGAAGAACTGCCCCAGGCCCGCCAGGCGCAGGACCTGGTGCTGGAGGCCACCTATGCCGACCCCAATGGCGAGGTGCAGACGGTCCGCAGCACGCACACGCTGTGGCCGGCCGCCGTGGTGGCGGGCGTGAAGACCGAGGGCTGGGCATCGGCTGCGAGCCGCGTGCGCTTCCAGGCGTTGGCGCTGTCGCTGCAGGGCCAGCCCCAGGCCGGAGTGCCACTGGCCGTGCAGGCCATCGCGCATGTCACCACCACCAGCCGCAAGCGCATGGTGGGAGGCTTTTACAGCTACGACAACAAGACCGAGACCAAGGACCTGGGCACCGTGTGCACCGGCAAAAGCGACAGCCGCGGCCTGCTGCTGTGCGACGCCAAGCTGGACGAGCCCGGCGAGGTGGAGCTGGTGGTCACCGCGCGCGACAAGGACGGCAACGAGGCCCAGGCCGCGTCCTCCGTCTGGGTCACGCGGCGCGGCGAGCTGTGGTTTGGCGGCGAGGACCATGACCGCATCGACGTGCTGCCCGAGAAAAAGAGCTACCAGCCCGGCGAGACCGCGCGGCTGCAGGTGCGCATGCCGTTTCGCCATGCCACGGCGCTGGTCAGCGTGGAACGCGAGGGCGTCATCGACACGCGCGTGGTGCAGCTCAATGGCCAGGACCCCACGGTGCAGGTACAGATCGGGCAGGACTGGAGCCCCAATGTCTACGTGAGCGTGCTGGCGCTGCGCGGGCGTCTGCGCGAGGTGCCCTGGTACAGCTTCTTCACCTGGGGCTTCAAGGCGCCGCGCGAATGGTGGAACGCCTTCTGGTACGAGGGCCGCGAGTACGTCGCCCCCACGGCCATGGTGGACCTGTCCAAGCCCGCCTACCGGCTGGGCGTGGCCGAGCTGCGTGTGGGCCATGCCGCGCACCAGATCGCGGTGCAGGTCAAGGCCGATAAGGACAGCTACCCGGTGCGCGGCAAGGCGCAGGTCACCATCACCGCCACGCTGCCGGACGGCAAGCCCGCTGCCGGCGCCGAGGTGGCGCTGGCCGCCGTGGACCAGGCGCTGCTGGAACTGATGCCCAACACCAGCTGGAACCTGCTGGAGGCCATGCTGCAGCGCCGGGCGTGGGGCGTGGAGACTTCCACCGCGCAGATGGAGATCATCGGCCGGCGCCACTACGGCAAGAAGGCCGTGCCCGCGGGCGGCGGCGGCGGCCACACGGCCACGCGCGAGCTGCTGGACACGCTGCTGCTGTGGCGGCCCGCCATTCAGCTGGACGCGAACGGCCGGGCGCAGGTGACCGTGCCGCTTAACGACGCGCTCACCACCTTCAAGGTGGTAGCGGTGGCGGATGCGGGAACGGGCCTGTTCGGCACCGGTGCCACGCAGATCCGCGCCACGCAGGACCTGCAGATCATCAGCGGCCTGCCACCGCTGGTGCGCGAGGAGGACCAGTTCCGCGCCCAGCTCACGCTGCGCAACACCACCAAGGCGGCGATGAAGGTCGAGGTCACGCCGCGTGCCACGCTGCTGCAGCTGAACCAGCAGACCGTGGAGATCCCCGCGGGCGAGTCGCGCGAGGTGGCGTGGTCCGTCACCGCGCCCGCGCAGCTGGCCCAGACGCGCGCCCAGGCGCTGCTGTGGGAGATCGAGGCGCGCGATACGGTGAGCGGCGCGCGCGATGCGCTCAAGGTGACCCAGCGGCTGGTGCCGGCCGTGCCGCTGGCCGTGCAGCAGGCCACGCTGGTGCAGCTGGACGGCAGCTTCCAGACGGAGGCGGCGCCGCCCGCCGGTGCGCTGCAGGGGCGCGGTGGCCTCAAGCTGGCGCTGCAGCCCCGGCTGGCCGAGGGCCTGCCCGGCGTGCGCGACTGGTGGGCCAACTACCCGTTCGCCTGCCTGGAGCAAAAGGCCAGCAAGGCCATCGGCCTGCGCGATGCCGCGCTGTGGCGCAGCGTGGCCGCGCAGATGCCCACTTACCTGGACGGCGACGGCCTGGCCTACTACTTCCCGCCGAGCGAAGGCAGCGCGAACCGGGGCAGCGACACGCTCACCGCCTACCTGCTGGCCGCCACGCACGAAGCGGCCGCGCTGTACCCCGAGTTCACGCTGCCTGTCGAAGTGCGCGAGGCCATGGAGCGCGGGCTGACGGCCTTCGTGGAAGGGCGCATCCAGCGCGACTTCTGGAGCCCGCGCAAGGATCTGGACCTGCGCAAGCTGGCGGCCATCGAGGCGCTGTCACGCACGGGCCATGCCCCGGCGCGGCTGCTGGAGAGCATCACCATCGCGCCCAACCAGTGGCCCACGCATGCGGTGATCGACTGGATCAACGTGCTCAAGCGGGTGCAGGGCGTGCCGCAGCGCGAGCAGCGCCTGGCTGAGGCGATGCAGATCCTCAAGGGCCGCCTGTCCTACCAGGGCACCAAGCTGCTGTTCAGCACCGAGCAGCAGGACTACTGGTGGTGGCTGATGCAGAACGGCGACGTGAACACCGCGCGCCTCATGCTGGCCGTGCTGGACGACCCCGCGTGGAAGGACGACATGGGGCGCCTGGCCAGCGGCTTCATCGCGCGCCAGCAGGGCGGCGCATGGCACACCACCACGGCCAACCTGTGGGGCGGGCTGGCGCTGGAGAAGTTCAGCGCCCGCTTCGAGTCCACGCCGGTGGCCGGCACCACCCGCGCTACGCTGGGTGGCCACAGCGCCAGCGTGGACTGGGCCAAGGTGGAGCCGGCCAAGGCCAGCGACGCCGCGGGCGCTGCGCACCAGACCCGCTGGTTCGGCGCGCCCGCGGCGCCCGGCATGCTCAAGAACAACGGCATGTTCCTGCCGTGGGGCACGGGCGCTGGCGCGGCGCAGCCGCTCGTGGTCACGCACCAGGGGCCGGGCAAGCCGTGGCTCACGCTGCAGTCGGTGGCGGCCGTGCCGCGCCAGCAGCCGTTCAGCGCGGGCTACACCCTCAAGCGCACGGTCACGCCGGTTGAGCAGGCCGACAAGGCACTGCCCGCGGGCAGCTACTCGCGCGGGGACGTGCTGCGCGTGACGCTGGAGGTGACCGGTACGGCCGACATGACCTGGGTGGCGATCACCGACCCCATCCCCGCAGGGGCGACCATCCTGGGCAGCGGCCTGGGGCGCGACTCCGAGATCGCCACGCAGGGCGAAAAGCGCGAGGGCCGGGGCTGGCCCGCGTTCGAGGAACGCGGCTTCGAGTCCTTCCGCAGCTACTACGAGTACCTGCCCAAAGGCACGGTGACGATGCAGTACACCGTGCGCCTGAACAATGCGGGCGACTTTGCGCTGCCGCCCAGCCGCGTCGAGGCACTGTATGCGCCCGAGATGTTCGGCGAGGCACCGAATGCGCGGGTGAAGGTCGAGGCGGCGAAATAGGGCAGCAGCGTGGCTGAAAGCAGTCTTTTTGGTTGCTTCAGGCGCTGTGTTGGCGATCGGTGAGGCCGTTTACAGGCCCATTCGCGGCGCCGCCGTTGCTGGTCGCTGGCCTGGTCGGGCGTCTGGCTGCTGCCGTGCCTGCCGTTCCCTCCGCCCAGTCCGGCGCGGGCGGCGCTGCTCAGGCTGTTCACGGTCCATTGGGCGTATTTGGCGTGCGGCGCCTCGGGCAAGGCTCCGGCCTTTCGAGGTGCAGCCCTCGCTAGAGTTGACATCGAGGGGACGGTGCGAACGGGTGTGTGCAGAGGGCGTTGACGGGCTGGATGACCCCGGACGATGGGGATGCACGGCTGTCCACTACCCCTGGCGATGCCCAGACGTTCTCGCGCCACATTGGGTAGGTGACGGCCCGCCAGGGGCGCGTCGCTCGCACCGAGTTGGAGCGCCTTGACTGACGGCGTGCGCATCGCTTCGGGGCGCTGTATGCTGACCGGCGCGTGCCGCGATGCACGCCTGCTGCTCGTCATGCACTGCTCCAAGGAGTTCCTATGTCGAATGAACGCTCCCTCTCTGGCGGTCACGGCTCTGGGCCGCAGGGGCAGCCGCCTGCGGCCGGCTCCGAGGCAGGCCCACGGTTTACGTTTTCGGCGCCGGTGGTGGTTCCGTCATTGCTGGTGCTGGGCTTGCTGCTGGCGCTGTGCGGCGTGTTCCCGCAGCAGGCTGTCCGCTTTTTCACCGGTGTGCAGGTCTGGGTGGTGGGCCACTTTGACTGGTTTTACAGCGCAGCGGTAACGCTGTTCCTGGTCTTTCTGGCGCTGGTGGCGGCCAGCAGTTTTGGCGACATCCGCCTGGGCCCCGATGATGCGAAGCCCGATTTCAGCTTTCTGTCGTGGACCGCGATGCTGTTTGCCGCAGGCATGGGCATCGGGCTCATGTACTTTGGCGTGGGCGAGCCGCTGCAGCACTACATCAAACCGCCCATGGCGCCGGCAGGCACGGCCAACGCGGCGCGCGAGGCCCTGCAGTCCACGTTTTTTCACTGGGGGTTTCATGCCTGGGCGGTGTACGGCACCATGGGGCTGGTGCTGGCGTATTTCGGCTTTCGCTACAACCTGCCGCTGACCATGCGGTCGGGCCTGTACCCGCTGCTGCAGCAGCGCATCAACGGGCCCATCGGACATACGGTGGATGCTTTCGCGCTTGTGGGCACCATCGCGGGCATTGCCACCACGCTGGGTTATGGCGCGCTGCAGCTGGCTGCAGGCATTGGACTGTTGACCGGCTGGGACACCAACACCGCGCTGTTTCGCGTAGCCGTGGTCGCCGTGGTGGCGATCCTGGCCGGGCTGTCAGCCATCACGGGTTTGGACAAAGGGGTGCGCGTTCTGTCCGAGTTCAACCTGGCGCTGTCGTTCGTGCTACTGGCTTTCGTCATCGCTTTCGGGCCCACCGTCCATCTGTTCCAGGCGCTGAGCGAGAACGTCGGCAACTATTTCTCCGGCCTGGTGCAGATGTCGCTGCGCACCTTTGCCTACGAGGCACCGCAGCAGCCCGGCTGGTACGGCGACTGGACGGTGCTGTACTGGGCATGGTGGATCTCCTGGTCGCCCTTCGTGGGCATGTTCATTGCGCGCATCTCACGCGGGCGTACTGTGCGCGAATTCATCGTCGGCGTGCTGCTCGTGCCCACCGCATTCAACCTGCTGTGGATGACGGCGTTTGGCAACAGTGCCATCTGGATTGACACCCATGTGGCGCAGGGCGCGCTGGCCCAGACGGCTGGTAACGTGGATGCGCTGTTGTTTCGCTTCTTCGAGTACCTGCCGTTTGTGAAAATCGTTTCGTGGCTGGCCATCGTGTTGATCTCGGTGTTCTTCATCACATCTGCCGACTCGGGCGCGTACGTGCTGGACGCGATCGCAACGCGAGGCAACCCGCGCTCGCCGGTGTGGCAGCGGCTGTTCTGGGCCGCCGTGCTGGGTGTGACGGCGGCGGTGCTGCTGGTGGCGGGCGGCCTCAAGGCGCTGCAGGCCTTGACGCTGGCGGCTGCCCTGCCCGTGGCGGCCATCATGGTGGCGCTGTGCTGGGGTCTGTGGCGCGCCATGCAGGCCGACCGCGCCCATGCCTCGCAAGATCTGGCCATGGCCACCAACTTCTGGAGCGGGCAGCACTGGCGCAAGCGGCTGGAGCAGATCGTGCACCAGCCCACGCGCGCTGACGTGCTGCGCTTCATGCAGGCCACGGTGCTGCCCGCCATGCGCGATGTGGTGGCAGAGTTGGGCCGCCGCGGCGTGCAGGCGCATGTGCAGGACGACACCGCCGTTGCCGACCCCGATGCCGCCCAGATCCGCCTGACCATCCCCATGCCCGAGCTGCGCGATTTTGTCTATGGCGTGCGCCCCGTGCGGCGCAAGCTGCCGGGCTTCATGCTGGCCGAGGTGGCGCCGCAGGACAAGCAGCGGCTCTACGTGGTGGAGCCCATCACCTTTTTTGCCGACGGGCGATCGGGCTACGACATCCAGTACCTGCGTGGCGAAGAGGTCATTGCGGACATCCTTCGGCATTACGAGCGCTATCTGTCGGCCAGTGCCAGCCAAAGCACGCAGCTGCTCAACCGCGCCCCGGGCCACGACGGGCCCGTGTGAGTAGAACCCAATCCGCGTGATGGGATGCATACGCCAGACCTGCCCCTGTTCGCCACGGGCCTGAGGAGGGCTCAGCCCGAGAGAAAGGGCGGTGTATCTGAGGTATGCAGCCAATGGGGCCCAATAGGTCCGCAGGGCCTGTGCACGAATCGCAGGTGGCTATGTGGATCGTGGCAAGTCATGCGGCCGCACCTGGCGATCACCCTCTGCATTCCCCATTGCTGGTAATGAAAGCGCGGCGGGCAAAGGACCAGGACCGCAGGGGCCCTGGCAGTGCGCTTGTGCGTAACGCCAGCGTCACAAGCGGTCCCTACACTGCCGCGATGTCACTGATCGAACTTGATGCGGTTGCCAAGTCCTGGGGGAGCACCACGGCATTGCAGTCCATGAACCTGCGCATTGAGCCCGGTTCTTTCTGCGTGCTGCTGGGACCCTCGGGCTGCGGCAAATCGACCACGCTGCGCATCATCGCCGGGCTGGAGTCACCCACGTCGGGCAGCGTGCGCATCGACGGGCAGGACGTCACGCGGTTGCCGCCAGCGCCGCGCGGCATCGCGATGGTGTTTCAGAACTATGCGCTGTTTCCGCATCTGAGCGTGGCGCAGAACATCGGCTTTGGACTGGCGGTGCGCAAGGTGCCCAAGGCCGAGGCCGCGCAGCGCGTGGCGCAAGCCGCCGAGCTGCTCGGCCTGGCCCCGCTGCTGGAGCGCCGGCCCGCACAGTTGTCCGGCGGGCAGCAGCAGCGCGTGGCGCTGGGCCGCGCCCTGGTGGCCCAGGCCCGCGTGTGCCTGATGGACGAGCCGCTGTCCAACCTGGATGCGCAATTGCGCCAGGAGATGCGCACCGAGCTGCGTGAGCTGCAGCAGCGCCTGGGCCTCACCGTGGTGTACGTGACGCACGACCAGGCCGAGGCCATGAGCATGGCTGACCAGGTGGTGCTGCTGCACCAGGGGCGTGTGGAGCAGTGCGCGCCGCCGCGCGATGTGTACGCCGCGCCCGCTTCCACCTTTGCCGCGCGCTTCATCGGCACGCCCGCCATGAACCTGGTGCGCCTGGAACAGGGCCGCATCGCGGGCACCGATATCGCCGTGGGTCGCACGCAGGCGCACTGGCTCGGCCTGCGTCCCGAGGCCGTGGCCCTGGACGATGGCAGCGGTGGGTCGAGCGGCGTGGCCGCCGCCGTGCACAGCCAGGAATACCTGGGCGCGGATGCCGTGCTGCGCTGCGCCATCGGCACCGAATTCATCACCGTGCGCGCGCCGGGGCAGCACGCCCCCGCAGCCAACGGCCAGGGTGTGCGCCTGCGGTGGTGCGGGCACGACCAGCATTTCTTTGACGCCCAGGGCCAGCGCCTGGCGGCTTGAGCCACTTCTTACGCAGCCTGCGCCGCATGGGCGTGCACGGCGCTGCCTTTCGTTTCCTCTCCCCACTCTTTCCAGACCTCAGGAGCTTTCGCAATGCAACGCAAGATGTTTTTGAAGACCTTGGCTGCGCCCGCCCTCGCGGCCATGGCGCTGTGTGCCGTTACCGCCCATGCGCAGGCCCCGGTGGAGGTGCCGTTCTACTACCCCGTGGCCGTGGGCGGCCCCATCACCAAGGTGATCGACGGCTACGCGGCCGATTTCAACAAGGCGCATCCGCAGTACAAGGTGGTGCCCATCTATGCCGGCACGTACCAGGAGACCATCGTCAAGGCGCTCACCGCGCACAAGTCCGGCAAGGCGCCGGCCACTTCGGTGCTGCTGTCCACCGACATGTTCACGCTGATCGACGAGGACGCCATCGCCCCCATCGACGACTTCGTGAAGACCGACGCCGACCGTGCCTGGCTCAAGGGCTTCTACCCGGCCTTCATGGCCAACAGCCAGACGGGCGGCAAGACCTGGGGCGTGCCGTTCCAGCGCTCCACGGTGGTCATGTACTACAACAAGGAGGCCTTCAAGGAAGCCGGTCTGGACCCCCACGAGGCGCCCCAGAATTGGAAGGAACTGAAGGAAGCGGCGCACAAGCTCACCAAGAAGGACGCCAGCGGCAACGTGACGCAGTACGGCATCCAGATCCCGTCCACCGGCTTTGCCTACTGGATGCTGCAGACGCTGACCACGCCCAACGACGTGCTGCTGGCCAACGGGGCCGGCACCCAGGTCACCTTCGACCACCCCAAGGTCATCGAGGCGCTGGACTTCTGGGTCAACCTGACCAAGGAAGGCGTGCACCCCAAGGGCGTGGTGGAGTGGGGCACGACGCCCAAGGACTTCTTCGAAAAGAAGGCCGCGATCATCATCACGACCACGGGCAACCTGACCAACGTGAAGAACAACGCCAAGTTCGACTTCGGCGTGGCCCAGATTGCCGGCAACCTGCGCAAGGGCTCGCCCACGGGCGGCGGCAACTTCTACATCTTCAAGAAGGCGCCACAAGAGCAGCAGCAGGCCGCGTTCGAGTTCGCCAAGTGGATCACCCAGCCCGAGCGCGCTGCGCAGTGGAGCATGGACAGCGGCTACGTGGCCGTGTCGCAGGCCGCCTATGACACGCCTGCCCTCAAGAAGTACGGCCAGGACTTCCCGCCCGCGCTGGTGGCGCGCGACCAACTGCCGGTATCGGTGGCCGAGTTCTCCACGCACGACAACCAGCGTGTGACCAAGGTGCTCAACGACGCCATCCAGGCCGCGCTGAACGGCACCAAGACCTCGGCGCAAGCGATGAAGGACGCTCAGCGCGAGGCCGACCGCATTCTGCGCAGCTACAAGTAAGGGTGGGCCTCCCATGCCGGTGATGCGCAGCACGCCGGATGCGGGCAGCAGTCAGCGTGCCGTGCACGCCTGGCTGATGCTGCTTCCGGCCCTGGTCCTGTTGGTGGCCTTCACGCACTGGCCCACGCTGGCCACGCTGATCGACAGCTTCCATTCCACGCCCCGCGCCGGTCGTGCGGAGGTGTGGGTGGGGCTGGAGAACTATGCGGCCATGGTGGACGACCCCGTGTTCTGGCAGGCCGCACGCAACAACCTGTGGTTCGCTGGCGCGACCATTCCGCTGTCCATCGGCTTGGCGCTGATCATGGCGCTGTGGGTGAATGAACGCATGGTGGGGCGCACCTGGGTGCGCATGGCGTACTTCACGCCCACCGTGCTGCCGATGATCGCCGTGGCCAACATCTGGCTGTTCTTCTACACGCCGCAGTACGGGCTGCTGGAGCAGATCACCAGCCTGCTCGGGCTGCCGTCGCGCAACTGGCTGGGCGACCCGGCCACGGCGCTGGCCTGCGTCACGGTGGTGGCGGTGTGGAAGGAGGCGGGCTTCTTCATGATCTTCTACCTGGCCGCGCTGCAGACGCTGAACCCCAGCCTGAAGGAGGCCGCGGCCATCGAGGGCGCGTCGCGCTGGTACTTCTTTCGCCGCGTGCAGTGGCCGCTGCTCATGCCCACCACGCTGTTCGTGCTGGTCAATGCCGTGATCAACGCCTTCCGTCTGGTGGACCATCTCTTCATCCTCACGCGCGGCGGGCCGGACAACGCTTCCACGCTGCTGCTGTACCACCTGTACGAGGTGGGCTTCAAGTTTTGGGACACGGGCTATGCCGCGGCGCTCACGGTGGTGCTGGTGGTGGCGCTGGCCGGCGTGGCGCTGGTGCAGTTCTTCGTGTTCGACAAACGGGTGCATTACCAGTGAAACAACCCCCTGAGCGGCTGCGCCGCTTCCCCCTTCTCTCACGCTGCGCGTGGGAAGGAGGACGCTGCCCGTGCGGCGGGGCGGCCCTTGCACGGCGGCCCTGGCTTGGGTGGTGCCGGTTTCATCCCTTAGGAGGGCGCGACGCGCCATGAGAACCAATACGCTGTACCAGGTCACCCTGCTGGACACCCTGGCCGCCTGGACGCTGGCCCTGCTGTGGCTGCTGCCGCTGGCCTATGCGGTGTGGACGGCCTTTCACCCCGCGGAGTACGCCACGCGCTTCGACCTGCTGGCGCCCTGGACGCTGGAGAACTTCCGCCGCGCCTGGGAGGCCGCGCCCTTCGCGCGCTACTTCCTCAACACCACCGTGCTGGTGGTGATGATCCTGGCCGCGCAGCTGGTGCTGTCCACGCTGGCGGCCTATGCCTTCGCGCGCTATCGCTTTCGCGGCCAGAACGTGGCCTTCGCGCTGGTGCTGGTGCAGCTCATGGTCATGCCGGACATCCTGCTGGTGGAGAACTACAAGACCATGGGCCGCCTGGGCCTGGTGGACTCGCTGGTGGCCATCGGTCTGCCGTACTTCGCCTCGGCGTTTGCCATCTTCCTGCTGCGCCAGACCTTCATGGGCATTCCCAAGGAGCTGGATGAAGCCGCGCGCGTGGAGGGTGCCAGCGCCCTGCAGATCCTGTGGCGCGTATACGTGCCGCTGGCGCGGCCGGTGTACACCGCCTTTGCGCTGGTGTCGGTGAGCTTTCACTGGAACAACTTCCTGTGGCCGCTCATCATCACCAACAGCGTGGAATCGCGCCCGCTCACCGTGGGGCTGCAGGTGTTCTCGTCGGTGGAGCAGGGCGTGGAATGGTCGCTCATCACCGCGGCCACGCTGATGTCCACCGCGCCGCTGCTCATCGGGTTCATACTCTTTCAGCGCCAGTTCGTGCAAAGCTTCATGCGCGCGGGCATCAAGTAGCAATTCAAACCAAATCAGCCTCCAGCGCCCGTGCAGCAAGCGCGAGCAGCTCTGTTTTCAGGAGTAAACCATGCAGCTCGTCACCTGGAACACCCAGTGGTGCCGCGGCCTGGACGGCCGCGTGGACCCCGCGCGCATCGTGCAATACGCATTGGCGCTGGGCGACGTGGATGTGCTGTGCCTGCAGGAGATCGCGGTGAACTACCCCGGCTTGGCCGGTGCGCCCGGTGACCAGGTGGCGCAGGCGCAGGCCGCGCTGCCCGCAGGCTGGCAGGTGTTCTTTGGCGCGGCGGTGGATGAGTGGACCGCCGCGGGCCGCCAGCGCTTTGGCAACCTGATCGCCACGCGCCTGCCCGTGCTGCAACTGCAGCACCACCCGCTGCCATACCCGCCCGATGCCGGCGTGCGCAGCATGCCGCGCCTGTGCAGCGTGCTCACTGTGCAGGACCCCGCGCTGGGCCCGGTGCGCGTGATGACCACGCACCTGGAGTACTACTCCAAGCCCCAGCGCATGGCGCAGGCGCAGGCGCTGCGTGCGCTGCACCTGCAGGCCTGTGCGCAGGCTGCGCAGCCGCCGCAGGGACTGGCCGACGGCTCGCCGTTCCAGCCCAAGGCGCACACGCCCCACGCCGTGCTGTGCGGCGACTTCAACCTGCAGGCGCACGAGCCCGAATACGCTGCGCTGGCCGCTGCGCTGGCGGACGAGGAGGGCGCGACCGCGGGTCAGGCAGGCCAGCCCCCGTTGTGGGATGCATGGCGACTGCTGCACCCCGGCGCGCCGCAGCCGCCCACGTTTTGCGTGTTCGACCAGACCTATGCGCCGCAGCCGCTGGCCTGTGACTTCATCTGGGTCAGTGATTCGCTGAGGAGCCTGGTGCATGCGGTGCGGGTCGATGGCGTGACGCAGGCATCAGACCACCAGCCCGTGCTGCTGGAGCTGGAATGAGTGGCCGCGCGGTCAGGCCGGCTGTGATGCGGCGGGCTGCTGCTGTGCAGGCGCCTCGCCGGCCGAAGGCGGCTCCCACTCGGCCCAGTCGGGGCCGAACAGCTCCGCCGGATGCTGGCTGCGTTCCGATCCGTTGCCGCACTGCATGGCATCGGCGGCGCAGTAGCGGTCGCAGCCCCAGCACGTGCGCTCGGGATGTGCGGGGTTCAGCGGAAACTTCTTGGCCATGGGGCAGGGCAGTTATCAAGGGGAATCAGTCACTGTCGTCACCCGACCCCGGTAGGGTTTTGATGTACATCAAGCCATTTCCGCGTGGGGCAGCTCGTACGATGCAGCCCTTTGGATGAATCCCCCCGCCTGAACACGCCATGGGACTGCTGCAAATCGCCAAGCAATGGGCGCGCGCGCTCAAGCGCGACGTGCTCGTCGTCTACCTGGCCGCGCGCGACCCGCGTACCCCCTGGGCGCTGCGCCTGCTGGCGCTGGCCGTGGCCGCCTATGCGCTGAGCCCCATTGACCTAGTACCCGATTTCATTCCCGTGCTGGGCTATCTGGACGACCTGCTCATCGTGCCCCTGGGCCTGGCCCTGGTGCTGCGCCTGCTGCCGCCGCCGGTGCTGCTGGCCGCGCGCGAGCGTGCCGCGCGCATGCTGGCGCGCCCGCGCAGTTGGCTGGCCGCGGCGCTCATCATCATGCTGTGGGTGCTGCTGGCTGTGCTGCTCTTCGCCTGGTGGCGTGGCCGGTAAGGCCGCGGCAGCGGTGGCGTGTGCGGCTGCGACTATGCTCGGCAGTTGTCCCTCTTCTTCGTCTGAAAGCCTTTGTACATGCTGATGGGTCTAGCCGCCAACCGTTTGCACCACCATACCGAAGACGGTGCGCTGTTCGCCTTCCTGCGCGCCTGCGAAGCGGGCATACGCGAACTGCGGCTGGGCCTGCACACCGTGGGCCGCACCCATGATGCGATCGCCGCCGCCGGCATGCTGCAGGGCTACCGGCCGCTGGTGCGCTACCCCTATGGGCGCGAGGGCGGGCTGATGAAGCTCGTGGCCGAGGTGGTGGGCATGCCCGAGCCGGGCCGCACGCTGGACGGCGCCATCTACCTCATCGACCCGGTGGACCCGTCGTCCATCTTCCCGGAGGCGCTGGCGCTCAAGCGCCAGTGCGTGATCCACGGCAAGCCGTTCCTGTCCACCGTGGCCAGCGCGCGCGACTGGGTGGAGATGGAGCGCATGCATGCCGGCCTGCCGGCCGACCGCAACGCCGACCGCTTCCATGACTACGGCGCGCAGACGCTGGCGCTGATCGCCCACGATGCGATGAAGTCCGCCATGCTGGACTTTGCGGCGCGCAACTTCGAGCTGCTCTCGCGCTTTCGCCAGCGCGTGGCCACGGGCACCACGGGCCAGCGCCTGAACGAGCTGGCCTGGGCGCGCGGCTGGCCCGCCGATACGCCCTGGGTGCAGCGCTTCAACAGCGGCCCGCTGGGCGGCGACGCGCAGATTGCCGACTGGGTGCTGCAGCGGCGCTGCCACCGCGCCATCTTCTTCGAGGACCCGCATGTGGCGCGCCAGCACGAGGCCGACATCCAGTTGCTGGAGCGCGCCGTGACCACCGCCACGCACGACGCGGTATGCACCACTTCGCCGCAGGTGGCGCAGCGCTGGTGCGATGCAGCCGCACTGCGCGCCACGCGGTGACGCGCCTGTGAGGTGGCAACGCGCCCTCGCGGCGGCGTGTCTGGCGCTGGCCAGCACGGTCAGCCTGGCGCTGCCCACGTTCGATGAGGTGCGCGCCGATTTCCGCTCGTCCGAGACCCTGGTGCTTTCGCGTGAGGGCGAGGTGCTGCAGCGCCTGCGTACCGACGCCACCGTACGCCGCGGCCAGTGGCTGGGCGTGGCCGATGTGTCGCCCGCGCTGCGCCAGGCGCTGGTGCTGAGCGAGGACCGGCGCTTTTACGAACACAGCGGCGTGGACTGGGCCGCGGTGTCGGCCGCCGCCTGGGGCAACCTGTGGAACCAGCGCACGCGCGGCGCCAGCACGCTGACCATGCAGCTCGCGGGGCTGCTCGACGGCCCGGATACCGATTTCTTGCGGCAGGGCCCCGGTGGGCGCAGCGTGCCGCAGAAGCTGGGGCAGGCCGTGGCCGCGCAGGTGCTGGACCGCCGCTGGCGCAAGGACCAGATCCTGGAGGCGTACCTGAACCTGGTGCCGTTTCGCGGGGAGATCGTGGGCATCGACGCGCTGGCGCGCACGCTGTTCGGCAAGGCCGCGCACGGCCTGGATGAGCGCGAGGCCGCCGTGGCCGCGGCCCTGGTGCGCGCGCCCAATGCGCGGCCCGCATTGGTGGCCCGGCGCGCCTGTGGCGTGCTGCGCGACATGCAACTGGCGGGCCACAGCGGCGCGCGGGGTACCGATTGCGACGCGCTGGACCTGTTCACCACCGCCGCGCTGCAGCGCCGCGCGTTCGACGCCAGCGAGGGCATCGCGCCGCATTTTGCGCGCCAGCTGCTGCGCCAGGCTGGGCGCACGCACGAGCGCGTGTCGCAAGATGGTGCATCGCGGGATGGCACTGCCGCGCAGCGCGTGCGCTCCACGCTCAGCGCACCGCTGCAGCGCATGGCCGTGGACACGCTCACGCGCCACCTGCGCGAGCTGCGCGGGCGCAACGTGGAAGACGCCGCGCTGGTGGTGCTGGACAACGCCACGGGCGAGGTGCTGGCCTGGGTGGGCTCGTCCGGCCCCTTGAGCCAGGCGGCCGAGGTGGATGGCGTGCTGGCCCTGCGCCAGCCTGGCTCCACGCTCAAGCCCTTCCTGTACGCGCAGGCGATTGCCGAGCGGCGGCTCACGGCCGCCTCACTGGTGCTCGATTCGCCCGCGCACATCGCCACCGCCGGCGGGCTGTACATCCCGCAAAACTACGACCGCCAGTTCAAGGGCTGGGTGTCCGCGCGCACCGCGCTGGCCGCCTCGCTGAACGTGCCGGCGGTACGCACGCTGGTGATGGTGACGCCCGACGCCTTCTTCGAGCAACTGCGGCGCCTGGGGCTGCCGCTGACTGAGTCCGGCGGCTACTACGGCTACAGCCTGGCGCTGGGCAGCAGCGAGGTGCCGCTGCTGCGCCTGACCAATGCCTACCGTGCGCTGGCCAACGGCGGGCGCCTGAGCCCCGTGGCCTATGCGCCTGCGCAGCGCCCGGCGTTCACGCCGGCGCTGGATGCCGGCGCGGCCTTCATCGTGGGGGACATCCTGTCGGATGCCAACGCGCGCGTGCGCACCTTTGGCACCGACAGCGTGCTGGCCACGCGCTTCTGGACGGCGGTGAAAACCGGCACCAGCAAGGACATGCGCGACAACTGGGCCGTGGGCTGGTCGCAGCGCTACACCGTGGGCGTGTGGGTGGGCAACGCCAGCGGCGCCGCCATGCATGACGTGAGCGGCACCAGCGGCGCAGCGCCCATCTGGGCCGAGGTCATGGGCTGGCTGCACCGCAGCACGCCCAGCCGCGCGCCGCGCCCGCCACAGGGCCTGGTGCGGCAGGCGGTGCGCTTCGGGCCGGGCGACGGCGGCCAGCCGCTGGAGGGTGCGCGGCAGGAGTGGTTCATGGGCGGCACGCAGCAAGCGTTATTTGCTATCGAAAGTGAAGCTAGTGGCGCAAGCGAGACGGGCGCTACAGGCACAAATGATGCAAATCCTGAAGCGGTAGCGGCGCGCATCCTGGCGCCGGCGTCGGGCACCGTGGTGGCGCTGGACCCGGACATTCCGCCCGCGCACCAGCGCCTGCAATTCACGGCGGGCGGTGTGGGCCGCGCGGCGGTGCGCTGGCGCATCGACGGGCGGATGGCCGGCAGCGGCGCGCAGTGGGCATGGCTGCCTTGGCCGGGCCGCCACCGCGTGGAGCTGGTGGACGCCCAGGGCAAGGTACTGGACCAGGTGCAGATCGAGGTGCGCGGCGCGGGCGTGCGTGCGCGGCGCTGACGCAGCGGCACGTGCGAGCCCGGTGCCTGGCGCCCGCGCCCGCGCTGCAAAATTTTCACAGCGCGCTCAAATCCTTCAAGCACGCGGCGCCGGGCTGGGACTACGATCCACGGTTTTCCGTCAACGCACTCACCAAGAGCCTGCCGGACTGGGAAGGCGCCGGCCATTCGCTGGCGCTCCAGGCGCGGCACGCTCGCACAGCCCGAGGGATTTGCCGTGGCCGACCTGTCCAAAATCACCTGCATCGAAGACCTGCGCGTGGTCGCTGAACGCCGCGTGCCGCGCATGTTCTATGACTACGCCGACTCGGGCGCCTGGACCGAGGGCACCTACCGCGCCAACGAAGACGACTTCCACCCCATCAAGCTGCGCCAGCGCGTGGCGGTGAACATGGAAGGGCGTACCACGGCCACCACGCTGGTGGGGCAGCAGGCCAAGATGCCCGTGTGCATCGCGCCCGTGGGCCTCACAGGCATGCAGCATGCCGACGGCGAGATCCACGCCGCGCGCGCGGCCGAGAAGTTCGGCATTCCGTTCACGCTGTCCACGATGAGCATCTGCTCCATCGAGGACATTGCCGAGAACACCGGCGCGCCGTTCTGGTTCCAGCTGTACATGATGCGTGACCGCGATGCCATGGCCCGCATGATCCAGCGCGCCAAGGACGCCAAGTGCAGCGCCCTGGTACTCACGCTGGACCTGCAGGTGATCGGCCAGCGCCACAAGGACATCAAAAACGGCCTGACCGCGCCGCCGAAGCCCACGCTGGCCAACATCCTCAACCTCATGACCAAGCCCCAGTGGTGCCTGGGCATGGCCGGCACCCGCCGGCGCACCTTCCGCAACCTGGTGGGGCATGTGAAGGGCGTGTCGGACATGAGTTCGCTCGCGGCCTGGACCAACGAGCAGTTCGACCCGCGCCTGTCCTGGGCCGACGTGGCCTGGGTGAAGGAGCAGTGGGGCGGCAAGCTGATCCTCAAGGGCATCATGGTCGAGGAGGACGCGCGCCTGGCCGTGCAGCACGGCGCCGACGCCATCGTGGTCAGCAACCACGGCGGGCGCCAGCTGGACGGCGCGCCGTCCGCCATCCACGCGCTGCCAGCCATCGTGGATGCCGTGGGCACGCAGACCGAGGTGTGGATGGACGGCGGCATCCGCAGCGGCCAGGACGTGCTCAAGGCCTGGGCGCTGGGCGCGCGCGGCACCATGATCGGCCGCGCCATGGTGTATGGCCTGGGCGCATTCGGCGAGGCGGGCGTGACCAAGGCGCTGCAGATCCTCCACAAGGAGCTGGACGTGACCATGGCCTTCTGCGGCCACACCAACATCCAGAACGTGGACCGCTCCATCCTCGTGCCCGGCACCTATCCCACCGCGCCGCAGAGCTGACGCGCACTATCTTTTTAATAGCTGCTGGCGCTTGGTAGATAAGCGCTGTCGGTCGATTTGGCTTCGAGTATTCAGGATGGCCATCGCCATGGGCTGAGGCGCCCCTCGCCAATCGCAGGGGCTGCGCGGCGATGGCGCTGGCTATGCTCGGCGGCGCATGACCTCCTCCCTGACCGCCGTTGCACCCTGGCTCTGGGTGCCCGTGGTGCTGTTTGCCGCGCTGGCGCAGACCGTGCGCAACACCGCGCAGCGCTCCCTGACCGCCGAGCTGGGCACGCTGCCCGCCACGCTGGTGCGCTTTCTCTACGGCCTGCCGTTTGCCGGCGTGTGGCTGGCGTTGCTGTACGCCTGGCCCGCGCAGCCGCCGGCCGTGCCGCATTTCAGCGCCGCCTACCTGGGCTGGATCGCGCTGGGCGCGTTCTTCCAGATCGCGGGCACGGCCTTCCTGCTGCTGGCCATGGCCGAGCGCAACTTCGCCGTGGCCGTGACCCTGTCCAAGACCGAGGTGCTGCAGGTGGCGCTGTTCGCCAGCGTGTTCCTGCACGAACTGCCCACGCCGCTCGCGCTGCTGGCGATGGTGGTGGCCACGCTGGGCGTGCTGCTGCTGTCGCTGCCCCCGCGCGGACAGCTGCTGTCGCCTGCAGCCTGGCTGAGCCGCCCGGCCCTCTATGGCCTGGCCTGCGGCGCCAGCTTTGCGATCGCCTCGGTGGGTTTTCGCGGCGGGGCGCTGGCGCTGGGGGCCGAGACGCCGTGGCTGTCGGGCGCCTGGGGCGTGCTGATCGCGCAGACGCTGCAGACGCTGGGCCTGGGCGCCTGGGTGGCGTTCAAGACCGAGCGGGGCCTGGCGCCGCTGTGGCCGGCGTGGCGCATGTCGCTGGTGGCGGGCAGCATGGGTGCGGCCGCGTCGCTGGCGTGGTTCACCGCCTATGCCATGCAGACCACGGGCGCCGTGCGCACGCTGGGCATGGTGGAGGTGGCGTTCAGCTACCTGGTGTCGCGCCGCCTGTTCAGCGAGTCTTTCACGCGGCCCGAGAAGATCGGCATGGCGTTGATGCTGGTGGGGTTGGTGCTGATCTGCTCGCAAATTGGATCACCTCCCTGAGTCGCTTCGCGCCTTCCCCCCGCTCTCGCATTGCTGCGCAATGCGGGCAGGGGGACGCCACCAGTGCGGCGGGGCGGCCCTTGCGCTGTGGCCCAAGCCGGGGGGCGCGCCAGTTTCCTAGGCGGCACGACTCGCGCAGCGCGCGACAATTGGCGCCGTGACCGCTACTGCCTCTGATCGCCGCATCGCCCACCTCGACATGGATGCGTTCTACGCCTCCGTCGAACTCCTGCGCTACCCGCAACTCCAGGGGCTGCCCGTGGTGATCGGTGGCGGCCGCCGCCCGCAGGACGAGGCGCTGGCCGCTGCCTACGCCGGGCGGCCGGGGGATATTCCGGTGGCGGCGTTTCCGCTGCTGAAGGACTACGCAGGCCGCGGCGTGATCACCACCGCCACCTATGCGGCGCGCCAGTTCGGCGTGGGCTCCGCCATGGGGTTGATGAAGGCCGCGCGCCTGTGTCCGCAGGCCGTGCTGCTGCCGGTGGACTTTGCTGCCTACCGCCGCTACTCCAGGCTTTTCAAGGAAGTGATCCTCTCCATCGCGCCCGTCATGGAAGACCGCGGCGTGGACGAGGTGTACATCGACTTCACGCGAGTAGCGGGCGGCCAGCGCGATGGCGGGCGGGTGCTGGCGCGGCTGATCCAAAAGAGCATCTTCGACGCCACGGGGCTGACCTGCTCGATCGGCGTGGCGCCCAACAAGCTCATCGCCAAGATGGCGAGCGAGTTCAACAAGCCCAATGGCATCTCCATCGTGCAGCCAGGCGACCTGCAAGACCTGATCTGGCCGCTGGACTGCCGCAAGATCAACGGCGTGGGCCCCAAGGCCGAGGCCAGGCTGCTCGCCCACGGCATCCGCACCATTGGCGAACTGGCCCAGCGGCCGCTGCCGTGGCTGATGCAGCAGTTCGGGCGTTCCTACGGTGCCTGGCTGCACGACGCCGCCTGGGGGCGCGACGAGCGCGCGGTGGTGACCGAGAGCGAGCCCGTCTCCATGAGCCGCGAAACCACTTTTGAGCGCGACCTGCACGCGGTGTACGACCGCGCCGAACTGGGCCGCATCTTCACCGCACTGTGCGAGCAGGTGGCGGGGGACCTGCAGCGCAAGGGCTACGCCGGCCGCACCATCGGCATCAAACTGCGCTACGACGACTTCAAGATCGCCACCCGCGACCAGACGGTGGCGGACTTCACCCAGGACGCGGCCACCATCCGCCGCGTGGCGGGCCTGTGCCTCAAACGCGTGCCCTTGACCAAGCGCCTGCGCCTGCTGGGCGTGCGCGTGGGCAACCTGCTGCCCCAGGCAGCCGTTGCCCAGCAGGCGGCGGGTTGGGGCGAAAGCGCGCCGTTGTTCTGATCGGGGCGGGATGTCGCACCATGTTGGTGCGAATTTGCTTGACGTAAATCTAGGGGGTAATTCATAAAAGTTACACTCGTTTACTCACATTCCTGACGGCCCCGCATAGGGGCCGTTCGTCCTTTCAGAGGTTCTGCATGCGTGTGAACGTCCCGGTCACGGGCCGCGGGTATGACTATCCCGCCGATGAGTTGCTGGTGTCTCTCACCAATACCCGGGGTGAAATCACCCACTGCAATCCCGCGTTTGCGCGGGTGAGCGGCTATTCCCATGAAGAACTCATGGGCCAGCCGCACAACCTCGTCCGCCATCCCGACATGCCCCCGGCGGCCTTCAAGGACCTGTGGTCCACCATCGGCCGCGGCAAGCCCTGGACGGGGCTGGTCAAGAACCGCCGCAAGAACGGCGACCACTACTGGGTGCGCGCCAACGTGGTGCCGGTGCTGGAACGCGGCAAGCCCGTGGGCTACATGTCGGTGCGGGTGAAGCCATCGGCCGACGAGGTGGCCGCGGCCGACGCTCTGTATGCGCGCATGCGCGCCGAGGCCCAGTCCGGCCGCATCACGCTGGTGCTGCGCGAGGGCGAACTGCTGCGCGCCGGCCCACGCGGCTGGGTGGAGCGCCTGGTACGCCTGGGCCTTACGGCACGCATGGCCCTTACGTTGGCGGTGCTGTCCTTCGCCGTACTGTTGCCCGACGTGCTGGGCCTTGCGGGCTGGGCGGCCGTGGCGTGGCGGGCTGCCGCGCTGGGGCTGGGCGCGGGCGTCATGCTGAACTACTTTCACCGCCACTTCTCGACCGCGCTGGAGGAGGCCGAGCGGTTTGCCGGCGACATCGCGGGCTGCAACCTGGCCACCACGGCGCGCACCGACTATTCGGCGTCGCTGGGCGCGCTCATGCGCCGTCTGGTGCAGATCCAGATCAACCTGCGCGCCGTGGTGGGCGATGTGCGCAACGAAGTGCAGGGCTTTTCTTCCGCCGCCACGCAGGTGGCGCTGGGCGGACGCGAACTGTCGGCGCGCACCGAAGCGCAGGCCGGCAGCCTGCAGCAGACTGCAGCCGCCATGGAGGAACTGGCCAGCACCGTGGCCCACACGGCGGATGCGGCGGCGCAGATGGCGAGCGAGAGCGAGCGCAATATGGCCGTGGCCAGCCGCGGCGGCGCCGCCATCGCCGAGGTGGCGCAGTCCATGGAGCACATCCGCCGCTCGTCGGCGCGCATGGGCGAGATCATCGGCGTGATCGAGAGCATTGCCTTCCAGACCAACCTGCTGGCACTCAACGCCGCGGTGGAGGCCGCGCGTGCGGGCGAGCAGGGCCGCGGCTTTGCCGTGGTGGCGGGCGAGGTGCGCGCGCTGGCGCAGCGCAGTGCCACCGCCGCCAAGGAGATCAGCGGCCTGATCGGCCAGACGGTGGACGGCATCGCCGATGGCAACCGGCGCATGGCGCAGGCGGGCCGCACCATCGAGGAGATGGTGGATGCGGTGCGGCGCGTGAGCACCCAGGTGCAGGAGATCACGACCGCCACGCGCGAGCAGTCCGAAGGCATCGGCCAGGTGAACGAGGCCATCGTCCAGCTCGACAGCGTGACGCAGCAGAACGCCGCGTTGGTGGAGGAGTCGGCCGCCGCGGCCCAGGCGCTGCGCGCAGGCGTGACCTCGTTGGGCCGCAGCGTGGATGTATTCCGCCTGGGCTGACGGGCCGTCCAGCGCGTGGCGCTTTCGGTGAAAAGGCACGCGCGGCCACCGGCTGCAGGGGGCCGTGGCGGTGCCGGGCCGTGCGCTGCTACGGGCGCGCTGCTGCCCTGCCAGGGCCGCTTTATTGCCGCGCGGTGCGCACGTTGCGCGGCAGCTGCTGCGGGTGACTGGTGCGCAGGGGGTTGATGTCCAGACCGCCGCGGCGTGTGTAGCGCGCGTACACGGCCAGCTTGATGGGGCGGCAGCGCGTCCAGATGTCCATGAAGATGCGCTCCACGCACTGCTCGTGGAATTCGTTGTGGTTGCGAAAGCTCACCAGGTACTGCAACAGGCCGGCCTGGTCGATCTGCGCGCCGCTGTAGGTGATCTGCACGCTGCCCCAGTCGGGCTGGCCGGTCACCAGGCAGTTGCTCTTGAGCAGGTGGCTCACCAGCGTCTCGGTCACCGGGGCCTCGTCATGGTGGGCGGCCAGCAGCTCGGGTGCGGGCTGGTAGCGCGTGCATTCCACGTCCAGGCGGTCCAGCAGCAGGCCGTCCAGCTCGTGGATGGGCTCGCGGTCGAAGGCCTCGGGCAGCAGCAGCGTCACGCCCACGGTGCCGGGATGCTCGGCGCCGCGCCACACGACCTCGCTCACGTCGGCGCGGATGCGCGCACGCACTTCGGCCTCGCTGGCAAAGCGGGTGTTGTTGAAGCTGTTCAGGTACAGCTTGAACGACTTGCTCTCGACGATGTGGGGCGTCTCGCAGGGAACGGTGATGTGGGCGATGGCCACCTGCGGCTTGCCGCGCAGGTTGAGCCAGGACAGCTCGAACGCCGTCCACAGGTCCGCGCCGAAGAAGGGGGCGTTGCCGTCGATGCCGATCTCGGCGCGCTTGTCCGCGCGCGGGATGGGAAACAGCAGCGACGCGTCGTACAGGTCGGCATAGGCCGAGGCCTTGCCGAGCTGGGAGTGTTCCGGGGTGTTCATGGAGTGCTATGGATTGGATAGCTGCTAGCGCTTGTCGAATAAGCGCTAGAGGCTCATTTCATTTGAATTCCCGTTCGCGCAGCCATTTGGTGGCGATCCACTTCTCGCCCTCGATCACCGAGGCGCCGCCGTGCAGCGTGCGCGTGCTGGGGTGGGGCCGCTCGTAGCTGAAGAACACCGCATTGCCCTGGCGCGGCGCCACCTCCAGGGGCACGTCGGGGAAGGTGGTGCCGCCGCCCTTGCGCGGGTTGTTCAGGTAGATCACCAGCGTTGCCACGCGCTGGCCGCCGCGGCGCACGATGGTGGAGGTGCCGGGCTGGTCGGGGTCGAAGTAGTCGTAGTGCGGCTTGTATTCCGCGCCGGGGCGGTAGTGCAGCACCTGCAGGCCTTCGCCGTTCTGGATGGGCCAGCGCACCAGGCGGGCGATGCGCTCTTCCAGCCGCTGCACCACCGGCGTCTCGCCGCGCTGGAAGAACATGCCGTCGCTGGTGCGGTCCGCGTTCACCTCTTCGCCGCCGGTGGTGGTCTGCACGGTGAGCGAGCGCGCCATGCGTGGCTGTGCAGCATCGATGATGGCCTGGCATTCCTCGGGCGACAGCAGGTTGCCGAACAGCACCACGCGCGGGTGGGCCATCGACATCAGCACCTCGACCTGGCGGTCGCCCACGTCGATGAAGAGCGGCGCGTCGGCGATGTCGGGCTCGGGCACCGGCACGGCGGGCGGCAGGCCTTGCGGCTGCACTGCGCCGTCCAGATGCGCGCGCAGTACCTCCTCCACCGCGCGCACGGCAACGCTATCGGCCCAGCCCGCATTGCGCATGGCCTCGATCAGTGCGGGCGTGGCGATGCCGGCGCCGTACTGGTCGAGGATCCACTGGCGCAGCTCGGGCGTAACGGACTGGGAGGAGGCGAAGCTGTGATCGGGCATGGGCTTTCGTTGGGGCAGGGTTTCAGGTGCGCTTAAGGCCCAGCACCTGCAGTTCGGCATCGCTCAAGCGCGACAGCACGTCGCTGCGCAGCGTCTGCAGGCGCTGGTGGTGACGAAAGTCCAGGTCTACACCCTGCAGCGGCTGCACGCCGTCGGACGCGAGCGCATAAGCCTCGCCGGCCGTCTCGTTCACCAGCAGCCACATGCGCCGCACCTGGCCCCGCTGGCCGCCATGCGTGTGCTGGGCGGCAAACGCCTCCGCATCGGCGCGCCGGGTGAAGGTGGCTTTCAGGAATTCTTCACGCATGAACGTGATCCACACGCCCCAGCCTTCGCGCACGGTGGCCTCGAAGGGCTGGTCGACGGCTTGGGTGGCGGGGTAGTGCGCGGTTTCGACGGCGTGGTTCATGGGGGGCGTCCAGGAAAGGAGGGGAACCTGTCTAGCTGCCGGCGGCGTGGCGGCGGAACACGAGCCGGTCGGGCTGGGACGAGGCCGGGTGGAAAGCATAGCCTTCCAGGTCGAATTCCTCCAGCCGCCGCGGGGTGGCCGCGCGCTGCTGAATGGCCCAGCGCGCCATCAGGCCGCGCGCGCGCTTGGCGTAGAAGCTGATGATCTTGTACTGGCCGGCCTTGTGGTCCTCGAACACGCATTCGATCACGCGCGCCTTGAGCACCTTGCGGTCCACGGACTTGAAGTACTCCTGCGAAGCCAGGTTGACCACCACCGGCGTGGCGTCCGCGGCCAGGCGCTGGTTCAGGTGTTCGGCGATGCGCGCGCCCCAGAACTGGTAGAGGTTGGCGCCGGCATCGGTCGCCAGGCGCGTGCCCATCTCCAGGCGATAGGGCTGCATGCGGTCCAGCGGTCGCAGCACACCGTACAGGCCGCTCAGGATGGCGACATGCTGCTGCGCCCACTGCAGGTCTTCGAGGGAGAGCGACTGCGCCTGCAGCCCTTCGTACACGTCGCCGTTGAAGGCCATCACGGCCTGGCGCGCGTTGGCGGCCGTGAAGCGCGGCTGCCAGGCCGCATAGCGCGCCACGTTGAGGGCGGCCAGCGGGTCGCTGATCGACATCAGCGCGGCCACTTCCTGCGGCGACTTCTCGCGCAGCACCGCGATCAGGCGCTGTGCGTCGGGCACGAACGCGGGCAGCGTGTGCGGCAGGCCGGCGGGCAGGGGGGTGTCGTAGTCCAGCGACTTGGCGGGCGACAGCAGGAACAGCACGGTCATTACTCCCAATGTGCGAGCTGCCGTGGCTATCAGCTGAATATGCCTCTAAGGCTTATCCATCAAGCGCCAGCAGCTCATTTATCGATAGCGTAAAACGCCACCGGGGGCATGATGCCCCCGGTGTTCTGCCATGGCGCGGGCTTAGGCGGCCGCGTTGTCCTGGTCGAACGGCAGCTGCATCGCGCCCAGGTCGCGGCGGGTTTCCACCAGCACCAGCGGACCTTCATCCAGCACCACCACGGGCGCACGCTCGCGCGGCACGTGGACGGGCTTGGGCTCGGCCGCAATCGCGGCCTGCGCGGCGGCGATCTTCTGGGCGTCGGAATTCACCCATTGCAGGCCCGAAGCCTGCGCCATCTGCTGCAGCGTGTCCACGGGCAGCGTGAATGCCTGCACGCGCGGCATGCCACCGGTTGCCGGCGCTACCGCAGCGGCAGCCGGAGCCGGTGCGGGCACAGGTGCCGCTGCAACGGGCGCGGGCGCCGGTGCGGGGACTGGCACGGCGGCCGGGGGTGGCGTCACTGCGGCCGTGGCTTCGGGCGCGGCTTGCGGCGCTGCCGCCGGGGCAGATGCCGGAGCGGAGGCGAAATAGCTGCGGCGTGCGGGGGCGGAGTCTTCCTCGACCGCCGCAGCGGGAGCGGGGAGGTCCAGGTCCATCAGCGGCGCGGCAGGCGCTTCGGCATCGGCACCGGTGGCGCTGGCCTCGGCATTGCGCGGGCCGCGCTCGCCACGTTCGCGGCGGTCGCGTCCATAGCGGTCGCGCGAACGGCGCTCGCGGCGCTCCTCGCCGGCGGGGGCCTCGGCGCCGGACGTACCGACTTCAGCGCCGGACAGGTCCAGGTCCGGCAATGCGGCCAGGGGCGCAGTGTCGGCAAAGTCGGCGCCAGCGGCGGGGGCGTTGGCGTCGATGGTGCGCGGGCCGCGTTCGCGGCGCTCGCCGCCGCGTTCGCCACCGCGCTCACGGCGCTCGCCTCGTTCACCCCGTTCGCGGCGTTCACCGCGCTCGCCGGTGCGTGCCGTGCGCTCCTCGGTCACTGCCACGTCGGCATCGGTCGTGACCGGGGTGTTGGCCAGGTCGGCCGCAGACTGCACGGGCGGCTGTGCGTTGCGCTCACCGCGCTCGCGGCCGCCACGGCCTTCGCGCGGCTCGCGGCGGCTCTCGCCTTCCGCGCGATCGCCACGGCGTTCGCCGTCGCGGCCATTGCGTGGCTCACGCGGTTCGCGGTTCTCGCGGCCCTCGGCGCTGCGCTCGCCGCCACGGCCTTCGCCACGGCGGCCGCGGCCTTCGCCGCCTTCGCGGTTGCCGTTGCGCTCACCGCCACGCTCGCCGCTGCGTTCACCAGTGCGTTCGCCACGGCGACCGCCGCGCTCACCGCGACGCCCTTCGCCGCGTGCGCCGGGTTCCGCGGGCGTCTGCGCGGGGGCCGCCACAGGTGCGGGCGCGGGTGCGGCGCCAAAGCCGAACAGGCTCTTGATCCATGCGAAGAAGCCCTGTTCGGGCGCCGGTGCGGCGGCCGGGCGCTGGGGCGCGGGCGTGGGGGCCGTTGCCGGGCGCTGCTGGCCCTGGCCCTGCGGGCGCGTGGCGCCGCGGGCGGCGCCTTCGGGGCGCGGCTCGGCCACAGGGGCCGGTGCGTCGGGCAACACGCCCTTGATCACGGGCGTCTGCTTGTTGGTCGGCTCCTGCGAGCGGCGCGTGACCTTGGTCTGGTCTTCCTCCACGTCGGCCAGCTTGTAGCTGGCGTCCAGGTTTTCCAGGCGCGGGTCGTCGTGCTTGAGGCGCTCCAGCTTGTAGTGCGGCGTTTCCAGCGACTTGTTGGGGATCAGCACCACGGAGACGCGCTGCTTGAGTTCGATCTTGGCGATCTCGGTGCGCTTTTCGTTGAGCAGGAAGCTGGCCACCTCCACCGGCACCTGGCAGTGCACGGCGGCGGTGCTGTCCTTCATGGACTCTTCCTGGATCATGCGCAGCATCTGCAGCGAGAAGCCTTCCGTGTCGCGCACGTGGCCGGTGCCGTCGCACAGCGGGCAACGGATATGCGCGCCTTCGGACAGCGAGGGCTTCAGGCGCTGGCGGCTCATCTCCATGAGGCCGAACTTGCTGATGGTGCCGAACTGCACGCGGGCGCGGTCCTGGCGCAGCGCGTCGCGCAGGCGGTTTTCCACTTCGCGACGGTTCTTGCTCTCCTCCATGTCGATGAAGTCGATCACGATCAGGCCGCCCAGGTCGCGCAGGCGCATCTGGCGTGCCACCTCGTCGGCGGCCTCCAGGTTGGTGCGCGTGGCGGTTTCCTCAATGTCGCCGCCTTTGATGGCGCGTGCCGAGTTCACATCCACGCTGACCAGCGCCTCGGTGTGGTCGATCACGATGGCGCCGCCCGAGGGCAGGGTCACGGTGCGCGCGTAGGCGGATTCGATCTGGTGCTCGATCTGGAAGCGCGAGAACAGCGGTGCGTCGTCGCGGTAGCGCTTGACCTTGCCGGCATGCTCGGGCATGACGTGCGCCATGAACTGGTGCGCCTGCTCGTAGATGTCGTCGGTGTCGATGAGGATGTCACCGATGTCGCTGTTGAAGTAGTCGCGGATGGCGCGGATCACCAGGCTGGATTCCTGATAGATCAGGAAGGCGCCCTTACCGGCCTTGGCGGCGCCATCGATGGCGGTCCACAGCTTGAGCAGGTAGTTCAGGTCCCATTGCAACTCGGGCGCGGAACGGCCGATGCCGGCGGTGCGCGCGATGATGCTCATGCCCTTGGGGTACTCCAGCTGGTCCATCGCCTCCTTGAGCTCGGCGCGGTCCTCGCCCTCGATGCGGCGCGACACGCCCCCGCCGCGTGGGTTGTTGGGCATCAGCACCACATAGCGGCCGGCCAGGCTGATGAAGGTGGTCAGGGCCGCGCCCTTGTTGCCGCGCTCTTCCTTCTCGACCTGGACGATCAGCTCCTGGCCTTCCTTGATCACGTCCTGGATCCTGGCCTGGCTGGGTGATACGCCCTCGGCGAAATACTGTTTGGAGATTTCCTTGAACGGCAGGAAGCCGTGGCGGTCTTCGCCATAGTCAACGAAGCAGGCCTCCAGCGACGGTTCCACGCGCGTGACGACGGCTTTGTAGATGTTGCCCTTGCGCTGCTCGCGCCCTTCGATCTCGATCTCGTAGTCCAGCAGCTTCTGGCCGTCCACGATGGCCAGGCGCCGCTCCTCGGGCTGCGTGGCATTGATGAGCATCCGCTTCATGATGCAATTCCTTTTCGTTGTGTCGTGGCGGCCCGCGCGCAGCGCTCTCTCAGGGCTGCAGCGGCGCGTACCGCCGGTTCCAAACCAAACAGGCTCTACACGAGCCGGAAATGCCTGGACTGACGCATCGAAACGAGGGAATTGCCGGGATGCACCACGACTGCTGGGTTGGCTAACTCAGCAGGCGGGGTGGTGGCGCGTGGATGGGGGCGAGCCGGTCAGCGCGCAGGCGTGCTACTAAAAGTGTAGCTATTGGCGCTTGACCGGCGGGCGTTGGTGGCGATTTGCGTGCACGTGGCAAAGGCTGACGCCCTCGCCACAATGACACCATCCATGCCAGCAACACCCACATGATTTTCGCTTTGATCCGCTGGCCGCAGTGCCCGGGTGGGGTGCGCGGCCAGCTTGGGATTCCGTAGATTCAGTGTTTCGATTTGTCAGCCTGCACGGCCGGCATGCGGACCTTCGCAGGCAACCGGCCTGCAATCTGCGCGCATGACGCCCGTTGGCATCAACCATGCTGCGCGCCGAGCCGGGCTGGGTCCATTAAACTCCAGACAAATCAACCACTTACACATTCGTCGCGCAGGTGAAACACATTATAGGGGGCAAACCGGCCGCAGGCCGCACCCCGCCAGAAGCCCCGGCGGCCCGCATCGTCGAGGTCGACGCCGAATCCGCGGGCCAGCGGCTCGACAATTTCCTCATCCGCCACCTGAAGGGCGTGCCCAAGACCCACGTCTACCGCATCATCCGCAGCGGCGAGGTCCGCCTGAACAAGGGGCGCACCAGCGCCGACGCGCGCGTGGCACCGGGCGACCTGGTGCGTCTGCCCCCCGTGCGCGTGTCCGACAAGGTGCTGGACAAGGCGGAGCGCCCCGCGCCCGCGCGCGAATTCCCCATCCTGCTGGAAGACGAGCACCTGATCGCCATCGACAAGCCCGCCGGCACGGCCGTGCACGGCGGCAGCGGCGTGAGTTTTGGCGTGATCGAACAGTTGCGCCAGGCGCGCCCGCAGGCGCGCTTCCTGGAACTGGTGCACCGGCTGGACCGGGAGACCTCGGGCATTTTGCTGGTGGCCAAGAAGCGCTCGGCGCTCACACATCTGCAGGACCAGTTCCGCGGGCGCGAGACGGGCAAGACCTATCTGGCGCTGGTCACCGGCCACTGGCCCGCCAACAAGAAGGTCATCGACACGCCGCTGCACAAATACCTGCAGGAGGATGGCGAGCGCCGCGTGCGCGTGACCACGCCCGGCGACCCGGACGGCATGCGCTCCGTCACCCTGGTCAAGGTGCGCAGCCAGCTCGCTCCGCGCCCCTTGCAGGGCCTGCCGGCGATGAGCCTGCTGGAGGTGACCATCAAGACCGGGCGCACGCACCAGATCCGCGTGCACCTGTCCTCCCAGGGCCACCCGATCGCGGGCGACGACAAGTACGGCGACTTCGACTTGAACCGGCGCCTGCAGAAGCAAGGCTTGAAGCGCATGTTCCTTCACGCATGGCGGCTACAGTTTGACCACCCGGCCAGCGGCGAGCGCCTGGAATTGCGCGCCGAATTGCCGCCCGAACTGACCGCCTTCCTTTCCGACGACCCCGCACATGCCTGATTTCCGCCCGCGCCGATTCGATCTCATTGCCTTCGACTGGGATGGCACGCTGTTTGACTCCACCGCCATCATCGTGCGCAGCATTCAGGATGCGGTGCGCGATGTGGGCGGCACCGTGCCTACGGATGAAGCCGCCGCCTGGGTGATCGGCATGGCGCTTCCGCAGGCCCTGGCCCATGCGGCCCCCGACGTGCCGCGCGAGCGCTATACGGAGTTGGGCAACCGCTACCGCTACCACTACCTGCAGCACCAGGACGACCTGAGCCTGTTCGACGGCGTGCTGCCCATGCTGGAGGGCCTGCGCACGCGCGGCCACCTGCTGGCCGTAGCCACGGGCAAGAGCCGACGCGGCCTGGACCAGGTGCTGCACCAGGTGCAGCTGCGTGGCATGTTCGACGGTTCGCGCACCGCGGACGAAACCGCCGGCAAACCGCACCCGCTGATGCTGCAGGAGCTGATGGCCGAGTTCGGCGTGGAGCCCGAGCGCCTGCTGATGATCGGCGACACCACGCACGACCTCGCAATGGCCCGCGCCGCGGGCTGTGCCAGCGTGGGCGTGGGCTATGGCGCGCACGACACGGCGGGCTTTGCCGAACTGGGGCCGCTGTGCGTGGCTTCGTCCGTGGCCGATCTGCACCGTTGGCTGCAGGAGCACGCGTAATGGCGACTCCGGTGGAGCAACGCATCGACCTCTGCCCCAGCGAGGCACTGGTGGATGGCGGCCGCGCCGTGGCGTTCGACGTGCGCTACTGCGGCCAGATCTGCCGCGCTTTCGCCATCCGCTATCAGGGCCGCGTGCACGCCTACCTGAACCGCTGTACCCATGTACCGATGGAGATGGACTACCAGGAAGGTCAGTTTTTCGACGACACCGGCCGCTGGCTGCTGTGTGCCACGCATGGCGCGGCCTACCAGCCCGACACGGGAGCCTGCGCTGGCGGTCCGTGCCGCAGCGGGCTGGTGAAGATCGCCTTGTCCGAGGAAGGGGGCCGGGTGCGCTGGCATACTGCCCTCCATCTGCACACCGTAGAGTTTTGACTCCATGACCGATCCCACCCGCACCGAACCCACGGGATTCGAGGGAAATCCGCCCGCCGCGCCCGACCTGTGGGCGCAACAAGCTACAAAAAATGAAGCGAGCAAGGCCGCAGCCGCCCCCGGCTGGGAGCGCGAGACGCTGGAGAAGCTGGTGCTCGGCACCCTGGCCGAGCAGCGCGCGGCGCGCCGCTGGCGCAACTTCTGGCGCCTGGCGTGGGTCCTGTTGGCGGGCGCGGTGATCTGGGCCGCGCTTTCGCGCGAAATGACCGCCACCAGCAAGAGCACGCCGCATACGGCCGTGGTGGACGTGAAGGGCGAGATCGCCGCGGGCGCCGAGGCCAGCGCCGAATTTGTCGTAGCCGCCATGCGCAGCGCATTCGAGGATTCGGGTTCGCAGGCCGTGGTGCTGCTCATCAACTCGCCGGGCGGCAGTCCGGTGCAGGCGGGCATCATCAACGACGAGATCGTGCGGCTGAAGGCCAAGTACAACAAGCCCGTCTATGCCGTGGTCGAGGAAACCTGTGCCTCGGCGGCCTACTACATCGCCGCGGCGGCGGACGGCATCTTCGTGGACAAGGCCAGCATCGTGGGCAGCATCGGCGTGCTGATGGACGGTTTCGGCTTCACCGGCGCCATGGAAAAGCTGGGGGTGGAACGCCGCCTGCTCACCGCCGGTGAGAACAAGGGGTTTCTCGATCCGTTCAGCCCCCAGACCGAAACCCAGCGCGCATACGCCCAGGCCATGCTCGACCAGATCCACCAGCAGTTCATCGGCGTGGTGAAGCAGGGGCGGGGCGACCGGCTCAAGGTCACGCCTGAAACCTTCAGCGGCCTGTTCTGGACGGGCCAGCAGGCGGTGGAGATGGGACTGGCCGACCAGCTGGGCAACCTGGACTACGTGGCGCGCGAGGTGGTCAAGGCCGAAGACGTGATCGACTACACCCGCCGCGACAACGTGGCCGAGCGCCTGGCCAAGAAGTTTGGCGCCGCGGTAGGCATGGGTGCCGTGAAGGGCCTGGCTGCGCTGCAGCTGCCGCAGCTGCGCTGATATTGGGTTAAATCAGGCTCCAGCGCTTATCCATCAAGCGCTGCAAGCTATTATTTTTGAATCAACCGGGGCCGTACGTGCGGCCTACGCACCGATGGCGAAGACCGTGGGTACGCGGTTGTCCGGCGTGCCGGCGGTGTGGTGGCGCCATTCGCGCACCGTGTGGCTGGCAACTTGCGCATCGGCCAGCGTCAGGCCGCTTGCGCGCGCCAGCCGGGTCTGCGGCTGCAGCCCCTGCAGCAGCGCCTGCCACAGTGCGGCGTTGCGGTAAGGCGTCTCGATGAAAAGCTGTGTCTGGCCCTGCTTGTGGGCCAGAGTTTCCAGCTCGCGCAGGCGTTTGGTGCGCTCGCCTGCGTCCTGCGGCAGATAGCCCACGAAGGCGAAGTTCTGGCCGTTGAGTCCGCTGGCTGCCAGTGCCAGCAATAGCGACACCGGTCCCACCAGCGGTACCACGCGCAGCCCCAGGTCATGCGCCGCGCGCACCACGGAGCTGCCGGGGTCGGCGACGGCGGGCATGCCCGCCTCGCTGACCAGGCCCATGTCGTGCCCTGCCAATGCCGGCGCCAGCAGCGGACGTGCGTCGAACGATGCATGGCCCCGGGCGCCGTGGTCGCCCTTCTTGTGCACTTCGCGCGGCAGTTCTGTGATCTGCTGCGCCTGCAGCGGCGCCCCCAGCGGGTGCAGCGCGTCCACGCGCTTGAGGTAGGCGCGGCAGCTCTTGGCGTTCTCGCAAATCCAATGGGTGAGGCGTGCGGCCTGGCGCAGCGTGCCCTCCGGTAGGGCTTCGGTCAGGGGTGCCTGGCTCTCGCAGCCGAAGTCCAGGGGCGCTGGCACCAGATACAGGATGCCCCGAGCCGGGGTCGGGCCAACCGTTGCAGTGCTTTCGCTCATGGCAGCACCAGCCCTGCGGCGCGCAGCATGCGGCAGGTGCGTATCAAGGGCAGCCCGATCAGGGCGGTGGGGTCGTCGCTGTCGATCGCGTCGAGTAACGCGATGCCCAGGCCCTCGCTCTTGGCGCTTCCGGCGCAATCGTACGGCTGCTCGGCACGCAGATAGCGCTCGATCTCGTCGTCCGAAAGGTCACGAAAGCGCACCCGCACCGGCGCCAGGTCCACCTGCTCGAAACCGCAGTCCTGGCAGACCACTGCCACGGCGGTGTGGAACACCACGGTCTTGCCGCGCATGCGGCGCAACTGGACGGTGGCGTGTTCGTGGTCGCCGGGCTTGCCCAGCGGCTCGCCGTCCAGGTCTGCCACTTGGTCGGAGCCGATCACGATGGCCTGCGGATGCAGGCCGGCCACGGCGCGCGCCTTGGCCAGCGCCAGGCGCAGTGCCAGAGCGCGCGGGGCTTCGTCCGGCCGCGGTGTCTCGTCCACCGCGGGGGCAGCTACGTCGAAGGGCAGGCCCAGTCGGGCCAGGAGTTCGCGCCGGTAGCGCGAGGTCGATCCCAATACCAGGGAGCGGGACAGGGGGGAGAAATCCGGCATGCCTGGATTCTCTTACACTGCCCAGCATGACCAAGGAACACTCCCCCGACCGGCTGGACGTTAAGGCTTTTGCACAGGCCGGCGCTCACCTGTCCGGTCATGACACGCTGCTCAAATACAAGCGTCTGGCCGAGGAGGCGCAGGGGCTGCACCCGGATCTGCGCGTGGATTGGGCGGCGGACGGCGAAGTGCGCACCACGCACGGCGTAGGCGGCCAGGTCTGGCTGCGCCTGAAAGCCAGCGCCACCTTGCCGATGACCTGCCAGCGCTGCCTGCATTCCGTGGATGTGCCCCTGGAGGTAGAGCGCGAATTCCGCTTCGTGGCCGATGAAGCCACCGCCGAGGCACTGGATGGCGACAGCGATGAGGATCTGCTGGCATTGAGCCGCGAGTTCGATCTGCGCGAGCTGATCGAAGACGAACTGCTCATGGCCCTGCCGGTGGTGCCGCGCCATGAGGAATGCCCGACAGATGTCACGCTGGCCTCCAGCGACGAGGACTTCGAGCAGGCCAGTGCCGACAAGCCCAATCCGTTCGCAGCCCTGGCAGGGCTTCGCAAGGACAATCCGGACGCCTGAGAAACGGCCCCGTTCGGCGGTTCCGATCAAAAACCATTTGAGATATAATCGAGGGCTTCGCGCGAATCCCCTCGTGTCTTCAATGGGCTGATCGCGTTTTTCACCAACCCTTTCAAGACCCTAGGAGCCGATCATGGCTGTTCAGCAAAACAAGAAGTCTCCCTCCAAGCGCGGCATGCACCGTTCGCACAATGCCCTGACGGTGCCTGGCATCGCCGTGGAGCCCACGACCGGCGAAACCCATATGCGCCACCACATCAGCCCCAACGGCTTCTACCGCGGCCGTCAGGTACTGAAGAACAAATCCGAAGCCTGATCCAGGCTGCGCACCCTCTGGGCCCGCTGCTACGAAAAAAGTAGCGCGGGCCTTTGTCGTTTTGGCATGCGCCAAAATGGCCCTTTTATTTAACGGCCGCCTGACGGCTTGACGATTTGCCGATGATCACACTGGCTGTTGACTGCATGGGGGGCGATCATGGTCCCGGCGTCACGCTTCCCGCGTGCCGACAGTTCCTGGAGCATCACCCTGACGCACGCTTGATTCTGGTGGGTGGGCAGGACAGCCTGCAGGGTCTGGTGCACGAGCGCGTGACGCATGTCGTGGCGTCGGAGGTGGTCACGATGGACGATGCGGTGGAGGTCGCGCTGCGTCGCAAGAAGGACTCCTCCATGCGCGTGGCCATCCAGCAAGTCAAGGATGGCGTGGCGCATGCGGCCATCTCCGCCGGTAACACTGGCGCGCTGATGGCCATCGCGCGCTATCTGCTCAAGACGCTGGACGGCATCGACCGCCCCGCCATCGCCACCCAGATGCCCAATGCACAAGGCGGTGCCACTACCGTGCTGGACCTGGGCGCGAATGTCGATTGCACGGCCGAGCATTTGCTGCAATTCGCTGTCATGGGATCTGCGCTGGTGTCGGTGCTGCAGGACCGCGATGAACCGCTCGTAGGATTGCTGAACATTGGCGAAGAGGTCATCAAAGGCAACGATGTCATCAAAAAAGCCGGGGAACTGCTGCGTTCTGCGGCCAAATCCGGCGACCTGAACTTTCACGGTAATGTGGAAGGCAACGACATCTTCAAGGGTACTGTGGACATCGTGGTGTGTGACGGTTTCGTTGGCAATGTGGCACTCAAGGCCAGTGAGGGCGTGGCATCGATGATTGCGGGAGCGCTCAAGCAGGAGTTTTCGCGCAACATTTTCACGAAAATTGCTGCCATCGTCGCTTATCCAGTGTTATCTGCCATCATGAGGCGCATGGATCACCGGCGTTACAACGGAGCCGCCCTGCTCGGACTGCGGGGGCTCGTGTTCAAGAGCCACGGTTCGGCCGACGCGCTGGCTTTCGAGCAGGCTTTGATCCGGGCGTATGATGCGGCCCGCAACAACCTGCTCGACCGCGTCCGCGCGCGGGTTGCGCATGCGGCGCCTTTGCTGGCAGCCGCAGACGCCCAGCCCGCTTCCTGACCGGCCGTGCCTCCCCCAATGACACGCTATTCACGCATTACCGGCACCGGCAGCTATTTGCCGCCGCACCGGGTAACCAATGATGACCTGGTGGCCCAGCTGGCGCAGCAGGGCATCGAGACCTCCGATGAATGGATCGTGGAGCGCACGGGCATCCGCGCACGCCATTTCGCCGACCGGGACGTCACCAGCAGCGACCTGGCGTTGGAGGCATCGCGCCGCGCGCTGGAGGCCGCTGGTTGCCAGGCGCAAGATCTTGATCTGATCATCGTCGCCACGTCCACACCGGACATGGTGTTTCCCTCCACCGCCTGCATTCTGCAAAACAAGCTGGGTGCCAATGGCTGCCCCGCCTTCGACGTGCAGGCCGTGTGCAGCGGCTTCGTCTATGCACTCACGGTGGCCGACGCCATGATCCGCTCCGGTGGAGCGCGCCGTGCGCTGGTCGTGGGGTCCGAGGTCTTCAGCCGCATTCTGGATTTCAACGACCGCACCACCTGTGTGCTGTTCGGCGACGGCGCCGGCGCAGTGGTGCTGGAGGCCTCGGAAGCGCCCGGCATCCTTGCGAGCGACCTGCATGCCGATGGCAGCCATGTCGGCATCCTCTGCGTGCCGGGCAACGTCTACGGCGGCCAGATTCTGGGCGACCCTTTGCTCAAGATGGATGGCCAGGCCGTCTTCAAGCTGGCCGTCGGCGTGCTGGAGAAAGCGGCGCGGGCCACGCTGGACAAGGCGGGCATGACCGACGCCGATATCGACTGGCTGATTCCCCACCAGGCCAACATTCGCATCATGCAGAGCACGGCGCGTAAGCTGAAGCTGTCCATGGACAAGGTGGTGGTCACGGTGGATCAGCACGGCAATACGTCGGCCGCCTCCATTCCCTTGGCACTGGACCATGGCGTGCGCAATGGCCAGGTCCAGCCGGGCCAGACGGTGCTGCTGGAAGGGGTGGGCGGCGGCTTCACCTGGGGTGCGGTGCTCCTGAAAATGTAGCTACTGGCGCTTGCTGTGCAAGCGCTGGAGCCACCTTTTGTCTTGAACTGTTTGACCATGTCGAAAACTTTTGCATTTGTGTTCCCCGGCCAAGGCTCGCAGTCGGTGGGCATGCTGGACGCTTGGGGTGACCATCCCGTGGTGGCCGAGACGCTGCGCGAGGCTTCAGAGGCGCTCGGCGAAGACGTCGGTGCGTTGATTCATGCGGGGCCCAAGGAGGCGCTGGCCCTTACCACCAACACCCAGCCGGTGATGCTGGTGGCCGGGATTGCGGCTTGGCGCGTGTGGTGCGCTGAGGGCGGGGCACTGCCGGCTGCCGTGGCCGGGCACTCCCTGGGCGAATACTCCGCGTTGGTGGCCTCGGGGGTTTTGAGTCTGGCCCAGGCAGCCCCGCTGGTGCGCCTGCGTGCCGCTGCCATGCAGGAGGCCGTGCCCGTGGGGGTTGGCGCCATGGCGGCCATCCTCGGACTGGAGTCAGCCAAGGTGATCGCCGGTTGCGCCGAGGCTATGGCCAGCTTTGGTGCTGGATCCACCGATGTGGTGGAAGCCGTGAATTTCAACGATCCCGCTCAGACCGTGATTGCGGGCACCAAGGCGGGCGTGGAGAAAGCCTGCGAAGTGCTCAAGGCAGCGGGCGCCAAGCGCGCACTGCCGTTGCCGGTGTCGGCGCCCTTCCACTCCAGCCTGATGAAGCCCGCCGCAGAAAAACTGCGTGCCGCGCTCGCTGCACTGGAACTGGGCGCGCCGCGCATTCCCGTGGTCAACAATGTGGACGTCGCGGTGCAGCAAGACGCAGATGCCATCCGCGATGCACTCTATCGGCAGGCCTTCGGCCCGGTGCGCTGGGTGGAGTGTGTGCAGGCGCTGAAGGCGCGTGGCGTGACGCATGTGATCGAATGCGGGCCCGGCAAGGTGCTGGCCGGGATGACCAAGCGCATCGACCCCGAGCTGGTTGGCGCCTCACTGTTTGACCCGGCCACGCTGGCCGAAACCAAGGAACTGCTGGCATGAGTGAATCCGCCTCTCCCCAGATTGCGCTGGTTACCGGCGCCACCCGCGGCATCGGAGCCGCCATTGCCGCCGAGCTCGCCCAGCGGGGCTTGCGCGTGATTGGTACGGCCACCACGGATGAAGGCGCGCAGCGCATCGGCCAGGCCCTGGCGGCCTACGGCGGCAAGGGCGTCAAACTGAACGTGACCGACGGCGCAGCCGTGGACACGCTGGTGGATGCCATCGTCAAGGAGCATGGGGGCCTGCATGTGCTGGTGAACAACGCGGGCATCACGCGTGATACGCTGGCCATGCGCATGAAGGACGACGACTGGGATGCCGTGCTTGACACCAATCTCAAGGCTGTTTTCCGCGTCAGCCGTGCGGCTATTCGGCCCATGATGAAACAGCGCTTTGGGCGCATCATCAGTATTACCAGCGTGGTGGGCGCATCGGGCAATCCCGGTCAGGCCAACTACGCGGCCGCGAAGGCTGGTGTGGCAGGTATGACCCGCGCATTGGCACGTGAACTGGGCAGCCGCGGCATCACCGTGAATTGCGTGGCTCCGGGTTTCATTGCCACCGACATGACCGCCGATCTGCCGGAAGAGCAGAAAAAAGCGCTGAAATCCCAGATCGCCATGGGCGAGTTGGGGCAGCCCAGTGACATCGCCCATGCCGTGGCTTACCTTGCATCGGCTGGTGCAGGTTATGTGACGGGACAGGAGTTGCATGTCAATGGCGGCATGTACATGTAATTAAAGTCAGTTGACGCCGTTTTGTCCGTACGGCGGGCTGCTACGGGGCTTTACCCGGAGCGGCTAGAATCGCGGATTCATTCACAACCCCCTGAGGGAAACCATGAGCGATATCGAAGCACGTGTCAAAAAAATCATTGCCGAACAACTCGGCGTGGAAGAGTCCCAAGTCACCAACGAAAAAGCCTTCGTGGCAGATCTGGGTGCCGACTCGCTGGACACGGTGGAACTGGTGATGGCGCTGGAAGACGAGTTCGGCATCGAGATCCCTGACGAAGACGCAGAGAAGATCACGACGGTGCAAAACGCCATCGACTACGCCAATACCCACCAGAAGGCCTAAGTCGCTGCCGCCCCGCACTCCCTGGGGCGCGGCATCCCATCAGCAAAGGTTTAGCGCATGAGCCGTCGTCGCGTTGTCGTGACCGGCCTGGGTTGCATCACCCCCGTTGGCAATACGGTGGCCGATGCCTGGGCCAACATCCTCGCCGGGAAATCCGGCATAGACCTCATCACCAAGTTCGATACGACGAACTTTGCCTGCAAGATAGCTGGCGAGGTCAAGGGTTTTGACCTGGACTCCTTCATCAGTGCCAAAGATGCGCGCACGATGGATACGTTCATCCATTACGGTATCGCGGCGGCCGAAGAGGCAGTGCGCGACGCTGGTCTGCCCACGGGCGAGGCGCTGGACGATGAATTGGCCACCCGCATCGGCTGCATCATTGGCTCCGGTATCGGCGGACTGCCGCTGATCGAGAACACGCATGCGGAGTTGACCAACCGGGGGCCGCGCCGCATCACGCCGTTTTTCGTCCCTGCATCCATCATCAACATGGTGGCTGGCCAGGTGTCGATGCGCTTCGGCTTCAAGGGACCGAACCTGTCGGTGGTCACAGCCTGCACCACGGGCCTGCACTGCATCGGCGAAGCAGCCCGCAAGATCGAATACGGGGACGCCGATGTGATCGTCGCTGGCGGTACGGAGTCCACCGTCTCGCCCCTGGGTGTGGGCGGCTTCGCAGCCATGCGTGCCCTGTCCACGCGCAACGATGATCCGCAGACGGCGTCACGCCCCTGGGATAAGGACCGCGATGGCTTCGTTCTCGGGGAGGGTGCGGGGGTTCTGGTGCTGGAGGAGTACGAACACGCCAAGGCGCGTGGCGCGCGCATCTACGCCGAGGTGTTGGGCTATGGCATGAGCGCCGACGCCGGGCACATGACGGCACCCAATATGGATGGCCCGCGGCGTGCCATGGTTGCCGCACTGCGCAATGCCGGCGTGAATGCCGACGAGGTGGATTACCTCAATGCGCACGGCACGTCCACGCCGCTGGGGGATCTCAACGAAACCAATGCCATCAAGGCGGCACTGGGTGACCATGCCAAGAAGATGGTGGTGAGTTCGACCAAATCGATGACCGGGCATTTGCTTGGTGGAGCGGGAGGCATTGAGAGTGTGTTCACCGTACTCGCTTTGCACCAGCAGAAGGTGCCTCCTACCACGAATATCTTCGAGCAGGATCCGGAGTGCGATCTGGACTACTGTGCCAACACGGCGCGGGACATGAAGATCGACATCGCAGTCAAGAACAATTTTGGCTTTGGTGGCACCAACGGAACGCTGGTGTTTCGGCGCGTCTGATTGATCGGGCCTGGCGCGGCGGCCGGCGCGTCCGCGAGTCTCTGGATCATCGTGCGGGCTCGTCCTCCCCAGTGTTTGGCTAACGTCCGCCATGCGTGAGTCCTTGCACGCTCCCGCCGTTCGCTACCCCTATGGCCGCTCGCTCGTGGTGGCCCGCACCCTTGTCTTGTTGGCGCTGGCCGGCATTGCCTGTCTATCGGTCTGGTTGCTATCCCATGGACGTCAGCCCGACCTGGCCATGCGCGCCTGGGTTGGTGCTTTGGCCTGGGTGTTGGGTACGGCGGCGGCCTGGCGCTTCTGGCACCGCCTGCCGGAAGGCTTTTTGGTGTGGGATGGCAGCCTGTGGTGGTTGGAGACTGGGCGAACGGGCATGCGTGTGCCCGTGGATCAGTCACCCGCGGTGCATCTTGACTTTCAGACCATCCTGATGTTTTCCGTGCAAGGGGCATCCCACACACGGCAATGGCTGTGGATGGAATGCAGGAGCGACCCTCTCCAATGGCCGGCTCTGCGGCGTGCGGTATATTCGCGCGCCCGTGGCGGCCCCCTCGCTGGCGCACCCGCGAAGCAGACAACCGACGGAATGCCACCCCCGCAGGGTGGCGGAGCATCCCACAAGACATGACGACCCCATCGCCCGCGCCCCAAGAGCCCGCCGACAGTGATCTGCGATTGGTCGAGCGCACCGTCGCGGGGGACCAGCGCGCTTATGAACTTCTGGTCATCAAATACCAGCGGCGCATTGAGCGCCTAGTGGGGCGTATGGTGCGCGATACCGATCTGGTGGCCGACATCACGCAGGAAACCTTTCTGCGTGCCTACCGAGCCTTGCACCAGTTCCGTGGAGAGGCACAGTTCTACACCTGGCTCTACCGCATCGCCGTGAACACCGCCAAGAAGGCGCTGGTAGACATGAAACGCAATCCGGTTGTCACGGAGAGCGCTCTTCGCGGCAGCAACGACTCCGAAGATGAAACTTCCTTCCTGGATCGTGAACTAATCAGCGACGAAACCCCCGAAACCGTGTTGGCGGCCCAGGAAATCGCTGCCGCTGTCAATGCGGCCATGGAGGCATTGCCCGAGGATTTGCGGCAGGCCGTGACTCTGCGGGAGATCGAGGGGTTGAGTTACGAGGAAATTGCCGTAGCCATGGAATGCCCCATCGGTACGGTGCGCTCGCGGATCTTCCGTGCGCGCGAGGCAATTTCCGCGCGGGTCAAGCCTTTGCTGGAGAAGCGCTCCGGCAAGCGGTGGTAGGCGTGTGAATGGCAATGGCGCGGTTTGGCGAGTAAACACCATGAACGACGACATGATGATGCGAGAACAGCTGTCGGCTTTGGCCGATGGGGAGTTGCAGGGCGAAGAATTTGCGCACGCGCTCACCTATGCCGCGAACGCCGAGGGGCGGGCGACGTGGCAGCTCTACCATTTGATAGGTGACACCCTGCGCAGTTCTGAAGCAGCGGGTATGGGAGACCTTGAACTCGTAGACCGCCTGCGCACGCAACTGGCGCGCGAACCGGCGCCTCGCTTGGCGGCCGTGGAAGTAGGTCACGTGGCCTCTATGAAGGCGGGGCGGACGAAAGACAACGCAGCCAACGCCGCAGTGTTCCGCTGGAAGGTGGCGGCAGGGTTCGCGTCGTTTGCCGCAGTCGCGGCTGTTGGATGGAGTGTTTATCTGGGCGCCGAAGGTGACGGCCGCGCGGCAGGCGCGCAGTTGGCGGCGGTCCAGCCAGTCATGACGGCCACGGCGCCCGCTCTGCTGGCCACAGCCGCCGGCTCTGATGGGCAACAGGTCATGTTGCGTGATCCGCGTCTGGATGAGTTGCTCGCGGCGCACAAGCAGTTTGGCAGCACGACTGCACTGCAGATGCCGGCAGGCTTCCTGCGGAACGCCACGTTTGAAGCGCCTGCGCGCTAAAGGGTCGGGCTCATCGTTGGAATGTCTAGGCTAGGGAGTCCAGGCGCGTGATTCGGTGGCGAGTAATGCAGTGCTGCCGCAGGTTGCGGTCATGGTGGTTGGTGTGTGGCGGTTTGATGCTCTGTGGCGTGGCTGCGGCGAACTGCATGTCAGGCCCCGCACCAACGACCCCTGGCGAACCACGCGACGTGGCGGAGTGGATTGCGCGCATGCACCATGCTTCGCTGTTTCGCAGCTACCACGGCACGTTCGTGGTTCTTTCTTCCAACGGGGCCATGGTCAGTTCCCGGATCTGGCATGCCTGCGAGGGTGCGCGGCAAATTGAGCGTGTCGAGGCGCTGAGCGGAACACCACGGGTGGTCTTCCGGCGCGAAGAGGAGGTCCGCACCTTCCTTCCGCATGCCCGTGTGGTACGCAGCGAACTGCGCGACGTGCCCGGTGCTTTTCCGCGTGTTGCCGATGCCAAGGGTGTCCATCCTTCGCAGCATTACGCGCTGCGGGCCCTCGGGCAGGAGCGCGTGGCCGGGAGGGATGCCGATCGGCTTTTATTCCAGCCCCGTGATGCCTGGCGATTCGGCTACCAGATCTGGGTGGATCGTGTGTCTGGACTGGTTGTCAAGATGCAGACCTTGGACGGCGAAGGTCGGCTCCTGGAGCAGGCGGCGTTTTCGGAACTGAATCTGGATGTCCCGGCGGATCTGTCGCGCATCGAACAGATGATGGAGGACTTGCAGGGGTATCGTCTCGTGAAGGTCCCTCTTCAGCGGACGACGGCCGAAGCGCAAGGCTGGACCATGGGCAAGGCTGTGGCCGGATTCGTCTCCCAGGGCTGCTATCGCAAAGACGTGATGGCCATGGCGTCCGGCCCGCTATTGCAGTGCATTTACTCAGACGGCTTGGCCACGCTTTCCGTCTTTGTGGAGCCGTTCGATGCCGCACGCCATGCTGCATCTGTGCGCAGTGCCAGTATGGGCGCCACACAAGTGGTGGGCCGGCAGGTGCACAAAACTGCCTGGGTGACCGCTGTGGGGGAAGTTCCTGCCCGCACGCTCCAGCGGTTCATCGAGTCCGTCCAACGCAAGGACGAGTGATGCGTTCCGTTCCCGGTGTACGGGAACCAATGCGCGCGGCTTTCTCACAAACCGCTATTCCCGCTGTTGCGGGTTGTCTGGAAAAGAAAGGCTGATGATGACGAAACTCCGTGCAAAGCGCGCATGGTGGCCCTGCGCTATGGCCATCGCCTTGGCAATGGGCGGCGCAGGCTTGGTGGCGGCGCCCGCTTCGGTGCAGGCCCAGCCTGCTGCCGTGGTGCGTGGCCTGCCTGACTTCACCGAACTGGTCGAGCAGGTGGGACCGTCCGTGGTGAACATTCGCACAACCGAGAAGGTGACGGCGAGGCCCTCCATCGGGGGCATGGATGAAGACATGCTGGAGTTCTTCCGGCGTTTTGGTGTCCCGGTGCCCAACATTCCACGCCAGCAGGGGCCGCAGCGTCCGCAGCCCGAAGAGCAGCCGCGTGGCGTGGGATCGGGGTTCATTCTGAGTCCTGACGGCTATGTCATGACCAACGCCCACGTGGTGGAGGGGGCGGACGAAGTGATCGTGACGCTGACGGACAAGCGGGAGTTCAAGGCCAAGATCATTGGCTCGGACAAGCGCACCGACGTTGCCGTCGTCAAGATCGACGCCACGGGACTGCCCGCGGTAAAGGTGGGTGACGTGGGCCGTCTTAAAGCGGGTGAATGGGTCATGGCAATCGGCTCTCCCTTTGGCCTGGAAAACACCGTGACCGCCGGCATCGTGAGTGCCAAGCAGCGCGATACGGGCGACTATCTGCCCTTCATCCAGACGGATGTGGCCATCAATCCCGGTAACTCCGGCGGCCCTCTGATCAACATGCGGGGCGAGGTGGTGGGCATCAACAGCCAGATCTACTCCCGCTCCGGCGGATTCATGGGTATCTCGTTCGCCATTCCCATTGACGAGGCCATGCGCGTGAGCGAGCAACTGCGCGTGAGCGGTCGTGTGAGCCGTGGCCGCATTGGTGTTCAGATTGGCTCGGTTCCCAAGGATGTGGCGGAGTCCATCGGGCTTGGCAAAACCGACGGCGCGCTGGTGCGCGGCGTGGAGACTGGATCCCCCGCGGAGAAGGCTGGCATAGAGGCGGGCGACGTGATCACGCGCTATGACGGCAAGGCCGTCGAGAAGGTGTCTGACCTTCCCCGCCTGGTGGGCAACACCAAGCCAGGAACCAAGACCCATATCACGGTGTTCCGCCGTGGCGCATTGCGCGACCTGTCGATCACCATTGCCGAGGTGGAGCCCGATGAAAAGGTGGCAGCCAAGGCAGCCGAAGCAGAAGGCAAGGGCAAGTCCTCGACAGCGGCTCAGCAGATCGGCTTGGTCGTTGCCGACCTGACCGCTGCGCAGGCGAAGGAACTGAAGGTGAAGGGAGGGGTGCGCGTGGTCTCTGCCAACGACTCGGCGGCGCGTGCCGGTCTGCGGGCAGACGATGTGATCATCGCGCTGGCTAACACCGAAGTCCGTAACCTCAAGGATTTCGAGGCGGTACTAGCGAAGGCTGACATGGGGAAACCCATCAACGTGCTTTTCCGTCGCGGCGAATGGGCGCAATATGCACTGATCCGCCCCAGCCGTTAGGCAGCGTCGCCAGGGCTCGCTGGAGCCCCGCGATTCCGTAGCGGGGAACGCTCTTTCGCAGGGTTGGTATCAACGGGGCGCTATGTACTTATTGATAGAATAAGTGCGTTTCAAAGGCGCCAATCAATATAACTCCACCTTGAACGTCGCCATGCGGAAAACGCGCTAAGTCATGCACAGGTTTTCCATGGCTTGTTCACTTGTTATTCAGCAATTTGAGATGCGTTGGTTGAATAAGATGTGGATAAGTGCCTCGTTGCAGCCCGGCAACGACCCCGGGCGCTTGTAGGACGCACCCCTTGTTGGGGCCTTTTTGCCTACAATGAAGCTCCAACTATCGCAGTTGCCAAAGATTGTTGGTTCAGGGCGCGTCGCTTGTTTGACGCGCCCTTTTTTCTTGTCATGAGCCTTGCAGTTCAAATACTTGTCGTATCCCGTTGATGAACCACATCAGAAATTTTTCGATCATTGCGCACATTGACCACGGCAAGTCCACGCTTGCTGACCGCATCATCCAACGCTGCGGGGGACTGGCCGACCGGGAGATGGAAGCACAGGTGCTCGACTCGATGGACATCGAGAAGGAGCGCGGGATCACCATCAAGGCGCAGACCGCGGCACTGCAATACAAAGCGCGTGATGGCAAGGTCTACAACCTGAACCTGATCGATACGCCGGGCCACGTGGACTTCTCTTATGAGGTGTCGCGCTCGCTTTCGGCGTGTGAGGGTGCATTGCTGGTGGTCGATGCATCGCAGGGCGTCGAGGCGCAGACCGTGGCCAACTGCTACACCGCGCTGGATCTGGGTGTGGAAGTGCTGCCCGTGCTCAACAAGATGGATCTGCCCCAGGCTGATCCAGACACCGCCAAGGCCGAGATCGAGGATGTAATTGGCATCGACGCAAGCGAAGCCATTGCCATTTCGGCCAAGACAGGCATGGGCATCGACGACGTGCTGGAGCAGATCGTTGCCAAGGTGCCGGCCCCGCGCGGCCAGTCCGAGGCGCCGCTGCGCGCGATGATCATCGATAGTTGGTTTGACTCCTACGTGGGCGTCGTCATGCTGGTCCGTGTGGTCGATGGCCGGCTGCAGAAGGGCGAACGCTTCAAGATGATGGCCAGCGGCGCGGCCTACGAGGCGAACAACCTCGGTGTGTTCACGCCCGCGCAGCAGTCGCGCGATGCGTTGGAGGCGGGCGAGGTGGGCTACATCATCGCCGGCATCAAGGAACTGAAGGCAGCGAAGGTGGGCGACACCATCACGCTGGAAAAGAAGCTGCCCAACAACCTGGGCCCCGCCACGGAGGCGCTGCCGGGCTTCAAGGAAATCCAGCCCCAGGTGTTTGCCGGCCTGTACCCGACGGAAGCCAACCAATACGACGCGCTGCGCGACGCCCTGGAAAAGCTGCAGCTCAACGATGCGTCGCTGCACTTCGAGCCCGAGGTTTCGCAGGCGCTGGGCTTCGGCTTCCGGTGCGGCTTCCTGGGGCTGCTGCACATGGAGATCGTGCAGGAGCGCCTGGAGCGCGAATTCGACCAGGACCTGATCACCACCGCGCCCAGCGTGGTGTACGAGGTGGTCAAGGGCGATGGCGAGGTCATCATGGTCGAGAACCCGTCCAAGATGCCCGACCAGGGCAAGATTCAGGAGATCCGCGAGCCCATCGTGACCGTGCACCTGTATATGCCGCAGGACTACGTGGGCCCGGTCATGACGCTGGCCAACCAGAAGCGCGGCGTGCAGATGAACATGCAGTACCACGGCCGCCAGGTCATGCTGACCTACGAACTGCCGCTGGGCGAGATCGTGCTGGACTTCTTCGATAAGCTCAAGAGCGTCTCGCGCGGCTATGCCTCGATGGACTATGAGTTCAAGGAGTACCGCCCTTCCGACGTGGTCAAGGTGGACATCCTGCTCAACGGCGAAAAGGTGGACGCGCTGTCCATCATCGTCCACCGCAGCCAGTCGCAATACCGCGGCCGCGCGGTGGCGGCGAAGATGCGCGAGATCATCTCGCGCCAGATGTTCGACGTGGCCATCCAGGCGGCCATCGGCGCCAACATCATCGCGCGCGAGACCATCAAGGCATTGCGCAAGAACGTGCTGGCCAAGTGCTACGGCGGCGACATCACCCGCAAGCGCAAGCTGCTGGAAAAGCAGAAGGCAGGCAAGAAACGCATGAAGCAGATTGGTTCGGTGGAGGTGCCGCAAGAGGCCTTCCTGGCGATTCTGCAGGTTGAGGATTGATCGCTGTGCAAGTCATGCAATACATCACGGCCGCGGTGCTCGCGGCATTCGTGGGCTATGTGGGCGCGTGGTATTTCGGCGCGCTCGAGGGCAACTTCGCGCTGCTGCTGTTCCTGGCTACGGTGGTGACCGGGGCGTACTGGCTGGCCGAGCGCTTCATCTTCCTGCCCCGGCGCCGCCAGGCCGCGCAGGCGCTGGAGGCCGCCGCGGCCCAGCGCCGCGCCGAGTTGGATCGCATGGGCATTCAGAAGGTGGACCAGGACGACCTCCAGGAAGCCAAGGGGCGCATCCTCATGCAGCCCTGGTGGTTGGACTGGACTGCGGGGCTCTTTCCCGTGATCGCCATCGTCTTTCTGCTGCGCTCGTTCCTGTTCGAGCCCTTCAAGATTCCCTCGGGTTCGATGATTCCGACGCTGCTCGTGGGCGACCTGATCCTGGTGAACAAGTTCACCTATGGCCTGCGCCTGCCCGTGATCAACACCAAGATCACTGAAGGCAATCCGCTGCAGCGTGGTGACGTGGTGGTGTTCCGCTACCCGCCGCAACCCAACATGGACTACATCAAGCGCGTGGTGGGTATCCCAGGGGATGAGGTGGCCTACCTGAACAAGCGCCTGACGGTGAATGGCACGCCGGTGCCCACCACGGCACTACCGGACTTCTTCGACCCGGACGCGATGCGCTATTTCAAGCAGTTCGAGGAGCAACTGGGGGCACACCCGCACCGTCTTCTCAACAACCCCGAAGTTCCGGCGTTCGTGCAGGGTGCGAGCAATTACCAATTCCGCGATCAGTGCCGCTACAGCGTCGAGGGCGTGACCTGCAAGGTGCCTGAAGGGCACTACTTCATGATGGGTGACAACCGCGATAATTCGCTCGATTCGCGCTACTGGGGGTTCGTGCCGGACGGGAACATCGTAGGCAAGGCCTTCTTCGTGTGGATGAACTTCGGTAATCTCAAGCGCATCGGACCGTTCAACTAACCAGTATTGGCAGAGAGGGAAGCAGACATGGGAGCACAACGCACCACCACTCGTTCGCGTCAGCGGGGGCTGTCGTTCATCGGCGTGATTTTCGTGGGCCTGATCGCCGTGGCCGCATTCGCGATCGGCGGGCAGTCCGTACCCATCTTCCTCGAATACTTCGCGATCAAGAAGGCCGCGGTGAAGGCGGCGCGCGACGGCTCGACGGTGCCCGACATCCGCGCAGCGTTCGACCGGGCAGCAGCCATTGACGACATCCATTCCATTGCCGGCAAGGACCTGGAAATCACCAAGCGCAATGACAAGATCGTGGTGTCATTCAGCTATTCGCGTGAAATTGCCCTGGCGGGACCGGCCTTCCTGGTCTACCGCTTCCAGGAATCGACCCAACCCCCGAATTACTAGTCTTAGTGCAACCGGCCAGTCTCTCCACACTGCAGCAACGCCTGCAGCATCAGTTCTCCGATGCGTCGCTGCTGCAGCGCGCGCTCACCCACCGCAGCTTCAGCGCGGACCACAACGAACGCCTGGAATTCCTGGGCGACTCGGTGCTGAGCCTCGCGGTCTCCAGCCTGCTGTTTCGCCGCATGCGCGACCTGCCCGAAGGGGAGTTGTCGCGCGTGCGTGCACTGCTCGTCAAGCAGGACTCGCTGCACCAGATCGCCGTGCGGCTGCAGTTGCCGCCGGTGCTGCGCCTGGGGGAGGGCGAGGCCAAGTCCGGCGGCAAGCTGCGCCCGTCCATCCTGGCCGATGCATTGGAGGCGATCATCGGCGCGGTGTACCTGGATGCGGGCTATGAGTGCGCCGAACGGCTGGTGCACCGCCTGTTCGAGGGCGTGGAATTGAGTCCGCGCTTGCAGGAGGCTGCGAAGGATGCCAAGACCGCGTTGCAGGAGTGGCTGCAGGGCCGCAAAATGAATCTGCCTCAGTACCGGGTCGTCTCCACCACGGGCGCCGCGCACAACCAGGTGTTCCATGTGGAGTGCGAGGTGGTCGAGTTGCAGCGCGTGGAGCGCGGCAGCGGCGCATCGCGCCGCGCCGCTGAGCAGGCCGCTGCCGGTGCCATGCTGGTCCAGTTGAAAGCGAAAAACGTATGAATGCTACTGAAACCGTAGCTGGTAGCGCAGACGATTCGGGCGCTAGCGGCCAAAATGACCTGGAAGCCATGCTGGCGGCCGCGCGCCCCGGCGGCGATGCCCCGGCCGAGGCCAGCGGGCAGCGCTGCGGGCTGATCGCCATCGTGGGCAAACCCAATGTGGGCAAGTCCACGCTGATGAATGCGCTGGTGGGGCAGAAGATTTCCATCACCAGTCGCAAGGCGCAGACCACGCGCCACCGTATCACGGGCATCCGCACACGCGGCGCCACGCAGTTCGTGTTCGTGGACACGCCGGGCTTTCAGACGCGGCATTCCACCGCGCTCAACAAGTCGCTCAACAAGACCGTGATGGGCGCGATCGGCGACGTGGACCTGATTCTCTTCGTGGTCGAGGCCGGCAGCTTCACGCTGGCCGACGCCAAGGTGCTGTCGCTGTTCAAGCCTGGCATCCCCACGCTGCTCATCGCCAACAAGCTCGATACCGTGCATCGCCGCGCCGAGATCGCACCGTGGCTGCGGGACATGCAGGGCCGCCACCCGTTCGCGGAGTTCGTGCCCATGTCGGCCAAGAACAAGGGCGATATCGAGCGCCTGTACGGCATCTGCGAAAAGTACCTGCCCGAGCAGCCCTGGTGGTATGCCGAGGACGAGTTGACCGACCGCAGCGAGAAATTCCTTGCCTCTGAAACCGTGCGCGAGAAGCTGTTCCGCTTCACGGGCGACGAATTGCCCTACACCTCCACGGTGGTCATCGACAAGTTCGATGAGGAAAAGAGCAAACAGCACAAGCGCTTCATCCGCATCGCGGCCACCATCGTGGTGGAGCGCGACGGTCACAAGGCCATGGTGATCGGCGAAAAGGGCGAACGCCTGAAGCGCATCAGCACCGAGGCACGGCAGGAACTTGAAAAGCTCATGGATGCCAAGGTGTTTCTGGAGGTCTGGGTCAAGGTGCGTTCCGGCTGGGCCGATGATGAAGCGCGCGTGCGCTCCTTCGGTTATGAATAGGACCGTCCCGTGAGCGGCTGTGCCGTCTTCCCCTGCGCGCAGCGCTGCGTTTCGCGGGCACAGGGGTGACGCGGTGGCTGGGCAAGGCTCGCTCCGCGCAGGCTTCTGGCGTGGCCCGTTTCGCTGCTCTCTGACGGGTGGTGCAGTGGCGACGTCACGCGGCGCGGGGGATGCTTGCACACGGATTTTCAAGCAAATCAGCCTCCAGCGCTCATCTGTCAAGCGCTGGGAGCTATTAACAAGATAGCAATTCATGGCCGCCCGCCGCATCGCCGACGAGCCCGCCTACGTACTCCACAGCTACGACTGGAGCGAATCCAGCCTGATCCTGGAGACGTTCACGCGCCATTACGGTCGCGTGGCGCTGGTCGCCAAAGGGGCGAAGAAGCCCACCTCCAACTTTCGGCCCGTGCTGCTGCCGCTGCAGCCGCTGCGGGTGACCTACACGCTGGGCGGCGAGGGGCATGGCGAGATCCATGCGCTCAAGGGCGCGGAGTGGGCGGGTGGCCATGTCATGCCGACGGGCGACGCGTTGCTGTCGGGCCTTTACCTCAACGAACTGCTCCTGCGGCTGCTGGCGCGTGAGGACACCCACGCGCCGCTGTTCGATACCTATGCCGGCGTGGTGCGCGTGCTGGCAACCGTGGACCACGAGGGGGAACATGGCGATGCGCTGGAGCCCGTGCTGCGCAGCTTCGAGCTGCTGCTGCTGCGCGAGATCGGCCTGCTGCCGGGCCTGGATGCGGAGACCTCCACGCTTGCTCCGCTGCACGCGGCGGCGCGCTACGCGCTCGTGCCAGAGGCCGGCCTGCGCCCGGCCGTGCCGGCCGACCGGGCTGCGCTTTCGGGAGGCCAGTGGCTGGCCCTGCAGGGCGCGCTGGACGAGCCCGCGCGCTACACCGCCACGCTGCGGGCCATCGCGACAGCCGAGGCGCCGGTGGCGGCTGATCTCAAGACGCAGTTGCGTGCGCTGCTGCAATACCACTGCGGCAGCCCCTTGCTGCGCACGCGCCAGCTGATGATGGATCTGCAGAAACTCTGAGAGGCTGTCCTCAGGCTTTCCACGCGGCGCTTGGCACCGCACCCGGCGGCGTGGTATCTCTTGCCAATGGCACGCGCTGTCGGCGCCCGATGTGCCGTGCAGACGGGCCAGTCCGCGAGAATCGCTTCCGCGATGGGTTTGAGGGCAGCTTCTGAAACACAGACGACGGGAGGGAACAGGGCATGGAGCATGGCAGGGCAAGAGGGTGGATGATCGGCTGGGCGATCGCGCAGGGCGCCGCATTGTGGGCGTTGCACGGGCTGCTGCCGAAGGGCAACGCTGCTGTGCTGTGGCCGCTCTACGCCGTGGTGCTGGCGGTGCCGCCGACCCTGCAACTGCTGGCCGCGCACCGTGCACGCCGCCTGCTGTGGGTGCACGCGGCGGCCCTGGCCATGGTGTTCGCCGCGGCCGCGGCTTATGCAGGCCATGCCTCGCTGGGTGAGAACCGCGGCCGCGCCGCCATGGCCCTGGGGGTGCTGCTGTCCTGCAGCTGGTTCGTGCTGCTGCCTTTTGCCGAGCAACGCCTGGCCAGCGGCACCTGGGCGCGCGACTACGCCCGGCTCTTCGCCACGGCCTGGCGCCATGCCTTTCAGTTGCTGTTGGCGGGCCTGTTCGCGGGGTTGTTCTGGGCCCTGCTGTTCCTGCTGGCCGGGCTGTTCAAAGTGCTGGGCGTGTCGCTATTTCTGGACACATTCACCAGCCGCCCGTTCGTCTACATGGCCACCCCGACGGCGTTCAGCATAGGGTTGTCGCTGTACGCGGCGCGGGAAGAAGCGTTGGCGGGTTTCTGGCGTTCGATGCTCCAGGTGCTGGGCTGGCTGTTGCCGCTGGCCTGCCTGATCGCTTTGCTGTTCCTCGTGGCGCTGCCGGTGCGCGGCCTGGCACCGCTGTGGAAGACTGGGCACGCCACGGCGCTTATGCTCGGTCTCATGGCGTGGCTGGTGTTTCTGTTCAACGTGGCCTGGAGCGACGGCCGGGCAGAAAGCCAGCGCTTCGGCCCCGGGCTGCAGCGCTTTTGCGCGGCCGGCCTGCTGGCAATGCCCGTGTATGCCGCGCTGTGCGCCTATGCGCTGGGACTGCGGGTGGCGCAGTACGGCTGGAGCGCGGACCGCGTCTGGGCCGCGCTGGCCGTGGCCCTGATGGCGGTCTACGCCGTCGGGTATGCGGTGGCCGCACTGCGGCGCGGTGCGCCGTGGATGGCGCTGGCGCGGCGGGTGAACGTGGCGGCGGCCTGGCTGGCTGTTGCGCTGGCCTTGTTGACCTGTACGCCCGTGCTGGACCCGGCGCGCATCGCTGTCGCCAGCCAGCTGGCGCGCCTGCAGGCGCAACGCGTGGACGTGCAGGCCTTCGACTTCCGCTACCTGCGCTGGGACGCGGGCCGGGCCGGTCGCGCGGCGTTGGAGCAGTTGGCGCAGGAGCAGAGCCACCCCCAGGCCGCGCAGATCCGGGAACAGGCCCAGGCGGCCCAGCAGGACACGCACCGGTACGCGCGGGGCCGTGGAGCGCCTGTTTGGACCGCCGAGACCCTGCGCGCCCGGTTGCAGCCGTTTCCCGCCGACGCGGCGCCCGATGCCGCATGGCTTGAATTCCTGCTCACCCAGCTGCGGGGGAACCAGCTGTCGCTGACCTGCACCGAAGCCGCGCCCTGTCCCGTGCTGCGCATCGACCTGGACGGTGACGGGCAGGCGGAGCAGGTGCTGCTCAGCGGCTATGCGAGCCAGGTGTTCGCGCGGGACGGTGCGCAGTGGCGGACGGTGGGGCGTCTGCAGGGCAACCTCCGGCATGTGCAGGGCGCGCGGGCCGGGCAGTGGGTGGAGCAGGGCGTCCAGACCCAGCCGCCCCGTTGGCACGACTTGGTGATCGGCGGCGAGCGCTACTCGGTGCGCGAGACGGACTGAGGTGGCCCGGCGGCATTGCGCAGGCGCTCCGGCGCGGCCGCAACCCACGCCGCCGCGCGCCGCGGCCTTGCGCAGCGTCGTCCCCGCCCCCGTCGCAGATTGCTATATTGCCTAGCTTCACGCCACCGCTTCGCATCCCATGACCACCTCCCACGCGCGCACCGCCCTCTCCGTGAACGTCAACAAAGTGGCGCTGGTGCGCAACACGCGCCATCTGGGCATTCCCAGCGTGCTGCGCGCCGCGCAGCTGTGCCTGGAGGCGGGGGCGCAGGGCATCACCGTCCATCCGCGCCCCGACGAGCGGCACATCCGTGCACACGATGTGTACCAACTGGCCGAGCTGCTCAAGCAATGGCCGCAGGCCGAGTACAACATCGAGGGCAACCCCACGCACAACCTGATGGAGTTCATCCGCCAGGTGCGCCCGCACCAGGCCACCTTCGTGCCCGACAGCCAGGACCAGTTCACCAGCGACCACGGCTGGAGCTTTCCGCAAGATGCCGAGCGCCTGGCGCCCCTGATTGCCGAATGCCGGCAGTTGGGCGTGCGCGTGAGCCTGTTCATGGACCCCGTGCCCGAGCAGATGGCCGCCGCGCGCGCCGTGGGGGCCGACCGCGTGGAGCTGTACACCGAGCCTTACGCCGCCGCCTGGGGCACGCCGCAGCAGGCTGCGCAACTGGAGCGCTACCGTGCTGCCGCCCAGGCCGCTCTGGATGTCGGCCTGGGGGTGAACGCGGGCCACGACCTCAGCCGCGACAACCTGGCGGACTTCCTGGCCCACGTGCCCGGCGTGCTGGAGGTGTCCATCGGCCATGCGCTGATCGCCGATGCGCTGGAGTTGGGCTACGGCGACACCGTGCGCGCCTACCAGCGCTGCATCGCCCAGGGCATGACGGAGCGGGGACTCCTGAAACCATAGCTGCTGGCGCTTGTTGGATAAGCGCTAGAGACCTATTTGACTCATAACCCCATGATCTACGGCATCGGTACCGACATCTGCGACGTGCGCCGCATCCGCGCCAGCCTGGCGCGCCATGGCGATCGCTTCGCCGAAAAGGTGCTGGCCGATGGCGAGCTGGCCACCTGGCGCGCGCGCTCGGCACGCTGGCCCGAGCGCGGCGTGCGCTACCTGGCCACGCGCTTTTCTGCCAAGGAGGCGTTCAGCAAGGCCATCGGCTTGGGGCTGCACATGCCCATGACCTGGCGGCACTGCGAGGTGGCCAACCTGCCCAGCGGGCAGCCCACAATCGTGCTGCACGGCGCGCTGCAGGACTGGTTTGCCGCGCGCGGCCTGCGCTGCCACCTGAGCGTGACCGACGAGAGCGACTACGCCGCCAGCTTCTGCGTGGTCGAGAAAGATTGAAGCCAAATCAGCCCGCAGCGCTTGTGTGGCAAGCGCTGGTAGCTATCAAAATGAAAGCATGCAACCCATGACAGAACACGCACCCCTCATCATCGACGTGGCCGGCACGCAGCTCACCGCCACCGATCGCCAGCGCTTGGCCCACCCGCTCGTGGGCGGCGTGATCCTGTTCGCGCGCAACTGGGAGCACCGCGCGCAGTTGCTGGAACTCACCGCCGCCATCAAGGCCGTGCGGGGCGACCTGCTGATCTGCGTGGACCATGAGGGCGGTCGCGTGCAGCGCTTCAAGACCGATGGCTTCACGCACATCCCGCCCATGCGTGCCTTCGGCGAACTGTGGATGGACGACGGCAAGGGCAGCAAGCACCGCGAAGGCAGCGGCGCCCTGCGCGCCATGGACGCCGCCACGGCGGCGGGCTACCTGCTGGGCAGCGAGCTGCGCGCCTGCGGCGTGGACTTCTCCTTCACGCCGGTGCTCGACCTGGACTACGGCGCCAGCGGCGTGATCGGTGACCGGGCCTTTGCCCGCGACCCGCGCGTGGTCGCCATGCTGGCGCGCGCGCTCATGCAGGGCCTGCTGCAGGCCGGCATGGCCAATTGCGGCAAGCACTTCCCGGGCCACGGCTTCGTAGCGGCCGATTCGCACACCGAGATTCCGGTCGACCGCCGCAGCCTCACGGCGATCCTGGCCGACGACGCGGCGCCGTACCCGTGGCTGTCCACGGTGCTCACCAGTGTGATGCCCGCGCATGTGATCTATCCCAAGGTGGATAACCGCCCGGCGGGCTTCTCCACCAAGTGGCTGCAGGACATCCTGCGCGGACGGCTGCGCTTTGACGGCGCCATCTTCAGCGACGACCTGAGCATGGAAGGCGCGCGCCGTCTCGATGGCGAGGTGGTCAGCTACACCGACGCCGGTGTGGCCGCGCTCAATGCCGGCTGCGACCTGGTGCTGCTGTGCAACCAGAGCCTGGGCGGCGGCGCGGCGGTGGACGAACTCATTGATGGCCTGGCCTCCGCGCAGGCCGCGGGCCGCTGGCAGGCCAGCGGTGCGAGCGAGGCGCGCCGCCTGGCCCTGCTGCCCGAGACACTGCCCCAGCCGTGGGACGACCTCATGGTGCAGCCAGCGTACATGCACGCGCTGGACCTGCTGCCTTAAAACGGGTGGCGGCGATGCGTGTCGGCGTACTCACCGGCGGGGGCGACTGCCCGGGGCTGAACGCGGTGATCCGCGCGGTCACCAAGTCGCTGATCCACCACGGACACTGCGAGGTACTGGGCATCGAAGACGGCTTCGAGGGCCTGATGGGCGAAGCGTCGCGCGCGCGGCTGCTCACCTGGGACCAGGTCTCGGGCATCGTGCACATGGGCGGCACCATCCTGGGCACGAGCAACAGCGCCAACCCGCTAAAGGACGAAGCGACGCTGGCCCAGGTGGAGCGCAACGTGCGCGCGCTGGGCCTGGACGTGGTGGTGGCCATTGGCGGCGACGGCACCATGAGCCTGGCCCATGGCCTGGCGCGGATCGGGCTGCAATGCGTGGGCGTGCCCAAGACCATCGACAACGACATCGCGCTGTGTGAGCGCAGCTTCGGCTTTGACACCGCCGTGGCCACGGCCACCGACGCGATGCGCCGCATCGAGAGCACGGCCTACAGCCACCACCGCGTCATGATCGTCGAGACCATGGGCCGCCATGCGGGCTGGCTGGCCCTAGAGAGCGGCATTGCCGCCGCGGCCGACGTGATCCTGCTGCCCGAGATCGACTACGACCTGCAGCCCATCATCGAGCGCTGCCGTCGGCGCGAGCAGCGCCAGCGTTACACCATCATCTGCATCGGCGAAGGCGCCAAGGAGCGTGGCGCCGGCCTCACGGTACGCGAGCAGGTGGTCCACAGCCCCGACCCGGTCCGCCTGGGTGGCGTGGGCCATGTGCTGCGCCAGCGGCTGCAGCCGCACCTGCAAAGCGAGGTGCGCACCACCGTGCTGGGCCATGTGCAGCGAGGGGGCGACCCGACCGCATTCGATCGTGTGCTGGCCACGCGCTTCGGTCACCGGGCGGCGCAACTGGTGATCGATGGCCAGTTCGGCCACATGGTCACGCTACAGGGCGGGCACATCGCCAGTGTCCCCATCGCCCAGGTGGCCAACACCCAGCGCAAGGTGCCGCTGGACCATGAACTGATCGCCATGGCGCGGGCGATCGACGTGTGCCTGGGGGAGTAGATATGCCGGTTGTGCTTCATGTTTAGGAGCTGCTTGCGCTTGATGTGCAAGGCTTAGAGGCAAATTCGATTCGCATTTTGTCCTGCATGCCAATGCGGTCTTATGGCCGTGCCGGCCGGGCGTCCTGCCGCGCATCTGCGACGATCAGGGCTGGCCGGCACGCCGGGCCAGCCAGCGGTAGCCCATCGCTGGCGCTGGGTTTTTTGCCGGACAGGCATCGGGAGCCGTATGCGTGAACGAGTGAATCTTGGAAAGAGCGCCCCCGCGCTGTATCAGGCGGTGGTGGAGTTGGACCGGTTGGCGTCCGAGGCTGCGGCACAGGCCGGCATCGCGACGGGGTTCGCGCACCTCCTGCGCCTGCGGGCATCCCAGCTCAACCAGTGCGCCTTCTGTGTCAGGCTGCACGCACGGGACGCGCTGGCCAGCCAGGAGAGCGGCGACCGCATTGCGGTGCTGCCCGCGTGGCGTGAGACCGATTACTTCAGCCCGAAGGAGCGCGCCGCTCTGGAACTGGTGGAAGCCGTCACCTTGGTCGCGGACGGGCAGGTGCCGATGCCGTTTACGCACAAGCAGCAGGCGTCTTGTCCAAGGAGGAGATAGCCGCCGTTGAATGGCTGGCGGTGGTCATCAACGCCTGGAACCGGATCGCCATCTCCAGCCGCTACCCCGTCAGGGCCTGACGGCGGCGTGCCGCCGCAGCGGCCCATGCTCTTACGTAAAGTCCGCCGCACGGTGGGCGCCGGACAAGCGCGCGGCGGTCTCGCCGGGGGGCCTGACACCGGCGGAGCTTCGGCATGAGTGCTCCTGTTTAAGGAGCTGATTGCGCTTATCCAGTGGGAGTTTCAAGCCTCCTGGGCTTATTTTTCGGCATGCCGCTCTTCACGGCGGCAGCGCGTCACGTCGTGTATCCGCCCCTTGTGCCGCCGGCTTTCATGTGACGCCCTCCCGGACCGCGGCATGCGCACGGTGGCATTGGCAGGCGCCAGTTCTCAAGCCCCTGTCCTACGCGCGAGCCCGGTGTGGGTGCTTAGCGTCACAACCCTTCCTCTGCCGTATTCCTCCGCAATACGGATACGGCACACCATGGACGCTCGTGCGGACGACACGCCCTGCGGGTGCGGGCATGGCTGGATGGGGAAGAACGTCCACACGAATCAGGTGTGCCTGAACGCACTCACCGTGCCTTTGGCACGAATGAGCCGCACGATAAGGAGCCCTTCGATGAGCCATTTCCTCGATCGCCTGACGTACTTCACCCAGCCGCGCGAGTTCTTTGCCGATGGCCACGGCCACGTCACGGGCGAGGACCGGACCTGGGAGGATGCCTACCGCAACCGCTGGGCGCACGACAAGATCGTGCGCTCCACCCACGGCGTGAACTGTACGGGCAGCTGTTCCTGGAAGATCTACGTAAAGGGCGGCATCGTCACCTGGGAAACCCAGCAGACCGACTACCCGCGCACGCGACCCGACATGCCCAACCACGAGCCGCGTGGCTGCGCCCGCGGCGCCAGCTACAGCTGGTATCTGTACAGCGCCAATCGCGTGAAATACCCCATGGTGCGTGCCCGCCTGCTGCGTGCCTGGCGTGCGGCCCGCCAGACCATGCGGCCCGTGGAGGCTTGGGCGTTCGTCGTCGGCAACGAGGAGGCTCGCCAGGACTACCAGCGCATGCGGGGTTTGGGGGGCTTTGCCCGCTCGACCTGGGACGAAGTGAACGAGATCATCGCGGCGGCGAACGTGTACACCATCAAGCGCTACGGACCGGACCGCATCATCGGCTTCTCGCCCATCCCGGCCATGTCGATGATCAGCTACGCGGCGGGCTCGCGCTACCTCAGCTTGATCGGCGGCGTGTGCATGAGCTTCTACGACTGGTACTGCGACCTGCCGCCCGCCAGCCCGCAGGTGTGGGGCGAGCAGACCGATGTGCCCGAGTCCGCTGACTGGTACAACTCGGGCTTTCTGATCGCCTGGGGCTCCAACGTGCCGCAGACGCGCACGCCGGATGCGCACTTCTTCACCGAGGTGCGCTACAAGGGCACGACGACGGTCGCCATCACCCCCGACTACTCCGAAGTCGCCAAGCTGGCCGACATCTGGATGAACCCCAAGCAGGGTACCGATGCCGCCGTGGCCATGGCCATGGGGCATGTGATCCTGAAAGAGTTCTACTTTCCCGACCAGGGCGAGAGGAGCCGCTACTTCGACGACTACGTGCGACGCTACACCGACATGCCCATGCTGGTCATGCTCAAGGAGCAAGTGCTGCAGAGCGGCGAGACCGTGATGGTGCCCGACCGCTATGTGCGCGCGTCGGACTTCGACGGTGCGCTGGGTCAGGCCAACAACCCGGAGTGGAAGACCGTCGCGCTGGACGAGGCCGGCCGCGTTGTCGTGCCGCGGGGTGCCATCGGGTTCCGCTGGGGGCCCGAAGGGCATGTGGACCAGGGGCAGTGGAACCTGGAGGCCAAGGAGGCGCAGGAAGGCCGTGATGTCACGCTGCGCCTGTCGCTGCTGGAGGACACACCAGCGGCCTCGGTCACCACGGCACGCGTGGGGTTCCCGTACTTCGGGGCCGCAACCACGGAGCACTTCACCCCCAACGTGCAGCCCGACGTGCTGGTGCGCACGGTGCCGGTGCAAAGCCTGACGCTGGGCGGGCGCAGCGTGCAGGTGGCCACCGTGTTCGACCTGCAGGTGGCGCACTACGGCATCGCGCGTGGGCTGCCGGGCGAGATGGCCGCGCGCAGCTTCGATGACGACACGCCCTTCACCCCCGCCTGGCAGGAAAAAATCACCGGTACGCCGCGCGCACAGGTGATCGCGGTGGCGCGCCAGTTTGCCGAGAACGCGGACAAGACCCACGGCAAGTCCATGGTGATCATTGGTGCGGCCATGAACCACTGGTACCACAGCGACATGAACTACCGCGGTGTGGTCAACATGCTCATGATGTGCGGCTGCATTGGCAAGAGCGGTGGCGGTTGGGCGCACTACGTGGGCCAGGAGAAGCTGCGGCCGCACACCGGCTGGGCGGCGCTGGCCTTCGCGCTGGACTGGATCCGCCCGCCGCGCCAGATGAACGGCACCAGCTTTTTCTATGCGCAGACCGACCAGTGGCGCTACGAGAAGCTGGGCATCGAAGAGGTGCTGTCGCCGCTGGCGGACAAGTCCCAGTACGGCGGCAGCATGATCGACTACAACGTGCGTGCCGAGCGCATGGGCTGGCTACCATCGGCTCCGCAGCTCCAGACCAACCCGCTGCAAGTGGCGCGGGACGCGGCGGCCAAGGGCATGGACCCCAAGGACTACGTGGTGCAGTCGCTGCAGGACGGCACCTTGCGTATGAGCTGCGAGGACCCGGACCATCCTGACAACTGGCCGCGCAACATGTTCGTGTGGCGTTCCAACATCCTGGGCAGCTCGGGCAAGGGGCATGAGTACTTCCTCAAGCATTTGCTGGGCACCAGCAGCGGCGTGCAGGGCAAGGACCTGGGCGCGCAGGATGCCAGACCCAGCGAAGTGGTCTGGCACGACAAGGCGCCTGAGGGCAAGCTGGACCTGCTGGTGACGTTGGACTTCCGCATGAGCACGACCTGCCTGTATTCGGACATCGTGCTGCCCACGGCCACCTGGTACGAGAAGAACGACCTCAACACCAGCGACATGCACCCCTTCATCCACCCGCTGTCCACGGCCGTGGACCCGGGCTGGCAATCGCGCAGCGATTGGGACATTTACAAGGGATTCGCCCAGAAATTCAGCGAAGTCTGCGCGGGCCACCTGGGCGTGGAGCGCGACGTGGTGCTGTCGCCGCTGATGCACGACACCCCGGCCGAGTTGGCACAGCCCTTTGGCGTATCGGAATGGGCACGCGGTGAGTGCGAGCTGGTCCCCGGCAAGACCGGGCCGCAGATCACGGTGGCTGTGCGCGACTACCCCAATGTCTTTCAGCGCTTCACGGCTCTGGGCCCTCTCATGGGCAAGCTGGGCAATGGCAGCAAGGGCATCGCCTGGGACATGCAGGAGGAAGTGGAGCAGCTTGGCGAACTCAACGGCACGGTGGTGGAGGAGGGCGCCACCCGGGGCATGCCGCGCATCGACAGCGACGTCGATGCCTGCGAGACCGTGCTGCTGCTGGCCCCCGAGACCAACGGTCACGTGGCCGTGAAGGCATGGGCTGCCCTGGAAAAGCAGACCGGCCGCCAGCATGTGCACCTGGCCCTGCACCGCGAGGACGAGAAAATCCGCTTTCGCGACATCCAGGCGCAGCCGCGCAAGATCATCAGCTCGCCCACCTGGAGCGGGCTGGAGAGCGAAAAGGTCAGCTACAACGCCGGCTACACCAACGTGCATGAGCTGATCCCGTGGCGCACCCTCACCGGTCGCCAGCAGTTCTACCTGGACCATCCGTGGATGCAGGCGTTTGGCGAAGGCTTCAGCAACTACCGGCCGCCCGTGGACCTGAAGTCCACGGCAGGCATGCAGGGCATCAAGCCCAACGGCAATCCCGAGATCGCGCTGAACTTCATCACCCCCCACCAGAAGTGGGGCATTCACAGCACATATACCGACAACCTGCTCATGCTCACGTTGAGCCGGGGCGGCCCTTGTGTGTGGATGAACGAGGAGGATGCGCGCTCCGTGGGCATCGCGGACAACGACTGGATCGAGCTGTTCAACCTCAACGGCGCCATTGCCGCGCGCGCCATCGTGAGCCAGCGCGTGAAGCCCGGCATGGTCATGATGTACCACGCGCAGGAGAAGATCGTGAACACGCCCGGCTCCGAGATCACGGGCATGCGCGGCGGCATCCACAACTCCGTGACGCGCGTCGTGCTCAAGCCCACGCACATGATCGGCGGCTACGTGCAGTTCAGCTACGCCTTCAACTACTACGGCACCGTGGGCACCAACCGCGACGAGTTCGTGGTGGTGCGCAAGATGAACCGCATCGACTGGCTGGACACCCCCGTGGCTGCTCAGCTCATCAAGCCCACGCTCGACCAGGGAGAAACCGCATGAGAATCCGCGCGCAAATCGGCATGGTGCTGAACCTGGACAAGTGCATCGGCTGCCACACCTGTTCCGTCACCTGCAAGAACGTCTGGACTAGCCGTCCCGGCATGGAGTTCGCCTGGTTCAACAACGTGGAAAGCAAACCGGGCATCGGCTACCCCAAGGACTGGGAGAACCAGGACCGCTGGAACGGCGGCTGGGAGCGGCGTGCGGACGGCAGCATCCAGCCGCGTCAGGGGGTCAAGTGGAAGATGCTGATGCGCATCTTCGCCAACCCCAACCTGCCGCAGATCGACGATTACTACGAGCCGTTCACCTTCGACTATGCGCACCTGCAGTCCGCGCCGGAAATGCGTGCCGCGCCCACGGCACGCGCGCGCAGCCTGATCACGGGCCAACAGATGGACAAGATCGAGTGGGGACCGAACTGGGAAGAGATCCTGGGTGGCGAGTTCAGCAAGCGCAGCATGGACAAGAACTTCGAGGACATGCAAAAACAGATGTACGCGGAGTATGAGAACACCTTCATGCTGTACCTGCCGCGCTTGTGCGAACACTGCCTGAACCCGTCCTGCGTGGCGTCGTGCCCCTCGGGCTCGATCTACAAGCGTGAGGAAGACGGCATCGTGTTGATCGACCAGGACAAGTGCCGCGGCTGGCGCATGTGCGTCTCAGGCTGCCCCTACAAGAAGATTTACTACAACTGGAAGAGTGGCAAGGCGGAAAAATGCATCTTCTGCTTTCCGCGCATCGAGGCGGGCCAGCCTACGGTGTGTTCGGAGACCTGCGTGGGTCGCATCCGCTACCTGGGCGTGCTGCTGTATGACGCCGACCGCATCCAGGAAGCCGCGAGCGTGGAGCGTGACCGCGACCTGTACGAGGCACAGCTGGATATCTTCCTGGACCCCAACGACCCTGAAGTGATCCGGCAGGCGCAGATCGACGGCATTCCCGACAGCTGGATGCATGCCGCGCGCAAGAGCCCCGTCTACAAGATGGCAGTGCAATGGAAGGTGGCCCTGCCGCTGCATCCGGAGTTCCGTACGCTGCCCATGGTCTGGTACGTGCCGCCGCTGTCCCCCATCAGTGCCGCCGCGAACGCGGGGCAGTTGGGCGTGGGGGGCCATATCCCGGACGTGAGCCAGTTGCGTATCCCTGTGCAGTATCTGGCCAACCTGCTCACCGCCGGCGATACCGCCCCCGTGGTGAGGGCGCTGGAGAGGATGCTGGCCATGCGTTCCTACCAGCGCAGCAAGCACATCGACCGGCGCCAGGATCTGGACGTGTTGCAACAGGTCGGCCTGACGCAGCAGGAGGTCGAGGAGATGTACCACGTGATGGCAATTGCCAACTACGAGGACCGCTTCGTGATCCCGACAGCGCACCGCGAGTACGCGGAAAACGCCTTCAACGTGCGCGGGGGCTGCGGCTTCAGCTTCGGCAACGGCTGCTCCGACGGCGTCAGCAACGTGAGCCTGTTCGGGGTGGAAAAGCGCCGCACCATTCCCATCAAGGCGGAGATCTGAGCATGCCCACACCTCAGGAAGACCCCACCACCGCCGCTGCGCGCGCGGCCAGGCGCCCGGGGGCCATCACGCTGCGCGTGCTGTCGGCGCTGCTCACCTACCCCGACACTGCCTTGCGCAGGCATTACGCCGAGTTCGGTGCACTGCTGGCGGCCGACGGTGTGCTGTCGCGCAGCCGCCGCGGCGAGATCGCTACGTTCGTGCAGCAGCTGCTGCGCATGGACGCGCTGGATGCGGAGTCCGCCTACGTGGAGCTTTTTGACCGAGGGCGCGCCACGTCGCTGCACCTGTTCGAGCATGTGCACGGCGACTCGCGCGACCGCGGCCAGGCCATGGTCGACCTGGGCGACACCTACGCCAAGGCTGGGTTGCTGCTCAACGAGGGCGAGCTACCCGACTACCTTCCGGCGGTGCTGGAATTCGCGTCCACCCAGCCCGCGCAGGGGGCCAAGGCATTCCTGGACGAAATCGCGCATTTGCTCAATGCCCTCCTTGCGGCGCTGCGCGAACGCCACAGCGGTTATGCCTGCGTGGTCGCGGCGCTGCTGGACATTGCCGGGCACAAGGCCCAGGCCGTTCCCATCACCACCGAGGCGCCGCTGGATGAAGACTGGCGCGAACCCCCTGCCTTTGACGGTTGCTCCACCGCGGGTCAGGCGCGCCCTGGCGACCCCCAACCCGTGCACATCGTGCGCAGGCAACCATCCCCGTCCCGAGGAGCCAACCCATGACCACGCTGCACGGCTTTCTGTTCCAGGTCTATCCCTACGTCTGCTTCGCGGTGTTCCTCATCGGGAGCCTGATCCGCTTCGACCAGAACCAATACAGCTGGAAGAGCGACTCGTCGCAGATGCTGCGCTCGGGCTTGCTCAAGTGGGGCAGCAACCTGTTTCACTACAGCATCCTGTTCCTGTTCTTCGGCCACATGGTGGGGCTGTTCACGCCGCATTCGGTATACGGCATCTTCATGAGCGCCTCGACCAAGCAACTGCTGGCCGTGTCTGCGGGGGGCGTAGCCGGCGCGCTGTGCTTCGTGGGGCTGAGCATGCTGCTGTACCGCCGGGTGTTCGATCCGCGCATCCGCTACACCAGCCACACCACGGACATCGCCGTGCTGGTCGTGCTCTGGGTGCAGCTGACCCTTGGCCTGATCACGCTGCCGCAATCGCTGCGGCATGCCGACGGCAGCGCCATGCTGATCCTGGCCGACTGGGCGCAGCGCATCGTGACGCTGCGGCCTGTGGATTCGAGCGCCATCGCAGCGCTGCACTGGTCCTTCCAGGTGCACATCGTCCTGGGCGTGACCATCTTCCTGCTGTTCCCGTTCAGCCGTCTGGTGCACGTGTGGAGCGGGTTCGCCGCCATCGCGTTCCTGTGGCGGCCGCACCAGGTGGTGCGCTCCCGTCGGCTCAACGTACCGCCCGGGCAGAACCTGCCGGGACAGGCGAGCGGCGTGCCCTCGCCTACGGTAGGGGGCGCGATCGACAACCCCTCGGCGTCACGGTGAGCGCCGTGATTTATACGCCACACACCTGCTTCAGTGGCTGCACCTGAGGCGCCGCGGCGCAACGCTTGAGGCGTTGTGGAATGGCTTGATGCCGGGATTGCTGGGTAAGAAGAGGGAGGAAGCCGGCGTCACGGAGTTGTGCTCTGGGTGCCAAGCGAGCGGTGGGCCGTAATCGGCCGCGCTGATGGGGAGGGGAAACCGTTCGGGGAATTTCTAGACGGATCGGCAGGTGGCAGCGATGGCGACTGCCGGCAGGTGCCGAGGGCGCTCCCGCGCCCAGGCACCCCGGGGGCTACCACATTCAGCGATCCTGCTGGTTCTGCTTGCCGCCCATTTGGTTGGGGCTCTGCTGGCTCTGCAATTTCTGCTGATCACGCTGATCCTGCGGGTTCAGGTTCTGCTGCCGGCTCGGATCCTGCTGGCCTTGTTGGCCCTGCTGTTGGTTCTGTTGGTTCTGCTGGTTTTGCTGGTTCTGCTGGTTCTGCTGGTTCTGCTGGTTTTGCTGGTTTTGCTGGTTTTGCTGCTGTTGTTGTTGCTGATCCTGGGTTTGGTTGCCTTGCTGTGCCATGGTCGTTCTCCAAAGAGGTGGACAGGCGGGATTGCCTGCAGATCCATTGAAATGGTCGCGTACAGGGAAACAGGTCAGCGGTTTCCTACTGCGTGGTAGGAGGCACGCTACTGCGGCGGCCATTCTTTGGGCTGCGACGTGGGGCAGTCCCGGCACTTGCCACGGGAAACGCGGGGGCCTCAGCACCGCACGCGTTGCAAAGCAGGGCGCGCTTGTCGTTCAGGTGGAATCTGAAGGAAATATGATTCCAAGCCTTATGGAGTAACCGCGAGCAGCTATCAAAAGAAAAGCGGCCTGTAGGCCGCTTTCGTGTCGCACCAGCTTTGCGTCAAGCGCCCAGATAGGCCTTGCGCACGTCCGCATTGGTGAGCAGAGCGGCGCCTGTGTCCTCCAGCACCACGCGGCCGTTTTCCAGCACGTAGCCGCGGTCGGCGATCTGCAGGGCGCGGTTGGCGTTCTGCTCCACCAGAAACACGGTCACGCCCTCGGCACGGATGGCCTGAATGATCTCGAAGATCTGCGCAATGATCAGCGGCGCCAGGCCCAGCGTGGGCTCGTCCAGCAGCAGCAGGCGGGGCTTGCTCATCAGCGCGCGGCCGATGGCCAGCATCTGCTGCTCGCCACCTGACATGGTGCCGGCACGCTGCGCTGCGCGGTCCTTTAGGCGCGGAAACAGCTTGAACACGTGTTCCATGCCCTCCTCAATGGCAGCGCCGTCCTGGAAGAAGCCGCCCATCTTCAGGTTCTCGACCACGGTCAGGTTCGAGAAGATGCGGCGTCCCTCGGGCGAGACGGCGATGCCCTTGCGCATGATGAGGTGCGTGGGTTGCTGGGTGATGTCCTCGCCCTCGAAGCGCACGGTACCGCCGCTGGCGCGCGGCGTGCCGCACAGGGTCATGAGCAGCGAGGTCTTGCCCGCGCCATTGGAGCCGATCAGTGAGACGATTTCGCCCTGGTTCACGTGCAGGCTCACGCCATTCACTGCGCAGATCGCGCCGTAGTGCGTGGACAGGTTTTCTACTTGCAGCATGGGCTGGGCCATCACGCTTCCCCCAGATAGGCCTTGATGACCCGTTCGTCGTTGCGGATGGCGTCGGGCGTGCCCATGGCGATGGGTTTGCCGTATTCCATGACCAGGATGCGCTCGGAAACGCCCATCACCAGCCCCATGTCGTGCTCGATGAGCAGCACCGTCACGCCGTACTGGCGGCGCAACTGATCGATCAGCGCCTGCAGGTCCTTCTTCTCCTGCGGATTCAGGCCCGCGGCGGGCTCGTCCAGCATGAGCAGGCGCGGCTTGGTGATCATGCAGCGCGCGATCTCCAGGCGGCGCTGGTGTCCGTAGGCCAGGTTGCCTGCCTCGCGGTTCACGAACTCGCGCAGGCCCATGACGTCCAGCCAGTGCATGGCTTGATCGATCTTCTCGGCCTCGCTCCGGCGGTAGCGTGCGGTGTTGAACAGGCCCGCCAGCAGCGGCGCCTGCGACTGGTGGTGCTGGGCCACCAGCAGGTTCTCCAGCACCGTCATGCCCTTGAACAGGCGCACGTTCTGGAACGTGCGCACCACGCCCTGGCGCGCGACCTGGTGGCTGGTGTAGCCCGCAATGGCCTGGCCCTGCAGCGCGATCTGGCCGCTGCTGGGCTGGTAGAAGCCGCTGATGCAGTTGAACACCGTGGTCTTGCCCGCACCGTTGGGGCCGATGATGGCAAACACCTCCTGCGGTTTCACGTCGAAGGCCACATGGTCCACCGCCAGCAGGCCGCCGAAGCGCATGCACAGGTCCTTGACCTCAAGCAGGGGAGCGCTCATGCGGGCACCTCCACATGGTGGCGTTTCATGGGCAGCAGGCCCTGCGGGCGCCACACCATCATCAGGATCATGACCAGGCCGAAGATCAGCATGCGGTACTCGGAGAATTCGCGTGCCAGCTCGGGCAACACGGTAAGGATGATGGCCGCCACGATCACGCCCAACTGCGAGCCCATGCCGCCCAGCACCACGATGGCCAGGATCAGCGCAGACTCGATGAAGGTGAACGACTCGGGGTTCACGATGCCCTGGCGCGCCGCGAAGAACGCGCCGCCGAAGCCCGCGAACATGGCGCCCAGCGTGAAGGCCGAGAGCTTGATCTTCATGGGGTTCAGGCCCAGCGACCGGCAGGCGATCTCGTCCTCGCGCAGTGCCTCCCAGGCGCGGCCGATGGGCATGCGGATCAGGCGGTTGCTGATGAACAGCGTGACCACCGCGAGCAGCAGCGCCATCAGGTACAGGGCGATCACCATGTGCAGGGAGTTGAACTCCATCCCGAAGAACTGGTGGAAGGTGGTGCCGCCCTCCACGGTGGGCGAGCGCGTCATCTCCAGGCCCAGCACGGACGGCTTGGGAATGCTGGAGATGCCGTCCGGTCCGCCCGTCCAGTCGGTCAGGTTGACCAGCAACAGCCGGATGATTTCGCCAAAGCCCAGCGTCACGATGGCCAGATAGTCACCCCGCAGGCGCAGCACTGGAAAGCCCAGCACGAAGCCGAACAGCGCCGCCGCCGCGCCGGCCAGGGGAAGGGCTTCCCAGAAGCTCCAGCCGGCCCAGTGGAACAGCAGCGCATAGGTGTAGGCACCCACGGCATAGAAGCCCACGAAGCCCAGGTCCAACAGGCCGGCGAAGCCCACCACGATGTTCAGGCCGAGGCCCAGCATCACGTAGATCATGGCCAGCGTGGCGATGTCCACCGCGTTGCGGCCGGCGAAGAACGGCCACGATGCCGCGATCATCAGCGCCACGAAGATCAGCACCTTGCGCTGGCCCGGCGCCGCCTGAGGCAGGCTGGGCAGCGACAGCTTGGGCAGCCGCGCGCCCAGCAGCGGGCGCAGCAGCTGCACCACGAACACGGCGAGGCACCCCCACAGCAGCGTGCGCCACTCGGGCACGATGATGGTGCGCGTGCCCGCGCGCTCCAGGTGCAGCGTGAAGATGGGCAGTACCACGATGGCCGCCAGAAAGGTGGCGATCAGCGCGTTCTTGAGATGGGAAGAAAAACCGGTGGCGTGCATCAGACTTTCTCCACTTCAGGCTTGCCCAGCAGGCCCGTGGGGCGCACCAGCAGGATGAGCACCAGCAGGCCGAAGGCCACGATGTCCTTGTACTCCGACGAGATGTAGGCGGCGGCGAAGGTCTCGGCCACGCCCAGGATCACCCCGCCCAGCATGGCGCCGGGAATGGAGCCGATGCCCCCGAGGACGGCCGCCGTGAACGCCTTGATGCCGGCGATGAACCCGATGAAGGGGTTGAGCTTGCCCACGGCGAGCGCGATCAGCACGCCGCCCACGGCCGCCAGCATGGCGCCCAGGATGAAGGTGAACGAGATCACGCGGTTGGTGTCGATGCCCAGCAGGTTGGCCATGTGCATGTCCTGCGAGCAGGCGCGCGAGGCGCGGCCCATGCGCGAGTGCTGGATGTACAGCGTGAGCGCAATCATCAGCACCACCGCCACGGCGATGATGAGGATGCGCGAGTAGGGCACGTAGACCTCGAAGCCGCCTTCGCTGCCAAAGCGCAGCGCGCCGGGGATCAGCGAGGGCACGGCCATGTCGCGCGCGCCCTGGCCCAGCGCCACCCAGTTCTGCAGGAAGATGGACATGCCGATGGCCGAGATCAGCGCCACCAGGCGCGGGCTGCTGCGCAGCGGCTTGTAGGCCACCTGCTCCACCACGAAGCCGTAGACGCCCGTGATGGCCACCGCTACCACCAGCATCAGGGCGATGATCGCCCACACCGGCAGACCACTCTGCACGCCGACGGCCGACAGCGTGACCAGGCCGATGTAGGCGCCGATCATGTAGATGTCGCCATGGGCGAAGTTGATCATTCCGATGATGCCGTAGACCATCGTGTAGCCGATCGCGATCAGCGCGTAGATGGCGCCCAGCGAAAGACCATTGAACAGCTGTTGTACCAGCTGGGGTATGAGATCAGACATGCATGCCACCCCTCAACAGGAAAAGGCCCCTCCAGGGGCCGAATGCAATGGACCAAGGGTGCGTGGCTTGCGCAACGCACCCTTGGGACGGGGAGGTGGGTTTACTTGGCGGCCAGGCTCTTGCTGCCGTCCTTGTGCCACTGGAAGACCTGGAAGTCGAAGCTGTTCAGGTCGCCCTGCTTGTTCCAGGACACGGGGCCCAGCACCGTTTCGATGGTGCTCTTGTGCAGGTGGTCGGCCACCTTGGCAGGGTTGTCACCCACGGCCTTGATGCTGTCCAGCAGTGCCTGGGTGGCGGCGAACGAGGTCAGCTGGAAGGCGCCGGACGCATTGCGCTTCTTGTCCTTGAAGGCGGCCACGACGGCAGCGTTCTTGGGGTTGGCAGCGAAGTCGGCCGGCAGCGTCACCAGCATGCCTTCCACGGCGTTACCCGCAATGGCGTTCACCTCGGGGTTGCCCACGCCCTCGGGGCCCATCATGCGCACCTTCAGGCCTTGCTCGCCGGCCTGGCGCAGCAGCAGGCCCATCTCGGGGTGGTAGCCGCCGTAATACACGAAGTCCACGCCAGCGCTCTTGAGCTTGGTGATGACGGCGGAATAGTCGCTGTCGCCGGCGTTGATGCCTTCGAACAGCGCCACGGTGATGCCGGCCTTCTTCAGGTCGTCACGCACGGAGGAGGCGATGCCCTGGCCATAGGACTGCTTGTCGTGCAGCACGGCGACCTTCTTGGGCTTGGCCTTTTCGGCGATGAACTTGGCAGCGGCAGGGCCCTGTTGGTCGTCACGGCCGATGGTGCGGAAGATGAAGTGGTAGTTTTTGCCGTCGGTGAGCGCCGGGGAGGTGGCCGACGGGGTGATGACGACCACGCCCTCGTTGTTGTAGATGGGAGCGGCAGCGATGGAGGCACCCGAGCACACCGGGCCGATCACGTAGCCGATCTTGGCATTCACCACACGGTTGGCGGCCACGGGGCCTTGCTTGGGTTCGCAGGCATCGTCGATGGAGACCAGCTCGATCTTCTTGCCGCCCACGCCGCCAGCGGCGTTGGCCATCTCGACGGCCGTGGTCACGCCTTCCTTGACCATGTCACCGTACTGCGTCAGCGGGCCAGTGGTGGGCATCACCATGGCGATCTTGACTTGCGCATGCGCGGTGGAGAACAAAGCGGCACCGGCCAGACCCAGTGCGGCAACGACGGTGTGCATGCGGAACGGAATGCTCATAGGATTCTTTCAACTTTGGGTAAAGCGGTCTGAAAAATCAACAGGCCCCGGTGGGGGCCTGAGACGTAGGCCGCAAAGATTAACGGGATGTGTGGCGTTGGCAACAGGGTAACCGGGGGTGGCCCTGCCGGAAGGTTTTTGCTAGGGCTGTTGCCGAAAGACGGGCAGCGTTGTCCGCGGGGCTTACGGCGGACTGACATGCGCGGGGGCGATAGGGTTTTGCCCGTCACCCGGGGCGCAGTGACCGCGCTGTGCGGCCGTGGGGTGCCCGAATATATGTCAAAAAGGCCTGCGGCGCCCGCCCATCAAGCGCGGACAGCTATATTTTGATGAGCATCAACCCCGTCAGGCACTTGGGCCATCAAGGAAAGCTCGCCGGCTTGGGCGTGGGCGTACTGGCGGGCTCGCGAGCGGTGGCGGCGCAGGCGGCGGAATCCAGAGCAGGATGTAGCCGTGACTCCGGCACCGGCGTGCCGGCACGCCAGCGGCGCACCACGCGCTGGAAGATCAGTGTGTTGGGAATCTGCAGCAGCGTGCCAGGCTCGGGGGCGGTGGCATCCTCCAGCGTGGTGTAAAGCAAGTTGATGTCCATCACGCGGCCCAGGGCGCCGGGCTTGTCGGCGGTGTCCAGCAGTTCGATGTGGTCTCCCACGCGGAACGGGCCGACGGTGAAGATCAGAAAGGCGCAAAACAGATTGGACAGCACGCTCCATGCCGCGAAGAACGCCACCGCGCCCACTGTGGCGAAGCCGGTGAAGGCCGTCCACAGCACGGCCGCTGACACCCCCAGGCGCTCCAGTACCAGCAGGCCGGCGCTGCCCAGGATGAGCCAGCGCACCACGGCGTTGATGGGTGTGAGCAGTTCGTGCGGGAACTGGTAGTGGTCGCTGGCCCGCATGATGATGCGCAGCAGCAGGCGCTGCAGCAGCAGCGCGGCCAGGACGATGAGCACAATCTGCACACCGGGCACGATGATGTCGAGCCAGTCGTGCATCCAGAGGGGGAGGGCGGTTTTCAGTCGCGGCAGCATGTCATGGGAAATGAACGGGTGGGCAAGCGCCGGCGCGGCTCAAATCTGCCGCTGCTCGATGGTGTCCATCTGCATCTCGAAGCTGAAGAAGCGGTCCCGGCCCTGGGCCTTGGCGGCATACAGGGCCTCGTCGGCGCGCATGAGCATGGTCTCGGCGCTGGTACCGTCGTCGGGCACGCACGTGGTAATGCCACCCGACAGCGTGAGCGTTTCGCCGTTGGGCGAGCCCGGATGGGCGATGGCGCGGGCCTTCAACAGCTTGCCCAGCGCGCGCGCGAACGTCATGGCGCCCGAGCGCGGCGTGTTGGGGAGGATCAGTGCAAATTCTTCGCCGCCATAGCGCGAGGCCACGTCGCGCGGTCGCATGCAGACGTCGTGCAGCACGCGGCCGACCTCCTTCAGGCAGGCATCGCCCTGCACGTGGCCCAGGGTGTCGTTGTATCTCTTGAAATGGTCCAGGTCGCACAGCATCAGCGTGAGCGGCACTCCGTCGCGCCGCGCGGCGAGGATCTCGCTGTGCAGGATGCGGTCGAAGCCGCGGCGGTTGACCAGCCCCGTGAGCGGGTCCATCTCCACCATCTCGTTGAGGTGCTGGTTGGCCACGTGCAGCTCTTCGGTCAGTTCCACGAGGCGCCTGCGCATGTCGCGCAGCCGGCGCATGGCGCGCAGCTTGGCGGCCAGAACGATCGGCTTGACGGGCTTGACGAGGTAGTCGTCTCCGCCGGCTTCGATGCCGCGCCACACATCTAGGTCGCCATCCAGCCCCGAGAGGAAGATGATGGGCGTCCAGCCGCCGGGTTCTGCCTCGCGCATGCGCTGGGCCACCCAGTAGCCGTCGTTGCCGCCAGGCAGGCGTATGTCCAGCAGCACCAGGTCGGGACGCCGCAGCTTGAACAGCTGTAGCGCCGCGTCGGCCGACGCGGCCTCCAGTACCTCCGACACCCCCACATGGCGCAGCTCGCCTGCCAGTGTGGCGCGCACGGACGCCTGGTCCTCCACCAGCAGCACGCTGAAGGGCTCATGCAGGAACTGCGGAAATGCGTTGGCGCTGGCAGGAGGGCTCATGAGGTGGTGCAGTGGAGGCCGCTGGTGCGGCGGGATGTCAGCGTGGCCACGTGCGGCCACGCATGCCCACGGGTCAGTGCTCGCGCCGCAGGGCCGGGAACAGGATCACGTCACGGATGCTCGGGCTGTCGGTGAGCAGCATCATCAGCCGGTCGATGCCGATGCCGCAACCACCTGTGGGCGGCATGCCGTATTCCAGCGCACGTACGAAGTCGTGGTCGAAGAACATGGCCTCGTCATCGCCCGCGTCCTTGGCAGCCACCTGCGCATGAAAGCGGGCGGCCTGGTCTTCGGCGTCGTTCAGCTCCGAGAAGCCATTGCCGAACTCGCGGCCGGTGATGTAGAGCTCGAAGCGTTCCGTCACCTCGGGGCGCAGGTCGTTGGCGCGCGCCAGAGGGCTGATCTCGGTCGGGTGCTCCATGATGAAGGTCGGCTGCCAGAGCTTGTCCTCCACCTCTTCCTCGAAGTAGAGCACCTGCAGGCTGGCGAGGGTCCGGGTGGACAGGCGGTCCTTCTCCTCGGTCATGCCCAGTTTCTTGAGCGCGCTGATGAGCCAGGCGGCATCGTCCACATGTGCGCCGGCCTCGGTGTGCTGGTAGATGGCCTCGCGGATCGTGAGGCGCTGGAAGGGCTGGGCCAGATCCACCGCGCGGCCACCGTAGGTGAGCTGCAGCGTGCCCGTGGCCTTGAGTGCGGCATCGCGCACCAGCGCCTCGGTGAAATCCATCAGATCGCGGTAGTTCCAGTAGGCCGCATAAAACTCCATCATCGTGAACTCGGGGTTGTGGCGCACCGAGATGCCTTCGTTGCGGAAGTTGCGGTTGATCTCAAACACGCGCTCGAAGCCGCCGACGATCAAGCGCTTGAGGTACAGCTCGGGCGCGATGCGCAGGAACATCTCCTGCTCCAACGCATTGTGGTGGGTGACGAAGGGCTTGGCGTTGGCGCCGCCGGGAATGGGGTGCAGCATGGGCGTTTCCACCTCCAGGAAGCCGTGCTCCATCATGAAAGAGCGGATGCTGCCCACAGCCTTGCTGCGCGCGACGAAGCGGCGGCGCGCGGCCTCGTCGGTCATCAGGTCCACGTAGCGCTGGCGGTACTTGACCTCTTGGTCGGCCACACCGTGGAACTTGTCGGGCATGGGGCGCAGGCTCTTGGTGAGCAGGCGCAGGCGCGACACCTTGACCGATAGCTCGCCGGTCTTGGTCTTCATCAGCGTGCCTTCGGCACCCAGGATGTCGCCGAGGTCCCAGCGCTTGAAGTCGGAATAGGCTTCCTCGCCAATGGCATCGCGTGTCACGTAGAGCTGGATGCGCCCGCCGGTCTCACCCAGCGATCCATCCTGCAGGGTCGCGAAGCTGGCCTTACCCATGACGCGCTTGAGCATCATGCGGCCGGCCACGCTCACTGTGATCGTCTGGGCTTCGAGCGCTTCTCCATCCAATGTGCCGTACTGCTGCTGCAGCACTGCGGCATGGTGCTGGGGCTTGTAGTCGTTGGGAAATGCCACGCCTTGACCCTGGGCCTGGTTCTCGCGCAGAGCCTTGAGCTTTTCACGGCGTTCGGCGATGAGTTGGTTTTCGTCCTGGGGGGCTAGTGCAGGAGTGGCTTCAGTGGACATGGCGGAGTGCTGGCTGGAACTTGGGCAGAAACCCTCTATTTTGCCATCCAGGCCGACAGCATCAGCAGCCCAGCGGTGCAAAGGCCGGCGAGCCACCACAGGTGCACCTGCGGCGTCCAACCCATGGGGGCGAGCAGCACCATTATCTGCATGATATTGAAACCTATGGTCAGCAATGAGTAGCGGCGCGCCAGTCCCTGCTGGAAGGGCCGATGGCTCAGTGCCGCGAAGATGCATGCGCTACCCTGCCATAGCATGATGGGCAGGATATAGGGCAGCAGGCCCTGCCATGGAGGCGCCAGCAGTGTGGTCTGCAGTACGGCGGCGCTCCCCAGACCGATCAGCCCTGTGACCAGGGCAGCTCCCATCCCTACGCCCAGCGACTTCAAGCGTGAGGGCCGCGCTTGTGCCAGCAGCACTTGTGACCAAGCCGCGTGCACGATGGCGGGCATTAAGCCGAACAGCCGTAGCAGCACTGCCAGATAGCTGGCGTCCGCCGTGCCATGCTGCCGCTGCCAGGCCAACACCAGAGCTACGCCGGCCACGGCATCCATTACCGCGTGCGCCATGCGCAAGAGAGCGCTGCGGCCGTCGGATTGCCTTGCTGCGGATTGAGGTGGATGGTCGGTGCGGCTACCGTGAAGCAACCATAGCGCCCCCACTGCATAGCCGCACGCCGCCGCGGCCAGTAGGCCGGTGGCGTTGTCAGCGTTTCCACGCATACCCAGCCCGGCGGCCAGCGCCAGCGCCAGCAAGGGGGGGGCTGTGCGTACGCAGGCGGCGGACATCGGTGATGCCGTGCGCAATACCCAGGGCTGGGCCAGGTACCAGCCCATTTGCAACAGCGCTAGCAGCCCGGCCCAGGCCACCACGGTGGTCAAAGGGAGGACGGGACTCGACCACCATAGGGCTGCGGCCACCAGGGGCAGCAGCAGTATCCAGCGCAGCAGGCTGGCGCGCAGAGCAGCACGAAGCGCCCGCTGTGGGGGCAGGTGTGCGTCGGCAAGGAACTGAAGTGGGCTTTGTGCCAGTGCCAGCGTGACCCAGAAAAACGCCACTTGTGCTACGACGGCGAAGTGGCCTGCCGCCGTGGGCGTGAAGAAGTGGAGCATGGCCGCACCCATGAGCGCTTGTGCGATCAGCGCGATCAGGCTGGCTCCGGCCATCAGCAGCGAGGTGCGGTTCACGGGCACAGCCCCAGGCGGCGCCAGAGTGCCAGTCGTTCAAGTATGCGCGGCCATGCCAGTGTGGATACATCAGGCACCACGCAGCCAGCCACGTCTGGTATGGGCAGGTAGGCAAAGCGCGCTCCGTGCCGCGCTTCGAAGGCCCGCACCCAGTCGTAGTCGGTGCTGACCACTGGCAAACCTGCCGCGCAGTATTCGATGAGTTTGGTGGACGTCTGTTGGCTGTACGGCAATTGGTGAGGAACCAGGTTCAGTCCGTAGCGCGCGCGGCGCAGCAGGGTGGGTACCTGACCGTGCGGAACGCGACCCGTGACGTGCCCCAAGGTGTGCAGTGTTTTACGCAGATCGACAGGCGGCTCGCCAATCAGCAGAGTGCGCTGGCCTGCCTGTTGTAGTGCGGTCAAGAGTGGCACAAACTGCCGCAGGCGTTGCATGTCCCCCAGATAGACTCCGTCGAACTCGGGCGCAGCCCGTCTCGCACACGGGGCAAGAAAGGACGGCTCCACGCCCATGTCACGGAACTCGTACGGCACGCCGTCGGAAAATCCCAGCCGATCGCGCACCCAGGTATTCTGGAAAAGGCGGTACTGCGGCACGGGCTGCAGGGCGCGCTTGGCCCGGTCCTTGACCTTGGGCCAGGGCGGCACTGAAGCCGATGCGTATTCATGGATGTGAAAGGCATGGCTGAGCCGCCGCGCCGCGTCGTGCGGCACGCGGCCGCACATCCACCAGCAGATGACCGCATCTGCAGGCACGCTCGCAGGGTGGGAATGCACCTGCGCGCTGTGCCCCAGCGCCGCAAGGAAGTCGCCATATGCCGCCAGTTCGGGCAGGTAAGCGCTGCCGGGGTGAATGAAGTGGATCAGCACGCCGCCTCCTGCAGCACGCGTTGCCAGTTATGCGAAAAGCGCTCAGGACTGTAGCGGCGCAGCACCTGGGCCATGTCGTGCGCCAGCTGTTCGGGTGGCATGGCGCACACGGTTTGCACGGCGCGAGCGAGCGCAGCCGCGCTGCAGTCGTGGGCCAGCGCATAGGGCATGTCTGGCCCCAACATTTCGCGCAGCGCGGGGATAGGCAGGCCCACGCAGGGCCTGCCAGCGGCCAGCGATTCCAGCGCTGCCATGGGGCAGCCTTCGTAGAGCGATGCGAGCACGGTAACTTGCCATGGGGCGTACACCGTGGCCTGTACGAGATGAAAAGGGCGCAACTCCAGCCGGCCGACTTGCTGCAGGTCAGCACCGGCTGCACACAGCGCCGGTTGTGAAGGGCCATCGCCTACCATGGAAAGCCGATAAGTAGTCGGCAGCAAGCGCAGCATCTGCACCAGCAATTCGGGCTGCTTCTCCGGCGCAAGCCTGCCCACGAAACCCAGGTATTGCGGTGACGCGCCCATTGGCGCGGGCTGCCAATCAGGATGGGCATTAGGAATCACCTCCAGGCGTTGCCCTGCCGCTGCACCGCCTGTGAATTCAAGGAACGAGTCGCGTGTGTAGGCTGAGACGAACACCACCCAGCGTAGTCGGCGATACAGCCAGCGCAGCCAGGCGCGTTTGGCAGCACTGGCATGGGCGTGCTCCAGCACCTCCTGCGTGGGGCCGTGAAGCCATGCCACCACGGGCCGGCGCAGCAGCATGCCCAGCAGCCAGGCTGCATAGGACGGCAGAAAGCCGTTCGTGGCTACGATGATGTCGGCCCGCCAAACGGCACGCAGAAGCGCTCCGATGCGCGTATTGCGCAGGGCCAAGGCGACCGGTATCTGGCCTGCGCACCGCAGTGCATTCGCCAGCGCCTGTGTGGCGGTGTGAATACCGCCAACGGCCAAGTCTTCTTGCAACAGCAGGATGTAGCGCGTGTGCATTCTGGTGGAGGGCGCGCCAATAATCGCACGATGCCACACATTGAAACCTATTTGCTGGGCGAGGCTTTCAGCGACGATTTGCCTTTCAGGCCAGGGATTATCGGACATGCCCAGCCACGCGGTGATTTGCTGGCCGGCTGGGTCGCGCAGCAGTGCGTGCTGCATGTGGGCTTTGCCGACCATGCACCGCTGATTGCACGTCGCGCCTCCGACGGCAGTTGGTTGCACGCGCTTCTCAGCCGCAACGCACGGATCTGCCATGGTATCGACATCAACGCCACCGCTGTGGACACGGCGCGCAGCCTGGGTTTTGACCACGTGCAGCAGCTCGACGTGTTCGCTCCCGAGGCCCCGCAGGTGCTGGCCCGGTGTGCGCCCGACATGGTGCTGGTGCCTGATGTAATTGAACACCTGCCTGACCCCGCCGCGTTCCTGCGGCGGCTGGCGCAGTGCCTGCCAGAGGCGGAGTTCGTCATCAGTGTGCCCAATGCGTTGTCCCTGCGCAATGCGCTTCACGGCGTGTGCGGGGTGGAGCATGTCAACACCGACCATCGGGCGTGGTTTTCACCCTTCACACTACTAAAGGTGCTGGCGGATGCAGGGCTAGTGGGCGCCGAACTGCACAGCTGCCAGGTGGCGGCACCGGGGACGATGAAGGGACGCCTGTTGCATCGGCTGGCAGTGCGCAGGCCGTTGTGGGCGGATGTGCTGGTTGCGCGAGTGAAGGCACGTTGACAACTAGCGCGCTCCGAAACCTGTGAGCACCGTGCGCACCGTCTTGTAGGCAATGAGCAGATCCAGAGCCATGGAGCAGTGCGTCACGTAATACAAGTCATAGCTCAGCTTGATAGCGGTCTGCTCGGCGCTATCGGTATAGCCATGCTGCACCTGCGCCCAGCCCGTGAGACCGGGGCGCACCAAGTGGCGGTAGGGGTAGGCGGGCATGGCTGCGGCAAAGTGGTGCGCGAACTCTGCCTGCTCGGGACGCGGGCCGATCAGGCTCATTTCTCCGCGCAGTACGTTCCAGAGCTGGGGTAGTTCATCGAGCCGCGTGCGGCGAATGAAGCGGCCAACTGACGTGATACGGTCGTCTTGCTGCTTGGCGAACTGAACGGTGTGGCTGGCAGGCTCGTGACGCATGCTGCGCAGCTTCCATATGCGGAAGCTGCGTCCGTGGCGACCCATGCGCTGCTGCGAGTACAACATGGGGCCGGGTGAATCTAACTTCACTGCCAGCCCCGCGGCCATACACAGCGGAACCCATAGCGGCACCGTGATGAGGGTCAGGCCCAAGTCCAGCATGCGCTTGGCGATGTCGTAAGCAGGGTAATTGGTCAGTTGCCATAGATCTTGCTCGCCCGGCGTCCCGGTGATTTTGCGGCCCGACAGCATTTCCGCTGCCGCTTCTGCGCTGTAGAGAGGGATGCGCTGGAGTTTGAGCTCGCTGATCCATTGTTGGCGTTGCGGGTCGGGATTAGCCCGCCGGTCTAGCACCACACCGTCCACGGCTACGCGCTGTGTTCGCGCTGGTAGTCCGGCCACCCAGCTGGTCAGGCGCAGTCGGTCATCGCCTTGCTCCTGCGGGCGCAGCATTTGGCGCAGGGCGTAGGGTAAGTCGGCATCCATGTAGGCCAGGTGCAGCGTACGGCGGGTCCCCCACAGCGCATGCCCGAATAGCAGCCAAGCCAAGGCCAGCATGTAGGCCATCAATACAGCGCCGCGCGAATAGGGCGCTTGCAGCAGTGCAAAGCCCAACGGGGTGAGCAGAAAGGCCACCGTGATCACCACCAGCAAAAAGCCACCCTGCTCCCGCGGCGGTAGATGGGCGCCCTGGTGCAGCCAGCGTGTTGCCAACAGGTAGGACACCGCACACCACAGCACGGTGGCGGGGAACAGCGGTGTGACCCAGCCTGCGTGTTGCATCTTGTGCGCTATGGCGTAACCCAGCGCTTGAGGCAACAGGCCGAGCAGGCTCCACCACAGCAGCGCGCCATCACGCCGTGCCGGGTCGGGTTCGGCGCAGGGTCGGGAGGTGACAACAGGCGGGGTCATGCACGGACCTGGGTGTAGATGGCGAGTATGGCTGACGCCATGCGTTCCGGGGCATGATGTTCTTCGTAATGGCGGCGGGCCATTCGGCCCATTTGCTCGCGCAGCGCGGGGCTGCGGATTAGGCGCTCCATGGCTTGAGCGATGGCCTCCACGTCATTGGACACCAGGAATCCGTATTGTTCGGAGGGGAGCAATTCCGCCATCCCAGGCAGTCGACTGACCACGACGGGCAGCCCCGCCCGCATGGCTTCGATCACGGAGATGGGAAGACCTTCGTGGTCAGACAGCAACACGAAAAGGTGGTGATGCGCGAGGCGCTGGGGCACATCATCCACGTCGCCCACGAAACTCACTTGAAATAAGCCCAACCCGGATGCCAGCGCCTGCAAGGCCGTGCGATCCGGGCCATCGCCAATGATGCTAGCCGCTACCTCATGCCCCAGGCCATCGCGCAGCCGGACCAGGGCATGCAGGAGCAGGTCGGGGCGCTTGGGTGCGGCCAGCCGGGCTACCATGGCGACGCGCACGGGTTCCAGCCCAGGCTGAGCGCGTTGGCTATTGTTTTCTATTGCATTGGGTACGACGGTCAGCCGGTCAGCGCGAATCGGCAAACCTCGGGCAAGTTGTCGCTCGTGCTGCGATACACACACCATGTGCTCCGTCCAACGCGCCAGCAACCATTCACAGCACCACGCCACTGTGCGGCGTACCCGGGGTACTTCGGGTTTGAAAGCGAAGCCATGCACTGTGTAGATCACGGGCTTGCGGCACAGTCTGCCCGCCAGGCGTGCGACTACGCCCGATACGGCGCTGTGCGCGTGCAACATGTCGGGTTCGTGCTCGCGGATCAGGGCGCGCAGTTGCAGTACCGAACGGAACAGATGCCAGGGCGCCAGCGAATTGCGCAGGCTTGGCAGGCGGTAAATCGGCAGTCCCAGCGTGTGTAGGTCGCTTTCGAGCGGCGTGGGACCCGTGCCGCCAATGACAGCGCTGAAATGGATGCGGGAGGCCAGAGCCTGGCACAAGGTGCGCACATGGGTCTGGGCACCTCCTCGTTCGCCCTTGGTGATCACTTGCATCACCTTCAGTTTGGCCTGCATGCAACGCTAGCCAGAAATGCCGGTACGTTCCAGGATGTCACTCACCAGCTCCAGCCGCACCAGCGGGTTGTCCAGTTGCATGAGCTGCTGCTTGAGTTCCAACGGAATGGGCAATAACTCGCACCAGCGATTGGCAAGCCAACCGCAGTCTTGGAGATCTGTGCGTGAGGGCTGTGCGTGTGCGGCTGGTCCCCCGGCTGCTCCTGCCGCCTGCTCGCGCAATGACGACAACACCTGCGTGAGTGTGCTAGCTGCACGCTGCAAGTCTGGGGGAACTTGGACCGGCGTGTCGCAAGGGATCTGTTCCACATTGGCGGTCCACAGCCCGTGGGGCAGCAGTTGTTGGCGCAGGACACGAAAGCGGGCGATCCCCCGGCAACGTACGTGCATCAGCCCCGCTTGCAGTTCTTCTAAATGCTCGATCATGGCCAATGTGCCGACGCTGTATAGGCTTTCCGGCAGGGCTCCCGCCTGGCGCACCTCATGGCCGCGGGCCAGGGCCACGACGCCGAAGGGGGCACCCGTGCGGTGGCATTTGCGCACCATGTCCAGGTAACGCACCTCGAACACACGCAGCGGTAGAACACCACCGGGAAACAGCACGGTGTTGAGCGGAAACAGGGGCAGGGAGGTCAGCGTGAGGGGATCGGACATGGCGGCATGCGTAGCGTCGCTATCATCCCACGTTGAACCCGTGTGCGGCGCACTGCAACGGGGTCGACCTATTTGCTAATCGGCCATGCTGTTTCAAATTCTGTCTTTTCTCCTCGACGTTGCCAGCGGCCTGCTTACCGGGGCTTGCCTGTTGCGGCTGTACATGCAGCTGCAGCGGGTGTCGTTTGCCAATCCCGTGGGCCGTCTCGTGTTTGCCTTGAGCGACTGGCTGGTGCTGCCACTGCGCAAACTCGTTCCGTCGGCGGGGCGGTGGGATCTGTCTTGCCTTGCGGCGGCGCTGCTGCTGCAACTGGTCCAGTATCTGCTGCTGTGGCTTCTGGTGGGCGGGGGGATGGGACTGGCCTGGCTGCCGTGGATGGCGCTTTTTGGCCTGGCGCGCGTGGCCGTGTCGGGACTGATGGGCTTGCTGATCGTTTATGCCGTGCTCTCGTGGGTGCAAACGCGATCGCCCATCAGCGATGTGATCACCCGCCTGTGCGAGCCGTTGTTGCGCCCCGTGCGCCGTGTTCTGCCGCTACTGGGCGGGGTGGACCTGTCGCCGCTGGTGGTGCTGGTGCTGCTGCAGGTCGTGATGATCGTGCTGGGGCATCTGCAGGCCAGCGTCATGATGTAGCGACATTGTTCTCAATAAAAATAGCTGCTAGCGCCCGTCCACTAAGCGCTAGCAGCTATTGTTTTTGATGTCCGTGGTTCAGGCTACCGCGTCGGCCGGCAGGCGCTGCAGCATGGACAGGCATTGCGCCACGGTCTGGCGCAGTTCGCGGCGGTCGCAGATGAAGTCCACAGCGCCCTTGGTCTGCAGGAACTCCGCGCGCTGGAAGCCCTCGGGCAATGTGACGCGCACGGTGGATTCGATCACGCGCGGGCCGGCAAAGCCGATCAGGGCCTTGGGCTCGGCAATCACGATATCCCCCACGAAGGCGAAGCCGGCCGACACGCCACCCATGGTAGGGTCGGTCAGCACGCTGATGTAGGGCAGGCCTTTCTTGGCCAAACGGGTGAGGGCCGCATTGGTCTTGGCCATCTGCATCAGGCTGAGCAGGCCTTCCTGCATGCGTGCGCCGCCCGTGGCGGTGAAGCAGATGAAGGGCACCTTCTGCTCGATGGCGGTTTCCACGCCGCGAACGAAGCGCTCGCCCACCACGGAACCCATGGAGCCGCCCATGAAGTCGAATTCGAAGCAGGCCACCACGACGTTGATGCTCTTGACCGCGCCGCCCATCACGATGAGCGCGTCGGTCTCGCCGGTGTTCTCCAAGGCTTCCTTCAGGCGTTCGGGATACTTGCGGCTGTCCTTGAACTTGAGAGCGTCGACCGGCAGCACTTCCTGGCCGATCTCATAGCGTCCCTCGCCGTCCAGGAAGGCGTTGAGCCGCGCACGGGCACCGATGCGGTGGTGGTGGCCGCACTGGGGACAGACGTTTTCGTTGTGCTCCAGATCGGTCTTGTAGAGCACGTTCTCGCAGCTCGGGCACTTGATCCACAGGCCCTCGGGCATCTGGCGACGCTCGGTAGGGTCGGTCTGCTGGATTTTGGAAGGCAGGAGTTTTTCGAGCCAGGACATAGGTTTCCTCTGTTCAGATCGCGGCTGCGCGCGGGCCGTGGCCGGCGCGCAGGGCCGTCATTATGCGTCCAGCGCCTTGCGCACCCCACGCAGAAAGTCCACGGTGATACCGACCACTTTCTCATGGGGCTGGTCTTCGATGAGCTGGATGATGCGGCTGCCGATGACCACCGCATCGGCCACGCGGCCGATGGCCTGCGCGGTGGCAGCATCGCGAATGCCAAAGCCCACGCCGACGGGGACCCTCACATGCTCGCGGATGCGCGGCAGCATGGCCTCGACGGCGGCCGTGTCCAGCGCGCCGGAGCCGGTCACGCCCTTGAGCGAGACGTAGTAGACGTAGCCGCTGGCTACGCGAGCCACCTGCTGCATGCGTTCCGGCGTGGAGGTAGGCGCCAGCAGGAAGATCAGGTCGATGCCATGGCCGCGCAGGTCGGCGGCGAACTGCTCGCACTCCTCGGGCGGGTAGTCCACGATCAGCACACCGTCCACGCCGGCTTCGCCCGCGTCGCGGGCGAAGGCGCCCTTGCCGTGGCGCTGCTCGTAGCGCTCCACCGGATTCGCGTAACCCATCAGCACCACGGGCGTGGTGCTGTTGCGCAGGCGGAAGCTGCGCACCATCTCCAGCACCTGGGCCAGGCCCACGCCCAGTGCCAGGGCCTTCTCGCCCGCCTTCTGGATGACGGGGCCGTCGGCCATCGGGTCGGAAAAGGGCACGCCCAGTTCGATCACATCGGCGCCGGCCTCGACCATGCCGTGCATCAGGGCCGGTGTGATGTCGACGAAGGGAAAGCCTGCTGTGACGTAGGGGATGAGCGCCTTGCGGCCCTTGGACTGCAGCTCTGCAAAAGTGTCAGCGATGCGGCTCATGCGGCGGGTCCTCCCTTGACGGTCAACCCGCGCATGGAGGGACGGTCGTAGAAGTCCACGCCAGACAGGTCGGCCACGGTGCCGATGTCCTTGTCGCCACGGCCGGACAGGTTCACGAGGATGGATTGCTGGGGCGTCATGGTCTTGGCGAGCTTGAGCGCGTAGGCCACGGCGTGGCTGGATTCCAGGGCCGGGATGATGCCCTCGGTGCGGCACAGGTAGTGAAAGGCTTCCAACGCTTCCGTATCGGTGATGCCCACGTACTCGGCTCGCTTGATTTCCTGCAGCCAGGCGTGCTCGGGGCCCACGCCGGGGTAGTCCAGGCCGGCGCTGATGCTGTGCGTCTCCGTGATCTGGCCATTCTCATCTTGCAGGATGAAGGTGCGGTTGCCGTGCAGCACGCCACTGGAGCCGCGCTGCAGGCTCGCGGAATGCTTGCCGCTGTCCAGGCCTTCGCCTGCGGCTTCCACGCCGATCAGGCGGGTTTTCTCGAACGGGATGTAGGGGTGGAAGATGCCCATGGCATTGCTGCCACCGCCCACGCAGGCCACGACGGCGTCGGGTTGCTCGGCGGCGATCTTCTGTTCGGCCAGCATGGCGGGCATCTGCGTGAGGCATTCCTTGCCGATCACGCTCTGGAAGTCACGCACCATCATGGGATAAGGGTGGGGGCCTGCCACGGTGCCGATGATGTAGAAGGTGTTGTCCACGTTGGCCACCCAGTCCCGCATGGCCTCGTTGAGCGCATCTTTCAGCGTCTTGCTGCCCGACTCGACGGGCACCACGGTGGCACCCAGCAGCTTCATGCGGTAGACGTTGGGACTTTGGCGCTTGACGTCCTCGGCGCCCATGTACACCACGCACTCCAGGCCATAGCGCGCGCAGATGGTGGCGGTGGCCACGCCGTGCTGGCCGGCGCCGGTCTCGGCAATGATGCGCGGCTTGCCCATGCGCTTGGCGAGCATGGCCTGGCCGATCACGTTGTTGATCTTGTGTGCGCCGGTGTGGTTCAGGTCTTCGCGCTTGAGGTAGATCTGCGCGCCGCCCATCTCGCGGCTAGTGCGCGCCGCGTGGTAAACCGGCGAGGGGCGGCCCACGAAGTGGGCAAGCTCATAGTGGAATTCCTTGAGGAACTCCGGGTCGTTCTGGTAGCGCGCATAGGCTTCGCGCAGTTCATTGATGGCGTGCGTCAGCGTCTCGGAGACGAAGCTGCCGCCATAGGGGCCAAAATGGCCCGAAGCATCGGGTTGGGTATATGCAGGCATTTACAAATAAGGAACTGGTGCCGCATCGGCCGCGCGTACGGCGGCGATGAAGCGGTCGATCTTGCCGGCGTCCTTGATCCCCTTCAGGGGCAGACCATCGGGGCCCGTGGCCTCCACGCCGGAACTGACATCAACGGCCAGCGCCCGGCAACGCGGGCGCACTTGCCGTATGCCATCGGTCACGTTTGCAGGCGTGAGTCCACCAGACAAAACGAGATGACAGTCGACGTTTGTTGGAAGGAGTGACCAATTGAATGCCTTGCCACCGCCGCCATAGCCATCGACATGGGCGTCGAGCAGGATGGCGCGGGCGTGAGAGTGATCGTGGGCGTATTTTACGAGGTCGAACCGTGCCGCACCTTCGCCCAGGGGAATGCGCGCGGCGCGCAGGAAGGGAATGCGGCCCCCGTCGCTGGAGCGCAGGCAGTCCTCGGGCGTTTCGTCACCATGGAATTGCGCTGTCGCGCCCGGTACAGCAGCGCAGGCAGCTATCACATCAGTAGCATGGGCGTTCACGAACAACAGCACTGGCGTGACAAAGGGCGGCAGCCGCCGGGCCAGTTGCGCTGCGCGCTCTGGGGTGACGGCGCGCGGGCTCGCGGGATAGAGCACGAAGCCGACGGCGTCGGCACCGCTGGCGACGGCCGCGTCCACGTCCTGCTCGCGCGTGAGGCCGCAGATCTTGATGCGTGTGCGCGCGGTGGAGTGGACGGGGGTGGTCAGTGCTGCGGTCGGACTGCTCATGGCAGCCAATCATACGCAGCCGTGCGCGTCGGCAGGCCCCATTCCGCGCCGTATATCGGGCCCTGGAAGTACAGGCCATCGGGCGAAAAGGTAGGAGCAGCCGCGTCGCGCGACCGCGCCTCCAGCACCGTGCGCATCCATTCGGGCGGATACAGCCCCTGGCCAATGGCGACGATGCAGCCCATGATGTTGCGGATCATGTGGTGCAGGAACGCATTGCCTTCGAATTCAAAGCGCCAGTAGCAGGGGATACACCCGTGGGTGCCGGTGGACTCGCCCGCTGGCGGAGCCCGGCGTGTGATGTCGATGCGGTGCAATGTCTTCACCGGCGACTTGGCCTGGCAGGCCGAGGCGCGAAATGACGTGAAGTCATGCTCGCCCAGCAAATGCTGCACGGCCCTGTGCATGGCCTGCTCATCGAGGGCATGAAAGACCCAACCCACGCGCCCGGCATCGACGCTGGGGCGTACGGGCGACTGCAGCAATACGTAGGCATAGCGCCGGGCCACGGCGCAGGCGCGGGAATGAAAGGCATCGGGAACGGGTTGCGCCCACTGCACGGCGATGTCCGCCGGCAGGAAGGTGTTGGTGCCGCGGACCCATGAAAACGGCGCACGCTGCAGTTCCGTATCGAAGTGCACCACCTGCATCAGCCCGTGCACGCCGGCGTCGGTGCGCCCGGCACAGATCGTGTGCACCTCCTGCGTGGCAAAGCGGCCCAGGGCTGCTTCCAGACGGTCTTGCACCGTGTTGCCAGAGGGCTGACTCTGCCAGCCGTTGTACGCCTGGCCGTTGTAACTGACGCCCAGGGCCATCCTCATCGGATGCTCCTTTCGGAGGGCAATGGCACGTCAGCGCGGCAATGGCCGCGTGCCCACCGCCGCATGGACATCAGCCCAGTTCGGCGAGCAGTCGCTGGGCGCGGGCCTTCAGCTCACCGGACGATTCGGCGATGACCTCTTCCACCAGGGCCCGCGCGCCTTCGCTGTCGCCAATGGTGTTGAACTCTTCCGCCAGTGCGAGCTTGGTGGCCAGAGGGTCGTCCGGCAGCGCGTCGGCAGCGGAGGACGCTGCCTTGGCGGCGACCGAGGGTGCGACGGGAGCGGCCGCCGTGGGGGTGTCAAGGTCCAGCGACAGATCGCCGAGGTCGAATTCCAGGGATTCCGAGGTGGCGGCCTTCGCGTCGTGGCTGGTCAGGGGGGCGACGCCGGAGTCCATCAGGGACAAGTCATCGTCCAGGTTCAACGGAAGAGGCTCGCTTTGCACGTCGGGCTCTGTCGTCGCCTGCGGCGTCACCGCTGGCTCGTCCCAGGAGGCCTGGGGTAGTTCCAGGTCGCCCAGATCCAGGGACGGTACGGGCGCCTGGGCGGCCGGCACTACCGGCGCGGCTGCGGCGGTGTTGTTGGCTGCGGCCATGGCAAACGTGCTTGGCGCCGGGGCCGGGGCCGACGGTGCTTCGTGCAGATCGAGATCCAAGTCCAGATCGAGGTCTGGCAGCACAGAGTCCGGTCCGCCCGTGGGTGCCGCGGGAGCAGTTGCTGCGCCCAGCGTGCTTGCAAAGGCCGCGGTCGATGCAGCGGCCGCTGTGGCGCTGGCGGCAACGGCAGGACGGCCACCGGGCTGGTACAGCGGATTTTCGGGGTCGAGCGTACGGCCCAGGTCGGACACGCGGGTCCAGTCGGGCCCCTGGCCGTTGGTGAGCCTGAACACGTCGTTGGCGACGGACTCCAGCGCCTTGCGGTCCTGGCGCTTGGCATAAATCTCGGCCAGTTTGGCGGGAATGGAGACGCGCTCTGGATGGTGGCGCAGCGCCTCCTTGAGAATTTCCTCCGCCTGCAGGTCACGGCCGTAGGCGAGGTAGACGTCGGCTTCCGCCACCGGATCCACATCGCCACCGGCATCCAGTTGGCTGGGCGAATAGGTCATGGACGAGGAGCCGGTCGTGAGTTCGCTGTTGGCCGTGTCCACACGCTGACCGCCACTGGCGCCGAAGAAGGAATCCGGCTGCAGGCTGCTTTCCGAGAACGAACTGTCCAGGGCACCCTGGTTGCGGCGGCTTTGAACCACGCGGTAGCCGCCATAGCCCAGCAACGCAAGTACGAGCGCCAGTGCGCCTCCTGCCAGCAGTGGGTCCTCCGTGAGAGCATCCAGGAAGCTGGGCTCTTCGTAGGGAACGGGCTGGGGGGCTGGACGCGGTGCCACGGCGGCGGGAGCGGGTGCTGCGACAGAGGCCTGGGATGCTGCTTCGGCGGGAACAGCCGCCTCGGCGGCAGAGGCCTCGGGCGCTGGTGCGGCAGCTTCTGCCGTGGCGGTGCTCATGTCGGCGCTTGCAGCCGCGGTAGCGGGCGCGGGCAGCCCCCCGGCGGCGGGTACTGCCACCGCCGGCTGGCTGGCAGGGGCGGAAGGCGCCGTGGCTCCTGGCGCAGCTGCGCCAGCGCCGGCTGGCGCGGAGGCGCCGCTGAGCTGGTTCAGGTCCGAGATGTTCTTGGACAGCTCCGCCATGCGGGCGCTGTTCTGTTCGGCCTGCTTGTCGCGGGCCATCTGCTCCTCGGTCTTCTGGGCCTGAACGCTGCCTTTGGAGAGAGTGAGCTTATCGGGGCCGGCAGCGGCGGGCTTGCTCTCGTCCACCTGGGTCTGCACAGTGCCGCGCGCGGAGCGCTCTGCGGCCGCAACCTCGGCCTTGGGCGCTGTCGCAGCCATGCGGCGGCGGAATTCATTGAAATCGCGGCTTTGCGCGGCGACGATCTTGCGAGCTTCGGTGGCGTCCGTGGCTTGCGCCTCCGTTTCGCTAGGCATCTGCAGCACTGCGCCGGAACGCAGACGATTCACATTGCTGTTGACGAACGCGTCCGGATTGGCGCGCATCATTGCTACCAGCATCTGGTCCAGCGAGACGCCAGCGGGGCGACGGGCTTCCGCGATGCGGCCGGCCGTATCCCCGGGGCGCACGCGAATCTCGTCACCGCCAGCGGACGCGGGTGCCTCTGCGGGGGTGGGACGGCCGGCAACGGCGGGTGCGGGAGGGGTTGCTGGGCGTGCGGCAGGCGCGGGCGCCGCGGTGGTGGCGGGGGCGCGCGGCGCAGTTGCCGCGGCACGGGGTGACGTTACCTGAGGTGCGGCGGTCACCGCCGCCTGCGGGCGGCTCGCCGGCGGGTCGAACAGCATCGTATAGCTACGCACGATATGGCCGGAACTCCAGGTCGCATCGATAACCAAATCCACGAAGGGATCGTTGACCGGGCGGGTACTGCTCAAGCGCAGCACCATGGAGCCATTCGTGCGGCGGTGCAGTTGCACTTGCACGCTGTGCGCAGCGGGGGAATATTCCATGCCCTGGCTGCGGAAAACTTCAGGGCTGGCGGTGCTCACGCGCAGCGACTCGGCCTCGGCAGCAGTGATCTGGGGCAGTTCGACCTCCGCGCGCAGGGGCTCGCCAAGTGCCGACTGGACATTCACGCGGCCCAGGGCGAGAGCACTTGCATCGGTGGTGTAAAGACCAGCCGAGAGGATGGCCGCGGTGGCCAGGACAGAAAATTTCCAGCGATGCATGTGTGCGACGAATGAAGAGATGGATGGTGCCGAGGGGGCGGTATTTTTCTGGTCGTGATCGAGCCGCCCAGGCGCGTGAAAATATGTAAAAAGCACCATAGCATCAATGTTTTGCACTGACAAGCTGAGGTGCCGCGCCACGTTTTATACGGTGCAGGAAGAGGCCGGGACGGCCTTATTCCTGTTGGTAATGGACAACGATCGGTAACAGGCCGTATCAATCTATGACCTTGAAAAAACGCCACCCGAAGGTGGCGTTGAATCGGCGTCAGGCGTCCAGCAGGATGCGCAGCATGCGGCGCAGCGGCTCGGCGGCGCCCCACAGCAACTGGTCGCCGATGGTGAACGCGCCCACATACTCCGGACCCATGGCCAGCTTGCGGATGCGGCCGACGGGAATGGTCATGGTGCCGGTGACGGCCACGGGAGTCAGGTCCTTCAGCGTCGCCTCACGCGTATTGGGAATCACCTTCACCCACTCGTTGTCAGCAGCGATCATGGCCTCGATGTCGGCTACGGGCACATCCTTCTTGAGCTTGAAGGTCAGTGCTTGGCTGTGGCACCGCATGGCGCCTACGCGCACGCAGAAACCGTCCACCGGCACTGCGGCGGTGTTGAAGCCTTCCCCCTGGCCCAGGATCTTGTTGGTCTCGGCCATGCCCTTCCACTCTTCCTTGGACATGCCATTGCCCAGGTCCTTGTCAATCCACGGGATGAGCGAGCCGCCCAGCGGCACGCCGAAATTGGCTGTCTCCGCGCCCGACAGGCTGCGCTGCTTGGCGATGACCTTGCGGTCGATTTCCAGGATGGCGCTCTTGGGGTCGTCGAGCAGGGCCTTCACCTCGGCATTCAGCGTGCCGTACTGCGTCAGCAGTTCGCGCATGTGCTGCGCGCCGCCGCCGCTGGCCGCCTGGTAGGTCTGGGTGCTCATCCACTCGACGAGCCCGGCCTTGTACAGCGCACCCACGCCCATCAGCATGCAGGACACGGTGCAGTTGCCGCCTATCCAATCCTTGCCGCCGTTCGCCAGCGCGTTCTTGATGACGGGCATGTTCACCGGGTCGAGCACGATGACCGCGTTCTTTTCCATGCGCAGGGCGGAGGCGGCGTCGATCCAGTGGCCGTTCCAGCCGGCCGCGCGCAGCTTGGGGTACACCTCGTTGGTGTAGTCGCCGCCCTGTGCGGTGAGGATGATGTCGCAGCGCTTGAGCTGTTCGATGTCGAACGCGTCCTGCAGCGTGGTCTCGTTCTTGGCCTGGGTGGGCGCCTTGCCGCCTGCGTTCGAGGTGGAGAAGAACAGGGGCTCGATCAGATCGAAGTCCTTTTCCTGCGCCATGCGGTCCATCAGAACCGAGCCGACCATGCCGCGCCAGCCGACCAAACCTACCAACTTGCTCATTTCATCGCCCTTTCAAAGTAAAAAACAGTACGCACGCGACCGGTGGCTGCTTTCTTCCGCCCCCGGCTCGTCTAGGCCAGGGAGGGCGCACGACGATGCCGGAGCTGGATCAGCCCGTAATGGTCGTGGTTTTGGTGATTGCGCGCGCAGCCTTGCGTGCCTTGGCGGCAGAGGCGGTGTTCAGGGCGAACGGGCGGGCGGCAAACATAGCTGGGCATTGTAGCGGAACCCATGCGGGCCATGGCTGGACATGCCGCCGCCATCGCCGCTGCGCTGCGGTCAGCCCCGCTGGATGGACACCCCGCCATCCACCAGCATGGCTGTCCCGGTGACGAACGATGCCGCGTCGGACGCCAGGTACAACGCGGCCTGGGCAATTTCCCGGGGCTGCGCCAGGCGCTTGAGTGCATGCAGTTGGGCGACCTGGGACAGCGCCTCGGGTGTTCCGTTCATGGCGCGCGCCATGGGGGTGAGGGTGCCGCCGGGCAGCAAGGCATTCACACGGATGGCCTTCGCTCCGAACTCCGTGGCCAGTGCCTGGGTCAGGCCGATCAGGCCGGCCTTGCTCGCGGCATACGCGGCCGTGCCCGCAAATGCGGCGGTGTACCCCACGAAGGTGGAGGTGAGGATGATCGAGCCACCTCCGCGCGCCAGCATTGCGGGAATCTGGTGCTTGGCGCCCAGGAAGGCGCTGGTGAGGTTGGTCTCCAGGGTGTCGCGCCAATCGCTCGACTGCACGTCCGGCGTGGGTTGCAGCGGCCCCATGGTGCCCGCATTGTTGAAGGCGATATCGAGGCCGCCAAAACGCTCCACGGCAGTGGCGACGAGCGCTTGTGCGTAGGCCTCGTCGCGCACGTCGCCGGCCACTGCCGCAGCCGACCCTCCCTGCTGGGTGATGGCAGCGACGAGTTGGTCCAGCTCCGCTTGGCGCCGCGCGCCCACGACGACGGCCGCGCCGGCCTCCGCGAAAAGCAGGGCCGCTGCGCGGCCGATGCCGGAGCTGGCGCCGGTGACGATGGCGACGCGATGGGAGAGGGACGGTTGGTGGGACATAGGACGCTCCTTCGGGTTGGGTGAAGGAAGAGTCTCCCGGCCCGTGGGCGATGCGTCTGGCCGGATCCGGACTTGCGATGCCGCTTGTGCCGCTGGTGCTGCTTGCGCGCCACGAAAAAGCGGCCCCGAAGGGCCGCTGTCGCGTTGTGCGGGAGGCCGCCCGTCAGGCGGCGAGGGCCTTCACCACGGCATCGCCCATCTGCGCCGTGCCCACCTTGGTGGTGCCGTCGCTGTAGATGTCAGGCGTGCGCAGGCCTTGGGCCAGTACCTGCTGCACCGCGGCTTCGATGCGGCGCGCGGCTTCTTCCTGGTTCAGGCTGAAGCGCAGCATCATGGCGGCGCTGAGGATGGTGGCTAGGGGGTTGGCCACGCCCTTGCCGGCGATATCGGGGGCGCTGCCGTGGCTGGGCTCGTACAGGCCTTGCTTCTTGTCGTTCAGGCTGGCCGAGGGCAGCATGCCGATGGAGCCGGTGAGCATGGAAGCTTCGTCGGAGAGGATGTCGCCGAACATGTTGCCGGTGACGATCACGTCGAACGCCTTGGGCGCTTTCACGAGCTGCATGGCCGCGTTGTCCACGTACATGTGCTGCAGCTCCACGTCGGGATAGTCCTTGTGTACCTCGGTCACGACGTCCTTCCAGAACTGGAAGGTTTCCAGCACGTTGGCCTTGTCCACGCTGGTGACCTTCTTGTTGCGCTTGCGCGCGGCCTCAAACGCGACGCGGGCGATGCGCTCGATCTCGGGCTTGCTGTAGCGCATGGTGTCGAATGCTTCCTCGGCACCGGGGAAGTGGCCGTCGGCGGCGGTGCGACGCCCGCGCGGCTGGCCGAAGTAGATGTCGCCGGTCAGCTCGCGGATGATGAGGATGTCCAGGCCGGCCACCAGTTCAGGCTTGAGGCTGGACGCATGCGTGAGCTGCTCGTAGCAGATCGCGGGACGGAAGTTGGCGAACAGGCCCAGGTGCTTGCGCAGGCCCAGGATGGCCTGCTCGGGGCGCAGCGGGCGCGCCAACGTGTCGTACTTCCAGTCGCCCACGGCGCCGAACAGGATGGCGTCGGCACTCTTGGCAAGATTCAAAGTGGACTCCGGCAGCGGGTGGCCCGCGGCCTCGTAGGCGGCGCCGCCCACGGGTGCCGTCTCCATCTCCAGCTTCAGGTCCAGGGCTTCGAGCACCTTGACGGCCTCGGCGACGATCTCGGGGCCAATGCCGTCACCCGGCAGAACTGCGATTTTCATGGTCATTCACTTCTGTTTTGATAGCTGTCCGCGCTTGATAGATAAGCGTTAGAGGCTGTTTTTGCTTGTAATCAATCGGCCAGAGCCGGTGGCGGGTCACGCGGCCATGGTGTGGCTCAGCCACGGCTTGCTGGCCAGGCGTGCGGCTTCGAACGCGCGGATCTTGTCGGCATGGCGCAGCGTCAGGCCGATGTCGTCAAAGCCGTTGAGCAGGCAGTACTTGCGAAACGGCACCACGTCGAACGGGATCTCCTCGCCCTGGGGACGCACCACCACCTGGCGCTCCAGGTCCACGGTGAGTTGGTAGCCGGGGAAGGCGGCCGCTTCGTTGAACAGCTGGTCCACCGTGGCTTCGGGCAGCACGATGGGCAGCAGGCCGTTCTTGAAGCAGTTGTTGAAGAAGATGTCGGCAAAGCTCGGCGCGATGATGGCGCGAAAACCGTATTGGTCCAGCGCCCAGGGCGCGTGCTCGCGGCTGGAGCCGCAGCCGAAGTTCTTGCGCGCCAACAGGATGCTCGCGCCCTGGTAGCGCGGCTGGTTCAGCACGAAGTCGGGGTTGGGCTTGCGCTGGGATTCGGGCACGCCCGGCTCGCCCTTGTCGAGGTAGCGCCACTCGTCGAACAGGTTGGGGCCGAAGCCCGTCTTCTTGATCGACTTGAGGAACTGCTTGGGGATGATGGCGTCGGTATCGACGTTCTCGCGGTCCATGGGGGCGACGAGGCCCTTGTGGAGGGTGAATTTTTGCATGGTGGTGTGTCCGGAAAGAAGTGGCGTTGGGGCCCGCGGGCTTACTGGCCGTTGGTCCAAGTGCCGGCCTTGATCTGTGCGCTAGAGGTTTCGCAGGCCTTGCGCTTGTCCTGCAGCGCATCGGCGGTCAGGTTGTAGTAGTAGGCATCCACGGGCTGACCCATCAGCCCCTTGCAGGCGCCGCTGGCCGGGCGCGGGCACTGCGGCAGGTAGCTCACCTTGCCGGGCTTGCCGCCCAGTTGGGCGGACATCTGCGCCAGGCCGCCGCAGCTGCCCTTGATCTGGTCGTCGGGCACGCCGGCGGCGAATTCCATGCAGTCCTTGACCTGCGTGGTCTTGCCACTGAAGGTGATGCTGCCTTCGATGACGCAGGCGCGGTTGGCGGCCCACGACAGGGCGGGGCTGGCCAGCAGCAGCGTGGTGGCGAGGCAGGCGAGGGCTTTCTTCATGCGGAGCTCCTGGGATGGCGGTGTGGAGGGCTTACTTGGCGGCGCGTTCGATGGCGCTGCCGGCGCGCTGCACGTCCTGGCCCATGCCCTTGACGGTGTTGCAGCCGGCCAGCACGAAGGCCAGCGCGAGCAGGGCGGCGAGAGACTTGTTCATGGTGGGAGGCTCCTTAAGCGAACTGGCGGATGTCCACGAAGTGGCCATGGATGGCGGCGGCCGCGGCCATGGCGGGGCTCACGAGGTGCGTGCGCCCGCCCGCGCCCTGGCGGCCTTCGAAGTTGCGGTTGGACGTGGAAGCGCAGCGCTCGCCGGGCTCCAGGCGGTCGGCATTCATGGCCAGGCACATGGAGCAACCGGGCTCGCGCCATTCAAAGCCCGCGGCCTTGAAAATCGCATCCAGCCCCTCGCGTTCGGCCTGTTCCTTCACCAGGCCCGAGCCAGGTACCACCATGGCCAGCTTGATGTTTTTGGCGACCTTCTGGCCGAGCTTCTTCACCACGGCGGCGGCTTCGCGCATGTCCTCGATACGGCTGTTGGTGCACGAGCCGATGAACACCTTGTCCACGAAGATGTCATCCATCGGCTTGCCGGGCTGCAGACCCATGTAGGTCAGCGCACGCTCGATGGCGCCGCGCTTGGACGGGTCCTTCTCCTTGTCCGGGTCGGGCACCACGGCGTCGATGCCCAGCACCATCTCGGGGCTGGTGCCCCAGGTGACCTGCGGCACGATCTCGGCGGCGTTCAACTCCACCACCGCGTCGAACTTGGCGTCCGCGTCCGAGTGCAGCGTCTTCCAGTACGCCACGGCCTGGTCCCACTCCACGCCCGTGGGTGCGAGCGGGCGGCCCTTGACGTAGTTGATCGTCTTGTCGTCCACTGCCACCAGGCCCGCGCGCGCGCCGGCTTCGATGGCCATGTTGCACACGGTCATGCGGCCTTCCATGCTCAGGTCGCGGATGGCTTCCCCGGCAAATTCAATCGTGTAACCCGTGCCGCCGGCGGTGCCGATCTTGCCGATGATGGCCAGCACGATGTCCTTGGCCGTGATGCCAGGGGCGACCTTGCCATTCACTTTGACCAGCATGTTCTTGGCCTTCTTGGCCAGCAGGGTCTGCGTGGCCATCACGTGCTCCACCTCGCTGGTGCCGATGCCGTGGGCCAGCGCGCCGAACGCGCCGTGGGTGCTGGTGTGGCTGTCGCCGCAGACCACGGTCATGCCCGGGAGGGTGGCGCCGTTCTCGGGGCCGATCACGTGCACGATGCCCTGGCGCTTGGACAGGAACGGGAAGAACGCCGCCGCACCGGACTCTTGGATGTTCTTGTCCAGCGTGACGATCTGCTCCTTGCTGATCGGGTCGGCAATGCCGTCGTAGCCGCGCTCCCAACCGGTGGTGGGAGTGTTGTGGTCGGCCGTGGCCACGATGGAGCTCACGCGCCAGACCTTGCGGCCCGCCTCGCGCAGGCCTTCGAAGGCCTGCGGGCTGGTCACCTCATGCACCAGGTGGCGGTCGATGTAGAGCACGGCGGTGCCGTCCTCTTCCGTGTGGACGACGTGCTCGTCGAAGATCTTGTCGTACAGGGTGCGTCCCATGGCAGTCTCGTTTCTTGGGTTCAGTGGGGTGGTGAGAATTCTAGGTGGGGGTGTCGCCGTCCTCGGCGGGCGTCACGGCAGGCGCGGGCGCCAGGTGTTCGACCAGCAGCCGTGCCGTGACGGGCAGGGCCTCGAAGTCGCGCGCCACCAGGCGCAGCGCGCGCCGGGCCCAGGGCTCGTCCAGCGGTACGGCGGCCAGTTGCCCCACGCCGCGCATCAGCGAAAACGCCCGGTCGGGCAGCAGGCCCACGCCCAGGCCGTTGTCGATCATGCGGCACATCGCGTCCAGGCTGGTGACCTGGATGCGCTGGCGCAGCGGGCGCGCGGCCTGCGCGGCGGCCTGGCGCATGGCCAGGCTGATGCTGCTGCCCGCGTGCAGCCCGACGATGTCCCAGTCCAGCACTTCTTCAAAGCGGATCGATGCGCGGGTCGACAGGGCGTGCGTCTGGGGCACGACCAGCACCAGCCGGTCGCTGCGGTAGGGGCGGCTTTGCAGGCCTTCGTGGGCGGCCGTGGCGGGTACGTTGCAGATCCCCAGATCCGCCGCGCCTTCGTGCACGGCCTGCAGCACGTCGGGCGAGAGGTGCTCCTGCAGATCGATCTTGATCTGGCTGTGTGCCTGGGCGAACGCGCCCAGGTCCTCGGGCAGGAACTGCACGATGGCCGAGATGTTGGCGTGCATGCGCACATGGCCGCGCACGCCGTCGGCGTACTCGGAAAGCTCACCCTGCATGCGCTCCAGCCCGAACAGCACGTTGCGCGCGTGGTGCAGCAGGCTTTCGCCGGCGGGGGTCAGCGTCACGCCGCGGCTGTGGCGGTACAGCAGGGCCGTGTCGACCGCAGCCTCCAGGTCGGACAGGCGCTTGCTCACCGCCGAGGCGGCGATGAACTCCCGCTCGGCCGCGCGGCCGATGCTGCCCAGTTCGCAGACGGCCACGAACAGTTGCAGCGAGGTGAGGTCAATGCGGCGCGCAAAGCTGCGCTCTGAACTTTTCATCGGGGGGTGGAGCGACTTCTCGTTTGACGAGGTGATTCCCCTATTTTCCCCTGTATATCCGCCGGTTGTCATCGCGATACGCGATGGCTCACATGCCGCTGGATGGGGCATAGCGGCGGATTTGCTATGAAAAATATAGCATCCAGCGCTCATCAGATAAGCGCTGGAGGCTGTTCTGGCTCTTGTTTTAGAGCGTTACGCTGTCGCCATGCTCGGGAACCTCCACGGGGCAGCCCAGCGCATGGTCGATGCGCTGGCGCAGCATGTCGGCCGCAGCCATCTCCCCATGCACCACGTACACCTGACGGGGTGTGGAGGGCATGGAGCGCAGCCAGGCCACCAATTGGTCGCCATCGGCGTGGGCCGAGGCCGTGGCCAATTGCACCACCTCGGCGCGGATGGCCACATCGCGCCCGTGGATGCGGATGGTTTTTTCGCCCGCTGCGATGCGGGCGCCGCGCGTGCCGCCCGCCTGGTGCCCGGTAAGGATGATCATGTTGCGATGGTCGCCCGCGTGCAGCGCCAAATGGTGCAGCACGCGCCCGCCGGTGGCCATGCCGCTGGCCGACAGGATCACGCGCGGCCCGTGCAGGCGGGCCAGCGCCTTGGATTCGTCCACGCTGTGCACCAGCGTCGTGCCGCGCGCCATGGCGTGCAGTTCGGAGCGGTTGATCCGGGTCTCGCTCAGGTGGTTCTGGAACAGCTCCGTGGCGCTCACGGCCATGGGGCTGTCCAGGTACACGCGCAGTCCGGAAGGCACTTCGCCGCGGGCCTTCAGCTGGGCGATGGCGTACATCACCGTCTGCGCGCGCCCCACGGCGAATACCGGCACCACCGCCACGCCGCCGCGTGCAGCCAGGCGTGCCAGCGCGGGCCCCAGCTCGTCCAGCACCGTGCCGGGTGGGTGGCTGCGGTCGCCGTAGGTGGACTCGATTAGCACGGTGTCGGCCGCGGGCGGCGCGTCGGGCGCGTGCATCAGCAGGTCGTCCGGGCGGCCCAGGTCGCCCGAGAACAGGATGCGCCGCCCTCCCACCTCCAGCAGCACGCTGGCCGCACCCAGGATGTGGCCTGCATTCTGGAAGGTGGCGCGCCAGCCGCGCATGGGCTCGAAGGTCTGGTGCGTGGGCTGCACTTGCAGCAGCGACAGGCAGTGCTGCGCGTCCAGGCGCGTGTACAGCGGCAGGGCGGGTTCGTGCTTGCTGAGCTTGTGCCGGTTGAGGAAAGCCGCGTCTTCTTCCTGCAGATGGCCGCTGTCGGGCAGCAGGATGGCGCATAGATCGCGCGTGCCGGCCGTGCAGAACACCGGCCCGCCAAAGCCGTCCTTGGCCAGCAGCGGCAGGTAGCCCGAGTGGTCCAGGTGGGCATGGGTGAGCAGCACGGCGTCAATGTCCTGCGGCGCCACCGGCAGCGGGTTCCAGTTGCGCAGGCGCAGCGGCTTGTAGCCCTGGAACAGGCCGCAGTCCACGAGCAGCGCCTGGCCGCCGTGGCGTACGAGGTATTTGGAGCCGGTGACGGTGCCGGCCCCGCCGAGGAAAGTGATGCTGACGGACATGGAATGGCTTTGTGAAGTGACGACCGTGAGCGTAGCAGGCGGCGCTACGCGGGTGTTTGATGCAAACGCACCCGCAACGTGGCGTAGCCGGCGTCCGGGGCTGTGGCCCGCGTAGGCGCATGGCCTGCGGGCAGTGCGATGGCGCTGGTGCGCGCCAGCAACTCCTCCATCAGCACCCGCAGTTCCAGCCGCGCCAGCGGCGCGCCGGGGCAGACGTGGATGCCTGCGCCATACAGCAGGTTGAGCGCGGGGTCGCGGTCCATGCGAAATTCATCCGGGTCGCCGAACACGCGCGGGTCGCGGTTGGCGGCGATCCAGTGGATGGACAGGCGCTCGCCCATGGGCACGGGGCAGCCGCCCAGCGTCACGTCGCGGGTGGTGATGCGGCGGTTGGCCACGAGCGGGCCGTCGATGCGCAGCACCTCGTCGATGGCCGTGGGCAAGAGGCCGGGCTGCGCGCGCAGGCGTTGCTGCCAGTCGGGGTGGCTCGCCAGCCAGTGCAGCAGGATGCCGATGGAGGCGGCAATCGTTCCGACCTCGCCCACCGTCCAGTTGCGCAGCACGCTGGCAAGCTCGCGCAGGTCCAGCAGGCGGCCCCCCACACGGGTGTGCATCAGTTCGCTGGTGATGTCCTGCGTGGGCGGCGCCTCCAGGCGGGCCTGGCGCACGCGCCCGACCAGGTCTTCGAACTCCTGCGCAACGGCCGAAGTCTGCGTGCGGTCGCCCGAGCGGGTGGCGGCCTGGCTGCGGCGCAGCCAGCCGAGCAGCTCGTCTTGCAGCAGCGTGGGCCAGCCGAGGAACGCGGACTGCACGCGCACCGCGAAGGGCAGGGCGAACTCGTGGGTGATCTCCAGCTCGCCGCCCAGGGCCAGGGCCTCCTGCACCGTGGCGGCCGACAGCGCGCGGCACACGGGCTCGAAGTGCGCCATGCGCTCGGGGGCGAAGAACGGGTCGAGCGCGCGGCGGTACTGCGTGTGCAGGGGCTGGTCGTAGCCATTGGGCACGGCCGGGTGGGCGGACACCGCACTGCTGAAGGTGGCATGGTCGCCGAGCACCTGCATGACCTCGGCGTGGCGCAGGACGGACCAGTGCTGCGCGTCGCTGTGCGCCAGCGGGCAGCGCTCGCGCAGCTGGTCGTAGGCGGCGCGCTGGTCGCGCAGGACTTCGGGGGCTTGCGGGTCCCAGCGGGGCGGTGTCGTGGTCATGGCAGTCTCCTTGGAAGGCTTCCTGCGGCTTCGCCCACCCGGCGAGGCGATCGCAGACGGGTTCTACAGTCCCAGCGCGTCGGCCAGCGCGTTCATGCGCTGGCTCACGCCGGCATCCATGGCCATGGGGCGGCCCCATTCGCGCTGGGTCTCCCCGGGCCATTTGTTGGTGGCGTCCAGTCCCATCTTGCTGCCCAGGCCTGCCACGGGTGAAGCGAAGTCCAGGTAGTCGATGGGCGTGTGCTCGATCAACAGGGTGTCGCGCGCCGGGTCCATGCGTGTGGTCAGGGCCCAGATGACTTCCTTCCAGTCGCGCGCGTCCACGTCTTCGTCCACCACCACGATGAACTTGGTGTAGAGGAACTGGCGCAGGTGGCTCCACACGCCCATCATCACGCGCCGCGCGTGGCCCGCATAGGCCTTGCGGATGCGCACCACGGCCATGCGATAGCTGCAGGCCTCGGGCGGCAGGTAGAAGTCGATGATCTCCGGGAAGGCGCGCTGCAGCAGCGGCACGAACAGTTCGTTCAGCGCCAGGCCCAGCATGGCCGGCTCGTCGGGCGGCTTGCCCGTGTAGGTGCTGTGGTACAGGGCGTCCTGGCGCTGCGTGATGCGCTCGACGGTGAACACGGGGAACTCGGCGCACTCGTTGTAGTAGCCAGTGTGGTCGCCGTAGGGGCCTTCCAGCGCGTGCTGCCAGCCGCTCTTGTGGTTGGCATCGGGATGGATGTGGCCTTCCAGCACGATCTCGGCGCTGGCCGGTACCGACAGCGGCACGCCTAAAGCGGGCGCCACCTCGGTGCGCGCGCCGCGCAGCAGGCCGGCGAACTGGTATTCCGACAGCGTGTCGGGCACGGGCGTGACGGCGCCCAGGATGGTGGCCGGGTCGGCCCCGATGGCCACGGCCACCGGGTAGGGCTGGCCGGGGTTGAGCCGGCAGTGGTCGGCAAAGTCCAGCGCACCGCCGCGGTGCGACAGCCAGCGCATGATGAGCTGGTTCTTGCCCAGCAGCTGCTGGCGGTATATCCCTAAGTTCTGGCGTGCCTTGCGCGGCCCGCGCGTGATGGTGAGGCCCCAGGTGACCAATGGCGCCACGTCGCCAGGCCAGCAGTGCTGGATGGGCAGGCGGGTCAGGTCGACGTCGCTGCCCTCCCACACCACCTCCTGGCAGGGCGGGCGGCGCACGGTGGCCGGGGCCATGCTCCACAGCGTCTTGAGCAGATCGCGCTTGCCCCACAGGTCCTTCATGCCGCGCGGCGGCTCGGGCTCCTTGAGCTGCGCCAGCACTTCGCCAAAGGCGCGGATCTCTGGCAGCCCGGCCACGCCCAGCGCGCGCGCCACCCGCCCGGGCGTGCCGAACAGGTTGGCGAGCACCGGCATGGTATGGCCCGTGGGGTGCTCGAACAGCAATGCGGGGCCGCCCGCGCGCAGTACGCGGTCGGCCAGCGCGGTCATTTCCAGGTGAGGGGATACGGGCTCGGCAATGCGGCGCAATTCGCCCGCGGCCTCCAGCTGGGCCATGAAGTCGCGCAGGTCGCGGTAATGCATGCTTTGAATGAAATCAGGCTCCAGCGCTTATCCAGCAAGCGCTAGCAGCTATTGTTTCAGGAGTCCAACGGCAGGCCCTGCCATTGCGGCGCCAGGGCGTGCTCCAGCCCCAGCAGGTCCAGCACGCGGGCCACGCTGTGGTCCACGATCTCGCCCACGCTGGTGGGGCGCTGGTAGAACGCGGGCATGGGCGGGCACACGATGCCGCCCATCTCGGTCACCGTCGCCATGTTGCGCAGATGCACCAGGTGCAGAGGGGATTCGCGCACCATCAGCACCAGGCGACGCCGCTCCTTGAGCACCACGTCGGCCGCGCGCGTGAGCAGGTTGTCCGCCAGGCCGTGGGCCACGGCCGCCAGCGTGCGCATGGAGCAGGGCGCCACCACCATGCCGTGCGCGGCGAACGAGCCGCTGGCAATGCTGGCGCCCACGTTGGCGAGGTCGTGCACCACGTCCGCCAGCGCCTCGACGCTGGCTCGGTCCATGTCCAGCTCGTGGCGCAGGTTGCGCCAGCCGGCGTCGGAGACGACCAGGTGCGATTCCACGTTGGGCATGTCCTGCAGCGCCTGCAGCAGGCGTGCGCCATACACGGCGCCGCTGGCGCCCGAGATGCCCACGATTACGCGGTGGGGCGGCTGGCTCATGCGGCGGCCTTGGAGCGCAAGGGATGGTCGTGCAGGTCGGCCTGGATGCGCGCCAGCACCTGGGCGGCCTCGGCCGGGTCGAAGTCCTGGTGGTTGCGCTTCTTCACGCCGTATTCATGCAACTGGAAGTGGCGTGCCGGCGTAATGCCGTGGCGCGCCAGGCTGCTTTTCACGCACACCAGGGGGCAGCCGTCGAGCGCGATGATGGGACGGCCCGAGCGCGCCAGCTTGACCAGCTTGGGCACGTCGCCCCCCACGCCAGCGATGCACGACATTTCCGCCACGCCCTCACGGTCCAGCCGCACGGCGACATGGTTGGCCAGCTGCGCGGCGCTGGAGCAGCCGGAGCAGGAATAGACCAGCGGGTGGACATCGCAAGGGGCAGGTTCCGTCACGAACGACCTCCAAAGAAGGGCGGAAGAGGCGGCAATTGTCGCGCAAGCTGCGGGGCCCAGCGCGAGAGCACGGCGCGCGGCGCCCAGTGGCGCGGGTCGAGCACGGGCAGGTCGATGGCGTCCAGTGCGTTCTTGACCACCAGGCCCAGCTCGGTGTCGCCCTCCATCACCAGGCGGCGGTTGAAGAACAGTGTGTCCGGGTCCTGGCGGCGTTGCGCCAGCAGCACGAAGTCCTGCGCATTGGCGCTGATCGCGAGGTCCGGGTTGGCCTGCGGCGCGCTGGGCGCAAAGCGCTGGCCGTTCCAGGTGAAGTCGAAGGCCACGCGCGCGTCGCGCACGCGGATGGACAGGCGCTTGTCCTTGAGCAGGTCCTTCACGTCCTGCGGCAGGTGGCGCGACAGGGCCAGGTTGATGGCCGTAACCAGCAGGACCGAGCCCGGATAGGCGGGCAGACGCGAGAGCACGGCGCCCACGGGGCGCGGCAGGGTGAACGGTGCGGGTGGGGTAGCGGTCATGGCTTGAAGGAGTAAGTGCGGTGGCTCAGGATGTCACGGCGGGCTGCACCAGATCCAGTCCGGGCTTGCCGTGCCAGTAACCGTTGCAGGGGGCCTCGGGCATCAGGGGGCGCATGCGGTCAAGGGCACCTGCATCGGGTTGGGGCGCCTTGCGGGCCGCGTCGAAGGCGGCGATGACCTCTGCCATGTGCTGCGATTGGGGGGACAGGCGCAGCAGTTCCACGCCCAGCGCGCGCAGCGCAGGTACGTCCTGGATGAGGTTGTGCACGCGCGCCGACTGGGTCTGGATGCCGTTGAGCACCAGGAAGCCCTCGCCTTCGCGGGTGGCCAGCAGCTGGCCGTCCGGGTGCTCGATGCAGCGAAAACCGCAGTCGTCCTTGGGCAGGTTGTAGTGGCGTGCCGTGAAGCAGCGCGCCGAGAACGCCAAGGGCATGCGGCCGTAGGCGAAGACTTCGGTCTCCAGCCCCGCGGGTTTGTGTTGCTGCAGCACGGCCAGGTCGGCCTCGCGCATCTCCAATGGCATGACCCAGCGGCTGGCGCCCAGGCCGACCATCCAGTTCAGCGAATCGGCATTGAACAGGTTGAGCTGGGGGCCGGCGACGAAGGCGCGCTTGCCTGCGAGCTGGTGCACGGCGCCCATGTCGTTCGCCTCGATGAGGAATTCCTCGTCCTGGGCGATCTTGTGCATGGCGGATACGTCGGAGGTGGACTCCAGCAGCACCATGGTGGAGAGCACCGGCTGCTTGCCGGCGTCGCGCAGCATGCGTGCGATGTCGATCCAGTCGCTCTGGCGCAGCTCGCGGCGGCGCGAGCACACGGCTTCGCCAAGGTAGACGACGTCCACCGGCGTCTCGGCCATGGCCTGGTAAAAATCAAAAACGGTATCGCGCGGCCAGTAGTACTGCAGCGGGCCCAGGGCTAGTTTCATCTTGATGCTCTCAGTTCTTCAGGGGGCCAAGCGCAGTCCCCGCCGCATAAATCGGCGTGACCCAGGCCCAGGCTGCCGGGCAACGGCACAGGGGGTGTTCTTCGCACTTCATTTCCAGGGGCGGTGGTAGGCGCCCAGCGTGTGCTGCTGGCCCTCGGCCACCTGGTCCAGGCTGGCCATCCAGGCGGTCTTGGGGCTGTACAGGTGGCCTTGCGCCATGCAGTGGTCGATGGCCTCGCGCCAGACCTTAGTCACCTGGGCCACGTACGCGGGGCTGCGCTGGCGGCCCTCGATCTTGAAGGCACGCACGCCCATCTTCACAAGCTTGGGCAGCAGTTCCAGCGTATTGAGGCTGGTGGGTTCCTCCAGCGCGTAGTAGTTGCTCTCGTCGCCCACGTCGAAGCGGCCCTTGCAGAGCGTGGGGTAGCCGGCGTTCTCGCCGTTGCCGTAGCGATCGATGAGCACGCCATTCAGGCGCGACTCCAGGCCCTTGGGCGTCTCCTGCCAGCGCACGAACTTCGCGGGTGAGCACACGCCGTGCGTGTTGGGCGACTCACCCGTGGCATAAGACGACAGCGCGCAGCGCCCTTCGACCATCACGCACAGGCTGCCGAAGGCGAACACCTCGATCTCCACCGGCGTGCGGTCGATCACCTGGCGCACCTGCTCCAGCGAGAGCACGCGCGGCAGCACGGCGCGCTGGATGCCGAACTGCTGGTGGTAGAAGTTGATGGCGTCGTGGTTGGTGGCCGAGCCCTGCACCGACAGGTGCAGCCGCAGCTGCGGATGGTGGCGCATGGCGTATTGCATAAGGCCGGGATCGGCCATGATCACGGCGTCGATCCCCCAGGCGGCCGCGCGGTCCAGGGCGGCGCGCCAGGGGGCGGGGTTGGCGGCCTGCGGGTAGGTGTTGAGTGCCAGCAGCACCTTGCGCCCGCGCGCATGGGCGTAGGCAATGCCGTTCTGGATGGCCGCCTCGTCAAAGTTCAGACCCGCGAAATTGCGTGCATTCGTCGCGTCGCGCAGTCCGAGGTAGACGCAGTCGGCTCCGCCGTCAACGGCCGCCTTGAGTGCAGGCAGGCTGCCGGCGGGGCAGACCAGTTCGGGTGCGGAAGGGATGTCGGGGGAAGTCGGTTGGCGGGCTGGGTCGGTCACGGGGGCGCTCTTTCGGCTGGCTTGTGCGCGGATCGTCTGATCCTGCGCAGGCTGCGTACCTTAGGTCGCGGTGAATACCCATAACCTGATTTTTGTCAACGATGGGCCGGTCGTTCCTGAATAAACAGATCGGGATTGACCAAAGCCCAGGCAAAAAAAGGCCCGCTGTCCGCGGGCCTTGTCCAGGGGGTCAGCTGAAGAAGCTCTTGAGCCGGTCGGTCCAGCTCTCGGTGGACGGCGAATGCTTGGCGCCGCCCTTCTTGAGCGACTCGTCCAGTTCCTTGAGCAGCTTGCGCTGGTGCTCGGTGAGCTTGACCGGGGTTTCCACGATGATGTGGCAGTACAGATCGCCGGGGTAGCTGGCGCGCACCCCCTTGATGCCCTTGCCCCGCAGGCGAAACTGTTTGCCGGCCTGTGTGCCTTCGGGGATATCGATGGCCGCCTTGCCCTGCAGCGTGGGCACCTCGATCTCTCCACCCAGCGCCGCGGTGATGAAGCTCACCGGAACCTGGCAGTGCAGATCGTCGCCGTCGCGCTCGAAGATGTCGTGCTTCCTGATGCGGATCTCGATGTACAGGTCGCCCGGCGGTCCGCCATTGGTGCCCGGTTCCCCGTTGCCGGTGGAGCGGATGCGCATGCCGTCGTCGATGCCGGCGGGGATCTTCACCTCCAGCGTCTTTTGTTTCTTGACCCGGCCCTGGCCGTGGCAGGCCGTGCAGGGCTCGGGAATGATCTTGCCCGTGCCGCGGCAGTGGGGGCAGGTCTGCTGCACGCTGAAGAAACCCTGGCGCATCTGCACCGTGCCAGAGCCCTGGCAGGTGCCGCAGGTCTTGGCGCTGGTGCCGGGTTTGGCGCCGCTGCCGTGGCAGGTCTCGCAGCTTTCCCAACTGGGAATGCGGATCTGCGCTTCCTTGCCCTTGGCAGCCTCTTCGAGCGTGACGTCCATGGCGTAGGACAGGTCGTTGCCGCGGTACACCTGCCGGCCACCGCGCCCGCGCGCGCCGCCGAACATGTCGCCGAAGATGTCTCCGAAGGCTTCGGCAAAGCCACCAAAGCCCTCGGCGCCACCCATGCCGCCACGCATGTTGGGGTCTACGCCCGCGTGGCCGTACTGGTCGTAGGCGGCGCGTTTCTGTGCGTCGGACAGGATCTCGTAGGCCTCCTTGGCCTCCTTGAACTTCTCCTCGGCGGGCTTGGCAGCGTCACCCTGGTTGCGGTCAGGGTGGTACTTCATGGCGAGCTTGCGATAGGCTTTCTTGAGCTCGTCGTCCGAGGCGTTCTTGGGAACGCCAAGGACCTCGTAAAAATCTCTCTTGGACATGGGCAATCTTCAGGCCGGTTGGGAGCACGAACGCCGCGCGAACCCCGGCTGGCGGGGCCCGACGCGGCGGCTAGGCACGGGATGCGCTGGCGCGATCAGCCCTTCTTGACTTCCTTGACCTCGGCATCCACCACGTTGTCGTCCTGCGCGGCGGCGCCGGCGGAGCCACCGGCGGCAGCTTGCGCAGCGGCAGCCTCGGCCCCTTGAGCGGCCTGCGCATCGCCGTACATCTTCTCGCCGAGCTTCTGGCTGGCAGCCATCAGTGCGGTGGTCTTCTCGTCGATGGCGGCCTTGTCCTCGGTCTTAAGGGCAGCTTCCAGGTCCTTCACGGCGGCCTCGATCTTTTCCTTCTCACCGGCGTCCAGCTTGTCGCCGTGCTCGGACAGGCTCTTGTTCACGGTGTGCACGGCGGCCTCACCCTGGTTGCGGGCCTGCACCAGCTCCAGCTTCTTCTTGTCGTCGGCGGCGTTGAGCTCGGCGTCCTTCACCATCTTCTGGATCTCGTCCTCGGACAGGCCGGAGTTGGCCTTGATGGTGATCTTGTTCTCCTTGCCCGTGCCCTTGTCCTTGGCGCCCACGTGCAGGATGCCGTTGGCGTCGATGTCAAAGGTCACTTCGATCTGGGGCGTGCCGCGCGACGCCGGGGGAATGCCTTCCAGGTTGAACTCGCCCAGCAGCTTGTTGGCGCTGGCAATCTCGCGCTCGCCCTGGAACACCTTGATCGTCACGGCGGGCTGGTTGTCCTCGGCCGTCGAGAAGGTCTGCGCGAACTTCGTCGGGATCGTGGTGTTCTTCGTGATCATCTTGGTCATCACGCCGCCCAGGGTCTCGATGCCCAGCGACAGCGGCGTCACGTCCAGCAGCAGCACGTCCTTGCGGTCGCCCGACAACACCTGACCCTGGATGGCTGCGCCCACGGCCACGGCCTCGTCAGGATTCACGTCCTTGCGCGGATCTTTGCCAAAGAACTCCTTGACCTTTTCCTGCACCTTGGGCATGCGGCTCATGCCACCGACCAGGATCACGTCGTCGATGTCGGACACGGAGATGCCGGCGTCCTTGATGGCCGTGCGGCAGGGGGCGATGGTGCGCTCGATCAGCTCGTCCACCAGGCTTTCCAGCTTGGCGCGGGTGAGCTTGATGTTCAGGTGCTTCGGGCCCGACGCATCGGCGGTGATGTAGGGCAGGTTGATGTCGGTTTGCGCGCTGTTGGACAGCTCGATCTTGGCCTTTTCGGCGGCTTCCTTCAGGCGCTGCAGGGCCAGCACGTCCTTGGACAGGTCCACGCCTTGCTCTTTCTTGAACTCGCCGATGATGTAGTCGATGATGCGCTGGTCGAAGTCTTCGCCGCCCAGGAAGGTGTCGCCATTGGTGGACAGCACTTCGAACTGCTTCTCGCCATCGACGTCGGCGATCTCGATGATGGACACGTCGAACGTGCCGCCACCCAGGTCATATACGGCGATCTTGCGGTCGCCCTTGTCCTGCTTGTCCAGGCCGAAAGCCAGCGCGGCGGCGGTAGGCTCATTGATGATGCGCTTCACATCCAGGCCCGCGATACGGCCGGCGTCCTTGGTGGCCTGACGCTGGGCGTCGTTGAAGTACGCGGGCACGGTGATCACGGCCTCGGTCACGGGCTCGCCCAGGAAGTCCTCGGCGGTCTTCTTCATCTTGCGCAGCACTTCCGCGGAGATCTGCGGGGGGGCCAGCTTCTGGCCGCGCACTTCCACCCAGGCGTCGCCGTTATCGGCACGGCTGATGGTGAAGGGCATCAGGTCGATGTCCTTCTGCACTTCCTTCTCGTCGAACTTGCGGCCGATCAGGCGCTTGGCGGCGTAGATGGTGTTCTTGGGGTTGGTCACGGCCTGGCGCTTGGCAGAGGCGCCCACCAGAATCTCACCGTCTTCCTGGTACGCGATGATGGACGGCGTGGTGCGCGCGCCTTCGCTGTTCTCGATCACGCGCGTGTTGTTGCCTTCCATGATGGCCACGCAGCTGTTGGTGGTGCCCAGGTCAATACCGATGATTTTTCCCATGTTTTTCTCCGTGATGTCTGAAATGGCTGGATAGCCAGTAACTTGTGGATAACTTGCCCGTCTTCAAGCGGCGCTGCTGAGATTTATTTACTTGGGCGCGGCCACCGTGACCAGCGCTGGGCGCAGGACGCGGTCAAAGATCAGATAGCCCTTTTGCAGCACGCTCACGACGGTGTTGGCTTCCTGGTCGGCGGGCACCATGCTGATGGCCTGGTGCTGGTGCGGGTCGAACTTGGTGCCGGCCTCGGGGTTCACGATGACCACCTTGTTGCGCTCCAGCGCCGACATCAGCTGGCGCAGGGTGGCGTCCGACCCCTCGCGCAGTTGCTCGGCCGTGGCGTTCTCGATGGCCAGGGCGGCGTCCAGGCTGTCGCAGACAGGCAGCAGGCTTTCGGCGAAGCTCTCGATGCCGAACTTGCGGGCCTTGGCTACCTCATCCTCCGCACGCCGGCGGGCATTCTCGGCCTCGGCTTTGGCGCGCAAAAATTGATCGGCCAGGTCGGCGCTCTTGGCTTTGAGCTCGGCCAGTTCGCCCTGCAGGCGGTTCAGTTCGTCGGCGGCATTGGCGGACATCGCCGCTTCAATCTCTTCAGGAGAGGGAGGGGGATTCTGGTTCTCGGACATGTCGACTCGGGTTGAATTGGAATGCTTGTGCGCGCCAGTTAGGGGCGCATCCGCGGTTTTCAAGCGCGAATGGTGCAAATGGCGTTCTTTGCTTGCAACGCGGGGGCTTTGGCGTGCTGCGTGCAGGAGTGTGGACGGTGCGCAGTGTACAAGGTGAGCGCGCGTTGCTATAATCTCGCGCTTTGCCTTGCCACACCGCTACACGACGCGGCGGGTGGTGTCATCCAAAAGGAGTTTGCATGCGTCACTACGAAATCATTTTGTTGATCCATCCGGATCAGAGCGAACAGGTTCCGGCCATGCTGGAGCGCTACAAGGGCATGATCGTTGCCGGCGGCGGCCAGGTGCACCGTGTGGAAGATTGGGGTCGCCGTCAACTGGCTTACCTGATCAACAAGCTGGCCAAGGCCCACTACCTGTGCCTGAACATCGAAGCCGACCAGGCTGTGATGGCCGAACTCGAGCACGCCTTCAAGTTCAACGACGCCGTGCTGCGTCACCTGACGGTGCAGAAGAAGAAGGCCGAAACGGGCGCGTCCTCCATGATGAAGACCGTCGAGCGCGAAGAAGCACGCAAGGCCAGCCAGGCCGAGTTTGCCGCTTCGAACGAGCGCTGATCGACCAGCCTGTCAGCCAGGAGGTGTGAACAACCATTGGGTCCTGACAGCCTGTATCGCCGAGGTCCAGCCTCTGCGCTACACGCCCGCCGGCCTGCCGGCGCTGGATATACGACTCGAGCACGAGTCGCTCCAGCGGGAAGCCGGGGCGGATCGGCAGGTCAAGGCCAGCGTGAAAGCCCTCGCATTTGGCGCTCTTGCGGAGCGCCTGGCCCGGCAAGCACTGGGAAGCGTCTGGAGGTTCCAGGGCTTCTTGGCCACGGGGCGCGGCGGCAAGGGATTGGTGTTCCACATCCAGGATATTCAACAAGATTAATTTTCAAGAGGTCCGAAAATGGCCACGTTCAAGAAATTCAACAAGGACAAGCGCCCGAAGCGCAACACCCAGTCGCTGCTGTTCAAGCGCAAGCGCTTCTGCCGCTTCACGGTCGCAGGCGTCGAAGAAATCGACTACAAGGATGTCGACACCCTGCGTGACTTCATCGCCGAGAACGGCAAGATCATCCCCGCGCGCCTGACCGGCACGCGCGCGATCTACCAGCGCCAGCTCAACACCGCCATCAAGCGCGCCCGCTTCCTGGCTCTGTTGCCCTACAGCGACCAGCACAAGATCTAAGGAGCACGATTACCATGCAAATCATCCTGCTCGACAAGGTCGTGAACCTCGGTAACCTCGGCGAGATCGTCAAGGTCAAGGACGGTTACGCCCGCAACTTCCTGATCCCCACGGGTCGCGCCCGCCGCGCCACCGAAGCCGCCAAGGCCGAGTTCGAGGCCAAGCGCGCCGAACTTGAAAAGGCCGCCGCCGAGAAGCTGGCTGCCGCCCAGGCACAAGGCGAAAAGCTGGCCGGCACCACCGTCAAGCTGACGCAGAAGGCTGGCGTGGACGGCCGTCTGTTCGGCTCCGTGACCAACCATGACATCGCCGAAGAGCTGAACAAGCAAGGCTACGACGTGGTGAAGTCGCAAGTCCGCCTGCCCAACGGCCCGATCAAGGTCGTGGGCGACAACACCGTCACGGTGGCCCTGCACACCGACGTGGCCGTTGAAGTCACCGTGTCCGTCTACGGCGAAACGGCCTGATCGGTTCGCACCCTGGCTCTGCCATACAAAGCCGCCCTTGGGCGGCTTTTGTTTTTTCACCCGCACCTGTGCACCTGCTGCCCACTGCCTTTGCACGCCTTATCCACAGAGTTGTGCAATGACGGGCGTGGCACCGCCCGCTAGCATCGTCTGCTTGCCCTCCTGAAAGCCCCTGAGTCCCATGTCTGCCGTTGTGCCCACCCTTCCTGACGGTTATGCCGTCCCATCGCTGGATCGCGAGGTGGCCCAGTTGCGCGTTCCGCCCCATTCCATCGAGGCAGAGTCCAGCGTGCTGGGCGGCCTGTTGCTGGACAACATGGCGTGGGACCGCGTGGGTGACCTGCTGGTGGATGGCGATTTCTACCGCCACGAGCACCAGCAGATCTACGCCGCCATCGGCGCGCTGATCAACGCCAGCAAGCCTGCGGACGTGATCACGGTCTACGAGCATCTGCAGGGCATGGGCAAGGCCGAGGAGATCGGCGGGCTGGCCTATCTGAACAGCCTGGCGCAGTACGTGCCCAGCGCCAGCAACATCCGCCGCTACGCAGAGATCGTGCGCGAGCGCGCCATCCTGCGCAAGCTGGTGACCGCCAGCGACGACATCGCCACCAACGCCTTCAATCCCCAGGGCCGGCCGGTGGAGCGCATCCTGGACGAGGCTGAGCAGAAGATCTTCGCCATCGGCGAAGAGGGCTCGCGGATGAAGCAGGGCTTCCAGTCGCTCGACTCGCTCGTGATCGACCTGCTGGACCGCGTACAGGAGATGGCCGACAACCCCATGGACGTGACCGGCGTGCCCACGGGCTTCGCCGACCTGGACCGCATGACCAGCGGTCTGCAGGCAGGCGACCTGGTGGTGCTCGCGGCACGCCCCTCCATGGGCAAGACCTCGTTCGCGGTGAACATTGCCGAGCATGTGGCGCTCAACGAGGGCCTTCCGGTGGCCATCTTCTCGATGGAAATGGGCGCCGCCCAACTGGCGGTGCGTATCGTGGGCTCGATCGGGCGCGTGAACCAGGGCAACCTGCGCACCGGCAAGCTCAGCGACGAGGAGTGGCCGCGCCTGACCGAAGCCATCGAGCGGCTGCGCACCGTGAGCCTGCACATCGACGAGACGCCGGGCCTGACCCCATCCGAGCTGCGCGCCAACGCGCGCCGCCTGGCGCGCCAGTGCGGCAAGCTCGGCCTGATCGTGGTGGACTATCTGCAGCTCATGAGCGGCTCGGGCAGCAACAGCTCCGACAACCGCGCCACCGAGCTGGGCGAGATCTCGCGGGGCCTGAAGATGCTGGCCAAGGAGCTGCAGTGCCCGGTGATCGCGCTGTCGCAGCTCAACCGTTCGGTGGAGCAGCGCACCGACAAGCGTCCCATGATGAGTGACCTGCGCGAATCGGGCGCCATCGAACAGGACGCGGACATCATCATGTTCATCTACCGCGACGACTACTACAACAAGGAGTCCAAGGAGCCGAACATTGCCGAAGTCATCATCGGCAAGCAGCGTAACGGCCCCACGGGCACGGTGAAGCTGTTCTTCCAGAAGAACCAGACGCGCTTTGAGAACCTGGCGGTGGGCGCAGGTGACGATTACTATTAAGAGTCAAAAATTGCTCTAGCGCTTACTGGGTAAGCGCTAGCAGCTATTTATTTAGTAGTGATTGAGCGGTCTCAACGCGACAGTGCCCAGGCGAGCAGCGCCAGCGTGCATACGCCGAGCCCGCAGACGGCGAGCAGCAGGTGCAGGCTGCGCCGGCGCAACCCATCGACGGCGCGCACCAGTTGGGCGTTCTGCTCGGCCAGCGATTCGATCAGCGCGGCGGACGCGCGCTGGTCTTCTTCCAACTGGGCCATCCGCGCTTGCAGTACTGCCAGTTGATCGGGCGTGCTATCGATCCGCTGCGCGGGCGCCTCGGGCGGCGGCGCCTTGCGCGTGTTGCTGATGAGTTTGCGCGCGGCCTGCATGATCTGGGGCGTGGCCTCGATCACGTCGCCCCAGGGCACAAGCTTCAGCGCGGACATCCAGCCCACGGCCATCAGAGCACCTCGCTGGCGAAGTCGGCCAGGCGCGAGCGCTCGCCGCGCGCGAGCAGGATGTGCCCGCTGTGCGGCCAGCCCTTGAACCGGTCCACCGCATAGGTCAGGCCGGAGGAGCCTTCCGTGAGGTAGGGCGTGTCGATCTGTGCCAGGTTGCCCATGCAGATGATTTTGGTGCCGGGGCCCGCGCGGGTGACCAGCGTCTTCATCTGCTTGGGCGTCAGATTCTGCGCCTCGTCGATGATGACGTACTTGTTCAGAAAGGTACGCCCGCGCATGAAGTTCATGCTCTTGATCTTGATGCGGCTGCGGATCAGCTCGTTGGTGGCCGCGCGGCCCCACTCGCCAGCATTGCCCCCGTCGCCCTTGGCAAGAAATTCCAGGTTGTCGTCCAGCGCGCCCATCCAGGGGCCCATCTTTTCTTCCTCCGTACCGGGCAGGAAGCCGATGTCCTCGCCCACGCTCACCGTGGCGCGGGTCATGATGATCTCGGTATAGCGGCGCTCGTCCAGCACCTGGGTCAGGCCCGCGGCCAGCGCCATCAGCGTTTTGCCGGTGCCGGCCGTGCCGGTCAGCGTCACGAAGTCCACGTCGGGGTCCATGAGCAGGTTCATGGCGAAGTTCTGCTCGCGGTTGCGGGTGTTCACACCCCAGACCGTATTCTTGGACGAGCCGTAGTCCTTGAGCGTCTCCAGCACCGCCGTCTTGTCCCGGATCTCGGTCACGCGCGCATACAGGCTGGGCTCGCCCGGCGCCTCGAAATACACAAACTGGTTGATCATCAGCTGCGCCACCACGGGGCCGCTGATGCGGTAGTACATGTGCACGCCGCTCTGCCAGCTTTCGACGTTCTTGCCGGCCTTGGTCCAGAAGTCCGTCGGCAGCGCAAGGCTGCCCGAATAGAGCAGGTCGCCGTCTTCCAGCGTCTTGTCGTTCTGGTAATCCTCCGCGACCAGGCCCAGGGCGCGCGCCTTCACGCGCATGTTGATGTCCTTGGACACCAGCACCACCTCGCGCGGCGCATGCAGCTTGCGCAGCGCTTCCACCACGCCCAGGATCTGGTTGTCGGCCTTGCCCTGCGGCAGGCTGGAGGGCAACTGGTAGTTCAGGGGGGCGGTCTGGAAGTACAGGCAACCGCCGGCGGCGCGCTGGCCCGTGGAATCCAGGCGCAGGCCCAAGGCCATGTCGGCGCTGCCATGGGCTGCCGCCAGCGCATCCAGCGTACGGCTGGCCTGGCGGCCGTTGCGGGCCACCTCGGTCATGCCCTTCTTGTGGCCGTCGAGTTCCTCCAGCACGATCATTGGCAGGAAGATGTCGTGTTCTTCGAAGCGGAACAGGCTCGTGGGATCGTGCAGCAGCACGTTGGTGTCGAGCACGAACATTTTCTTCGGCCCGGCAGCACGCTTCTTGCGAGGTGCAGCGTCCGGTGCGGCGCGCGGCGCGGCAGCCGGGGGCACTGCGGTGACAGGGGGTCTCATGCGCACTGCGCCCTCATCCGCAGGGCGTGCGCGCGAAGGGGCGGGTGCAGCAGATCCCCCTGCTTTGGTCGAGCGGCCTGCACTGGATGGGATGGCGGTATCAGGTGCGGCGGCTTTCTTGGCGGCGCTGGTCTTGGTGGCCGCGCGCTTGCGAGTGGGAGCGGCCGCTGTAGCGGGCGGGGCCGCGGAAGCCTCCGCGGCCTCGTCATCCTCGAAAACCGTCATGCGATAGGCGTCTGGTTTGAGCAGGGCGGCGCGCTGGGTCGGGGCGGGGGGCAGGGGCATTGCAGGGAGCCTTGAGGAAAGTAACGTTCAAAAAGCACAAAGCCGCCTAGGAGACCGAGGCGGCTTTGGATTGCGGGGAGCGTGTTGCGTTTCTCAGCAGCATTGACCCATTATGCATGCTCCCCGTGACGGCCCATGGTAGAGCCGTTGGGTGTTCAAGCGGCTTTCTTGACAGGGGCTTTGATCGCCTTCACGGCCTTCAATACCTCGTCCACATGGCCGGGTACCTTCAGGCCGCGCCATTCCTGCACCAGAATGCCTTCGGGATTGACGAGGAAGGTGCTGCGCTCGATGCCCTTGACCTTCTTGCCGTACATGATCTTGTTCTTCACTACGCCGAACATGTGGCACATCTTCTCTTCGGTGTCGGCGATCAGCTCGAAGGGCAGCTCCAGCTTTTCCTTGAAGTCGTCATGCGACTTCATGTTGTCGCGTGACACGCCGAAGACCACAGCACCGGCCTTCTCGAAATCCTTGAACTTGTCGCGGAACTGCATGGCCTCGGTAGTGCAGCCCGGGGTGTTGTCCTTCGGGTAGAAATACAGAATCAGAATCTGGCCCTGGTGCGAGACGTTGGAAACCTTGATTCCGCCAGTCGCGTTGGCTTCAAATTCAGGAAGGGGTTTGTTGACAACGATCGCCATGGCACTTCTATCTCTCACGAATTAGTCGAAGAAAAGCCGGGGGAGTGGGGGTGTACTCTTTTTTGGGTGGTGCCCCCGACCGCAACAGACTATTTTACCCCGAAACCCCCTCCAGGAGAACCGGCCACCCTGGCACCCGGATACGGCGTCAGGGGAAATCTGCCGTTACTCGGTTTCCAACAGCAGGGCCGCGACCACGTTGCGCCCTTCGCCCGCCAGGACGTTGTAGGTCCGGCAGGCGGCCTGGGTGTCCATGGTTTCCAGGCCGATGCGCCGCGCCATCAGTGGCTGCAACCAGGCGGGCGGTGGAAAGCGGTTGCGCAGGCCGCTGCCGAAGATCACCACCTCGGCGTCCAGTTCGGCGAGTTGCGCGAAGTGCGCGGCAGTCAGGTCCTCGAAGCGGCGGCAGTTCCAGGCGATGCGCTGGCCGCGCGCACCGATGATGACGCTCTCGGTCACCCGATCGGCGTCCACGCCGATCCAGTCCGGCCCGTAGGCGGTGATGGACTGGGTATCGGGGCGTTCGGGCTGGAATTTCATGGGCGTTGCGGAGGCTGCCCGCACCCTGCGCGGTTGTGGGGCGGCCGGGGCCTTGGGTGGAACTGTGGTCAAATTATAGGTTTCACCGAGGCGCCCTGCGCCCGGCGGGGCCGCAGCCCCACTTGTGCCCCTCTCCTCACGCCTGCCCGCACATGAAGCCCATCCGCAAATCCGCCAAGCTCAACAATGTTCTCTACGATGTCCGGGGCCCCATCGTGGACGCGGCCAAGCAGATGGAGGACGAGGGCCAGAAGATCATCAAGCTGAACATCGGCAACCTGGCGCCGTTCGGCTTTGACGCGCCCGAGGAGATCCAGCAGGACATGATCCGCAACCTGCCCAACTCGGCGGGCTACTCGGACAGCAAGGGCATCTTTGCGGCGCGCAAGGCCGTGATGCACTACAGCCAGCAGCAGGGCGTGGCCGGCGTGACGCTGGACGATATTTACCTGGGCAACGGCGCGAGCGACCTGATCACCATGGCCACCAACGCGCTGCTCGACGACGGCGACGAGCTGCTGGTGCCCGCACCCGACTACCCGCTGTGGACGGCGGCGGCCAGCCTGTCGGGCGGTCGGCCTGTGCACTACCTGTGCGATGAAGACAACGGCTGGATGCCCAGCCTGACGGACATCCGCGCCAAGATCACCCCGCGCACGCGCGGCATCGTGGTCATCAACCCCAACAACCCCACGGGCGCGCTGTACTCGGACGAGCTGCTCAAGGGCATCGTGCAGATCGCGCGCGAGCACAACCTGGTGCTGTTTGCCGACGAGGTGTACGACAAGGTGCTGTACGACGGCGTCAAGCACACGGCCATGGCCAGCCTGTCGACCGACGTGGTCACGCTCACCTTCAACTCGCTCTCCAAGGCCTACCGCTCCTGCGGCTACCGTGCCGGGTGGATGGTGATCTCGGGCGACAAGACGGCCGCGCGCGACTACATCGAAGGCATCAACATGCTGGCCAACATCAAGCTCGGCTCCAACGTGCCGGGCCAGTGGGCCATTCAGACCGCGCTGGGCGGCTACCAGAGCATCAACGACCTGGTCAAACCCGGCGGGCGCCTGTGCCGCCAGCGTGACCTGGCCTACGAGCTGATCACCGCCATCCCCGGCGTCACCTGCGTCAAGCCGCAGGCGGCGCTGTACATGTTCCCCCGCCTGGACCCCGAGATGTACCCCATCGCGGACGACCGCCAGTTCTTTATGGAAGTGCTGCGCGCCACGCGGGTCATGCTGGTGCAGGGCTCGGGCTTCAATTACCCCGACAACCAGCACTTTCGCATCGTGTTCCTGCCGCACGAAGACGACCTGCGCGAGGCCATCGGCCGGCTGGCGGGCTTCCTGGCCGCCTACCGGCAGCGCCACGCCAAGGCGGCGTGAACTTCATTTTTGATAGCTGCTGGCGCCCGTCAATAGGGCGCCGGAGCCTTTTTTGACGGGTAACCCTGATATGAAACCGATCCAAGTGGGCCTGCTGGGCATTGGCACCGTGGGCAGCGGCGTGTTCAACGTCCTGTCGCGCAACCAGGAAGAAATCCGCCGCCGCGCCGGCCGCGGCATCGAGATTGCTTGTGTGGCCGACCTGGACACCGCCCGCGCCCGCGCCATCGTGGGCGAGAACGCCCGCGTGGTGGGCGACGCACGCGAAGTGATCGCCAACCCTGAGATCGACATCGTGGTCGAGCTGATCGGCGGCTACGGCGCCGCCAAGCAGCTGGTGCTGGAGGCGATCGCCGCCGGCAAGCATGTCGTGACGGCCAACAAGGCCCTGCTGGCCGTGCATGGCACGGAGATCTTCAAGGCCGCGGCCGAGAAGGGTGTGGTGGTCGCCTACGAGGCGGCGGTGGCCGGCGGCATCCCGATCATCAAGGCGCTGCGCGAGGGGCTGGCGGCCAACCAGATCCAGTGGGTGGCCGGCATCATCAACGGCACGACCAACTTCATCCTGTCCGAGATGCGCGACAAGGGCCTGGACTTCGACGTGGTGCTCAAAGAAGCGCAAGCGTTGGGCTACGCCGAGGCCGACCCCACCTTCGACATCGAGGGCGTGGACGCCGCGCACAAGGCCACCATCATGAGCGCCATCGCCTTCGGCATTCCGGTGCAGTTCGACAAGGCCTACGTGGAGGGCATCACCAAGTTGTCTGCCGTCGACATCCGCTATGCCGAGCAACTGGGCTACCGCATCAAGCTGCTGGGGATCGCCAAGCGCCGCCAGGGCGACGCGACCAAGCGCACGCCCGATGGCGTGGAGCTGCGCGTGCACCCCGCGCTGGTGCCAGCCAAGCGCCTGATCGCCAATGTTGAAGGCGCGATGAACGCCGTGGTGGTGCACGGGGACGCCGTGGGCACCACGTTGTACTACGGCAAGGGCGCGGGCAGCGAGCCCACCGCCAGCGCCGTGATCGCCGACCTGGTGGACATCACTCGCCTGATCGAGGCCGACCCCGCGCACCGCGTGCCGCCGCTGGCCTTCCAGAGCCACACGCTGCGCGAGGCGGGGCAGGAGCTGCCCGTGCTGCCCATGGCCGACGTGGTCACCAGCTACTACCTGCGCATCCGCGTGGCCGACGAGGCCGGCGTGCTGGCCAAGATCACCGGCATCCTGGCCGGCGCGGGCATCAGCATCGACGCCGTGCTGCAGCGCGAGGCCGACGAGGTGGGCGGCGAAGGCAGCACGCAGACCGACCTGATCATCCTCACGCACGACACGCGCGAGGGCGACATGGACGCCGCGCTCGCCCAAATCCAGGGCCTGCCCACGGTGCTGGCCAGCATCACGCGCATCCGCAAGGAAGAGCTCAACAACTAAGAGGGGCTGCACGCCATGCTGTACCTGTCCACCCGCGGCCACGCGGACCGCAAGCATTTCTGCGACATCCTGCTCGAAGGCCTGGCGCCCGACGGCGGCCTGTACCTGCCCGAGCGCTACCCGCAGATCAGCGACGCCGAGCTGACCGCGCTGCGCACCGCCTATCACACGCAAGGCTATGCCGAGCTGGCCTTCCGCATCCTGTCGCTGTACATCGACGACATCCCGCCCGCGGACCTGAAGCGCCTGTGCGAGAAGACGTACACCGCCGAAGTGTTCGGCACGGGCGAGATCGTGCCGCTGCGCCACCTGGAAGACGGCCTGTGGATTGAGGCCCTGTCCAACGGCCCCACGCTGGCCTTCAAGGACATGGCCATGCAACTGCTGGGCAACCTGTTCGAGTACGAACTGGCCCGCCGTGGCGAGCAGCTCAACATCCTGGGCGCCACCAGCGGCGACACCGGCAGCGCGGCCGAGTACGCCATGCGCGGCAAGCAGGGCGTGCGCGTGTTCATGACCAGCCCGCACGGTCGCATGAGCCCCTTCCAGCAGGCGCAGATGTTCAGCCTGCAGAACGCGAACATCCACAACCTGGCCATCGAAGGCGTATTCGACGACTGCCAGGACATCGTCAAGGCGGTGAGCAACGACCACGCGTTCAAGGCCCAATACAAGATCGGCACCGTCAACTCGATCAACTGGGCGCGCCTGCTGGCGCAGGTGGTGTACTACTTCGCGGGCTACATCCAGGCGACGGAGACGAACGGCCAAAAGGTCAGCTTCACCGTGCCCAGCGGCAACTTCGGCAACATCTGCGCCGGCCACGTGGCGCGCCAGATGGGCCTGCCCATCGACCGCCTGATCGTTGCCACCAACGAGAACGACGTGCTCGACGAGTTCTTCCGCACCGGCGCCTACCGCGTGCGCGGCGCGGCCGACACGCACGAGACCAGCAGCCCTAGCATGGACATCAGCAAGGCCAGCAACTTCGAGCGTTTCGTGTTCGACCTGCTGGGGCGCAATGCGGAGCGCACGCGCCAGCTGTTCGCCGAGGGCGTGGCCAAGCAGGGCTTCTTCGACCTGGGGAGCGACCCCGTGTTCCGAGACGCACGCGCCAAGTACGGCTTCGAGAGCGGCAAGAGCACGCACGCCGACCGCCTGGCCACCATCCGCGACACGTACGAGCGCTTCGGCCAGATCATCGATACCCACACCGCCGACGGCGTGAAGGTGGCGCGCGAGCACCGTGGCGACCCCGCCGTGCCCATGATCGTGCTGGAGACGGCCCTGCCCATCAAGTTCGCCGAGACCATCCAGGAAGCCCTGGGCCGCGCACCCGAGCGCCCGGCCAGGTTCGAGGGCATCGAGCAATTGCCCAAGCGCCTGCAGGTGCTGGCGGCCGATGCCGAGCAGGTCAAGGCGTATATCGCAGCCCATTGCGATTAGGGATCAAATCGGCCTCTGGCGCTTATTCATCAAGCGCTGGTAGCTATTAATAGATGAGTGAAACTGAAGGAGTGTCGGGATGAAGGTGGTTGGCTTTGCCGGCTATTCAGGCAGCGGCAAGACCACGCTGGTGGAGCAGCTGATTCCCGAACTGCGCCTGCATGGCCTGCGCGTGTCGGTGGTCAAGCATGCGCACCACAAGTTCGACATCGACCATGTGGGCAAGGACACCTGGCGCCACCGCGAGGCCGGCGCCTATGAAGTGGCCGTGGCCTCCGACCGGCGCATGGCGCTGATGCGCGAATTCGAGCAGGAGCACACGCCCAGCGTGCACGAACTGCTGGCCGAGCTGGATCCGCGCGTGGACTGGGTGCTGGTGGAAGGCTTCAAGGAAAGCGACCTGCCCAAGATCGAGATCTGGCGCGCCGCATCACCCGATTACCGCGAACGGCCCGCACTCTATCCGCACGATCCCTGCATCATCGCCGTGGCCACCGACGCGCCGCTGCCGCCGGTGCCCACCGCGCTGCCGGTGCTCAACCTGGACGACCCTCACGCCGTGGTGCAATGGCTGCTGGCACAGGGCGCGCGTTTTGACTATGTGCCCGACCGGGCGGAGGCCTGCGAATGAAACCCCAAGCGCGTGCACCCCTCAAGCCACTGGACGAAGCCCTGGCCGAACTGCTGGCGCAGGCCGCCCCGCTGGCAGGCACCGACACCGTCAACACTTTCGACGCCGACGGTCGCGTGCTCGCGCAGGCCGCCACCTCGCCGCTGCAGGTGCCGCCCAACGACAACAGCTCGATGGACGGCTACGCCGTGCGCTGCGCCGACGTGCCGGCAGCGGGGGTGGAGTTGCCGGTGGCGCAGCGTATTCCCGCGGGCGCCTTCGGCGTGCCGCTGGCGGCGGGTACGGCGGCGCGCATCTTCACGGGCGCGCCGGTGCCCGAGGGGGCCGATGCCATCGTGATGCAGGAAGACTGCGAGGCGCTCGACGGGGATCGCGTGCGCGTGAATGCCGTACCGGCCCAGGGGCAGTGGATTCGGCGCGCGGGCGAGGACATCACCCGGGGTGCTGAGGTGCTGGCCGCTGGCACGCGCCTCACCCCCGCAGAGCTGGGCCTGGCTGCCAGTATCGGCTTGGGCACCCTGCAGGTGGCGCGCCGGCCCCGCGTGGCGCTTTTTTCCACGGGCGACGAACTCGTCATGCCGGGTGATGTGCCGCCCGCGCAGATGAAGCCCGGCGCCATCTACAACAGCAACCGTTTCTTCCTGCGCGCCATGCTGCTGCGCCTGGGCTGCGAGGTGAGTGACTTGGGCATCGTGCCCGACCGGCGCGATGCCACCGTGGCCGCGCTGCGCGAGGCTGCTCAGGGACATGACCTGATCCTGACCAGCGGCGGCGTGAGTGTGGGCGAGGAAGACCACATCAAGCCGGCGGTGGAGCGCTTGGGCACGCTGCAGCTCTGGCAGATCGCCATGAAGCCGGGCAAGCCCTTCGCTTATGGCCAGATTCCCCATGCGGGCGGCGGTGCGCACTTCATGGGCCTGCCGGGCAACCCCGTGTCCAGCTTCGTCACCTTCGGCCTGCTGGTGCGCCCCTTCCTGTTGCGCCTGCAGGGCGTGCGTGATGTTGCTCCTAAAGCGATAGCTGCTACGGCTGGATTCGACTGGCCCCGGGCCGATAAACGCCGTGAATTCCTGCGCGTGCGCCAGGGTACCGACGGCACGCTGGAGCTGTTTCCCAACCAAAGCTCGGGCGTGCTTACCTCGGCCGCCTGGGCGGACGGGGTGGTGGACAACCCCGCCGGCCAGACCATTGCACGCGGCGATACCGTGCGCTTCCTGCCATTTGCGGAGTTGCTGTCATGACCACGCCCTTCACGATCACGGTGCGCTACTTCGCCTCCATCCGCGAGGCCGTGGGCATGGGGCAGGAGACGGTGCAGACCGGCGCCACCACGCTGGGCGCCTTGCGCGATGAACTCATCGCCCGTGGCGAGCCCTGGGCCACCTGCCTCTCGCGCGGGCGCGCTGTGCGCGTGGCCCTCGACCAGACCATGGCGCATGACGCCACGCCGTTGGCGGCAGGCGCCGAGGCGGCGTTCTTTCCGCCCGTCACGGGCGGCTGACGGCGTTAAGGCTGCTGCACCGCCAGGGCGGGCAGCTCGGGGCTGCGCCACCCCAGCAACTCGGCCAGGCGCAGCGTGATCCAGCGTGCCTCGGCTGGGGTCACGCCCGCGTCCGGGCCGGCCAAGCCGGCGTGGATGCCCAGCAGCACCCCTTCTTCCGACCGCGCACCGCCGTGGTACAGCTGCTGCGCCTGTTCCACCAAGTGGCAGGCCAGGTCCTCGCACCACTCGTAGCGCGCCCGCACCTCGGCGGCAGGCGCCTGCAGGCGTGCGCGTGTGTCGCTGTACAGCGCGATGAAGGAGGGCGGGACCAGGATCTGGTTGTCGTCGTGCATCCGCCTATTGTCTGGCACGGCGAAAAAACACAGGCGCCGCTCCTGCCGGAGACGGCGCCCGCGCGGGTCTGGAGCGGATCAGCGCTTTTGCTGTGCCGGGGGCGCATCGTTGCGCGTGAACAGCCAGACGAAAAAGCCCCCCATACACAGCATGAAACCGATGCCTATGGCGCTGAACAGACCCACCTCGGTGGTGAAGAGTTGCTTGAGCAGTTGCATGGCGTTTTTCCTCCGTCGTTATGTGATGGAGCCATTGCAGCGCAGCCCGGCGGGAGCCCCTTTGAGACAAGTCAAAAATCCGGGTATACCCCACTATTGTCGTCAAGTACCTTCAATCAGGCACGAACAGGCGCTCAAAGCGCTGCTGGTCGCCTTCCAGCTCGAAGGTCACGAGCTGGCCCATCTTCGCGTCGGCCTTGCGGTGGGCGGAGAACAGGCTGTAGCGGCCCGCCAGGTCGAAGCTGGGCAGATCGATCAAGGCATAGGGGTGGGGCACGAAAGTCTGGAACTCAAACACCACACGGTGCGCATTGCGCGGCGAGGGGTAGAGCAGGTAGTCGTCGGTGGTGATGGTCTGCAGGGCCATGGTGTGCAAGTGTGGGGTGGGCGTTAAAGTGCCGTCAATCCCGCAATTCTGCCGCTGACCACTGCCATGCACCGCGTTTCCATCCAGACCCATGACTTCGACGTTTCCACCGAGCTGGAGGCGCTGCGTGCGCGGGACGCGCGCGTGGGGGCGGTGTGCTGCTTCGTGGGCACGGTGCGCGACCGCAACGAAGGGGACAGCGTGGCCTCCATGGAGCTGGAGCACTACCCGGGCATGACCGAGAAATCCATCGAGGCCATGGTGGATGCGGCGTTTGCACGTTTTGACCTCTACGGCGTGCGCGTGATCCACCGCGTGGGGCTGCTCGCGCCCTTGGACCAGATCGTGATGGTGGCCGTGACCTCGGCGCACCGCGGCGAGAGCTTTCAGGCCTGCGAGTTCGTCATGGACTACCTCAAGACCCAGGCGCCGTTCTGGAAGAAGGAGCAGACGCCGGAGGGTGCGCGCTGGGTGGATGCGCGCGTGAGCGACGATGCGGCGCTGGCGCGCTGGGGCATCGCCGCGCCGCCCCAGGTGGGCTGACTTTTATCGTCCGGCGGCTTGAAATCGAGGCCCCGGAGCCCTAGCTAGCGACAAGTTGGAGGTTTCACATGCGTCTCGATAAATTCACCACGAAGTTCCAAGAAGCGCTGTCCGATGCGCAGTCGCTGGCCCTGGGGCATGACAACGCCTACATAGAGCCCGTGCACATGCTGGTGGCCATGCTGCGCCAGGATGAAGGCCCGCGCGCGCTGTTGCAGCGTGCCGGCGCCAATGTGCCGGGCCTGCTGGCCGCGGCCGAGGCCGCCGTCAAGCGCCTGCCCCAGGTGCAGGGCCAGGATCAGGTGCAGGGCAGCCCCGAGCTGGGCCGTGTGCTGCAGGCTACCGAGAAGGAGGCCATCAAGCGCGGCGACCAGTTCATCGCCAGTGAGCTGTTTTTGCTGGCGCTGGTCGACAGCAAGGGCGAGGCCGCGCAGCTGGCCAAGGACAACGGCGTGACCCGCAAGAGCCTGGAGGCGGCCATCGACGCCGTGCGCGGCGGCCAGAAGGTGGACAGCGCCGAAGCCGAGGGTCAGCGCGAGGCGCTGAAGAAATACACGCTGGACCTGACCGAGCGGGCCCGCCAAGGCAAGCTGGACCCGGTGATCGGCCGCGACGACGAGATCCGCCGCGCCATCCAGGTGCTGCAGCGGCGCAGCAAGAACAACCCCGTGCTGATCGGCGAGCCCGGCGTGGGCAAGACCGCCATCGTCGAGGGGCTGGCCCAGCGCATCGTCGAGGGCGAGGTGCCCGAGACGCTGAAGAACAAGCGCGTGCTGGTGCTGGACATGGCCGGCCTGCTGGCGGGTGCCAAGTACCGCGGCGAGTTCGAGGAGCGTCTGAAGTCCGTGCTGAAGGAAGTGGCGCACGAGGAAGGCCGCATCATCCTCTTCATCGACGAGATCCACACCATGGTCGGCGCCGGCAAGGCCGAAGGCGCCATGGACGCGGGCAACATGCTGAAACCCGCACTGGCGCGCGGCGAGCTGCACTGCATCGGCGCGACCACGCTGGATGAATACCGCAAGTACATCGAGAAGGATGCGGCGCTGGAGCGGCGCTTTCAGAAGGTGCTGGTGGACGAGCCCAGCGTGGAAGACACCATCGCCATCCTGCGCGGCCTGCAGGTGCGCTACGAGGCGCACCACGGCGTGGACATCACCGACCCGGCCATCGTGGCCGCGGCCGAGCTGTCGCACCGCTACATCACCGACCGTTTTTTGCCTGACAAGGCCATCGACCTGATCGACGAGGCCGCGGCCAAGATCAAGATCGAGATCGACTCCAAGCCCGAGTCGATGGACAAGCTCGAGCGGCGCATGATCCAGCTCAAGATCGAGCGCGAGGCGATGAAGAAAGAGACCGATGAGGCCTCGCAAAAGCGCCTGCAGCTCATCGAGGAAGAGTTGGGCAATGTGGAGCGCGAGTACGCCGACCTGGAAGAGGTCTGGAAGGCCGAGAAGGCCAGCGCGCAGGGCTCCGAGCAGATCCGCAAGGACATCGATGCCATCCGCACGCAGATCGACGACCTGAAGCGCAAGGGCGACTTCAACAAGGTGGCCGAGCTGCAGTACGGCACGCTGCCCGAGCTTGAAAAGCGCCTGAAGGAAGCGCAGGACAGCGAGGCCGGCGGCACGGGCACCAAGCACAAGCTGCTGCGCACCCAGGTGGGTGCCGAGGAAATCGCCGAGGTGGTCAGCCGCGCCACCGGCATTCCCGTGGCCAAGATGATGCAGGGCGAGAAGGACAAGCTGCTGCACATGGAGGAGAAGCTGCACGAGCGCGTGGTGGGCCAGGACGAGGCAATCTCCGCCGTGGCCAATGCCATCCGCCGCTCGCGCTCGGGTCTGTCGGACCCCAACCGGCCGCTGGGCAGCTTCCTGTTCCTGGGGCCCACGGGCGTGGGCAAGACCGAGCTGTGCAAGGCGCTGGCCGGGTTCCTCTTCGACAGTGAAGAGCATCTGGTGCGCATCGACATGAGCGAGTTCATGGAAAAGCATAGCGTCGCGCGCTTGATTGGCGCGCCTCCCGGCTATGTGGGCTATGAAGAGGGCGGCTACCTGACCGAGGCCGTGCGCCGCAAGCCCTACAGCGTGCTGCTGCTGGATGAGGTGGAAAAGGCCCACCCCGACGTGTTCAACGTGCTGCTGCAGGTGCTTGACGACGGACGCCTGACCGATGGCCAGGGCCGCACCGTGGACTTCAAGAACACGGTGATCGTGATGACCAGCAACATTGGCTCGCACCTGATCCAGGCCATGGTGGGCCAGGATGCCGAGGACATCAAGGAAGCCGTGTGGAGGGAACTCAAGGGCCATTTCCGACCCGAATTCCTCAACCGCATCGACGAGACGGTGGTGTTCCACGGGCTGGATGCCAAGCACATCGAAGCGATTGCACGCATTCAGTTGCGTCTGCTGGAGGCGCGGCTGGCCAAAATGGACCTGGCCCTGCAGGTGTCGCCGGCCGCGATGGGCGAACTGGCCAAGGTGGGGTTCGATCCGGTGTTCGGGGCGCGTCCGCTCAAGCGGGCCATCCAGCAGCGCATCGAGAACCCGCTGTCCAAGCTGCTGCTGGAGGGCCGCTACCCGCCCAAGAGCGTGATTCCGGTGGATGTCGATCCTGTGACAGACCCAGGGGTATTCCACTTCGGCGAGGCCCGCCCCGCGGGGTGAGGTCTACCATTGAACGAGGGCGCGGGCCTTTCCCGCGCCCTCATCTGCCAGAAAGGGGCATGGTTTGAACGAAATTGTGGCCGGCGCGATCCGGTGGACGTTGCGGCTCGTGGTCGTCGCCATGGGTGCGCTTTTTTTCCTGAGTCTGCTGGCCGCGGCCGCCGTTCTGGCACTCGTGTGGGGCGCACGCGCGTTGTGGGCGCGCCTCACGGGCCGCCCGGTCATGCCCTGGGCCATGCGCATGAACCCGCGCGAGGGGTGGAGCACCGTGTACCGCAGCACGGCGCGCTGGACGGCGCCCGGCCCGACGGCGCATGCCCCGCAGCGCAGCACGGACGTCACCGACGTCGTGCCGCGCGAAGTGCATTGATTGCTATTGAAAAATGAGCTGCTGGCGCTTGCTGGATGAGCGCTGGAGGCTTAAAAGGCTATAGCACTCTTTGCCCCGCGCATTCAGCCGTTGGGCGGCCCGTATTGCGCGATCACCTGTTGCTCGGTGAGCGTCGGCGTCTGGTTCGCGAAGGCGTAGTACGCGGGCTTCTTGTCGATGTAGATCTGGCTGGCCAGTTCGAAGTCCTGCGTCTCGAAGGCCCCGGCGGGAATGAAATATTCGCCCGTCGCCAGCAGCTTGTAGTACAGGTGTGTTCCGCAGCGCGTGCAGAAGGCCCGCTGTGCCCAATCAGAGGACGCATACACGCCGATATGCTCCTCACCCGTGAACTCCACATCCGGCCCGCAATGCACGGCCAGCAGCGGCCCGCCACCCCAGCGGCGGCAGAAGCCGCAATGGCAGGCGCCGATTTCCTTGGCCACGGGGGACGTGAAGTGGACTGCGCCGCAAAGACAATGACCGTTCATCTCGTGTTCCTTTCAAGCGGAAGGGCAGGGGCGCATCTTACGGGGGCAGGGCGGCAACACAATGTCACGCGCGGCTCGGTCTGGCGGTGGGGTGGCGAGCCCTATCATGCACGGCATGAGCCCTGATGACATCCGCCACCTGTTCGACCTCCAGCGCCAAGCCAGCCGCGCCCACCCCGATGTGCCTTTGATGGTGCGTCGAGAGCGCTTGCTGCGGCTGTCCAAGATGCTGGACGAACATGGGCCGGTGCTGGCGGCGGCGGTGCAGGCGGACTTTGGCATGCGCTCACAGCGCCTGACGGAGGTGGCCGACCTCTTCGTGCTGCGCGCGGAACTGGGGCATACGCTCAGGCATCTGGCGCGCTGGAGCCGGCGCACCAAGGTGCGCACGCCGCTGTTCCTGCAGCCAGCGCGTGGCTGGATCGAGCGCCAGCCACTGGGCGTGGTGGGCATCATCTCGCCGTGGAACTACCCGGTGCAACTGGCGCTGGGGCCGGCCATTGGTGCGCTGGCCGCGGGCAACCGGGTGATGCTCAAGCCGAGTGAGCTCACGCCCCACACGTCGGCCCAACTGGCCGCGCTGGTGGCACAGTTCTTCGCGCCCGAAGAGTTCTGCGTGGTGCAGGGCGATGCGGCCACGGCCGCGCTCGTGGCATCGCTGCCGTTCGACCATCTGGTGTTCACCGGCTCCACCGCCGTGGGGCGCAAGGTGGCCCAGGCGGCGGCGGCCAATCTCACGCCGACCACGCTGGAGCTGGGCGGCAAGTCGCCGTGCATCATCGATGCGGACTGCGACATGCAGGAGGCAGCGCTCAAGATCGCCCATGGCAAGCTGCTCAACGCGGGCCAGACCTGCATCGCACCCGACTACGTGCTGCTGCCGCGTGGCAACGAGGCGGCCTTTGCCGAGGCGTTCCGCGTGGCGGTGGCGCGGCTGTTTCCGTACTTCGAGGGCAACCCGGATTACGCCTCCATCATCAGCACGCGCCACCTCGCGCGGCTGCGCACCATGCTGCAGCAGGCCCAGACGCAAGGGGCGGAGGTACACGTGCTGCAACCCGTGCCGGGCTCGCCCCCGCCACCGCCTCCGGGTATCGGCGACGGGGTAGGGCGGCAGATGGCGCCAACGCTGGTGTTCGGTGCCAGCCCGAACATGCAGCTCATGCAGGAAGAGATCTTCGGGCCCGTGCTGCCCGTGCTCAGCTACGAGCGCCTGGACGATGCCATTGCCCACATCAACGCGCACCCGCGTCCGTTGGCGCTGTATTGGTTCGGGCGCAGCGAGGCGGTGCGCGACGATGTGCTGCGGCGCACCGTGAGCGGCGGCGTCTCGGTGAACGACACGCTGATGCACATCGCGCACGACGCGCTGCCTTTTGGCGGCGTGGGTGACAGCGGCTGGGGCGCCTACCATGGCGAGGCGGGCTTTCTGCGCTTTTGCCATCAGAAGTCGGTGCTGGCGCAGTCGCGCTGGTCGCTGGGACACCTGCTATACCCGCCCTATGGCGCGCGTTTCGACCAGGTGATGGCGCTGCTGCGCCGCCTGATGTAGCGCGGCGTGGCCGTGGCATGCGCGCTATGCCACAGATGGCCGCGTTTGCGTGCAATGGCGGGGTTGGCAAGGTGGAAACTGCGGGGCATGAGAGGCGAAGCGGCATTTGCGCGAAAATGCTGGGTTTTTCGCTTTTCACCTGCTTTCGTTTTCCCATGTCCAGTATCCAGGTTCGTCCCGCCACCCTTCGCGATGCCAAAGCCATTGCCCAGGTTCATACCTCCGCCGCGTTGGAAGCTTACCGAGGGCTGCTGCCTGACGATCAGTTGAAGTCCATGTCGTCCGTCGAGAAGCGCCAAGCCTACTGGCGCGAGGCGATCGAGTATTGCGAGCCCCAGGTCCAAGTGGCCGTGGACGGCGACAAGATCGTCGGTTTCGTCGGCTTCGACCGCTCGCGTGATGAAAAGACGCGCAACACCACCGGTGAAATCTGGGCCATCTACGCGGCCCCCTCGCATTGGAACAAGGGGGTCGGAGTGGCCCTGTGGGACGCCGCGCGCGACGGCCTGCACGAAGAGGGTTGCACCACCGTGACGGCATGGGTGCCGCTGCGCAATGAGCGTGCCCTGCGCTTTCATGAACTTGCCGGCTTCAAGCGCGAGATGACGACCGCCAAGACCGCCGTGGTCGGTGGCGTGAAGATCGAGGAAGTGCGCCTCAAGCGCCCGATCAACTGAGCCCCGCCATGATCCACTGGAGCGAACACGGCGAGGACCGCAGCGCGCCGTGGCGCTCCGAAAGCGGCGCCAGCGCGCCGCGCCGGGTGGTGTTGGCTGACGACACGCTGGCTGCCGATGCGGCCTATCGCCTGGTATGCGAAGGCACGGGCCTGCTGTGGCGCGGCGACTTTCAGAACGCGCGCCATCTGCTGGACGCGCTCAAGCGCCGTATCGAACGTCCGCGCAAGAGCGGCAAAGGCGGTCGGAACAGCGCCGTGCCCGCGGCGGAGTTCCCGCACGCCTTTCATTTGCATCGCCAGGCGCAGGCACAGCGCGCCCGCCTGCTGGGGCTGCTGCTGATCGAGCTGCAGCCCGACTGGAGCATCGCCTTGCGCCGCGCGCCCGACTGGCGCGCGGCCTGCGCCGAGGCCTGGGGCCCGGCGCTGCAGGAGCCCACCGTTGTCTCGCTGCGCGAGTTGCTGGGCGCCGTGGGGGCACACGAATGGCGCTGCAAGGGCGTGGATGTGCCCGCTCTGGGTGCACGCATTTACCCGCATTACGGCGTGTTTTCGCCCGTGCGGGGCGAGTATGTGGACCTGGTCGCCCAGGCCCCGCTGCTGGCGGGCGCGGATGCGCTCGCTTTCGAGATCGGCACCGGCACCGGCGTGCTGGCCGCCGTGCTGGCACGGCGTGGCGTGGCCCGCGTGGTGGCGACCGAGTTGGACCCGCGTGCCCTGGCATGCGCGCGGGACAACCTGACGCGGCTGGGCCTGGAGGACCGCGTGCAGCTGCTGCAGACCGATCTGTTCCCGCCCGCGACCACCTTCGGGCGGGCGCCACTCATCGTCTGCAACCCGCCCTGGCTGCCGGCCAAGGCCAGCGCGCCCATCGAGCGCGCGGTGTATGACGAAGACAGTCGCATGCTGCGTGGTTTTCTGACGGGGCTGCCTGCGCACCTGGCGCCGCACGGCGAGGGATGGCTCATCCTGTCGGACCTGGCGGAGCATTTGCGCCTGCGCACCCGCGATGCACTGCTGGGCTGGATTGGCACCGCGGGGTTGCGGGTGCTGGGCCGCCACGACATCCGCCCGCGCCACACCAAGGCCAACGCCGGTGGCGATGCACTGGCCGGCGCGCGCGCGGCCGAGGTCACGTCGCTGTGGCGCCTGGGTTTGGCGAGCCCGACGCAACAGTCCTGAATCGCATGCGCTCGGGCGGTATGGCGCTCCTGTTTTTATAGCTTACAGCGCTTGAACAGTAAGCGCTAGAGGCTTGTTTGACCCATAAACTGCTGATGAGCACGCCCGCACCACTGCTGCTCGCCCCCATGGAAGGGCTGCTCGACTTCGTGCTGCGCGACGTGCTCACACGGGTGGGCGGGGTGGACCGCTGTGTGTCCGAGTTCATCCGCGTCACCGGCAGCCTGCTGCCGGACAAGGTGTTCCTGCGTTACATACCCGAGCTGAACCACGGCGGCCGCACGCTGACAGGGGTGCCCGTGCGGGCGCAGCTGCTGGGATCGGACCCGGTCAGCATGGCTGAGAACGCGGCCCGGCTGGCAGAGCTGGGTCCGGAAGGCATTGACCTGAATTTCGGTTGCCCCGCCAAGACGGTGAACCGCCATGGGGGTGGCGCGGCGCTGTTGCGCGAGCCTGAGCGCATCGCGGCGGTGGTGGAGGCGGTGCGCCGCGCCGTGCCCGCGCATGTACCGGTGTCCGCCAAGATGCGCCTGGGCTACGACGATGCAGGCCTGGCGCGTGAATGCGCGCAGGCCATGGCACGCGGCGGCGCCTGCGAGCTGGTGGTGCATGCGCGCACGAAGGCCGATGGCTACCGCCCGCCCGCGTACTGGGAGCAGATCCCCGCGATTCGGGAGGCGGTGGGCATTCCGGTGGTGGCCAACGGCGAGATCTGGACCGTGCAGGACGCACTGCGGTGCCGCAGCGTGTCGGGCTGCGACGCTCTTATGCTGGGCCGCGGCATCGTGGCAGACCCGGGCCTGGCACTGTCTATCCGCGCTCACGACCGCGGTGCGCCTGCACTGGGCCTGCCCTGGGAAGACCTGCTGCCGCACATGGCGCGCTTCTGGCATCTGGTGTGCGAAGACCTGGAGCCGCGCCAGCGCGCCGGCCGGCTCAAGCAGTGGCTGAACCTGCTGCGCCGCCGTTACCCGCAGGCGCAGGCCGCGTTCGACGAGGTGCGCGTGATGACCGACCAGCAGGCCATTACCGCCTGGGTGGCGCGTGTCTGCGCTGGGGCATCTGTCACAGCAGGTGGTCGGGCGCCAGCGGCCCCAGCAGCTTGAGCAACAGCCGCAAGGCCAGGCTGCTGTCGGGGTCGGTGTGCGCATCCTCCAAGCCGCTGCCCTGCGGCGCGCGCCAGACCAGGTCACCGTCGGCGCTGCGTTGCAGGTGCCACGCCCCCTCGCGCATGGCGGTGTCGATCTGCTGCGCTGCTTCGGCGGCCAGGGCGCGGCTGCGAATCAGCAGGGCGATCTCGGTGTTGTGCAGCTGGGAGCGCAGATCCAGGTTCATGGAGCCGACCACCACCATGCGGCCGTCCACGACCATGACCTTCGAATGCAGCATGGAGCGCGAAGCCCCCGCCGCGCTGGCGCCCGAACTGCCAAAGGCCGAGCGCAGGCCGGCCTGCTCGCTGCGCAGTTCGTACAGCTCCACACCCATGGCCAACAGGTCTTCGCGGTGGCGGGCATAGCCCACGTGGGCAATGGGCGCGTCATTGGACGCTAGCGAATTGGTGAGCAACCGCACACGCACGCCGCGCTGGCGCGCACGTGCAAAGGCGCGCTTCATGTCGTCGCCTGGAACGAAGTAGGGTGAGATGATGAGCAGCTCGCGCCGTGTACGGTCCATGAGGGTGAGCAGCCCGTCCACCACCGTGTCCCCGCTGGACACGGGCGCTGCGGGCGCCGGCGGTGCCTGGGGCGTGTCGCTGGCTTCCGGATGGGCGCCCGGCGTTGTGCCCACGCGTATCGCGGCGGACGGTGGCGGTTCGTCACCCTCCAGCGGAATCTTGGTCGGCTCGTCCACCAGCATGGCGGCGGGCGCCCATATGAAATCGACGGTGCGCAGGTCCATGGGCTGCGTGTCCCATTGGGGCGATGAGGCGCGGGGGCGGTCTGCAGGGGCGGTGGAGCCGGGCGAGCCGGCTTCCGCGCCTGCCTTCTCGCCACTGCTGCGCACCTGCGCACGCAAACGGTCCAGCTCTTCTCGGCTGACGAGCGACTGCACGGGATAGGCGCGCGGGTTGTTCCAGTAGCTGTCAAAACTGCGCGACATGTCGGCCACGATGGGGCCGACGGCCAGCACGTCCAGGTCAACAAAATTCTCGGCCTCTGCCTTGCCGAAGTACGCGTCGCCCAGATTGCGCCCTCCGGTCACGCCCATCATGTTGTCGGCCAGGAACAGCTTGTTGTGCATGCGCTGCTGCACACGCGAAAAATCGCTGACCGCGCCCCACATCCGGCCCAGGAACGATGCGCGGGGGCCCGCCACCGGGTTGAACATGCGCATTTCGATGTTCGGCTCGAACGCCATGCGCATGACCAGTGCGTTGCGCCCCGTGCTGTGGAAGTCGTCGAGCAGGATGCGCACGCGTACGCCGCGCCGCGCTGCGTTCACCACGCTGCGCAGCAGGTGCGCGGAACTGGCATCGGCATGGATGGCGTAGTACTGCAGGTCCAACGTCTTCTGTGCCGATTGCACCAGCGCGAGCCGGCTGCCATAGGCCTCCTGCGGGCCGCTCAAGAGGGAGAATCCTGACGCATGGCGGGCGCCTGCCTTCTGGCGCAGCTGTTGCACCATGGTGGCTAACTCCGTAGGCTCGTCCGCCGTGTCCAACGCCGTGGACACGGGCCGGTCCACATCCTTGGGCAACCCGCCGCAACCGCCGAAGGCCAGGACCAGCAAAGCCATGATCGGCCAGCGCGACCAGGTGCGATGGCGAAGGTGGCGGAGCAGGTCTATGAAGGACATCGAACGCAATAAAGTGAGGTGACGACAGGGGTATAGCGCGAAACTCGGCAGCGCGACTGTCGGACAACGGCATGCAAGCACGCGGGCGTGTGGCGCATCGCCTGGACCGCGCAGGGGGGAGTCAGAAGTCTGCGCGGCCCGCGATGCGGGCCACCACCCGTAGATCGGGCCCCACCTGCTGCACGGTTTGGAATTGCATCGGAATCCCGTCGGCCAGCGTCTGCAACGGCCCCCAGTTGGACAGGCCCTGGGCTCCTTGGCCCAGCATGAGCGGGGCCAGATAGAGCAGCAACTCATCCACGAGCCCTTCCCGCAGGAAGGAGCCGTTGAGCTTGTGACCGGCCTCCAGGTGCAATTCATTCACGCCTTCGCGGGCCAGGTCGCGCAACAGGGCGGGCAGATCCACCTTGCCCTGGTCATTGGGCAGTTCGATGACCGTGGCGCCGCGTGCCCGCAGCGCCGTGGCGCCAGCGACATCTGGCCGGGCGGTGTAGATCAATACACGCCGGTCGGCAACGTCGAACAGTCGGGCATTCGCAGGTGTCTGCAGCAGGCTGTCGACAATCACCAGATGCGGCTGGCGTGGGGTGGCGATCTCCCGCACATCCAGGCGCGGGTCATCCGCCAACACGGTGCCGATGCCTGTCAACACGGCGCAGGCGCGGGCACGCCAGGCATGCCCGTCGGCACGGGCCGCCGGGGATGTGATCCATTGGCTGGTGCCATTGGCCAATGCGGTCACGCCATCGAGCGAGGCCGCGGCCTTCATGCGCACCCAGGGGATGCCGCGCACCATGCGGCTGAAGAAGCCGATATTCAGTTCGCGTGATTGCGTACCGCCGGGGCCCACCTCCACCTGCACTCCCGCAGCCCTCAGCCGCGCGAACCCTTGACTCGCAACCAGCGGATTGGGGTCGGCGATGGATGCCACTACGTGTGCAATGCCGGCCTGAATGAGCGCATCGCAACAGGGACCGGTGCGCCCCTGGTGTGCGCACGGCTCCAGCGTGACGTATGCGGTGGCGCCGCGCACGTCGCATCCCCGCGCGGCTGCGTCACGCAAGGCCATCACCTCGGCATGGGGTGCCCCTGCGCGCTGGGTAAAGCCCTGGCCCAGCATGTTGCCGTTAACGTCGGTGATGACGCATCCCACGCGGGGGTTGGGATTGGAAAGAAAAAGCGCCTGAGCGGCGAGCCCAAGCGCCTGGTTCATGGAGGGGGAAATCTCATTCATGGCGCCGCGATGGTAGCGCCCTGGGCTGAATTTATTTGCCCCAGCAGTCGGGGTTGTAGCCGCTCTCTCCAGACTTCTTACCGGCGGCTCCCCGCACGCCGGTATTGCTGAGGGTATAGGTACCGCATTTGTCCCCTGTCTGTGCGCCCTTTGGCGTGGCAGTGAGAGTGAACGCAGCGGTTGTATTACCTGCTTGAAAAGCAATGTCGTAGCGTTTAGTGGTATCGCCATTCCAAGTAAGCGCCGCAGGCAGTGCCGTGGGATAGAGGCCGTTAGCAGTGGCGGCACGCTCCAACCACTGCTGTGCCTGCAACAGCCCCGCGCGTGCATCTGCCCGGTGACCACGGCGCACATACTCGGAATAGCTAGGGTAGGCAATGGCCGAGAGAATGCCCACGATGGCTACCACGATCATCAACTCGATCAATGTGAAGCCGCGATGCTTCTGGTGCGCAACATTGTGATGAATCATCGCAACCTCGTCATTTCACCTGACGCCAGCTCGGACGCAGTGTTTGCTCGGGCATCAAGGCCAGGGCTTCCTTGTTGTTCTTGGTATCAATGTCATTCATCTTGTTGCCCTGCTTGATGAGGATGTGGGAACCTTTACTGACGACTGAATACGAAACGCCGCCATCGTCACTGTTATACAAACCGTCTTTGTTCGCATCTACCAACTGAACCGATGGGGCTTTGCCGTCCATGATGTTGATGAGCAGACGCGCTTGGCGCTCTTCGTCCACCGACGTGGACTCGCAGCTTTCCGTGGTGGACTCCACCAGCGCTCCCTTGGCAGGCACCTGTGGCCAAGCCACCATGATGTTGCTGCCGTCATAAATCTCCATCGGTTTGAGCAAACGTTGGCCAACCGAAGGAAAGTCTACATACCAGCCGTTGAAGTTGGACCAAGTGTCTTTGGTTAGTTCGTCAACTTCGACGATGACTCCATTGTCGCCATTGATGTCGATCTTGCGCTGTGCAAGTTTTGCATTGGTCACGCCAGATCCCAGCGGGGTCGGAACAGGTACGCAGTCGTCCGCAGGAACGGGGGCACAAGTGCCGCCGCCTGGGTGCACTTGTAGGCGCTTGCCCATGGTAGTGCTGACAACCTTGTACCGCGTGTTGTCCAGGACTGAATACAGCGTCTGCACCTTCACGTCATTCTGGTCATCCTTGGTGACATTGCGACCGGTGCCGAAGGACACCATCACACCACCAACGCGCACTGTCTTCGCGCTGCTACCGGAGCCAACGGTCATTGTGCGGTCGTTGGCGCGCACGGTTGGAGCGATGGTGATGGATTGCGCGTTGGGCCGGCTCGTCCCGTTGAGTGCTGTAGGCCCTGCGGCCGTGAACAACGGCTGGCCGCCGAAGGCTACGTTCCAGTTGGCCTCATTCTGACTGGTCAGGTCAAATTTCCACATGTTGCCCAGGTTGTCGCCTGCATAGGCTACATCTGGCATCCCGTCGCCATTGAAATCCATCAAGCGCGGGGCAGACAGACCGTTGTCTGCCGCGTTCCCGGTACCGGCTTGGTCATTGGTGGTAGCCAAGCGTTTCAGTTCTTTGTTGCCGTCTAGGTACTGGATCAGCAGCACTGGGCGTTGATTGGTACTGTTGTAGCCGTTACCTAGCACTGCGGCCCAGCGACCGTTGTTTAAACGGGTGATCTGTGCAGTGCGCGCAGGATTGTTCTCGTCCAGCACGGGTTGTGCAGTGATGTGGCCGATGTCCTTGTCTTCTTCAACGGCGGTTTCGCAGGCCGTTTTTTGGGTTCCGGTCAAGGTTGTGCAGTCGGTTGCGGTCTCGCTGGAGCCGCGAGTGCGATCCAATTGCACTAACTGGCTGGCATTGGCATTGATGAAGCCGGCGGTGGTCGACGGATCAGTCACGTCCAACACAAAGTAGCCTTTGCCGCCCAGGCCTAGCGACCCGACCAACACTGTGCGCCAATTTGGTGTATCTGTTGAGCCAGTATCCACGTCGCCAGTCATGGGCGACCCATCCACGAAATACGCGTGTTTGTTGTTGTAGTCCTGGCTGGCCAAATCCTTCAACTTCCCAACGATGCCGCGAGGTACGTAGGCAATGCGTTCCTTTCCGTCGGCGGCAGAGAATCCATGCAACATGCCGTCATTGCCGCCCACATAGATCACAGGATCCCGATCCTTTTGTGCCTTGGTGTAGGCAGAGTATCCCTTCAGTGGGTAATTGCTGGCCGGTGCTCCGGTGTACCAGACTACGGAATTGATAATGTCTCCCTGGCGGCTCTTGCGTTCGCGCAATTTGGTTGAGCCTTCCTGGGTGCGATCACCCCGCACGTAGTTCAACAGGTGCTGTCCGCTGGTGGTTACGGGGCTGGTGGTATTTAGGCCTAGAGCGGCTTTTTGCGCTGTGCTCAGATAGGTCTGATCACTCGCCCACTGAAACAACACGCCGCCCTTCGGAGCGTTGTTAGCGGCGATCCATTGATCACTCCAACTCAGGATAAAGCGTGTGGAAAGGTCTGCGATGGCATCCAGCCGATCGGCTGTATTTTTCCCCTCCCATCCTGCGGCTGAAATGATGGAACCATCGGTTTTCACTGTCTCCGCAGTCACGAAGCCTTTCCAGGCATTCGTGGGTTCATAAGCGCCGATGAACTTGCCTACGTTGCTGCGAGTGTTGTTGGAACCGCTGGTTGCCGTGGATGTCAGGTCTGGCGCTGTTTCAGTACTGATCTGACCGAAGATTTCACGGAAGGCCTTTTCCAAATCTTCGCCTTTTTCTACCGCGTAAAAGCGGCCGCGGCCGTTCAAAGCGGCGTGCCACAGGTCCAGTGCCCGTACGGCCTCGCCGCCGCCGTTCATGTCGGGCCACGTCTTGGTGCCATTCGCCAGGTTGGGGAAACTGCCATCGTAGCCAAACGGCACCATGCTGGTGGGCGGTGAGATGTTGAACTTGGCGTCGCTGTAATTCTGCTTCCACGTATAGGCCATCGCGCTGAAACCGATGGTGTAAGTGACCATGTGTGGCCAAGTGGCAGGGTTGTATTTTGGGTTCCAGTAGCGTTCCAGCGTGGCGGACGTGCCGCTACTGTTTGTAAAGGTTTCTGTCGCGGGTGCTTTGCGGTATTCCGCTGTGGGCTGCATGGTGCCAGTCATGCCCGTGGTGTGGGGTGGCACTGCCCAACTGTTGAAAGCCCAGTCGGCCAGGGTGTTGGTGTAGGAGTCGCGATACAAGGCAGTCTTGGATCTAGCTGCAGCAGTAGAACCACCAAATACCGTTCCATCAGGCAGGGTTAAGCTGTTGGCGTTGTCGGTTTGGCCTGGTGTGGAAGGGGTGTTGTTCCACCGGCCGTCCGTCATGATGATGTGGTAGCTGCGGCGGCAAGCCAGATAAGGGGCTCCCGTAGTGCCAGGCTTGGATGCCCAAGGGCTGTTTTCGCTCAACGGCTGTCGCATGTAGGCGTCGGCTTGGCTGAACATCTTGTGCGATGGCGTGCCGTTGTTTGCCACCAGGCCATTAACGAAGCTCACAAAGTTGGCGCGGTGCGTGGCTTCCAACGGCCGCATGGAGTTGGTATTCATGCTGGCGCTATTCACGCTGCTCGCTCCAGAAGCCTTACCGTTGTTCCACATCGCTTGCCATGCAAGGCGGATTTTCCCGTCCGGCAGCAGCGTGGTGTCGCGGAAGACGCCGCCCGCGCCGTTGTTACCGATCAGTGCGTACTTCAGCACGTTGATGCGCTTTGCGTTGACGGGCCATGACCCATCGGCATTCGGTACCGAAGTATTGGATACGTTGCTGCTGCTTTCGCTGTCCAGACGGTAGCCCATACTACCCGAGTCATCCACTGAAATGATGACGTTAGGCGTGACATAAGGCTCTTTAGTACCAGGTGGCGCGGTTGCAAGGTCCAAAGCCCATGCGCCATGCGGCGCCAGCGCGGCGCTGGCGGCCAGCGCTAGCAAGGTCTTGCGGAAATGGGGCGTAGTTTTGCGAATCATGGGTGCCCTCCTGTTGGATGACATTTGAAGTTGAATACTGCGTTAGGCACTTGCGGAACAAATGCGTGATGCTCATTCGTTAATAACGAAAATTAATCCTTGAGCTTTTGCTGTGCGTATGACTGTTGCAATACCACTTGAGTGCTGGACTTGAGACCTTGGGCCACGGCTGTAATACGGTAGATGACACTAGGTGTCAGGTTCAATGGCAGCAGATTGTTGGCTGTGCCTACGATCACTCCAGAATTTTTGCTGCTTTCGTCATAGGGCAATACTTCAATCCAGTACCAACCTCCCCTTCCGGAGGAGGAGCGATCTGCCAAAATGGGATTAATAGGTTTGTCACTTGAACTCTCCCACTGCGCGCCCGTGAACTGCCCGTAGCGCGCACCGGCGGTTGTACCGTCCGCCCGGGCCGTCGTCATTTGCCCGAACGTGATGCCTTTGGTACTGTCCTTGTTATTCCAAAAATCCTGGCTGCCGGTGCGCTTGGCGCACAAACCATTACGGCATTGGCCGAGGTGGGCCTCCAGGCTGCTTAGTAGCGGACCAATGTCCTTCGCCTCCAGCGGAATTTTTTCTGCCGTGGCCGTGCGGCACACGTTTCCAGCGCCGACACACATGCTCCCGTTCGGGTTTTCACCGCGGATGTCCAGTTCGGCGTCTTGCAGCAAGGCTTGCGCGGCTTCGAAGGCACGCTGGTAGTCGGCATCGTTACTCACTACCATCTCATTAAAGAGCGAGGTGCGCGATGCCCACAGGGCCAGTAGCATCGAGAGCATGATGAACACAATGACCGTGAAGAGCGCAACTCCGTCTTGGAAGCGACGCACGGTGTATGGCACGTGTGGCATGGTGATGAAAAGTTAAAGCGCGGAGCCGACCAGCCCTTGGCTGCGCAATTGAAAAACGTTACGGAACGGGATGTGCATGCGCCGCGCGCGCGCTCCGGTCAGAGAAGTCATGTTGACCTGCGTAGAACCGTCGCAGTCCGTGTAGCTACTGCCTGGGGGCATGTCGATGGCCTCGTTGCCGTAGAGTACTAGGCAAACCTCCACGGCTTGTATTCGAGACCAGTCGGGTTGGCCATTGCCGTCGGCGTCTGGGATGTTGTCCGCCGTGAAATAGCGGATTTGTGGGTTGCCCGGCGTGGATGTGTTGTCCTGTAGCAGGTAGCGCACCTGGAAATTGGCAACGTTTTGCACGAGGGGTTGGGCCGTCGCACCGTTGCCTCTGCAGCGCAGTTCACTGCCATTCAAGGAGAAGGTGCTTTCGATTCGTTGATGAGTGGTATTGGTATCGGCCGGCCCGCCCAGACAATTGCGTCCGGTGTACTGGGCCGTGCCGCCAGGAAACAGGGGCTCCATATAGCGGCTGTAGCCCGCGGTGAGTGCTACCGGGCTGGCAGTTCCGCCAAGTGCGTTGGTAGCCGGATCGAATGTGTCCAAACCTCCACCAGGGGTGCCGATCGTGGCCACAAACCCCACCGGAACAAGAGCCAGGCTGCCTGCAGCCTCGGTAGTGGCGCCGCTGGGATTCAGATCCAGAAATAACGAACCCGACTGGCGTAATTGCTGCCCAATGATGCGCATGGCATAAGAGGCTTGTTGCTGTATGCCGCTGGCGTCGCTGACAGTGCCTGTCACACCACGCGAGACCATCAGCGCGCCGAGGGCCACTGCCACTACTAACAGGCCGATCGAAAGGCCGACCATCAGTTCGATTAGCGTGACACCACGCTGTTTCAATGGACCGGCCGCTGAAAGGATAGTTTGGGTACGCATGTGTCAGGCCCCCGGGCAGAAATACTGCGTGAAGCCTCCACCCAGATAGGGTGCGCAGCGCGCAGAAACGGGGATGTATTGCAGGTGGCAGGTAAAACCATCGGGACAAGTATTTGTGCCGCCTCCCGTGGCATCGGCAAACGATCCGTCGCTCTGCTTGATCTTGCTGGCGTTGATCTCGTCTTTGTAGGCGTCTTCGGTGCTGCGTTCGTTCTCGCGCCAGGCGATGATCACGCCAAGCTGGCGCTGATTACCCGCCGCGGGCTCGGCGGCAGCCGTGAAGATGCTGGCACGGCCCAGGGGAAGGGTGTTGGCGACGGCCTGCTTCCATACGCGCAGGTCGTAGTTCGCCAGTTGATCGCGGGTGCATGCGGCGCTTGCGCAGTCGCCAGTGGTGGGTAGATCGGTATAACCGGAGGTGTAGTCGCCCACGTTGCCTAGAGCATTGGGGTGTACCTTCAAGCGCTCGCTCAGATCTTCAATCAAGCGTATAGCCTGCGCCCGTCGTACTGTCGTTTGCGTATCGCTCAAAGTACGCAATTGCACGCCAAGGATGCCCAGGATGCCCAGGGCAGCAATGACAATAGCGACCAGGGACTCGATCAGTGTGATCCCGCGCTGGCGTTGGGTTGGAAAAGGTGTTTTCATGGGTGTTACCCGGTGCAAGGGATATCCTCGGGGGGGATGATTCGGACTCGCCCGCCCGAGCTCATGCAGACGCCTCGTGCGGCGGAGTTGGAAAGGCTCTTGCCCAGTGGAACCAGACTGAACCCAAGCCAGGTGCCATCCACCAAGCCCCAGCGGTTGAGTTGAATGCGCTCGCCACCGCTGCTTCGCGTGACCTCTAGCCTGGCAGGTGTTTCAAAGCTCTGAAGCACTTCAGGGTCAGCGCAGGTGCCGCTGGCGTTGATACTGCTGCAGGACAAAACTTGCCAGCCGCAGTTCCAGTCGTTCACATTAGCTGTCGTGCAACTCGTGCTGTTGGGCAACTTCTGTATGACGACATTGCCCCCCCGCTTGATAGCTTCGGATCGCGCGTAATACAGTGTGGATTCCAGGCCGTTGGCTGCCTGCCGCACGCGCCATCCTTCAATGATCGGAGTGAAACTAGGCGTAGCAAGCGCTGCAAGGACGGCCATGATGGTCACCACCACCATCAGCTCGATGACGGTGAAACCGCGTTCGGCAGTCTGAGGCCAGTGCTGTCTGGAAGGTGCGTGCGGGAGTTGCATGCCGGCATGCTAGGCAGAATTCATTGCATGTGTTTGGAACGAAGGATGAGCGGGGGGTTAGTGCCGACAGACGGCGCATTGAAACGTGTGGTCAGCAGATCCGGTGTCCGACAAAGCATGAGTTAGCGCGAACCGCGCGGCTTCCGTGTATCGCTTGTATTCACGTTAGGCTCGCCCCATGCCGCTCTGGACTCTGGATCCTTTCCTCCTGGCTTGCGCCCTGCTGCTGGCGCTGGCCATCGACGGCCGCTGGGGCGAGCCCCCCGCTGCCTTTCACCCCGTCGTGTGGATGGGGCGGGTGCTGGGGTGGGCAGGGATGCGCATCGCGCCGCTGCAGGCCACAGGCCGGGATATGCGGTCTTTTTGCGCTGCAACGCTTGTCTGGTGTGCGCTAGCAGCTATCGTTTTAATAGTATCCGGCGCTTTGCAGTGGGTCGCCATCGCGTTGCTTCCCGTCTGGGGTGCAGCGCTCGTAGTGGGATTGCTGCTGAAACCTATGCTGGCCTGGCGCATGCTGCGCGGGGAAGTGCTGGCGGTGGAAGATGCGCTGGCGCAGTCGCTAGATGCGGGGCGCGAGCGACTGTCCTGGCTGGTCAGCCGTGATGTGCAAGGGCTCGATGCGGCGGCCGTGCGCGAGAGCGCCATTGAATCCCTGGCCGAAAACCTCAGCGACTCCGTGATTGCGCCGCTGTTTTGGTTCGTGCTGCTGGGCCTGCCCGGTGCGGCGCTTTACCGCTTTGCCAATACGGCCGACGCGATGTGGGGATACCCCGGCATGCGCGGTGGGCGCTACTGGAAATGGGCGGGCAAGTGGACGGCGCGTGCGGACGATGTGCTGTCCTGGCTGCCCGCGCGCATCACGGCGGTGCTGTTGTGGGGTGTGTCGCGTGGCAAAGGCGCCCGCTGGACTGATCTGCGCGCGCAGTCGCGTCTCACGCCGTCGCCCAACGGCGGGTGGCCCATGGGGGCGATGGCGCTGGCGTTGGGGGTGCGCCTGTCCAAACCTGGTGTGTACGTGTTGAACGCCCCCGGGCGTGCGCCCCAGGCCGCGGACACGCAGCGTGCGGTGCATTTGGCATCAAAAACACTGCTAGCGCTTGTGGTGCTTGCGGTAACAGCTCTGTTATTGATAGCTATAGTGCACACCCATGTCTGACCATGCGCCACAGCACGGCGGCCCGGATGCGCTGGGCGTGCCGCTGCATGACTTCTCCACCAACGCCAACGCCTGCGGTCCTTGTCCGCAGGCCATCGTGGCGCTCCGGCAGAGTGACTTCACCCACTACCCCGACCCGGCCTACACCGCGCTGCGCGCGCAGATTGCCACGTTCCACGGCGTGGCGGTGCAGCGCGTGGTGCTCGCCGCCAGCGCCAGCGAGTTCATTCATCGCGTCACCGCGCACGCGGCACGCAGCGGCGTGCGCCAGGTCGCTGTGCCCGCGCATGGCTACGGCGACTACACCCGCGCGGCCCAGGTGTGGGAGCTGGACTGCCGCCACACACCTTCTTCTGAGCCGGCGCTGCACTGGGCGTGCGAGCCCGCCAGCCCGTTGGGAACGACCGATGCTGCACTGACGGCGTGGTGCGCCCCGGCCCCTGTCGGCGTGTTGCGCGTACTGGACTGTGCCTATGCACCCCTGCGCCTGGAGGGAGCCGCCGCCGTAGCGCCTGATGCCGCCTGGCAGATGTGGACGCCCAACAAGGCGCTGGGCCTGACCGGCGTACGCGCGGCCTATGCCATTGCGCCGAGTGCCGCGGTCGCCGATGGCAGTGTCGCCGCTGTGCAGGCGCTGGCGGCCTCCTGGCCGGTTGGTGCCGACGGTGTTGCCCTGTTGGCGGCTTGGGTCCGGCCGGATACGCAGGCATGGCTAGCGCAATCGCTGGCGCCCCTGCGCGAATGGAAGGCCGCGCAACTGGCGCTGTGCGCGGCCCTGGGCTGGGCCGTTGCGCCGGGCAGTCTCGCCAACTTCTTCACGGCATGTCCGCCGGTGCAGGATGTAGGGACCTTCCTGCAATGGCTGCGCGCGCGCGGCGTCAAGCTGCGCGACTGCACCTCGTTTGGCCTGCCCGGGCATGTGCGCCTGGGCGTGTTGCCACCGCAGTCGCAGCGGGCGCTGGAGGTATCGTGGCGCCTCTACAAGGAATCGCAATGAACAAGACCCGACCCGGGCCGGCGCGCTGCGTCATGGTGCTGGGCACCACCAGCGGCGCGGGCAAGAGCTGGCTGGCCACCGCGCTGTGCCGCTACTACAGCAACCAGGGCCTGAAGGTGGCGCCTTTCAAGGCGCAGAACATGAGCAACAACGCGCGCGTGGTGGCTGCACCGGGCGACCAGTTCGGCGAGATTGGCAGTGCCCAGTATTTCCAGGCGCTGGCAGCGCGGGCCGTGCCCGACGTGCGCATGAACCCGCTGCTGCTCAAGCCCGAAGCCGACACGAAGAGCCAGGTGGTGCTGCTGGGACAGGTGAGCGATGAGCTTTCGCAACTGCCATGGCGCGGCCGTAGCCAGCGTGTGTGGCCGCAGATCGCGGCGGCGCTGGACGCACTGCGGGCAGAGAACGACGTGGTGGTCATCGAAGGCGCGGGCTCGCCGGCCGAGATCAATCTGCACGCCAGCGACGTGGTCAACATGCGCGTGGCGCGCCATGCTGAGGCGCGCTGCCTGCTGGTGACGGATATCGACCGCGGCGGCGCCTTTGCCCACCTGTTTGGCACATGGGCGTTGCTGCCCGAGGAAGAACGCGCGCTCATCGCAGGCTTCGTACTCAACAAGTTCCGGGGCGACGAGGCACTGCTGGCGCCCGCGCCGCAAATGCTGAAGGACAAGACCGGAGTGCCCGTCGTCGCCACCATTCCGATGCAGTGGAACCACGGCCTGCCCGAGGAGGACGGCGTGTTCGACATGCGCTCCACCGCCGCGGGTGCCGTGCATACGCGCATCGCCGTGGTGGCGTATCCGCGCATCAGCAATCTGGACGAATTCCAGCCGCTCAAAAATGTGCCGGGTGTGCGTCTGTCCTGGGCGCGCAGCCCCGCGGATGTGGAGGGCGCCGACTGGATCGTCCTGCCCGGCAGCAAGGCCACGGCGGCTGACCTGGCCTGGCTGCGCGCACAGGGGTTGGACGCGGCGATTGCTGCGCATGCGGCACGCGGTGGCCGTGTGCTGGGAGTCTGCGGTGGGCTACAGATGCTCGGCGAGGCGTTGATCGACACCGTGGGGGTAGACGGCAATGGCCCCGGCCTGGGCCTGCTGCCGTTGGTGACGAGCTTCGAGGCCACCAAGACCGTGCGGCCCACGCGCCAGTGCTTCGGCGCCGTACAAGGTGCCTGGCGGCATCTCGCCGGCGTGGCTGTGCAAGGCTACGAAATCCACCACGGCCAGACTGCTCAGCACCCGGCCATGGCAGCCAGCGGCGATGTGGCGCGCGAACTCATTCCCGGGTTGGCGTGGCAGAACCCCGGGGGCAATGTGCTGGGCCTGTACCTGCATGGCCTGTTCGAGGACGCAGCCGTGCTGCGGGCACTGTTCGGTGCCGATGCTCCGACGCTGGATGCGGTGTTTGAGGGGTTGGCCGCCGGCATCGCACGGCACTTCGAGCCTGGGGTGTTGGATGCCCTCGCTGTGCAGTAAAGGACGATAACTGCGGTTGTTATCATCCCCGTCCTCAGGTGCCCGCTGTCGCAAGGCAAAGGGAGAATCGGGAAGGCGGTTGGAGTCCGCCGCGTGCCCAACGCTGTAAGGAAGATGACCCCCGCTCAATGCCACTGGCCGCCAAGGCCGGGAAGGCGCGGCGGGTCAGATGAATCCAAGCCAGAAGACCGGCCTGAACGTTCATCGCGCTGCAAGGCCAGGCAGCGTGCGACCTATTCACGCACAGGGGACTGCCATGAATACCGCGCAGGCGCAAGCCACGCTAAGCGTTCACGCCTTTACGCAAGAGGCCCGCGACGCCATTTACCACACCATTTTTTCACGCCGTGATGTGCGCGGGCAGTTTCTGCCCACCCCGGTACCGGACGAGGTGCTCAGCCGCATCCTGACCGCGGCGCACTATGCACCTTCCGTAGGCTTCATGCAGCCATGGAACTTCCTCGTGGTCCGTTCGCAGAACACCAAGCGCCGGGTGCATGATGCCTTCGCCAAGGCCCATGCCGAAGCGGCCGGTATGTTCGAGGGCGACAAGCGCGCGGTATACCAGCGTCTCAAGCTCGAGGGCATTCTGGAGTCGCCCATCGGCATCTGCATCACGTGCGACCGCGAGCGCACCGGTCCGGTGGTGGTTGGGCGTACCCACATGAAAACCATGGACCTGTACAGCAGCGTCTGTGCCGTGCAAAACCTGTGGCTCGCCGCGCGCGCCGAGGGGCTTGGGGTGGGATGGGTGAGCATCTTTCACCAGGCCGACCTGCAGCAGGCGCTGGGTATTCCCAAAGGCATCACCCCCATCGCCTACCTGTGTGTCGGCTACGTCAGCCACTTCCACGCCAAGCCCGAACTGGAAACCGCTGGCTGGCTTCCGCGCCTGCCCGTGGAAGACCTGGTGTACTTCGAGCAATGGGGGCAGCGCGACGACCAGCAGCCGCTCATCGCGCATCTGCGGTGCGACCAAGCTGCGGCGCAGTGCAGTCGCCAGACCGCACCGGCATAAGCCAGCCACAACGCATGGGGCCCGCCCCGCAATACGGCCACCTCTTGATGTGCGCCCCGTGAGTCGGGGCCGCGCTGGACCTTTTTTTGACAATCGAAACACGCCATGATCATTGACCTGCCTTTCGTTGCTGACCTCACCGATCTGCCGCTGACGCAGGCCCTGCAGCACAAGCTGGACAACAAGACCAAACCACTGGGTGCGTTGGGGCGCCTGGAGCAACTCGCCCTCCGTCTGGGCCAGATCCAAGGTACCGAATCACCGATGCTGCAGGCGCCGCAGATGCTGGTGTGCGCGGGCGACCATGGCCTGGCGGCCAAGGGCGTATCGGCCTATCCGAGCGACGTGACCTGGCAGATGGTCGAGAACTTTCTGGCAGGCGGCGCAGCCGTAAGCGTGCTGGCGCGCCAGCACGGCCTTCAGCTCACCGTGGCCGACTGTGGCGTGGCGCGCGAAGTACCCGCACGCGACGCCGTCCCCGGTGCGCCCCGTCTGGTGCACTGCCGTGTGGCGGCGGGCACGCAGGACGCGAGCGTCGGCCCTGCGATGACCGAGGCGCAGTGCGCCCAGGCGCTGCGCAACGGCATGGATATCGTGCGCGCCATGCCCGGCAACGCGCTGCTGCTGGGCGAGATGGGCATCGGCAACACGTCCGTGGCGTCGCTGTTGTTGGCGCGTCTGGCAGGCGTGCCGCTGGCCGAGTGCACGGGTGCCGGTACGGGACTGGATGCGGCAGGCATCGCGCGCAAGCAGGCCGTGCTGGAGCAGGCGCTGGCGGCCAACGCCGGTGCTACGCAGCCCTTGGAGGCCCTGGCCGCCCTGGGTGGTTTTGAAGTCGCCACGCTCACCGGCGCCGTGCTGCAGGCCGCCGCCGAGCGTCGTGTGATCGTGGTCGACGGCTTCATCACCTGCGCGGCTGTGCTGGTGGCCGTGCGCCTGGCGCCTGCCGTGCTGCAGCGCTGTGTGTTTGCCCATCGCTCCGGCGAACGGGGCCATGGCCACATGCTGCAGGCTTTGCAGGCGCAGCCGCTGCTGGACCTGGGGCTGCGCTTGGGAGAAGGCTCAGGTGCCGCTCTGGCTTGGCCGTTGCTGGAGTCGGCATGCCGCGTGCTGCGCGAGATGGCGAGTTTTCAAGCGGCCGGGGTGGACGGAGCGATGCGCTAAGTGTCTTGCCGGCACTTGCCATCTTCAGGATGGGCGCATGAGGAATTCGAAGGGGCTGTGCAACCAGAAGCCGTCCTATCACGCACCGGGTAAATAGTTAAATACTATCGATCGAATTTGCCAATTGATGAAAAAGTAGTAAGAATCTTCTCTACCAAGTGACCTATTGAAACCCTGGTAAGGGTGCGTGAAAATCACGGCGCGTGATGCCAGCGGCTACGCGGCAGTGGCCCCCGGGGGCTGCTGATCGATAGGTTGAAGGGGAAGAGAGGCACCTTATGACTTGCATCGATGAACAGCCCGCTCCCGTCCTGATCATTTCCGGCACGCGCCCCGAGATCATCAAGCTGGCACCGGTATATCACGCCCTGCGAGGCGCGCAAAGTGTTCGCCCCGTGTGGCTGCACACCGGCCAGCACAGCGACATGGCCGTGCAGATGCTGGACTGCTTCGATATCCGGCCCGACCATGTGCTCGAGCGCCAGGGAAGCACGCTCCTGGATTTCAGCCTCGGGTGCCGCCGCCAACTGGAAGGCGTGATGGGGCAGCAGTCCTGGAGCGCCGTCATCGTGCAGGGCGACACCGAAAGCGCGTTCCAGGGAGCGCTGGCGGGTTTCTCCCATGGCCTGCCGGTGTTGCATGTCGAGGCTGGGCTGCGCACCTACAACCTGCGCCGCCCGTTCCCCGAGGAAGGACTGCGGCAGATGATCAGCCGCATCAGCCGCCTGCACTTCGCGCCCACTTTGCGTGCAGCGCAGGCGCTGGAGCGTGAGGGGATCGCCTCGCGCGACATCCTGGTGACCGGCAATACGGTGGTGGACGCGCAATTGTGGGTGTGCGAGCGCCATCACATCCGCCGTCGTGTGCAAGGTCGCGGCCATATCCTCGTCACCATGCACCGGCGCGAGAACTGGGGGCCTGACATCGACAACGTGTGTGCGGCCATTGCCGACATCGCCCGCGAGTTCCCGTGGATGACCGTGCTGTTCCCGGTGCACCTCAATCCCGTGGTACGCGACCCCGTGCACCGGCACCTGGGTGCGCTGCCCAATGTGCGCCTGACGGCGCCGCTGGACTACCTGGCCATGCAGCAGGCGATCGCCGATGCCTGGCTGCTGCTCACGGACTCGGGTGGTCTGCAGGAAGAGGCGCCGACCTTCAAGGTGCCGCTGCTGGTACTGCGTGAAGAAACCGAGCGGCCGGAGGTCATCGATGCGGGCTGCGCCGCGCTGGTTGGGGCCGACCGCCAGTTGATCGTGCGCTCCGTGCGCCATCTGATGGACGACGGAGAGGCTTACCGCCGCATGCAGGCCGCAGCCAACCCCTTTGGGGATGGCCATGCGTCCCAGCGCATCGTGGCACGGCTGGAGCAGATGCTGGCGCCCGCGCCCGCGCCCGCGCCCGCACATGCGGCTGCGCCCGCGGTTGCGGCCCTGAGTGTCTAGAGGAGCCGCACCATGTCCTGGATAGATGTTTTTACCGCCTATCTCTACCTGCTCAAGATGGTGGCGATCGGGGTGGCTGTCGTCATCTTCATCAGCAGCCTGGATGACCTGTTCATCGATATCGCCTACTGGGTCCGCCGCGTCTGGCGCGCCTTCACGGTGTACGCACGCCACGCGCCGCTGAACTACAAGACGCTCTACGACGCCGAGGAGAAGCCGCTGGCCATCATGGTGCCCGCCTGGCAGGAGCACGGCGTGATTGGCCAGATGGCGCAACTGGCCGCCACCACGCTGGACTACGAGAACTACCACATCTTCATCGGCACTTATCCCAACGACCCGCAAACGCATGCCGACGTGGAGCAGGTGCGTGCACGCTTTCCCAACGTGCACACGGTGGTCTGCGCGCGTCCCGGACCGACCAGCAAGGCCGATTGCCTGAACAATGTGGTGGACGCCATCCTGCAGTTCGAAAAGCGTTCTGGCGTGCGCTTTGCCGGCTTCATCCTGCACGATGCCGAGGACGTGCTCTCCAAGCTGGAACTGCGGCTGTTCAACTACCTGGTCAACCGCAAGGACCTCATCCAGCTGCCCGTGTACCCGCTGGAGCGGCCCTGGAACGATTTCACCGGCGGGCACTACCTTGACGAGTTTGCGGAGCTGCACGGCAAGGACATCGTGGTGCGCGAGGCCTTGGTCGGCCAGGTGCCAAGCGCGGGCGTGGGGACGTGCTTCAGCCGTCGCGCCATCATGGCCCTGCTGCAACAGGGCGACGGCATTGCCTTTGACACGCAGAGCCTGACCGAGGACTACGACATCGGCTTTCGCCTCAAGCAGCTGGGCATGCAGGAGGTGTTCGTGCGCTTTCCCGTCGAGGAGGACGATCACATTGGTCGCACGCCCTCGCCGGAGCGCGTGCCCCTGCGCAGCGAACGCGAGGCCAGCGTCATCTCCGTGCGCGAATTCTTCCCTGACACCGTGGCCGCCGCCGTCCGGCAGAAGTCCCGCTGGATCACGGGCATCGTCATCCAGGGTTTTCGTACGCTGCGCTGGACGCACAGTGCCGTGCTGAACTACTTCCTCTGGCGCGACCGCAAGGGAATCATCACCAATTTCGCCAGCTTCACGGCCACGCTGCTGGCCATGCAGCTGATCGGCATCTGGCTCTACCAGCGCCTGGTGCCGGATGCCTACCGGTTCCTCTCGGTCTTCGAGGGCGACTGGTGGTTCCATGCGCTGCTCTTGGCCAACTTGGTGCTCATGTTCAACCGCATCGTGCAGCGCGTGTTTTTCGTCACCAGCTACTACGGCGTGGTGCAGGGATTGCTGTCGGTGCCCCGGCTGCTGTGGGGCAACTTCATCAACTTCCTTGCCGCCTGGCGGGCGCTGGCCCAGGCATGGCGCGCCAAGGACCTGCGGCGCATGGCGTGGGTCAAGACGGACCACGAGTTTCCCCTCTTGGGCGAAGGGCCGCGTCAGCATCGCGCACTGGGGCAGATTCTGGTCCACCAAGGCGCCCTGACCGAGGCGCAACTGCTTGATGCGCTGGAGCATCCCATGCGCGGGCTGCGTCTGGGCGCAGCGCTTGTGCACCGTGACGTCATCACGCCCCAGCAGTTGGCTGCGGCGGTTGCCGAGCAGGCCGGCGTGCCATGGGAAACCCTGGGAGGGCAGGCCGTGGACAGCGACCTGGCGGCACTGGTGCCTGCGGCCGTGGCGCTGCGCTATAGCGTCGTGCCGCTGCGCGAGCAGGGACGGGTCCTGGTGGTGGCCAGCGAGGCGGCGATCGACCCGGTGTCGCTGGCCGCCATCGAGCGCAAGCTGGGACGTACCGTGCGCTACGTCATCGTGCCCAAGGGCGAGGTCACCGTGGAACTGCGGCGCCTGTATGCACACCACGGCACAGAATCCGCACGCGACCTGCTGGCGCAGGCCGTGCAGCAGCAGCGCGTTACCGCCGAAGAGGCGCGGGGCATCTGGGCCCGCTATCTCTCGCGCCAGTTGCTGCTGGGCGACGTGCTTCTGGCCGTGGGCAAGATTGACCAGGCGGTGCTGGGTGCCCTGCTGCTGCAAAAGGAGAAGTCCGATGCCAGCCTGGGCGCCTTCCTCGTGGAGCATGGCGTTCTGACGGAGTCGGCCGTGCAGGAGGCGCTGCAGCTGCAGCAGCAGCTGCAGGTCACCATGGAGCAACTGCTGTGCCGCGCCAATGCGCAGCCCACCGTCCGGGCCATTGCTTGAGAAGGCCGTCATCATGAATTTCGCCCCCCGCATTCTTGCCCTCGCCGTCATGCTGGCCTCCACGGGCGCCCCGGCGCAGACCCTGGACCTGGGCCCCGACATCAGTCCGCTGAAGCGGTTCCAGGTCTATCCCCACATCGACAAGGCCTTCGATGCGATGGCCCGCGGCGACGGCACGCGCGCGATTGCCGAGCTGGAACATGCCCACCGGCTCGCTCCAGAGAACACCGCGATTGCGCTGCACCTGGCCCAGGCGTACCAGCGCTTTGGCCAGCCCGCGCGTGCCGCGGCGTTGCTGCGGGCCCAGCGGTCACGCCATCCGGGCGATGCGCGCATTGCCCAGGCACTGCGTGAATTGCAGCCCCCACCCGCACCCGTGCAGGAAAGCGCCACGGTCGTCGCGCAGCCCGAGGCAGCACCCGCCGCACCAGTGCTCGCCGCTGCGCCTTCCGCGACTGCGCCTGAACCCGCGTCGGAACACGGCACGCCTGCGGCTCCGGCCGTTGCGGCGCCGCCCGATCAGCTTGCCAAGCCTGCGCCTGCGGTGCGTGCGCAACGGCGCATGGCGCAGGTGCCACGGCCTCGGCGGGCCGACGGCGCCCCGGGTTATGCCGCTGCCAGCCGTGCCTACGAAGCGGTGGAGCGTGCAGAGTTGCCCGCCGCTCTGGCGTGGGCGCGCGAGGCCGCGCAGGCCGCCCCTGCCAATGCCGACTACCAGCGCCTGCTGACCTACCTGCTCATCGAGAACGGGTTGTACGAGGAGGCGCAGGCCAAGGCACGGGAGGCGGAATTGACTTTCGCCCCGCAAGGCGATACGCAATGGCAGGCGTTGGGCGACACCGCGCGGCAGCGCCACGCCTATGCGCAGTTCGAAGCCGCATCGCAAGCGCAGCGGCAGGGCCGCGCCAGCGATGCCCTTGCCCATGCGCAGGCGGCAGCGGAACAGGCCCCGGGTGTGCCGGCGTATCGCCTGCAGTGGGTAGGCCTGCTGTTGGCCGCGGGCCGCCATGCACAGGCGCAGCAGGTGGCCGAGCAGGGCCTGGCCCAGGGCGATGGCGCGGCACTGCAAGTCCTGCGCGGCGCGGCGTTGCAGGCGCAGGGGCATACGGACGATGCGGCGCGGGTTTTCGACGGTGTGATCGGCAGGCCGGATCTTGCGCCGCACGAGCAGCAGAACTACCGGGTGATCGCCGCCGATGCGGCGCTCGCGGCGCGCCAGCCCGAACGCGCTAAAGCCCTGCTGCAGCCGCTGGCGCAAGGCGGCGCCGTGGATGTGTCGGGGCGAGAGGCTGAGATACGTGCCGCCACGCGCCGGCCGATCTCGGCCGCATCCCTGCAGACGTTCTCCCTGCGCTTGCCGGTTGTCAATTGCTTTGGCAGCGCCCAGGCGCCCGGCTGCGAAGTGTGGCCCGGGCAGGACGCGCCGGACCCTGCGCGTGCCGTGGCGCAGGAGGCGTTCCGCGCCTATACCGAGCGCGACTATGGACTGGCCGCGGCCAAGGCCGAGGAAGCCGCGCGGTTGCAGCCTGCGCATTTGCCGTACCGCCTGTTGCGGCTGCAGGCCTTGGTGGCCGCGGGCCAGGTGGAGCAGGCTCTGCGCGAGGCTGACGACACCCTGCAGTCGCGCGCCGACGGGGCGGAGGTGCTGGCCCTGCGCAGCCGGGTGTACCACGACCTGGGGCGGCGCGAGCAGGCCTCTGCCGATGCGCGCGCGGCCTTGCAGGCAGGAGGCCTGTCCCTGTCGAGTGAAATCAACCTGCTGCTGCAGGAAGGCCAGCGCGACGAGGCCGTGCAGCAGTTCGCACACGCGATGGCGGGGCCGGATTTTGTGGGCAGCGCAGACCCCGATCTGGCCTACCTCGCTGCCCGGGTGGGCAACGACCGCACCGCGCTGGCCGTGTTCGACCGCGCGCACGCCAACGACGCGCTGCCGGCCGCCGCGTTACCCGACGGCGCCTACACCGCGAGCCGCCTGGCCGAGAACGACCGCGCCATCTACTACCTGCAGCAGACCATCGATGCGGTGGAAGCCGGACGGCTGGAGCAGACGCCCCGCCAGCAGTTCGCCACCCGGCGCGAGCTGGCGGACCGCACCCGCACCTGGGGCATCAATGCGTTGCTGGGTTACCGGGGCATGTCTCCCGGCTCCATCTCGCCCGTGCCCGGGCTGTACCGGGATGCCGCCCAACTGGTGGGTGAGGCCTATTGGCGCCCGCAGGGCTATCGCGACGGCAGCTTCTGGGAAATCTATGGCGGCGTGGTGCAGACGGTCTACAGCCGCCACGGCGGCACGAGCGGCAGCGACACCACGCAAGGCGCGCTGGGCGTGCGCGCCAAGCCTTTGCGCGACCACAACCTCGTGTTGTCCGCCGAGCGGCGCATCCGCATCGGCTCGTTGTCCTTCAGCGACTGGCTGCTGCGCGCCGGTTATTCCTACGGCGTGGGCACCGACCTGCGCGTGGACGTTCCGGACTGGTTCACGTTCAACGTCTATGCCGAGGCGGGGCGGTTCCTGCAGCGCAAGCAGGACTATGTGACCTTCGAGGCGCAGGCCGGGCGCAGCTTCCGCATGGGGGATGCGGACTCGCGCCTGGTGCTGTTCCCGCACGCAGTGGTGGGTGTGGACTACAACTCCGCACGCACGGCCGCGGGCTACAACGGCGCTGCGGGCGCGGGCGTGGGCATTGCGCTGCGCCGCTGGTTCCGCGAGGACCGCTACAACGCGCCGCGTTCGTACCTGGACCTGTCGCTGCAGTACCGCGCGCGCCTTGCGGGCGACGAGCGGGGCAAGGGCGTGTTCCTGCGCGCTGCGCTGGTCTTCTGACGGCAGCGATCGATAGTTTTTATTTTGCTTCAATAAATATAGCTAGGAGCGCTTTATCCAAAACGGTTTCAAGGTGTTTTATGCATGAAACCTTTGATGGAAGAGCGCGAGCTGCTATTCGTTTTGTTCAACCTTGGCTGCCGCGGGAGGAGACCATGAACCGACTGTTGCGATACACCCTTGTGGTACTGGGCGCCCTCGCGCTGCACGCGTGTGGTGGCGGAAGTGATCCGTTTTACAGCGCGCCGAGCGTGCCGCTCTCGCCGTTTGGCACCAACGACCCCGTCCGGCGCGACCCCATCGCCGCGATGCCGGCGCCCGTGCGCGCGCAGCCGGCCGGGCCGCGCGTGCTGGTGCTCTACGACCAGCCGCCTGGCAGCCCCTTCGCCAAGATGGGGGTGGGCTACGCGATCATGCTGCAGAACCTGCTGGGACATTTCGATGCGGCGGTGGACATGCGGCCCGTGGAGCAATACGCGGCGCAAAGCCTGGCGGGCTACCAGGCTACGTTCTACATCGGCTGGGCCGAAAGCGACAGCATTCCCGCAGCGTTCTTGCAGGACGTGGCCGCGGCCAGCCAGCGCGTGATCTGGCTGGGTCGCAACCTGCAGCAACTGGCGGATGAGCAGGGCGCGGCATTCGTGAGCCAACGCGGCTTCCAACCCGTGGGGCCGCGCACGAAGGACAACGCACCGGCCGGCGTGGAGCCGAGCTTTTTCAGCGATGTCTACTACCGCAAGCACCCGGGCCTGTTGTTCCAGAAGGCAGTCAAGACGATCAACGGGGAGCCTGCCGCCGCGTGGGACATGTTCATGACCCAGGTGACCGACGGCGCCAAGGCGCTCGTGCATGCGGACATCATCAACCCGGCATCGAACGAGCAGGGACCCTATGTGCTGCAGTCGGGCAATTTCTGGTTCGTGGCCGATACGCCCTTCGATTACGCGGGTCCGCGCGACCGGTACGTGATCTTCTCGGACTTGCTGCACGACATGCTGGGCATCGACCATGCCGAGAACCACCAGGCGATGATGCGTTTCGAGGATGCGGACGCGAAGGTGAACCCGGTCGCCTTCAAGCGGGTGGTGGACCTGGCGTTTGAGCGCAAGGTGCCTTTCTCGGTGGGGGTGGTACCGCACTACAAGGACCCGCTGGGCGCCCAAAGCGCGGGCGTGCCCACCGACATTCCCATGGCGAACGCCCTCAACCTGCGGCTGGCGCTGGACTACGCGCTGGCGCGTGGCGGCGAGATCCTGCAGCACGGCACCACGCACCAGACCGAGGGCATGATCAACAACGCATCGGGTGCCACGGGCATCGACTACGAGTTCTGGGACACCGTCAACGACCGCCCGCTGCCCCGTGATTCCGTGGACTGGGCGAAGAACCGCATCAACAACGGCCTGCGCCAGATGCTGGACCTGGGCTATATGCCCGTGGCGTGGGAGACGCCGCACTACGTGGGCTCGCCGTCCACCCTGCAGGCCGTCGCGCAGATCTACGAGATGGGCTACCAGCGGCACACGTACTACACGTCCGACCAGCCCGACCTCAAGGCCGGGGACTACATGGTGGACCAGTTCTTCCCCTTCGTCATCGAGCGCGACCGCTACGGCCTGCGCGTGCTGCCGGAGAACCTGGGCAACCTGCAGTATTTCGAGTTCGGAGCGGATGAGGAGCTGACATCCAAGGAGGTGCTGGAAAACGCGCGCTACCAGAAGGTCGTGCGTGACGGCTTTGCCTCGTTCTTCTTCCACCCCTTCCTGGCGGTTGAGTCCCAGGAGCAGAAGTATGACGGGCGCGGTTATACGCACCTGAAGGAAATCGTGGATGGCCTGACGGCCATGGGCTACACGTGGACCTCACCCAGCCGCCAGCGCAAGCCCTGACCCTGACACGGCGCGCGGCCATGGCGGCCATGCTGCCGTGCGCGGTGTCTTTGCCGCCGTCGTCCGGCGCGCCATTGCGCCACCTCGGCGGCATGGTGTGGCAGCCCAGCCTGCGGACGCTGCGCCCCCAGGGCAACTGGGCGCAACTGGGCGTTCGCCGCCTGTTGGTGCAATGGACGGCGGTGGATTCACAGGCTTTTGTGCCGGGCACCGGCCTGCCTCCAATCGCGGCTGAGCTACCCGACTGGGAGCGCATCGCCGCCGAGCCCTGGGCCCAGGAGGTGATCGTGGGACTGGCGGCCATGCATGGAGAGGCGCAGGCACGTGCCTCGGTGGCGCTTCTGGTGGAGCAGGCGCACGTCCTGGTGCCCATCGTGCAGCGGCTCCCGCTGAAGCTGGGTGGCTGGTATTTCCCCCTGGAGGTGGATCCCACCTGGCTGCCGGGGCCAGAGTGGTCCCAGGGCCTGGCGCAGTTGCCACGCCCGCTGTGGATCAGCGCCTATGACAGCGCCAACCTCGGCCCGCACGCGCTGGCGGACTGGATCGAGCGCTGGCTGCCGGCCGATGTAGGGGTGTTCTTCCAGGACGGCGTGGGCGTGCATGCGCGCAGTCCGGAGGTTGCGCTGAAGTACTTGCAGGTGCTGACCTACCGTCTGGGGCAGGCGCGCGTGCAGATGATTGCCGAGGCTTTTCGCCCCGCGCCAGAAGGCGGGTTCCGCAGCGCCACGGCGGCGGAGTTCCTGCCGCAGATCGATGCCTACAAGGGGTGGGAGGTGCTGGTCTTCGACGGCCCGCACTACCTGGGAGAGCCGCTGGTGGCTGAGCTGGTGGCGCAGGGCGTGCGCTGATGCCGGCGGCTGCCGCGGCAGCACCGCCGCGAAGATGATCAACTCGCGTTGAAAGGCGCCGGCGTCTTCGGCTCGTAGTCGCACCAGGGTGCGACCACGCATTCCCAGCAGCGCGGTTTGCGTGCCTGGCACACGTAGCGGCCCAGCAGAATTAACCAGTGGTGGGCGTCCACCAGATACTGTGGTGGCACGCGCTGCAGCAGCTGCATCTCCACGGCCAGCGGGTTCTTGCCGGGCGCCAGGCCGGTGCGATTGCCCACGCGGAAGATGTGCGTGTCCACCGCCATGGTGGGCTGGCCGAACGCCACGTTCAGCACCACGTTGGCGGTCTTGCGGCCCACGCCGGGCAGGGCTTCCAGCGCCTCGCGCGTGCGCGGCACTTGGCCGCCGTGCTGCTCCACCAGGATGCGGCAGGTCTGCATCAGGTTCTTCGCCTTGGTGCGGTACAGGCCGATGGTCTTGATATAGCCCTCCAGGCCGTCCAGGCCCAGCTCCAGAACGGCCTGCGGTGTATTGGCGACCGGAAACAGCCGGCGCGTGGCCTTGTTTACACCCACGTCGGTGGCCTGCGCCGACAGCAGCACGGCGGCCAGCAACTCGAATACGTTGGTGTATTCCAGCTCGGTGTTGGGCTGCGGGTTGGCGGCCTGCAGCGCCGCGAAGAAGGGCTCGATGTCCTGAGGCTTCATGGGCGGCGATTGTCGCCGGCTGTGGGGCGCGCCGCAGGAAAGCTGCGCGGCAATTGGCGACAATGGGGGCTACCGTCTTTCACCCATCCACCCGATTGCCGTCCATGCCGCTTGCCTTTGCCGACCGCCTGAATAACGTTGAAACCTCCGCCATCCGCGAACTGTTCAAGCTGCTGGGCAAGCCCGGCATCATCAGTTTTGCGGGCGGCTTCCCGGACAGCGCCATGTTCGACGTGGCCGGCATCCGCGCCGCCAGCGAGCGCGTGCTGGCCGAGGAGCCCGGCGCCGCGCTGCAGTACGGCGCCACCGAGGGCTACCAGCCGCTGCGCGAGCAACTGGCCACCTTCATGCAAGGCAAGGGCGTGGCGGGGCTGGCGCCCGAGCAGCTCATCGTCACCACGGGCAGCCAGCAGGCGCTGGACCTGCTCGGCAAGACCATGATCAACCCCGGCGACAAGGTGATCGTCGAGGGCCCCACCTTTCTCGCGACCATCCAGTGCTTTCGCCTCTATGGCGCTGAGGTGATCAGCGCGCCCGTGGACGGCGAGGGCGTGCAGCCCGATGCGCTGGAGCGGCTGATCGTCGAGCACCGCCCCAAGCTCGTCTACCTGATTCCTACCTTTGGCAACCCCAGCGGCGCCACCTTGAGCCTGGAGCGCCGCAAGCGCGTGCTGGAGCTGGCTGCGCGGCATCAGGTACTGGTGGTGGAGGACGACCCCTATGGCGACCTGTACTTCGGCGAGGCGCCGCCGTCCAGCCTGCTGGCGCTCTCGGCCCAGGTGCCGGGCAGTCGGGAGTGGCTGGCGCACTGCGGCAGCCTGAGCAAGGTGCTGTCCCCCGGCCTGCGCGTGGGCTGGCTGATCGCACCGCCCGAGCTGTTGGCGCGCGCCGTGATGTGCAAGCAGTTCAGCGATGCACATACCAGCACCTTTGCCCAGGCCACGGCCGCGCAGTACCTCAAGAGCGGCGCCATGCCCGCGACGCTGGCCCATGTGCGCGCCGTGTATGCCGAGCGCGCGCAGGCCATGGGCGATGCGCTGCGTGCGGAACTGGGCGACGCGGTGGAGTTCGTGCAGCCGCGCGGCGGCCTGTTCCTGTGGGTGCGCCTGACAGGGGCGCGCGGGCAGGAGCGTGATGCCGGCGCATTGGCCAAACGCGCGATCGACAAGGGCGTGGCCTTCGTGCCCGGCACGCCGTTCTTCAGCCAGAACCCCGATGCGGCCACGCTGCGCCTGTCGTTCGCCACGGCCGATGTGGCCAAGATCCGCGAAGGCGTGGCGCGCCTCGGGCAGGCGCTCAAGGGTTGATGGCGATGGTGGACGCACGCACGCAGGAGCGGGTGGAGGCGCTGGAGGTCAAGGCCGCCTTCACCGAAGACCTGCTGGACCAGCTCAACCTGACCATCTACCGCCAGCAGCAACAGATCGACGAGCTGGCGCGCACCGTGGCGCAGTTGCGCCAGCAGGTGCCCGAGGGGGGCGGCGCCACCGTGCGCAGCCTGCGCGACGAACTGCCGCCGCATTACTGAGGTTTACGTCAAATTGGCCGCTAGCGCCCGTCCATCAAGCGCTAGCAGCTCTTATTTCAATAGCGAAGGCTGCCCCATGCAATACCGCTTTCTTGGCAAGAGCCAGCTCCAGGTGTCCACGCTGTGCCTGGGCACGATGATGTTCGGCGACCAGACGGATAAGGCCGAGGCCGCTTCCATCGTGGCCCACGCGCGTGCGCATGGCGTGAACTACATGGACACGGCCGACGTGTACACCAAGGGCGCGTCGGAGCGCATGCTGGGCACGCTGCTGCAGGGCCAGCGCCACGACTGGGTGTTGGCCACCAAGCTGGGCAACAAGATGTCTGAACGGCCCAACGAGGGCCGCTACTCGCGCGCCTGGATGCTGCGCGAGGTGGAAGCCAGCCTGACGCGGCTGCAGACGGACCATGTGGACATCCTCTACCTGCACCGCGACTACGAGGGCGTGGACCTGGAAGAGCCGCTGTTCGCCATCGATGCGCTGCTGCGGGCGGGCAAGATCCGCTACTGGGGCGTGTCCAATTTCCGCGGCTGGCGCATTGCCGAGCTGGTGCACGGTGCGCGCCGCATCGGCATGCCCGGCCCCGTGGTGTGCCAGCCGTACTACAACCTGCTCAACCGCATGCCCGAGGTGGAGATCCTGCCGGCCTGCCAGCATTACGGGCTGGGCGTGACGCCCTACAGCCCTGTGGCGCGCGGTGTGTTGACCGGCAAGTACCTGCCCGGCCAGGCACCCCAGCAAGGCACACGTGCCGGGCGCGGCGACCGCCGCATGGGCGAGACCGAGTTCCGCGAGGAGTCGCTCCAGATTGCCCAGCAGCTCAAACTGCATGCCGAGGGCCGGGGCATCACGCTTGCGCAGTTCGCCACGGCCTGGGTGCTGGCGCACCGCGGCGTCAGCTCCGTCATCGCCGGGCCGCGCACGCTGGCGCAGTGGCAGGACTACCTGCCGGCGCTGGACTATGCGGTCACGCCCGAGGACGAGGCGCTCATCGACAGCCTGGTGGCCCCCGGCCATCCGTCGACGCCGGGCTTCACCGACCCGGCCTATCCGCTGCAGGCGCGCCGCGCCTGACGCCCGAGGACCGGCGCCATGTATCCCTACGTCTTTGCATTGCACCTGCTGGCCGCCACCGTCTGGACCGGCGGCCATCTGGTGCTGGCATTCACCGTGCTGCCGCGCGCGCTGCGCCAGCGGTCGCCCCAGGCGCTGCTGGACTTCGAGCAGGGCTACGAACACGTGGGCATGCCCGCGCTGATCATCCAGGTCGCCACCGGGCTGTGGATGGCCTTGCAACTCGTGCCCGACTGGGGGCAGTGGTTCAGCCCTGATGCGCCACTGGAACGCGCCGTATCGCTCAAGCTCGCGCTGCTGGCCGCCACGCTGTTGGTGGCCGCCCATGCGCGGTTGCGCGTCATTCCCACGCTGAGCGCACGCACGCTGCCGCTGATGGCGTGGCACGTGGCGGCCGTCACGCTGCTGTCGGTGGGCTTCGTGCTCACGGGCATCGCGTTCCGCTACGGCGGACTGGGAATGTGATGGAAGGGGCGGGCCCTGCGGTGCCGGGCTGCGATGCGCGGCGCCTGCAGTTGCTGCTGACGCGCGAGATGCCGTTTGGCAAGCACCGTGGCACGGTGATTGCAGATCTGCCCGCCAACTACCTGCATTGGTTCGCCCGCGAGGGGTTTCCGCGCGGCGAGATCGGCCAGCTTCTCGCGCTGATGTACGAGCTGGACCATAACGGCTTGCGCGATCTGCTGGCCCCGCTGCGCGCTGCGCCAGGGGGGTGAGCGGCAGTCGCGGGCCGCTTTCACGCTTTTTACGCAAGGGCGCGGAGCGCCGCCATGCGGGCCCCGTCCGCGCCTAGCGGCTCACGCCCGTTGGCGCGCGCCGCTGACGGGCATCAGCCGCCGCTGCACGAGCATGCCGAGCCGCTGCCGCAGCCTTGCGAGGCTCCGGCCTCGAACTGTGGGAACAGCACGTTGTTCTCCAGGTGGATGTGGTTCACCAGGTCGTCGCTGAGCTGCGCGAGGCCCGCATACAGCGCGCGCCAGGTGTTGCAGGCGCCCATGGGCGGGGTGATGTCGTTGGTCAGGCGCGCGATCTGCTCCAGTGCCTCGCCGTGGTCCACGTGCTCGCTGCGCATCATGCCGATGGGTTGGGTCACGAAGGCGTTGCCGCCGCTGCGCAGCATGGGGAACAGGATGGCTTCCTCCTTGTGCATGTGGGTCAGCAGCTCCTGCTGCATCTCTTCCAGCGCGTCGGCCAGGCCGTGCGGGGTGTTGGGGTTGTCGCGGTGCACGGCTTCCACGCGGCGCGCCATGCGCACCAGCTCGGGCAACTGGGCGCGGTGCACTTCGTGGTAGCGCGCGACGATGTGGTCGATCAGTTCCGTGGGTGTGCCCGCGTCGGGTAGTTCGTTGGGGCGTTGCAGGGCGGAAAGCTCATCCACCACGGCCTGCAGGTCCAGGCCCTTGTCCGCGGCCGCCTGCTCCAGCGGCACTTGGCCGCCGCAGCAGAAGTCCAGCTTCAGGCGGCGGAACACGGCGGTCGCGCCAGGCAGTTCAACGGCAATCTGGCCGATGGCCTGACGAGGGTCGAGGGAGGGAGAGGTGGCGGTATTCATGGGGCTTCCTTAAAGGTTCACTTGTGATGAATATTTTATTCATTAAAATCCACATAGAGTGAATCTTTGTGTGAACCCTTGGTGCAACCATGCGACTGACCCAGTGGACCGACTACACGCTGCGCGTGCTCATGTACTGCGCCGCCTGCCAGGAGCGCGAGCAGCCCGTGACCATCAGCGAGGTGGCCGAGGCGCACGGCATCTCGCGCAGCCATCTCACGAAGATCGTGCAGCAACTCGCGGCCCATGGGCTGCTGGACACCACGCGCGGGCGTGGCGGCGGCATGCGCCTGATGAAGCCGGCCAGCGAGATCAACCTGGGCCAGATCGTGCGCATGACGGAGACCGACTTCGACATGGTCGAGTGCTTCAATGCCGAGTTGAACCAGTGCCGCATGAGCAGCCACTGCCGTCTGCAAGCCGTGCTGTCCGACGCCACGCGGGCCTACCTTGCAGTGCTGGACAGCTTCACCGTGGCCGATCTGGTCACCCCGTCCATCGCTGCGCAGCGGCAGGGCGGGGCGGCGCTGGTGCAGTCCATGCGCTGGGTGCCAGGGTTGCCGATTGCCCGCCCCGAGACATTGGCATAGAAACAGGCTCCAGCGCTTTACCTGCAAGCGCGAAGCGCTCTACTTTTTGATGATTCAGGCCGCCAGCGGCGGCTCCAGCCACTGGCGCGCCGCCGCCATCACGCACTGGGTGAGGCGCTCCAGCGCCACCTGCGCCGTGCGCGGGTGGGCCCAGTACAGCGGCACGTCCATGGCGGTGTTCGGCAGCAACTGCACCAAACGGCCCTCGGCCAGTTGCTGGCCGATCAGCGTCAGCGGGTGCATGCCCCACCCCATGCCCACCTCGCAGGCGCGCACGTAGCCAAAGTTGGACGGCAGGAAGTGCCTGGGTGCATGCGTGCGCGACGTGAGGCCGTGCGCCTGCATCCATTGGTCTTGCAGACGGTCCTTGCGGTCGAAGGTCATGATCGGCGCGCGCGCCAGCGTGGCGGCCGTCACACCGTCGGCAAAGTGCCGCGCAATGAACCCGGGGCTGGCGGCGGCCACATAGCGCATGGTGCCCAGCGGCCAGGTGTTGCAACCGGCGATGGCCGTGCCCGTGGCGGTGACGGCGGCGATCACCTCGCCCTGGCGCAGCCGCTCGCCCGTGTGCTCCTGGTCGTCGATGCGCAGGTCCAGCAGTTCGTTGCCGCCCGCGGTGAAGGCGGCCATGGCGTCCATGAACCAGGTGGACAGCGAATCCGCGTTGACGGCCAGCTTGAGCGTTGGTGCCGGCGCGGGCATGTCGGGCAGCAGGTCGGGGTTGGTACGGCGCAACTGGTTTTCCAGCAGCGCCACCTGTTCCAGGTGCAGGCACAGCCGGCGGCCGGCGTCGGTGCCCGTGCAGGGGCTGCCGCGCTGCACCAGCACCTGTCCCACGCGCTCCTCCAACTGCTTGATGCGCTGCGAAACGGCCGATGGCGTTACGTGCAGGCGGCGCGCCGCCCGCTCGAAGCTGCCTTCGCGCACCACGGCGGCCAATGCTTCCAGTCCAGCGTAGTCCAGCATTCAGTTTTACTTAATATCGGTTAGAAGTTTGAAGTGTACTTAAATGAATGCGCGGCCTACCATCGGGCGCATGTTCACTCAACACGCCGCCGCTTCCTCCTGGCTCACGGGCTTCACCGTGTGCCTATCGCTCATCGTCTCCATCGGAGCGCAGAACCTGTATGTGCTGCGCCAGGCGGTGCAGGGTCAACACGTGCGCGCCTGCGTGGCGTGGTGCGTGGCGAGCGACGCGCTGCTGGTGGCGCTGGGCGTGGCCGGCATGGCGCAGGTGCTGGGCCGTTCGCCCACGCTGGCGCATGCCCTGCAACTGGGCGGTGCGCTGTTCTTGTTGGCCTACGGCTTGTTTGCCTGGCATCGCGCTTTCTTTGCACCGGATGCGGGGCTGAACGCCTCGGGTGGCGAACGCGTGGCGCGCGGGATGCTGGGCGTGCTCAGCGGCCTGGCCGTCATTACCTTGCTCAACCCCCATGTGTACCTGGACACGGTGGTGCTGATCGGCTCCATCGGTGCGCGCCAGGATGGTTGGCTCAAATGGGTGTTCGTGCTGGGGGCGGCGTCGGCCAGTCTGACCTGGTTCGTGGTGCTGGCTTTCGCCGGGCGGCGCCTGCAGGGCGTGTTTGCCAACCCGCGCGCCTGGCGCGTGCTGGACACGCTGACGGGCGCGATGATGTTCGTGCTGGCCTGGTGGGTGTGGCAGGGTGCCTGACGTCGTGCCCGCACCCATGAAAAAAGCGCTGCCGCGGCAGCGCTTTTCTTCGTACAGCGTTGCCGCTGCGCGGTGCGCGGTCAGAACGCGGGGACCACGGCGCCCTTGTACTTGTCCTGGATGAACTTCTTCACCTCGGGCGTGTGCAGCGCCTTGATCAGCTTGGCGATGTTGGGGTCGTTGGCGCGGTCGGCACGGGCCGCCACGATGTTGGTGTAGGGCGAGTCGGCGCCTTCGATGAACAGCGCATCCTTGGTGGGGTTGAGCTTGGCTTCGATCGCGTAGTTGGTGTTGATCAGGGCCAGGTCCACATCGGCCAGCGCACGCGGCAGCAGCGGGGCTTCGAGCTCCTTGAACTTGAGCTTCTTGGGGTTCTTCACCACGTCCAGCGGCGTGGGCGTGAGGCTCTTGGGATCCTTCAGCTCGATCAGGCCCTGCTTGGCCAGCAGGATCAGGGCGCGGCCGCCGTTGGAGGGATCGTTGGGGATGGCCACGGTGGCGCCGTCTTTCAAGTCCTTCACGTTCTTGATCTTGTTGGAGTAGGCGCCAAAGGGCTCCACGTGGATCTTGCCGTTGGGCACGGCCACCAGGCTGCTCTTGCGGTCCTTGTTGTAGCTGTCCAGGTAGGGCTGGTGCTGGAAGAAGTTGGCGTCCAGCTGCTTGTCCTCGACGGCGGCGTTGGGCTGCACGTAATCGCTGAATTCCTTGACCTGCAGGTCCAGCCCCTGGGCCTTGAGCTGGGGCTTCACGAAGTTCAGGATCTCCGCGTGCGGCACGGCCGTGGCGGCTACCTTGAGCACGTCGGCGGCTTGCGCGCCCAGCGCGGCAGCGGCCAGGGCAATGGCAGACAGGGTTTTCTTCAGCATGGAGAACGGTTTCCTTATAGCGGTGACTTGAGAGCACCGCCCTGTGCAAGAGGGCGATGACCAGGGTGTGAAGTGTAAGCGGGACGACTCAGCCGCAAGTCGTTTTTATTTTCATATTCATATATGAAGTATGTTCTTTATCTTTTGTTATTTTGATAAAAAACCGCACTAGCGCCCATTTGACAAGCGCTAGAAGCTATGAATATGGGAGCGCGAATGGGCTGCGGTATGGGTGCTCAGCGCAGCACTTCCAGCAGCCGGTCCAGTCCACCCTGGTTGATGGCCACGCGGGCCTGTGCGCGCACGGCGGGCTTGGCGTGGTAGGCCACGGACAGCCCGGCCGCGCCCATCATGGGCAGGTCGTTGGCCCCGTCCCCCACGGCGATGGTCTGGCGCGCGTCGATGCCCATGAGCGAGGCGACCTCCAGCAGGGTGCGCCGTTTTTCCGCGCCATCGCAGATGTCGCCCCAGGGTTGGTCCACCATGCGACCGGTGAGTAGGCCGTTCTCGACCTCCAGCACGTTGGAGCGTGCGAAGTCGATCCCCAGGTGCGCCTTCACGCGGTCGGAGAAGAAAGTGAACCCACCCGAAACGAGCAGCGTGGCCAGCCCCGCGGCCTTGGCGGCGGCGATGAGTTCGGCCGCACCAGGGTTGAAGCGCAAGCGCTCGGTGAACACGCGCTCCAGGTGGTCCGTGCCCACGCCCTTGAGCAGCGCCACGCGCTGGCGCAGGCTTTCCTTGTAGTCGGCGATCAGGCCCTGCATGGCGGCCTCGGTGATGGCGGCCACCTCGGCCTTGCGGCCGGCGGCGTCGGCGATCTCGTCCACGCATTCGATGCTGATGAGCGTGGAATCCATGTCGAAGGCGATGAGCTTGTAGTCGGCCAGCCGCAGCGGCGGCGTGATGCCCTGCACGACGAGACCGGGGGCAAATTCAAAAGGAGTCTGGGACATGGAAGCGGAGTAGAGCGGATGCGAAAAAGAGGGATTGTCGTTCAGGGCTTGGGCAGGTACAGCTGGTCGGACCAGGTGGCCAGCCACCCGGGCTTGAAGGCCACGAACACCGCGCACAACATGCCCGTGACCATGCCATCGCCCCAGGCCATGAGCCAGCGCGCCACCAGTGACAGCTGCTCGCCCACGCCCGGCAGCACATGGCCCGCCCATTGCGACAGCGAGCCTGCCACGAACACGCACAGCGCCGTGCCCAGGAAGCCCCGGCCCAGCACATAGACGAAGATGCGCACGCCGGTGAGCGCACGCGCGCCCGCCAGGCGCCGCAGCAGCACGCCCACGAGCAGCGCGAGCGTGGCGGGGACGATGCCCTGCCACACGGCCAGGCCCAGCGCGTCGCCCCAGCCCAGGCTGGGCGAGACCAGCGCGGCGATCGTGCCGACGGCCAGCAGGGCCGGAACCGCCAGCGGCCAGCCCAGCATGAGCAGCACCAGGCAGGCGCCTGACCACTGCAGCTGCAGCGGCATGCGGTGCAGCGTAGGCAGAGCCCAGGCCCAGGGCAGCAGCACGAGCGTGGCGAGCAGCGGCGTCCACAGCGTGGCAGGTGCGCCATGGGCCTCGTGCGCCAACGGTTTGCGGCTGCCCAGCAGCCGCCAGGGCCGCGCGGCCAGCGCGAAGGCCAGTGCCAGCAGGGCGAGGGCGGCTTCCAGTGCCATGGATCTGCCTAGGCGGGGACGGCGGCCTGCGCCTCGGCCAGCGGCTGGCCCAGGCTGCGCAGCACGTCGCGCACCATCTGGGCGCGCGCGGCGGGGTCGGGCAGCTCGCGCTCGATGCGCAGCTTCTCATTGCCCGCCAGCTTGATGTGCTTGTTTTTCTGAATCAGGTGGATGATGGCCATCGGGTCCACCGGGGGCTGCGGTTTGAAGGTGATGGTGATCACGCCGGGGGCGGCATCCACCTTCACGACGCCGTAGGGCGCGGACAGCACGCGCAGACGGTGCACGTCGATCAGCGTCTGCGCCTGCGGCGGCAGCTTGCCGAAGCGGTCCACGATCTCTTCGAGCAGGCCATCGATCTGGTCGCTGGTCTTGGCCGTGGCCAGCTTCTTGTAGAACGACAGGCGCAGATGCACATCGCCGCAGTAGTCATCGGGCAGCAGGGCCGGGGCGTGCAGGTTGATGTCGGTGGCGGCCTGCATGGGGGCGAGCAGGTCGGGCTCCTTGCCGGCCTTGAGCTGCTTCACGGCCTCGGCCAGCATCTCGTTGTAGAGCTGGAAACCGATCTCCATCATGTTGCCGCTCTGGCTCTCGCCCAGCACTTCGCCCGCGCCGCGGATCTCCAGGTCGTGCATGGCCAGGTAGAAGCCGCTGCCCAGCTCCTCCATCTGCTGGATGGCGTCCAGGCGCTGCTGCGCCTGCTTGGTCAGGCCGTCGATGTCGGGCACCATCAGGTAGGCGTAGGCCTGGTGGTGGCTGCGCCCCACGCGCCCGCGCAACTGGTGCAGCTGCGCCAGGCCGAACTTGTCGGCGCGGCTGATGATGATGGTGTTGGCCGTGGGCACGTCGATGCCGGTCTCGATGATGGTCGAGCACAGCAGGATGTTGTAGCGCTGGGCCACGAAGTCACGCATCACGCGCTCCAGCTCGCGCTCGGGCATCTGGCCGTGGGCCACGGCGATGCGCGCCTCGGGCAATATCTCTTCGAGCTTCTGGCGCCGGTTCTCGATGGTCTCGACCTCGTTGTGCAGGAAGTAGCACTGGCCGCCGCGCTTGAGCTCGCGCAGCACGGCCTCGCGGATCACGCCCGTGCCTTCGTTGCGCACGAAGGTCTTGATGGCCAGGCGCCGCTGCGGCGCGGTGGCGATCACGGACAGGTCGCGTAGCCCCTCCAGCGCCATGCCCATGGTGCGCGGGATCGGCGTGGCAGTGAGCGTGAGCACATCCACCTCGGCGCGGAACTGCTTCATCGCCTCCTTGTGGCGCACGCCGAAGCGGTGTTCCTCGTCGATGATGAGCAGGCCCAGGTTCTTGAACTGGGTCGATTCGCTGAGCAGCTTGTGCGTGCCCACGACGATGTCCACCGTGCCGTCGGCAATGCCCTTGACGGCGGCGGTGATCTCCTTGCCCGAGCGAAAGCGCGAGACCTCGGCCACCTTCACGGGCCACTTGCTGAAGCGGTCGCTCAGCGTGCGGTAGTGCTGCTCGGCCAGCAGCGTGGTGGGCGCCAGGAACGCCACCTGCTTGCCCCCGGCCACGGCCACGAAGCAGGCACGCAGTGCGACCTCGGTCTTGCCAAAGCCGACGTCGCCGCAGACCAGCCGGTCCATGGGGCGCGGGCTGATCATGTCCTGCACCACGGCGTGGATCGCGGCCTTCTGGTCCGCGGTCTCCTCGAAGCCGAAGTCGTTGGCGAACTGCTCGTAGTCGTTGGGCGAGTAGCGGAAGGCATGCCCCTCGCGCGCGGCGCGGCGGGCGTAGATGTTGAGCAGCTCGGCCGCGGCGTCGCGCACCTGCTCGGCGGCCTTGCGCTTGGCCTTTTCCCACTGGCCGCTGCCCAGCTTGTGCAGCGGGGCCTCGTCGGCAGACACGCCCGTGTAGCGGCCGATAAGTTGCAGCTGACTCACGGGCACGTAGAGCACGGCCTTGTCGGCGTATTCCAGGTGCAGGAACTCCTGCAGCGCAGGGCTGCCGTCGGGGTTCTTGTTGCCCACATCCATGTGGATGAGGCCGCGGTAGCGCCCGATGCCGTGCTGGTTGTGCACCACGGGGTCGCCCACCTTCAGCTCGGACAGGTCCTTGATCAGCGCTTCGACGTCGCTGGCCTGCTCCTGCTTCTTGCGCCGGCGCGTAGTGGAGCCGGCGGCGAACAGCTCGGTCTCGGTGACCAGGTCCAGGCCTTCTTCCATCCACGCGAAGCCCGAGGCCAGCGCCGCCGTGGCGATGCCCACACGTTCCTCGGGCGTGGACTGGAACTCAGCCAGCGAGTCGAAAGCCGGCGGGTTCAACCCCGAGGCCCGCAGGAAATCCAGCAGGCTCTCGCGCCGGCCGTCGCTTTCAGCCAGCAGCAGCACACGCTGCGCCGTGGCGCGGATGTGCGCCTGCAGCCGCGCCAGCGGGTCCTCGGCGCCGCGCACCACGGACAGGTCGGGCAGCTTCTGGAACTGCGCGTTGTCCGCCACGTCTTCCACACCGGGGCGCAGCGACAACTGGGCGTGCTGGTTGGCCTGGGCGTAGAACTGCTCGGCGCCCAGGAACAGCGCCTCCGGCGGCAGGGTGGGGTGGTCCGGGTCGCCCTGGATCAGGCGGTAGCGGTCGCGCGTGTCCTGCCAGAAGCGCTGGAAGGCCGTCTCCAGGTCGCCGTGCAGCACCACGGTGGCCTCGTTGCCCAGGTAATCGAACACGGTGGCCGTCTCATCGAAGAACAGCGGCAGGTAGTACTCGATGCCGGCGGTGGCCACACCGTTGCCCATGTCCTTGTAGATGCGGCTGCGCGTGGGATCGCCCTCCAGCAGCTCGCGCCAGCGCTGGCGGAACTTGGCGCGCGCCGCGTCGTCCATGGGGAACTCGCGCCCGGGCAGCAGGCGCACCTCGGGCACCGGGTAGAGGCTGCGCTGGCTGTCGGGGTCGAACGTGCGGATGGAGTCGATCTCGTCGTCGAACAGGTCCACCCGGTACGGCACGGCCGAACCCATCGGGAACAGGTCGATCAACCCGCCGCGCACCGCGTATTCGCCATGGCCCACCACCTGGGACACATGCTGGTAGCCCGCGAGCGTGAGCTGGGCGCGCAGCTTGGCCTCGTCGAGCTTCTGCTTGACCTTGAAATGGAAGGTGTAGCCCGCCAGGAACGAGGGCGGCGCCAGCCGGTACAGCGCCGTGGTGGCCGGCACCAGCACCACGTCGGCGCCCGTGTCCTTGTCGCGCTGCTGGATGCGCCAGAGCGTGGCCAGCCGCTCGCTGATCAGGTCCTGGTGCGGCGAGAAGCTGTCGTAGGGCAGCGTTTCCCAGTCGGGAAACAGCGCGCAGCGCAACTCGGGCGCGAAGAAGGCCATCTCGTCGATGAGGCGCTGGGCGTCGGTTGCATCGGCGGTGACGATGGCGGTGGTGCGGCCTGCGGCCTTTTCCCGCTCGCCCAGGCGGGCCAGCAGCAAGGCGTCGGCGCTGCCCACGGGGCGGGGCAGGGTGAATCGTTTTCCGGGGGAGAGTTTGGGCAGCTGCATGCAGGTTGCGTCGCCCCATGGTGTGGGATAGGGCGCAGGACACGGAGCAGTGTGCGCCACGATGCTCAAGACGACGATCGGGGATTTTAGAATGCCCGCCCATGACCGACCTGCTGCCGCCCACTACCCCTGCTCGCCCTGTGGCCGGGCGCTTCTGGGGGCTGGTGCCCTGCGCCGGCACCGGCACGCGCGCCGTGCGCAGGGGCGGGCAGGACGGCCCCCCCGTGCTGCCCAAGCAGTACCACACGGTGGCGGGTCACCCGATGGTGCTGCACACGCTGGCGGCCTTTGCGGGCGTGGCGCGCCTGGCGGGCACGCTGGTGGCCGTGGCCGCGGGCGACACCTTCTTCGACGGTCACCCCCACCCGGCCTTCTTTGCCGTGCCCTGCGGCGGGCCCACGCGCGCCGACACGGTGCTGGGCGGCCTGAAGGCCCTGCAGGCGCGCGGCGCGCAGGACGAGGACTGGGCGCTGGTGCACGATGCGGCGCGCTGCCTGGTGACGGCGCAGCAGATCGATGCGCTCATCGACGCCTGCCAGCACGACAGCGTGGGTGGGCTGCTGGCGCACAAGCTCGCGGACACGCTCAAGGTGGCGAGCGACGGCCCCGGCGGCGTGCGCGTGGCCGCCACCGTGGACCGCAGCGACAAATGGCTGGCGCAGACGCCGCAGATGTTCCGCATCGGTGCGCTGCGCCATGCGCTGGAGCGGGTGGGCGCCACCGCCACCGACGAGGCCAGTGCCATGGAGGCCATGGGCCTGCGCCCGCGCCTGGTGCCTGGCGGCGCGCAGAACTTCAAGGTGACCTACCCCGAGGACTTCGCGCTGGCCGAGGCCGTGCTGGCCCAGCGCATGCACGGCGCCACGCTGGAGCGCTTTGGCGGCGAACGCGGCGCCGCGGCGAGCGACCCGGTCAAGACTTTCTTTTCTTCCAAGGCATGAGGGCGGCGGACGCAATGGGCATGAATTTCAGAATCGGCGAAGGGTGGGACGTGCATGCGCTGGTGCCCGGGCGGCGCCTGGTCATCGGCGGGGTGGAGATCCCGCACACCATGGGCTTGCTGGGCCATTCCGATGCCGATGTGCTGCTGCATGCCATCACCGATGCGCTGCTGGGTGCTGCGGCGCTGGGCGACATCGGCAGCCACTTCCCCGACACCGACGCGCGCTTCAAGGGCGCGGACTCGGTGGCGTTGCTGGAGGAGGCGGCGCGCCGCGTGGGCGACAAGGGCTACGCCATCGGCAACATCGACAGCACCGTGGTCGCGCAGGCGCCGCGGCTGGCGGCGCACATCCCCGCCATGCGCGAGCGCATCGCCGCCGCGCTGGGCCTGGTGCTGGACCAGGTGAACGTGAAAGCCAAGACGGCCGAGCGCCTGGGCCCCGTGGGTCAGGGCCTGTCCATCGAGGCGCGCGCCGCTGTGTTGCTATTCAAAAAATAGCTGCTTGCGCTGGAAGAGTGCTGGTTTCCGGCAGAAAACGCTGTAAATCGGCCACGCAGCAAGCGCTGGCTGCTATCGATTTTGCTGGGATGACGGCACACCGCTGCGCGGTGGCAGGTGGCGCTTGATCTGCGGGCGCTGCAGGCGCTGCTGGGGGTCCTGGCCCTGCCGTAGATTCATCGCGCGCTGCAACTGGATGTGGGCGACCAGCCCGCCCGAGCCCGAGTTGGCCAGCGCGAAGATGCCCCCCATGCGCTGCACGGTCTTGTCCACGATCGACAGGCCCAGGCCCGCGCCAGCGGCGGCCGTGCGCGCGGAGTCGCCGCGAAAGAACGGCTTGGTGAGGTTGGCCAGTTGCTCGGGTGGCGCGCCGGGCCCGTGGTCGCGCAGTTTCACCAGCACCCACTTCTCGCGCGCCTTGGCGGCGATGTCCACGGTGGTGATGCCGGTTTCACGGTTCTTGCCGTAGCGGCGGGCGTTCTCCAGCAGGTTGGAGATCACGCGCGCCAGCTCCACCTCGTCGGCCATCACGATCAGGTCCTCGGGCACATTCATCGAGATCTGCAGCTCGCGGTGGTCCTGCACCGCGTACACGCAGGACGACACCACGCCATGCAGGTTGACAGGGCTCAGGGCCACCGTGGTGTCGGGCCGCGCATAGTCCAGGAACTTGTCGATGGTGGCGTCCAGTTGCACGATGTCGGCCACCATGTGCTCGCGCGCCACGTCGTCGGTGACGCTCATCTCGGTTTCCAGGCGCAGCCGAGCCAGCGGCGTGCGCAGGTCGTGCGAGATGCCGGCCAGCATCACTGCGCGGTCCTGCTCCAGCTTGGCGAGCTTTTGCGCCATGCGGTTGAAGCCGATGTTGACCTCGCGGATCTCGCTGGTCACGGCCTCTTCGTCCAGGCGGCTGTTGGCAAAGTCACCGTCGCGCACGCGGTTGGCCGCGTCGCTGAGCTGCTTGAGTGGGCGGTTGATCAGCCGCGCGATGACGGCGGCACCCGCCAGCGACAGCGCGCCCGCGGTGATCAACCAGATCATCCAGGTCTTGCCGCCAGCGGCGCTCAGGCGCGAACGGTCCATCAGCATCCAGTTGGGGTCGCCATTGATGGTGAAGCCCACCCACAGCCCCGTCTCGCCATTCACGCTGGCGGCCACGATGGTGCCGGGCCCCAGGCGCTGGGTGAGTTCTTCGGTCAGGCGCGAGCCGAGCGGGGAGGGCGAGAGCAGCTCGAACTTGTCACCCGGCTCGCGCGGCAGGATGCGCACGCCCTCCTGGTCGGCCATGGTCTTGAGCAGCGACACACGCGCGATGGCATCGGAGTGGATGAGCGCCGCGCGGCTCAGGTTGACCAGCGATGCAATCTGCTGCGCCGTCTGCAGGGCGCGGGGCTCGAACTCCAGCGCACGCAGCGTCTGCAGCCACGCCATGATGCTGCCGATCAGCAGCACCGCCAGCAGGAAGAAGGTGCGCCAGAAGAGGTTCAGCCCCACACGTGCACGCTGGGCCCGCCGGCTGGCGGACGTTTCCAGCGGCGCGGGGCTGGTGGCATCGGAAGGCGCGTCGTGGGTGGCGCTCATGTCAAGGTGGCGTGCAAGCGGTCATGCAGGGCACGGCGTGCCGGTGGAGTGGGGCCGCCGTTCCTTTAGGAGGGATGCCCTGGTCAGTTCGTGCCGTCCGGCACGAACACGTAGCCCACACCCCACACGGTCTGGATGTAGCGCGGCGCGGCGGCGTCCACCTCGACCAGCTTGCGCAGGCGCGAGATCTGCACGTCCAGGCTGCGGTCGAACGGCTCGAACTCGCGCCCGCGTGCCAGCAGCGCGAGCTTTTCGCGCGACAGCGGCTGGCGCGGGTGGCGCACCAGGGCTTTCAGCATGGCGAATTCGCCCGTGGTCAGCGGCAGTTCCTCGCCGTTCTTTTGCAGCGCGCGCGTGCCCAGGTCGAAGGTGAAGGGGCCGAAGGTCACCACTTCGTTGTCGCCCGACGGTGCGCCCGGGGCCTCCTGCGGCGGGCGGCGGCGCAGCACGGCGTGGATGCGGGCCAGCAGCTCGCGCGGGTTGAAGGGCTTGCCCAGGTAGTCGTCGGCGCCCACTTCCAGGCCCACGATGCGGTCCACGTCCTCGCCCTTGGCGGTGAGCATGATGATGGGCGTGCGGTCATTGGCCGCGCGCAGGCGCCGGCAGATCGACAGGCCGTCTTCCCCCGGCATCATCAGGTCCAGCACGATCAGGTCCACGGTCTCGCGCAGCAGGATGCGGTTGAGGGCCTTGCCATCTTCCGCGACCATAACTTCAAAGCCTTCCTGGGTGAGGTAGCGGCGCAGCAGGTCGCGGATGCGCGCATCGTCATCCACCACGAGAACTTTGTCGGTACGGTTGGTTGTTGAAGCCATGCTTTCTTTCCCAGTCCAATTTGTAACAGAGCCGATTCTGACCAGCTTGCGAACGGAAAGTCCGGTTTTACCCCGGGGTCTGACCAACTGTTACAGGTTTTGCGACGCCTCGCAACGACATTACCCGGCATTCATGCCAGCGCTGCGCTGACGCGGTTAGCGTCGGTCCTGGGGCATGCTGCACATGCCTGTACAACGTCAACCCAAGAAAAGGAACACCATGCAAAGAACTATAAAAACAATAGCTGCTTGCGCACTGATGGCGGGCGCTGTGGCCGCTTACGCTCAGAATCCTTCGGCGCCGCCGCAGAACGTGCTGCAGCTCTCCGCATCGGGCACGGTGCAGGTGCAGCAGGACTTGCTGGTGCTGACGCTGGCCGCCACCAAGGAAGCCGCGGACGCCGCAGGCGTGCAAACGCAACTCAAACAGGCGCTGGACGCCGCGCTGGCCGAAGCCCGCCGCGCCGCCCAGCCGCAGCAGATGGACGTGCGCACGGGGGCCTTCGGCATGTACCCGCGCTATGGCAAGGACGGCAAGATCACCGGCTGGCAGGGCCGCGCCGAGCTGGTGCTGGAAGGGCGCGACTTCCCGCGCATCACGGCCACGGCGGGCAAGATCCAGAGCATGTCCATCAGCCAGATCGCATTCGACCTGTCGCGCGAGGCGCGGGCAAAGGTGGAGACCGAGGCCCAGGCGCAGGCCATCGAGGCCTTCAAGGCACGCGCCTCCGAACTGGCGCGGGGCTTCGGTTTTGGCGGCTACACGCTGCGCGAGGTGGCGGTGAACAGCAACGAGATGTCGCCCGGCCCGCGCCCGCGCATGATGGCCATGGAGGCCAAGGCGGCATCCTATGCGTCCGACGCTCCCGTGCCTGTGGAGGCCGGCAAGGCCCAGGTGGTGGTGACGGTGGCTGGCTCGGTACAGCTCAAGTGACCCCAGCGGTCGCTATCAGCCATTTTGGCCTGCAGCGCCCGCCAGTCGGGCGTTGCAAGCTACTTTATTAATAGCGGGCTTACTGCGCCACCCAGCCGCCGTCCATATTCCATGCCACGCCGCGCACGTTGTTGGCGGCGGCCGAGCAGAAGAACACGGCCAGTTCACCCAGCTCTTCGGGTGTGGTGAACTGCATGGAGGGCTCCTTCTCGCCCAGCAGCACTTTCTTGGCTTCTTCGTTGGAGATGCCCAGCGCGGCGGCCCTGGCGTCCACCTGCTTTTGCACCAGCGGCGTGAGCACCCAGCCGGGGCAGATCGCGTTGCAGGTCACGCCCGTCGGGGCGGTCTCCAGCGCCGTCACCTTGGTCAGGCCAACGATGCCGTGCTTGGCCGCCACGTAGGCCGACTTCTGCGCCGATCCCACCAGGCCGTGCACCGACGCCACGTTGATGATGCGGCCCCAGTCATTGGCCAGCATGCCGGGCAGCGCCAGGCGCGTGGTGTGGAAGGCGCTGGTCAAGTTGATGGCGATGATGGCGTCCCACTTCTCCACGGGGAAGTCCTGCACGCTGGCCACGTGCTGGATGCCGGCGTTGTTGACCAGGATGTCCACGCGGCCGAACTGGGATGCGGCGTACTTGAGCATGTCCTCGATCTCCGCGGGGCGGCTCATGTCCGCGCCGTGGTAGGCCACGCGGGCGCCTGCGGCCTCGCCGGCGGCCAGCACCTCGGCGCGCGGACCGTCCACGTCGCCAAAGCCGTTGAGCACGATGTTCGCCCCCTGGCGCGCGAGCGCCTTGGCGATGCCCAGGCCGATGCCGCTGGTGGAGCCGGTGACGAGGGCGGTTTTGCCGTTCAGCATGAGAGTCTCTCCGAATGAATTAGGATGCAGCGCAGGCATTATCGAGCGCTGCATGACGGTACCGTTTCCATGATTCAACCTACGCTGAAATACGTACCGTGCCCCGGCCCCGCGGCCGCCGGCCACCCGGAACAAGGCCGTCGCATGGCCTACTGGGAGTGGAACGAGACGGGCGACGCGGCCCATCCCCATGTGATCGTCTGCGTCCACGGGCTGGCACGCCAGGGGCGGGACTTCGACACCCTGGCACGCGCGCTGGCCCGCCATGCGCGCGTGGTCTGCCCCGATGTCGTGGGGCGCGGACGCAGCGATTGGCTGGCCGATCCGATGCAATACCAATTGCCGCTGTACGCGGCCGACATGCTGGCCTTGCTGGCGCAACTGCACGCGCAAGGCCCCATCGCCACCCTGGATTGGGTGGGCACGAGCATGGGCGGGCTCATCGGCATGGGCCTGTGCGGCCAGACGGGGGTGTTGCCGGTACCCGTGCGGCGCCTGGTGCTCAACGATGTGGGGCCGCGGGTGGAGTGGCAGGCGCTCGCGCGCATCGGCCAGTACCTGGGCCAGCCCGCGCATTTCGCGACGCTGCAGCAGGCGGCCGACGCGCTGTGGGCGGTGTCGCGCAGCTTCGGGCCGCACACACCTGCGCAGTGGCTGGAACTGTCTCGCGCCATGGTGCGCGAGGCGCCCCAAGGGGGCTTGGCCCTGCACTACGACCCGGCGATCGCCGTGCCCTTTCGCGCCCTCACGCCCGAGGCCGCGCTGGCGGGTGAGCAGCAGCTATGGCAGCTGTACGACCAGATCCCGGCCCAGGTGCTGCTGCTGCGCGGTGCGGAGTCGGACCTGCTGTCCAGCGCTACGGCGCGCGAGATGACCGCGCGCGGCCCGCGTGCGCGGCTGGTGGAGTTCGCCGGCGTGGGCCACGCGCCGACGCTGGTGCAGCCGGACCAGGTGGCCGTGGTCGCGCAGTTCCTGCTGGAGCGGCAGGAGGAGTTGACAGCATGAAGAGCAGTTCCATCGGCCATCTGCCCATGGGGCAGGGCGCGGCCGCCGGGCCCCGACCCGAGGCAGTGCCGCAGCTCATCGCAGCCACCGCGCAGGCGGGGCCGGAGCATGCCGACGCCCTGGTACGCGCCCGCGCCTTTGCCGAGCCGCTCTTGATCGGCGAAACGTTGGAAACCGGAGAGAACACCCTCGTCCATGCCGATGCGGTGTCCGCCATCCTCAAGCACCTGGGCGGCTCGGAAACCATGCAGGCGGCGGCCTATCTGGTGTATGCCTGCTCGCACCTGAACAAGCCCGAGGAAGTGATCACCAAGGCCTTCGGCAGCAATTTCGCCGCGCTGGCGCTGGAGACCACCAAGCTCATGCGCGTGCAACTGCAGGCGCGCGAGGCGCAGGTGACGGGCCAGCAGGTGGACGATGCGGCCACGCAGACCGAGAACGTGCGCAAGATGCTGCTGGCCTTCTCGCGCGACCTGCGCGTGGTGATGCTGCGCCTGGCGTCCCGCCTGCAGACGCTGCGCTTTTACGCCGCAGCCAAGCGCCCGGTATCGCCGGCCATCGCGCGCGAGGCGCTGCAAGTGTTCGCGCCGCTGGCCAACCGCCTGGGCATCTGGCAGATGAAGTGGGAGCTGGAAGACCTGGCCTTCCGCTTCCTGGAGCCCGAGACCTACAAGGAAGTGGCCCGCCTGCTCGACGAGAAGCGCGTGGAGCGCGAGCTGTACATGGAGCAGGTGCGCAGCCGGCTGGAGTCCGAGCTGCGCGCGCGCAGCATCAGTGCCAGCGTGCAGGGCCGGCCCAAGCACATCTACAGCATCGTCAAGAAGATGCGCGGCAAGTCGCTGAACTTCGACCAGGTGTTCGACATCCGTGCGCTGCGTGTGGTGGTGCCGAGCGTCAAGGACTGCTACGCGGCTTTGAGCTGGGTGCACAGCCAGTTCAAGCCCATCGAGGCGGAGTTCGACGACTACATCGCCCGCCCCAAGCCCAACGGCTACCAGTCGCTGCACACCGTGGTGCGCGACGAGGCGGGCAAGGCCATCGAGATCCAGATCCGCACCCAGGCCATGCACGACCATGCCGAGCATGGCGTGGCCGCGCACTGGGCCTATAAGGAGGCGGGCACCAAGGGTTACGCTGGCGTGTCGGCCAGCAGCGAGTACGACGCCAAGATCGCCGTACTGCGCCAGCTGCTGGCGTGGGAGCGCGACCTGGTGGGCTCCGCCAGCCGCAGCGGGTTGTTCGAAGACCGCATCTATGTGCTGACCCCGGACGCGGCCGTGGTGGAACTGCCCCAGGGCGCCACGCCCGTGGACTTCGCCTATGCCGTGCACACGAGCGTCGGCCACCGCTGCCGGGGTGCGCGTGTCGACGGCAACATGGTTCCGCTGAACACGCCGCTGCAAAACGGCCAGACGGTGGAGATCACCACCGTGAAGGAAGGGCGCCCCTCGCGCGACTGGCTCAACCCGGAACTGGGCTACCTCACCAGCAACCGCGCGAAGGCCAAGGTGCGCGCGTGGTTCAACGCACAGGCCACCCATGCCACGGTGGCGCGCGGCCGCGAGCTGGTGGAAAAGCTGCTGCAGCGCGAGGGCAAGACGGCCCTCAAGCTTGACGACCTGGCGGTGCAGCTGGGCTTCAAGTCGGCCGAGGCCTTGTTCGAAGTGGTGGGCAAGGACGAATTCTCGCTGCGCAGCATCGAGACCCTGTTGCGCCCACCCGAGCCGGCGGTCGATGAGCCTGACGTGCTGCTCAAGAAGGCGCGCACACCCGACGGCGCGCCCAAGGGCGGCGTGCTGGTGGTGGGCGTGGATTCCCTCATGACGCAGTTGGCCAAGTGCTGCAAGCCCGCGCCGCCCGATGAGATCCGTGGTTTCGTCACGCGCGGCAAGGGCGTGAGCGTGCACCGCGCCGACTGCAGCAACTTCCGCGAGATGGCGGCGCGCAATGCGGAGCGCGTGATCGACGTGGAGTGGGGAAAGTCGCAGCGCGTCGCCGGAGAAGCCGCCGTCTACCCTGTGGACGTGGCGGTGGAAGCCTCGGACCGCCAGGGCCTGCTGCGCGACATCTCGGAAGTGTTCGCGCGCGAGAAGACCAACGTCATCGGTGTGCAAACACAGTCCGTCAAGGGAACGGCATGGATGACCTTCACCGTGGAGGTGTCCGATGCGGGGCGGCTCAACAAGGTGCTGGATATCGTGGCCGCGGTGCAGGGGGTGCGGTCGGCGCGCCGGCGATGACGGCCGCCAGGGCCGAGGCGGCATTTTTTGCTGCTATACTCCCGCTTCTCGAACAAACACAGGCGCGTAGCTCAGCTGGTTAGAGCACCACCTTGACATGGTGGGGGTCGTTGGTTCGAGTCCAATCGCGCCTACCATTTCTCTCTGCGGAAGCCACCCAGACTTCAGCATGCAAAGAGAGAAATTCTGTACAAAACGCCGCTCGACAGAGCGGCTTTTTTGTTTCCGGACCCCCGTATTCAGCCTGGAGCAGGCGGTCGTGCAAGCCATCAGGGTATTCCTGCGCGCTGCGCGGGTGCGGCCTGCCTAGAATCTGCTGCACTGCAATACAAGCCATGACGGGCCATGTACCCGAGGAGCCGCCTGTGCCAGACAAGAACCCAGCACCTGACCCAAAAACCGCCCAGCGCGTGATCAAGAAGTACCCCAACCGCCGGCTGTACGACACGTCCACCTCCACCTATGTCACGCTGGCCGAGGTCAAGCAGCTGGTGATGCAGGGCGAATCCGTCGTGGTGCGCGACGCCAAGACCAGCGAAGACCTCACGCGCAGCATCCTGCTGCAGATCATCCTGGAGGAGGAGGCAGGCGGCGCGCCGATGTTCAGCGAGGCGGCGCTGGCCAACATCATCCGCTTCTATGGCCATGCCATGCAGGGCTTCATGGGTGCGTACCTGGAAAAGAACGTGCAGATGTTCACCGAGATCCAGGCCAAGCTGGCCGAGCAGTCGCAAGGCCTCACGCCCGAGATGTGGACACAATTCATGAATCTGCAGTCGCCCATGATGAAGGGGCTGATGGGCAACTACGTGGAGCAGTCGCAGAACATGTTCCTGCAGATGCAGGACCAGATGCAGAAGCAGACCGAGCAGATGCTGGGCGCGTTTGGCCTCAAAAAACGCTGAGCCTGGCAGAACTGGGAAAATGCGGGGATGAGCCAAGCACTCTCCCCCGCCAAGACCCCTAAGATCGGGTTCGTCAGCCTCGGCTGCCCGAAGGAAGGCGAGTGTATACGCGCTGTTCACCCATGAGAAAGGCCCGCATCAGCGGGCCTTTTCGTTGGTGGGTGAGGCGGTCTATGCTGCTGCGATGGGCTTGCCCAGCGTGCGCAGGTAGCCCTTGCCCATCATGGTGTTGCGGAAGTTGTTGAGCGCCACGGCTTCGGCTTCGCGGGCCACGTCGTCGCCAGCGGCCAGGACGTGCCCACCTTCGTCCACGATGGCCAGGCGCGCGGGCTTACCGTTGGCCAGGACCACCAGCCCCTCGTGGCTGGTGGCGCAGATCACGATGCCTGGGAGGTTGCCTGTAGGTTGTGTCCCGATCATGCTCAAACTCCTGCAAGCGCCAGCTGCTCGCTGGCCGGGGTGGTGCTGATGACGACGGCGCCGGCGGTGCGGCGCACGTCTGCGGCCGCGTGGTCTTCGGCGCGCTGGTATTCGCCGCGCGTGAGGTGCTGCAGCTGGTGGTGGTAGATGGTCAGGCCGTCGCGGATCAGGTCCAGCTCTTCGTAGTAGAGGGAGGTGGGGCGCCACTCGCCCGTGGCCATGGCGCGGCGCATGATGCCGTCGAGGGCGCGTTGCGCGGGTTCGATGTGGCCGCGCGTGCCGCGTATCGGGCTGGTGATGGCCACCGAATCGGCAATGTTCATGGCGCTGACCAGGTGGGCCCACTGCACCTCTGTGGCTACGCCCTCGCGCAATGCCTTGAACGCCTTGCGCAGTGGGACCATGATGGCTTCGACCTGGCAGTGATCCAGCAGCGCGGCCTGCCAGGTGGCCAAGCGCACAGGGTTTTGCACACGAGTGCGCGGTTGGCGGGGTTTGCGGCCGTGGGTCATAGCGGCAGCGCCTCCTGCGCGGGCGCGGCGGTGCGCTTGTTCCAGGCCTCGGCCACCAACGGGCGGCAGTCGTCACCAGCGCTGATGCGGTACATGGTGGCCAGGCCGCAGTTGGCGCATTCAACCCAGGTCCAGCCGGTGTCGCCCTGCATCATCTTGGCGGGGCCGCCGCAGCATGGGCATGGTTTGAGGGGGTTGGTTTGATCGGTCACAGCACCACTCCCTTCGGCAGCTTGAAGTAGCCCAGCGCGCCCTTGCAGGCCTGAAAGGGCAGGGGCTCGGCGCTGTGCAGCACGTGGCCGAAGGGGCCGACGAAGAACGGGGATTCGTGCATGCGTGTGCACGCCACCAGTTCGGCACGTCCAACGATGCCGCCGCGCGGCAGATCCTCGGGCGCCGGCAGTGCGTCAGCGATGTGGCGCAGGGCGGGATCGCTGATCAGGAACAGCACACAGGCTTCGTAGTCGGCCCTCGTCATCATTTGGCTGGCGTGGATGGCCACCGGGCCCCGGTGCCGCGTTTCCCACGTGCGGTTTTCCACGGGCTTGTAGCCCATGGTGATGAGCCATGGCCAGGGCTGGCGGATGCTGATGCACTTCATCATTGCAGGTGCCCCCCGGTGGCTGCGGCCTCGGCCTTGGAGACATCTGCCAGCGCGGCCATCATGACGGCGGCCTGGTGCACGCCGACCTTGAGGGCGATAAGCCCGCCTGTGGCTGAAAGCAGGGCGCAGCAGAACTGATCCAGCTCCTTGGGGGTGAGCTGGGCGGCCGCGAAGTTGAGCGGCTGCTCCAGGAGGCTGGTGGCCAGCTGCATACCGAGTTCGATGGGGGTGCCTTGTAGCGTGGTGGTGACGGTGTGGGTTGTGCTCATTCGATCACCTCCAGCTCTTCCGTGCCGAACGTCATGTACGTGGCCAGGCCGCCATTGAAGCCGGTGAACATGATTTCCCAGCCGTCTTCCTTGAGGGCTTTCACGGTGCCCTGGCGCCAGCGATACGCATTGCGATCCATCGTCATGCCTGCCTTGAGCACGCGCACCTTGCTGCCAATCAGCGGATCTGCCGTGTAGTGCTCCACCTCGGCGCTGCTGACGTTGGCCAGGATCTCATGTTTCTTGGGACCGAACATCAGCACCAGGTTCGTGCCGCCCGTAGCCACCACCCCCACACGGCCGCAGGTCTTGCGGCGCTTGCCGTCCTGACCACGTGCATCGTCCTTCACCCGCACGATGGTGCCCTGCTCGAAGCGGGGCAATGGCGATTCTTCGCCCTGGGCTGGCCGGGGCGTAGCCTGCGCGGAAGCGACTGGCTGCGCTTCATTGCGCAGCGCCGCTGGCGCCTTGCTCATCTTCTCGGTGGGTGGGAACGGCCAGGCCGCCACGCGCGCAGTGGCGGTAGCCGCCGTGTCCGCCGGCAGCGCGTCAGCGACTGCCGGCGCTTCGTCGCCTTGCAGCGCGTCAGCGCTGCCCGTAGTGGACTCCCCCTCCAGCGCTTGCATGGCGGCCGCGATCTCGGCCGAGGCCTGCGCCTTCGATGTCTTGGGCGCAGCGGCGCCTTTTGCGCCAGCGCGCGCAGCCGGTCTTTTTGCGCCGCCCTTGGCGCCCTTGCCCCCTTCCGCACCTTCCCCCGCTTGCGCAGCCAGATTGGTCGCGGCTGCTGGTTTCCTGCGTTTTTCGGCTTCCTCCAGCTCCTTTGCCCGGTCTTCGCTTTCCATCTTGCGTTTGACCTCGGCTTGCACTTCGCGCACGTCTACCCCTGCTGCACCGGCCAAGATCGGCAGCATGTGGCCCGAGTCGCTCAGCACGTCGTACGTGCTATGCGTGCTGCTCATAGCTCGGTAGAGCAGCCAGCGTGTAAACACGCCGGACACCTCGGCCGCATCGATGGTGTGCAACCGGTTTTCCAGCTCAGACCAATCGAATTCAGTAGGCAAGCCAAGCGCTTCGCCAATCGGCCCTTCATCCTCGTAGCCTGCGGCATCGATCAGAAACGAGCGCAACGCCTCGGGCGGCACGGCGACACCATGGCCTTGGAACTTGCCCGCTACAGCGTCGGCGCTGGCATTCAGCCACGCAGTGCGGTACTCGGGGCGCTTCTCCACAGGCAAGAGCACTTTCGCGGCATCGGCCTTGTCTGCGGCTTTGGCTGCAGCGGCCTGGCGCTTCTCGCTGATCAGGCGTTTTGCCGTGCTGGTCTTCACTGCCTCCATGCTTTTGCCCGTGATGGGGTGGATGATGATGGTGGTTTCGGGGCAGTCCGCGCCCAACGCCTTGCGTACCGTGCTGCCGATGACGCCGATGCCGTAGGCCGATTCGTCCAGCAGCGTGTAGCCCTTGAACGTGGGGTTCTGGATGTGCTCGGAGCTGACCAGGCTGCGCGCTTCTTCGGCCGTGATGACCTTGTGCCCGGTCTTTCTGGCCTTTTCAACTGCCGCCTGATCGTGCGCGGCCTCCTTCTTGCGGTAGCAAGGCTGATCGGTGCACAGGTCGGGCCCGTCGTTGTCGCCAAACAGGTCGGGGTTTGCGCCGGTGCGCTTTGGGCAGGTGGTGCAGGCGCCAGCCTGGGGGCACAGCGTGTCGCTGGTGGTGTCGAACCTGGCCCGGTCCATGCGCAACATGATGTTGCTGCGCACGAACTGCGCCAGTTCGCGCGTGCTGTGCTTGGGCTCGTCGTTCCATTCCTTCTCCAACGCGAAGGCCAGGGCCTTTTGCTGTAGCTTGGGGTCGGGGATGTAGGAGATCTCGCGGGCCTTGCTGGGGTCGATGCTGCCGGTGCGCAGGGCCTCTGCGGCCTCTTGGCACAGGTTAAGCAGCTGCAGACGCTGGTACACATGCCGCACGCTTTTGCCGATGCGCTTGGCCACATCCTTTGCGCTCAGTTGGCTGTGCGTGATCAGGGCGTTGATGCCGTCCGCTTCCTCCAGCGCCTGCACGTCTACCCGCTGCAGGTTTTCGACGATCTGCACCTCGAGGGCTTGGTCGTCGGTCAGCTCGCGGATCATTACCGGGATATCTGGCACTCCAGCCAATTGGCAGGCACGCCAGCGGCGTTCGCCGGCCACCAGTTCGTACTCAATGGGCTCCCGCTTGCGAGTGGTGGCAAAGGGCCATGCAAGGACGTTGGAGCGCAGCGCGCGAGAAGTCTCTTCCAGGCGCGAGGTGGGCAGTGGGCGCACGAGGACAGGCTGGTGCACGCCACTGGCCTTGATGCTCTCTGCCAGTTCCTGGAGCTTGCCCTGGTCGAAGAACTTGCGCGGGTTGGTGTTGCTGGCCACGATGCTGGCAACCGCCAGCATGCGCATTTGGGGGCCTGCTGCAGGCGTGGGCAGCGCGGCGGTAAAGGTGTCGTGTTGGTCGGTTGCCATGTGAGCCTCAGAAGGGGTAGCTGGGGGCGTTGTTGTGGACCATTGCCAGCGCTGTCTGGATGGGAATGGCGCGGCGCATGTGAATGGGTGACGGACAGTGGCTGAGCACCACGTGGTCGAACTCGGGCCGCTTCTCGCCGGGCCACGCGCGCGGGGTGTAACTGATGGTCATGCTGCCGTCCCTCCCACACGCCCCAGCACCGCGCAGGCGCGGCGGCGCACGGTTTCGCTGACGTCGTAACCCAGTTCGTCGGGGCTGACGAGGTCCTGCAGCAGCTCCAGGGCGCGGTCTTTGCCCTGCCAGTAGTGCACGTCGCTGGCGCGGTGGGTGCAGGTGTTGATCAGGTCGGTGGCCAGGGCCTCGGCGGGTGTCAGGCGCAGGCCGGGCAGGGGCGTGCCGGCGGTGGTGAGCACGGTGACGCCGCCGCCAGCGGTGTCGGTGATGTGGATGGTGATGGTCTTGGCTTGCATGGTGGTGGTCAATCGGCCGCGAGGGCCACGGATGTGGCCTGCGGCAGGCTCAGCCGCAGGGTGGTGATGGGGGTGGTGACAGCCACGCGCTGGCCGGCGCGCAGAGCGTTGGCCTGGGCCTCTGCGGCCTTGCGCTGGTCTTCGGTGAACGGCACTTCGGCGTGCAGCGTGTGGCCGTGGGGCCCTACGCCCTGCAGTTCCACGCACAGCACGGGCACCGGGCGGCCGTGGTCGCTGCGGGTGCGGATGACGGGCGGCGCGGCCAGCGTGCCGGTGAACTCCAGCTGCGGCGGATGCGGCTCGGGCATGTCGCCGAACAGATCGGCGGATGCGTCGGGGTGCAGTGCACACGTGTGCATGGCGGCCTCCTGTGCGTGTGGTGGTGGTCAGTGCGTGCCGGGCATTGCCACGGCGATGCACGCGGTGAGAACGACGGCGGCTATCAGCACCAGCAGCCAGGTCAGGACCGATAGGACGGCGATGCCGGCGAGCCTCATGGGCGCACCTCGCGATGGCATACCAGCGTCTTGTCGTCCAGCCACTCGAAGGGGCGGCCTGCGCACACCTGGGCAGCTGCCCAGTCGCGGCTGGCCAGGGCTGCGGCCTCTTCCTGCGCGGCCAGGCTGGCGGCGCTGGGGCGGTCGGCGGTGGAGTCGGCCCAGGCGGCGAACCAGCCGACGACCAGGGTGAGCGCAATGGCGGTGAACCAGTTGGGGGCGGTCATGCTGCACCGCCTTCCCGACCCACTTCCACAAGGGTGCCAAAGTCGTCGGTGACGGCCGGGTAGGCGCGCTGCCACAAACCGCCCTTGTGGTCGTACCAATTGGCGCGCACAAAGGTCTTGCAGGGTTCCTGCTGCCAGCCGTGTTCCCGCTGGGTGCGCAGGCGATACCAGAGCGCCGAAGCCGTCCAGGCGAAGTCCGAGTCGGGGGTGTACACATCGCCACGGTGCTTGTAGACGGGGGGCGCAATGGTCAGTGCGTCATCGGGCGTGGTGGCGATGGCTGCGCGCAGGTCGAAGAGCAGCGGGGCAAGGCACCGCCGGCTGCTGTCGTCTTCAAAACCGGCGATGAAGGCCTCGGCGGCCTCCAGCACGGCGATGGGTGTGCACACGTGTGCACGGGGGGTGGGGGTGGACATCATTTGCCACCCCCGGTAAAGCCGCCGGTGATGTAAAAACCCAGCACGAAGGTGGCCGCCGCCACCGCCAGGTTGAACAACACAGGATGGTCATGCTTGAGCTGCTCCAGAACTCCCTTCCTTCGCTTCTGACATTCTTCATCGGGGTGCTTGTTGGCCACCGCACGGCACTGTGGCGGGACAGGCGAAAGGAGTTCAACGAAGCGGCTGATCCAATTCGTGCCTGGCTGTTGGTTGATCTGCGTGAGCCCAGTCCGCACAGGCGAGTGCCTGACTTGATGACCGTAGATCGGCTGGTGCAACGCATGCACATCTGGCGACGCAAGGGCTTCTTGGCCGCATGGCAGCGCCAGCAACAAGCCCGCAAGCAGGCGTTCAAGGAAAACGCCTTCGGAAAAGTGTCTTATGGCGACACGGAGCCTTTGAAGAAGGCGCTGCAAGACTGCCTGGAGTACACCAGGCGCTGGTGATGTGCACGCGTGTGCACTGGGGGATGGTGTGTGCATTGCTGCCCTCCGTGGTGTGGATGGCAGAATTAAACACCGTGTTTCCAAGTGGTGTCAACGCCGTGTTTAAAACGTGGCGTTAAAAAACCGCCCTGTGGCGGTTTCGGCTTCGCTTAGAGTGCTTGCATGGCATCAAGCCATCGCTGCTCGCTCAGTATGGCTATCGGGTGCCCCTGTCTTTGGAGGTCCATGGCTGACTGGATCTTGCGTCCATACGAGGTGGATACCCAGTCGGGGGAGATATGGGTTCCGACCACGAGGTACGCGACCTTGCGGGATACAGCGTTGGTGCAGATTCCGCCTGCTGCAGTGGTGATCTTCTCGCAGGCTGCGCGGGTGCCGTAGACAAAGGTGCCAGTGAAACACAGCGTTGAGTCACGCACCTCCAGCTCGCAGCTTGTATCGAACGGAAGGCCTGCCACTTCGGGTGTTACAGACCCGGTCTCGGCAAAGTCGGCGCCGATGATGCGTTGCAGCTCAGATAAAAAATGAGTACGCTCTTCCTCGGTCACGACACCATCTGCCATGATGTCCCGCAAATGGCGCGCAATTGCGGAGCCGGGCCATGTGGAAGTCACTTCTTCGTTGGCGGTCAACCACGTTGACAGCATCTTCAGTTCCAGGTCGTGTAGATGGGCGTCGGCGGTGATACCCGTCACTATGCCCATCAACACCTGAGACGCCTTTGTTAAATTGCGGTTGCCTATGGCTACGGCGATGGCTGGCTCCATGAGTGCACTCTCCTACTCGCTATCAGAATTCATGAGCTTTCCGTACTCCAGCGTGAATATCACGCGCACGCCGTGTCTGCTGCAGACCCGGACTGGCTCGCTGTCCATGTCAATGTCCAGATCATCGCCACGCAGTCCCTGCCACATGGCCAGGTACAGCAGCGACCCAATCTTCTGTTTGAGCTTGAGCTTTTTCTCCACGCCGCCGCGATAAGGCAGCACTGGTAGTTCATCGGACAACGCTTGGGCGCGTAACTCAGGCCGCTGCCGAGCCATATCGATGCCTGCCAGCCATGCGTTGATGATCCCCTTGTCGCGGCCTTCCATGCGCACGCTGTAGTCCGGTTCAAAGGACGGAGGATTGGCGAAAGATGCGCTGATTTTCATGAGCCGGATTTGTACGTGTCGCGTAAGCATTTCCTTACAAAGTCCACGTTATAAACCCTTCCTGGGGCCCGTGTCAGCCTGCTTTGGTGAGTCTGGCATCGCCTTGCTTTGCCAGGGTAATCAGGCCGGTGATCTCTGCCTCTATGCGCATGCGGCGGTCGGCATCGATTAGGGTGAGGAATTCACGCGCTGTGAAGCCTTTGAAGGGCCACGGGTTCACCGCATAAGGCGCCTGACGGTCGTGGATCGATGTCGCAATGGCGGGTCGCGCCATGGCCGTGTCTTCATCGCCCAGCAGCCAGTTGGCATCACAGCCGATGGCCTTCTGCGCCTGTAGAGCGCCCGTTTCAGACACCCCCCGTTTTGCCCAGTTCGTCAGCGTCTGTGGGCTGATGTTGAGCATCCTGGCAATGGCCGCAGGCGTGGATACGTTGCGCAACTCAGACGCGGCTTGAACCAGTCTGACGTATGACTTGTGAGGCTCGGGGGACATGTTTGCGATTGTCAAATCGCTAAACGGCACGTTGTTAAACGTCATGATTGACTTTTTAGTAAACACGACGTTTACAATGCGGTCTCATGACTGCACCCGAAACAGACATCCAGATCATCACCGCTCTCGGTGGTCCATCTAAGGTGGCGGAGCTGCTGAACCTGCCTAAGCGGGGTGGGCAGCAACGCGTCCAGAACTGGCTTCACCGTGGGATACCACCAGCGGTGAAGCTGGCTCGCCCGGATCTTTTCCTGCGCCATCTGACAGGGGTGCAGCAGGCCACCACGCAGGAGGTGGCCCATGGTTAGCACCGCTCGCCGTAGGCTGGAGATGTGCAGGCGCGTCAGCGCCTCGCTGGCCAAACTCAGCGCAACGTATGAGGGCAGAGGCGATTTCGCTGACTTCCTGCGCGCAGCTGCAGCCGCGGGTATCTCCCGACTGCAATTGCGCGAGTTCAGCTCTTGGGAAGGGACGCCAGAGCGTCCAGGATGTCCAGCTCTGCATTCATTGCCGCAAGAGCGTCTCCCGCCGCGCTTGACTTCTTGCTCCAGCTGCGGGCAGACCGTGCAATGCCGCCCAGGTCCAGATCCATCTGGGTCGCAAGGGCAATCAGCAATGCGATCTGTGTAGATCGCAGCGCCTCTATGCGCCCTTGCAGCTCTGCCATCGAAATGCTGTTGTTCATGCCCGCCCTCCCTGGCGATGGTTGTGTAGGAGCTCCCATCGTACGCCAGGGCTGGGTGGGCGCCCATTCCCGCTTTTCCACCCACCACGCCCACGGCCATGCCGCCGGGGTTCATCTCCTCTCCCCTCATGGTGTGCCGCGCGCGGGCAGGTGCGCGGTGCTTCGCATGGATGCGTCGCTGGGTGCTTTCTTTTCCTCTTTCACGTTGTTGGTCCCTCTCTCTTTTAGCTGCAGTGTCTGTGGCAAAGGGGTGGGGCGCCAGCCTGATCAATTTCACTTTTCAAGGTAACCGCCTCCTATGACCTGCCGATACTCAGAAACCGATTGGCGCGATGTGCTCTACAACAGCGTGCGCGCATGCCCTGGCAATGTGGTGGACGCTGCTGCGTTCTTGACCAAGCGGCGCGGCCGCAGCATGCATGGCGAGACCCTGCGCGCCAAGCTGCGGGGGGTGGACGGCGATTGCGTCAGCATGGAGATCGCCGAGCTGCTGACGGAGTGGATGCAGGAGCTGATGCGGCCGGATGCGCTGGATTGGCTGCATGCCTTCAATGCACGCTTTGGCCTGGCTGCGTCGGTGGTGGGGGCAGATGCTCCGGCCAGTGCTCAGGATGCAGTGCAGGCGCTGCAGCGCAAGCTGCTGGAGAACAATGTGTCGGGCGGGCGCTTGACGGAACTGGGCTTGCGCACCATTGCCGATGGGAAGGTGGATGGCCTGGAGGCCGATGCGCTGGAGGCGCAGGCCTTGGGAGAGATCCGCCAACTGCTGCAGTTGGTGGAAGCGGCGCGTGTTGCATCAGGCAAAGGCGGTGCCGCATGAGGCCCGCAGGCGAGGTCCGCAAGGCGCTGCTGGATGCCTGCGCCGCCCTGGCCAGTGGGGTGGTAGATCCTGCGCATGGCCCCACGCTGCGCGAGATTGCGCACCGTGCCTGTGTGGGCCTGGATGCCGCGCAGGACACGATGAAAAATATGGTGCGCGCCGGGGTAGTGCACCCCGTTAATACGCGCAAGGTACCCTACCGCAACCGGCCTGTGGCGGAATACCGGCCCGGCAGTCTGGCGCTTGCTGCCAATGACCCGTTTGCCGCTTTGGCCGGCGTTGTACAGGCTTGGGGGTAAGCGGATGCGGTTGAACCAAGCCGCCGGCGGGAGGGACGCTGGCTTGTATGTGGCCCTGTGCGTTGGAGGGCCTGCGCATGGGTGAGCCGACTTCGGCGCAAATCACTCCACCACCCGCACCGCCGCACGTTGATCCGCCTGTATGGGACACCATACCGGCACGCCTTGCGCAGGCGCAGCAGTGGGTGCTGTGGAAGTTTGAGTGGGATGCCAAGCGCAGCGCCTGGCTGAAGGTACCGTATTACGTACAGGGCGGCAGGCGCACGGGCGGGCAGGGTGATGACCGGGACCGGCAGCGCCTGGCCACGCTGCCGGTGGTGCGGCGGGCCTTTGAGCGTGCGGCCGGGTCAGACAAGCCGTGGACGGGCGTGGGCTTTGGTTTTTTGCCCGGCGATGGCCTGATCGGCATTGACCTGGACAAGTGCATTGATGCCGACACGGGCAAGCTGGGCGAGCGGGCCGCCAAGATCGTGCAGGCGTTCCATTCGTTCACGGAGTTTTCGCCCTCGGGCCGGGGCCTGCACATCTACGTGGAGGGGCACACGGCCACGGCCAAGAGCAACGACATTGGCGTGGAGATGTTCTGCGAAAAGCAGTACTTCACGGTGACGGGCCGCCACATGGAGGGCACGCCGCTGGAGGTGACGCAGGCGGATGAAGGCGCGATCAAGCGTATGCACGCCACCATTGCCGAGGCCAAGCAAAAGTATCAAGGCCCGGCGCCTGCGAAGGCTGCACCGCGCAGCGCGCATGTTGGTGACCGTAAGGGGCGGGACGATTTCGCGTATGTGAATGAAGAGGCCATGAAGGCCTTGCATGCGTGGGTGCCTGTTTTGTTCGGTGGGCGGGAGTACCCGCACACCACCAGGGAGGGGGCTGGGTATCGCGTGACAAGCAAGGCGCTGGGCCGTGACCTGCAGGAAGACCTTGGCATCACGCCCGGTGGCATCACGGATTGGGGGGTGGCCGATATGGGCGACCCCCGCCAGGGTAAGCGCACGCCTATTGACCTGGTGATGGAGTGGGGCCCCGGTACGGCCAAGCCTGCCGAGGCCTTGAAGTGGCTTGCACAGGTGATGGGCATCCAGCTCAGCGCACCGCCACCACCCCGCGCGAAAAATTCGGCTCCCGCTGGGGGGGATGACGCGGGCGCGGCTCCTACGCCTGATAGCGAGGGCGCGGGTGGTGGCAAGCCGCCGGGCAAGCGCCGTGTTGATGGCGGTGGCCGCGACCGTGGCGGTAGTGATGACGATGGACTGTCTGAGCTGTACGAGCGCCTGGTCTTCAATCGCGGGCGGCCGATGGATTGCCGCGAGAACGTGATGTATTCGCTGCTGCTGGACCCGGAGCTGAAGGGCCTGGCGAAGCTGAACGACTTCACGCGGCTGATTGAACGCAGCCGCACCACGCCCTGGGGGCACCCTGCGGGCGAGTGGGATGAAGAAGACGACTTGATGCTGGGCGAATACCTGTTGCGTGCGCACGGGCTGGGCATCAAGGCCAAGGGCACCTTGCGTGACGGGGTGCTGATGGCGGCGCGCTCGCACCGTTTCAACCCGGTGGTGGACCTGATCACGACCGAGAAGTGGGACGGGGTGAACAGGTTGGATACCTGGCTGTCGAAGGTGTACGGCCTGCCTGAACGCAAGGATCCGGCAGAGCGGGAGCGGTTGCGCGAGTACACGACGCTGATAGGTCGTTGCTTTTTCATGGGCCTGGTCAAGCGGGCCATCCAGCCAGGTTGCAAGTTTGACTACATGCTGATCATCAAGGGGGATCAGGGCCTGGCGAAGTCCACCGCGTTCCGGGCCATTGCGGCGCCCTGGTTCACCGACAACGGCACGAAGGTGGGCGAGAAGGATTCGCTGATGGCGCAGCAGCTGGCGTGGATCGTGGAGTCTGCGGAGCTGGAGTCGCTGAACAAGGCGGACAGCACGGCCATCAAGCAGTACCTGAGTGTGCAGGAGGACCTGTACCGGCCGCCCTATGGCGCCCAGATGATCAAGGCGCCGCGGCACTTCGTGAACGTGGGCACGACGAATGCGGACACGTTTTTGAAGGATGCGACAGGGGATCGGCGGTTCTGGCCGCTGGAGGTTGCATCGGTGAATGTGGAGCTGCTGCGCGAGATGCGCGGGCAGCTGCTGGCCGAGGCGCTGCACAGGGTGCAGGCCGGCGATCAGTATTGGCCCAGCCGGGAGGAAGAGAAGCGGTTGATCTTCCCGGAACAAGAGCAGTTCAAGCGGGGCGATGCGTGGGAAGACATGCTGCACGACATCGTGAACGAGCCGATCTCCCACAAGGTGGGGGAACCAGCGGGGGCCACCATCGACTTTTGGGCCACCACCAAGCTGTATGCGGCTCTGGGCATCAAGGCGGATCGTATTGATGGCCAGGGCAATATGGATGAACGCATGGCGCGGGCGATGAAGGCCCTGGGCTTTGACCGACATAGGGAGACCAACGGCCAGCGCAGGCGCGGCTTTTTGCGGCGCAAGGAAGAGAAACCCAAGGATGGAGCACCAGGGGCGCCAGGCGGAGCACCCCCTACCAATTCACCACCACCAACCGGCAGTGCGCAGCAGGGGCCTTCGCGCCTCCCGCCTGGCCCGTTCAATGTTGAAGGCGACGACGATGCGTTGCCCTTCTGACTTCACCACCTCTTACCTCGTGGCGCTTGGGCGCTTTGCGGTTTGGTCACGCCCCGGCCGGGTGTGCGCACGTGTGCGCGCCCTGGCGGTCCTGTCGCCGCCGCCGTCCACACCGTCCACCCCTCGTCCACCAGGGGGTGGACGGCGTAAGCGGTTGATTTCAAAAGGGAAACGGGCTATCCGTCCACCCGTCCACCCCTGATGCCATTCCTTCACACACACAAGCGCGTGTGCAGACACGGGGGCGCGTGTCTGCGCGCACGCGCGGGTGCAGCTTTCCTACCTACCTATGGACAGGGTGGTCCTATGGACGGATCAAGGATTGGCGCGGGTTTGCGCCGTCCACCCCTCGGCCACCCTCGGCCGCCTGGTGGCCTTCTTTCACCACAGCACAGGCAGTGCACACGTGTGCACACCAAGGATTTCGTCATGACAACACCAGCCCGACCAGCCAGCATGCGGATAGCCATGCCCGAAACGGCCGACTTTGTGGATCGCAAGCGCGTGGAGTGGGGCAGGGCCCACGTGGATGATTGCCTCAAGCGCGCGTTGGCCGGGGAGCCCGGCTACTTCTACGCCATCGAGGGCGGGCACGTGCTGGGTACGCCGTGGGGCATTCCTGACGGTGGTCTGTCGGGTGAGCTGTGCGTGGCCAGGTTGCAGGCCATGGCGCTGATGATGGGCGCTACGTTTGCTGGGTTCATGCGGGAGCCTGCTATAGCGGCAGAGCCAGGGAGGGGCAATGGCAAGGCTTGAGCACATCCGCCAGCGGCTGGAAGAGTGGGCCATATGGAAGACCCGCGACGAAGCGGGCGCGCGTGGTTATGCCAGCAGCTCTGTGCTGTTGAACATCACCACATGCTTTTCGCGCGGCTCTTACAACGGCATGCTGATCCCGGTGTTTGAGGAAAGGGCGGCAGAGACCGACCTGGCTGTGGAGTCGCTGAAGCTCACGCGCTCTCACCTGTATGCCACCCTGGACTACATCTACTTGAGGGAGCTGGGGATTCCGATGACGGCACAGAAGATGCGCCGGGCGCAATCCACTATCAAGGCGCAGTTGGAGGTGGCAGACTATGCCATCGCCGATTTTCTGGAGAACCGGGCCGTCGAGGCGGAAAAGAGGCGGGTCATGGCGGCCTATGAAAGGCGGCGAGGGGGTTTTACACCTTAGACCTTTTCAGTACATTTCAGGCACCTTGTGTTTATTGCGTCCCCTCCCAGCGATGGGCACAAGATGGGAACCCCGGCAGGCATTGAGCTTGTCGGGGTTTTGCTTTTCTGGAGCAATGGCGTGACACCGATCCGACTCAAGGCAAAGCTCGCAGGTCAATCGACCATCGCGCAAAAGGTGTTCTCGTTCGTTCCGATCGCGGAGTTGTGGACTCCGGGCCAAATCGCTCAAGAGTTGTGCCGGGTTACTGGAAGTCGTATCGACATGCACATCCTCCGGGGATGTCTTGTGGCTATGGCCGAGGCTGGCCTGGTGCGGGTAACCAGCAGCGGTACGTACCAGCGAGCGGTAGTCGAACCCCAGCAGCCTGCTGTTCATGAACCAAGGAAACTCACAGTGAGCAACGCGGACAAGACCTCGAAGCCAACCTCTGCCATCGAACAGCTGGCGGGCATCGCCAAGAGCCTGAGGGCTGTTGCTGATGAGATCGACGCCGTGGCGATCGAGATTGACGACACCAAGTCGAAGGATGCCGAGGAATTGGGCAAGCTGCGGCAGCTGCAGTCTTTGTTGAAGAGCTTGGGGTAGTCATGGCCCTTGCATCCATACGCGCTGCCGATCGCAAGACGTACGACAGTCGCAGGGGGACGGCACACGAGCGCGGATATACCAGCGCTTGGCAACGGGCGCGAGATGGATTCCTGCGCGCAAACCCGCTGTGTGCCGACCACCAGCAGCGTGGTCAGTTCGTAGCCGCCGCAGTGGTGGACCACAAAGTAGCGCCGCGCCTGAAAGAAGCGGTGGACAGTGGTGACGCTGAGCGGATCGCTGCAGCCCGCCAGCTTTTCTGGGACCGAGGAAATTGGCAAGGCCTTTGCAAGGCCTGTCATGACTCGGCGAAGCAGCGCCAGGAAAAGTCGGGCCGTAGTCCGGGATGTGACGCTGACGGCCGCCCGCTTGATCCAGGGCACCACTGGCACGCATCGCAGGGGTAGGGGGGGGCAAAAACTTCCACCCAAAGCCGCGCAAGACCGACCGCTTCTCTCCGCTCGCAACGCCGGGAAATATGGGGGAGGGGGGGTATCAGGAAAGGAGGCCTTCATGGCAGGAAACGCAAACTCCGGTCGGCCGCCGCTGCCGCCATTCATGCATCAGATGACCGGTAACGCCAGCAAGATGAATCGGGAGAAGCTGGCGGCGGAAACCGCTGCGCTGCAGATCAAGGCCTGCGCGCCCGAGCCACCCGAATGGCTGACCGCCGCGGCGCTCGCGGAATGGCGGCGCGTGGTGCCGGACCTACTGACGCTGGGATGGGTGCACCGGCTGGACCGCATGCAGCTCGCAGCGTACTGCGAGGCCGTCGCGGACTGGGAGACCTTCCGCAAGCGCATCGCTGCAGAAAACCAGCGCATGGCCGATTCTGGTGACGTGCAGACCTTCTCCACTGGAGCGAAGCAAATCAGCATCTGGCGCCAGCTGGCCAACGATGCAGAGAAACGCGCGAACGCCGCGGGCGCCGGCTTCGGGTTCACGCCACTGGCGCGCCGCACCATGAAAGCGCCGGTGACAGCGCCGCAAGAGGAGCTGTTCCCCAATGCCCACGACGAGGCCGTCCAACGCTACTTCACCCACTGATCGCGTCGCGGCGTTCTGCCGCGCCGTGCTGGACGGGGAGATTGTTGCCGGCCCTCATGTGCGCCATGCGGCGCAGCGGCATCTTGACGATGTACTCACCGGTCACCTGCGTGGCCTGGTGTGGCGGCAGGATCTAGCGGACCGCGCCATCGGCTACTTCGAGGATGTGCTCAAGCTCAACGGCGGCGAGTACGAGGCCAAGCCCTTTCTGTTGGCGCCTTGGCAAGCGTTCGTCGTCGGCAGCATTTTCGGGTGGTACACCGAGGACGGGTTTCGGCGCTTCAGCATCGTCTACATCGAGACGGCCAAGGGCTCGGGCAAGTCCCCCCTGGCGGCAGGCATCGGCCTGTATGGCCTGACGGCTGACGGAGAGCAGCGTGCCGAGGTATACGCGGCGGCCACCAAGCGCGACCAGGCGCAGATCCTGTTCCGCGATGCGGTCAGCATGGTGAACCTATCGAAGCACCTGGCCTCGCGCCTGGTGCAATCGGGGCGGGATGAGAAAGTATGGAACCTGTTCTATTCCGCCACGAACAGTTTCTTCCGCACCATCGCATCCGACGAAGGCCAATCCGGTCCGCGCCCGCACATCGGCCTGATCGACGAGGTGCATGAGCACCCCACGGCGACCGTCGTCAACATGATGCTGGCCGGTCGCAAGAGCCGACGCCGCGCCATGGTGGTCATGATCACCAATAGCGGCAGCGACATGAACACCGTCTGCGGCCAGTATCACGAACTGGGCGTGCGTGTGGTGCGGGGTGAGCTGGCGAACGACGCCATGTTTGCCTTCATCTGTGCGCTGGATGAGGGCGATGACCCGTTCACGGATGAGGCCTGTTGGCCGAAGGTCAATCCCAGCCTGGACTACCGGGCGCACGGCCAGTCAGACGGCATCCCGGGAAGGCGCTACCTGCGCGAGGAGGTGCAGAAGGCACGCGGTATTCCGGCCAGCGAGGCCGTGGTGCGCCGCCTCAACTTCTGCCAGTGGACGCAAGCCGCCTCTCCGTGGATCGGCTGGGACGTATGGAAGCAGGCGCATGAACGCGTGTCCATGTCGATGCTGCGCAACCGGCCAGCCGTCGCCGCGCTGGACTTGTCCAGCACCACCGACCTGACGGCCTTCGTGCTGCTGTTCTATCCCACCGTGGCCGACCCGCACTGGCGCTTGATGCCGTACTTCTGGATTCCAGACCATGAGCTGGACAAGCGCGAGGAACGCGACCGCGTGCCCTACAGCGTGTGGATTAAGGAAAAGTGGCTGGAGACCACGCCGGGCAGAGCCATCAGCAAGCTGCACGTGCTGCGCCGTCTGGCCACCATCTGCAGCTACTTCCAGGTGCACAAGATTGCCTACGACCGCTGGCGCATCGAGGACCTGCAGCAAACCATGGCGGAGAACGGCATCACGCTGCCGCCGCTGGAGAGCTTCGGCCAGGGCTACCAATCTATGGGCCCGGCCGTGGATGAATTCGAGCGGCGCCTGCTGGGCATGCCTGAGAAGGACGCCGAGGGTAACCCGGTGGCCGGCGAGGTGGAATCCCTGCGGCATGACGGCAGCCCGGTGTTGACGTGGTGCGCGGGCAATGCCGTCACCGTGAGCGATCCGGCTAGCAACCGCAAGCTGGACAAAGTCAAGTCCAGGGGGCGGATCGACGGCATCGTGGCCTCGGTCATGGCGACTGGCATCAGCACCGGCGGCCGGCCCGCCGGCGCACGGTCGATCTATGAAGAAGAAGGAGTGGGGATATGAAATTGGCCGTGCTGTCGTGGCTGATCGGTCTGCTGGGCTTTGGCCTGCTGGTGGCGGGCGTAGCCCTGGTCCATGTACCCACAGCGTGCATCGTCGCGGGCCTGTGCATGGTGGCCTATGCCTACCTGCTGGACCGTGCCGCCGCCGTGGCGCAGAAGGGGTAAGGAATGTTCTTTTCACAACTGCTCGCCAGCGGCCAGGCCGGCACCGTCTCCGACGGTGGTGGTGGATTCTGGCGCGGGCTGATCGGCAGCGGCCGCAGCAGCGCGGGCGTGCGCGTCACGCCGGAGACCGCGCTCGCGCTCCCCATCCTGCAGAACTGCGTGACGCTGCTGGCCGAGAGCTGCGCGCAGCTCTCATGCGAAGTGTTTGAGCGGTTGGAAGGCGGCCAGCGCCAGCCGGCCATCAACCACCCGGCCTATGACGTGCTGCGCTTTGCGCCGAACGGATTCCAGACGCCGTACGAGCGTATGGAACTGCTGCAGATGGGCGCCGGCCTGCGCGGCAATGGCTACGAGTTCATCGAGCGGCGGGAAGACGGCAACGTAAAGGAGCTGTGGCCGCTGGACCCGAACAGAATCACGGTCCTCAAGGGCCCCGACCTGCTGCCCTACTACCGCGTGCAGGGTTTCGCCGATCCGTTGCCCATGCGCCTGGTGCACCATGTACGCTGGGGTGGGCACACGGGCTACGCTGGCCTATCGCCCATCGAACTGCACGCCGATGCCCTGGGCCTGTCCCTGGCGCTGCAGCAGTACGCGGGAAAGTCCTTCGCAAACGGCGCTACCGTGTCGGGGGTGATCGAGCGGCCGAAGGAGACCACTCCCATCAAGGACCAGGGCAGCATCGACAGGATCCTCGACCAATGGGGCCAGAAGTTCGGCGGCGTGGACAACGCCAAGAAAGTGGCACTGCTGCAGGAGGGTATGACCTTCAAGTCGGTCTCCATGAACAACGTGGACGCGGAGATCGTGTCCATGCTCAAGCTGGCTGGTGCCGACATCGCGCGTATCTACAAGATCCCGCTGCCCATGGTCAACGACCTGGAGGGCGCCAACTACAACACGGTCGAACAGCTGCTCATCATGTATGTGGTGTTCGGCCTGTTGCCGTGGGTTAAGCGGCATGAGCAGTCGGCCATGCGTGACTTCCTGCTGCCGCAGGACCGCAAGCGTTACTTCATCGAGTTCAACCTGTCCAGCCTGCTGCGCGGCGACCAGAAGACGCGCTACGAGGCCTACGCCATCGGCAGGCAGTGGGGCTGGCTCAGCGTGAACGACATCCGCCGGCTGGAGAACATGCCGCCCATAGAGGGGGGCGACGTGTACCTGCAGCCGCTCAACATGATCGACACCGCCAAGGGCATCCTCCCCAGCGCCAATAACCCCAAGGCACGCGCCGAGCTGGAGGCGCAGATGCACTTCATCCAAGGAATCCTGCAGTCATGAAAAGCTACCTTCGCGCATCCAGTCTGCTGTTCAACCAGCCGCTCATGGTCACACCCGATGTACTGGAGCTCGGCGTGCGTTGGGCCAACCAGGTGATGAACCTCAACATCATCAACCTGGGCTCTGCGGCTGGCGCCTCCATGCGCATGGGCGACAACGAAGGCGACCGCCGCATGGAGGTCGATGACGGCGGCGGCCGGCGCAGCACCGGCTCCACTGGCGTGGCAGTGATCCCGGTGCACGGCGTGCTGGTGCCGCGCGCGGCGAACATCGACGCCTGCGAGACCATGACCAGCTACGAGGGCCTGCGCCGCGACATCCGCGCCGCCATCAACGACCCCACGGTGGAGCGCATCGTGCTGGACATCGACAGTCCGGGCGGCTCGGTGGCCGGCGCCTTCGAGCTGGCGCACGACATTCGCCAGATGGCCCAGCAAAAGCCTATCGCCGGCGTCATCAACTTCATGGGCTACAGCGGCGGCTACCTCATCGCGGCAGCGTGCAGCGAGATCGTCGTCAGCCGTACCAGCGGCGTCGGCTCCATCGGCGTGATCGCCAGTCACATGGATCGCTCGGCGCTCAATGAACAGATGGGCGTCAAGGTCACCACCGTGTACGCCGGGGCGCACAAGAACGACCTCACCCCGCATGAGCCGATCAGCGAGCAGTCGCTCAAGGTGCTCACCGACCTGGTGAACGAAGGCTATGAGATGTTCGTCAGTGCCATCTCCGAATACCGCGGCCTCACTGCCGCTGCCGTGCGCGCGACCGAGGCGGGCCTTTACCGGGGCCAGGCAGCTGTGGATGCCGGCCTGGCAGACCGCTTGCAGGCACCGCAGGACGCCATTGACGGCATTGCCCGCGCCGTGGCCAACGATCGCGCGCAACGCAGCGGCGCCCGCCTGGCAGTGCGTGCCGCGGCCCTGCAGATCCAGTCCCAGCTCTGACCGCGTTCGCGGCAGTCCCACCGGCCCGCTTGTGCGGGCCTTTTTTTTGCCTGAAGGAGGCATTGATGTCCCAAGTCCTGAAATTGCGTAGCGAACGCGCCCAGCTCAATGAGCAGCTGCAGGCCCTCGCCAAGAAAGAGTCCGAAGGCGACCAGCTCAGCGCGGATGAACTGCAACAGTTCACCAGCCTGGAGGCCAAGATCAACGAGTTGACCGGCCAGATCGCCCGCGCCGAGGTGGCCGAGCGTATTGCCGCGGCCAGCGCCGTTCCCGTGAACGAATCCGCCCATGGCAACAACAGCCCGCCGGCGAACATCACCGTTACAGACAACCAGCCAGCCGGCGCCAAGATGGCGCAGATGGTGCGCCTGCTAGCTGCGGCCCAAGGCAACCAACAGGTGGCAGCAGACATGGCGGCCAAGGGCGGCTTCGGCTCTGACGTGGCCATGGCCCTGTCCACCGTCACGGCCGGCGCTGGCGGCGTGCTGGTGCCTGAGAACTTTGCAACCTCGGTGATCGATTCCTTGCGCCCCAAGTCCGTGGTTCGCCGCATGGGTTGCACCAGCATCCCCCTCAACAACGGCAACATGACGTTGCCGCGCATCCTGGGCAACACCACGGTTTCCTACATCGGCACTGAAACGGACATTCCCGTCACCGACATGGTGTTCGGTGACCTGAAGCTCGCCGCCAAAAAGGCCGCCGCCATCGTGCCCATCGCCAACGACCTGCTGGCCTATGCCGGTGTGTCGCCGCGCGTCGACGCTATCGTCACCGGTGACCTGCAGCTCAGCATGGCCCTGTCGGAGGATCTGCACTTCCTGCGCTCCGACGGCACGGCGAACAAGCCCAAGGGCATGCGCTACTGGGCGCTGCCTGGCAACGTCGTGGTGGCGCCCGCTGCCCCCACCCTGGCGCAGGTAGACGCCTTCCTGTCCGGCCTCATGCTGCGCATGGAAATGCTCAACGTGGACATGGCAAGCTGCGGCTGGGTCATGGCGCCGCGCACCATCCGCTGGCTGGGTTCGCTGCGCGACGGCAACGGCAATAAGGCCTTCCCCGAGATTGAACTGGGCAAGCTCAAAGGTTACCCCTTCGCGCTCACCACGCAGATCCCCGTCAACCTGGGCGCCAGCACCGACGAGTCCGAAATCTACTTCGCCAACTTCGCCGACATGTACATCGGCGAAGACATGCAGCTCACCATCGCCTACAGCACCGAGGCCTCCTACAAGGACGGCAGCGGCAACACGGTCAGCGCCTTCCAGCGCGACCAGACCCTGGTGCGTGTGATCGCCAAGCACGACTTCGGCCCCCGCCATGTGGAGTCCATCGTCGTTGCCACGCAGGTCACCTGGGGCAAGGACATGCTGGCCTGACGGCTGGCTAGTTCGATCAGCGCGAACGCGGTGCACACGTGTGCACCGCCTCCCGAATCCAACCAATCAATCAAGGGGGTGCCATGAGCACTGCAAAGAAAACGGCCGTCAAGTTCCTCAAGGGCTGGCGCGGCTACAACACCGACGAGATCGCCGGCTTCGAGGACAGCGTGGCGCGCCGCCTGGTCAAGGAAGGCGTGGCAGAGGAGTTGGAAGAAGCGGGCGCCGATGCGGCCGCAGTCAAGTCCGCTGCGACCAAGGCCGGTGCAGCTTCCCGCAAAGCGCCCGCCAAATCCAAGAGTGAGGCCACCACCGCCACCTCCACTGGCGGCAGTGCTGGCGGTGACGGTGCGCAGCAGCAAGGCGGCGCAGGAGACGGCAGTGATCCCGGCGGCACCGGAGGGGATGGCGCAGGCCAGACCGGTCAGCAGCCCGGCGACAGCGACGAGCGCCCGTAACCCATGGCCCGGCGCATCGCGTACACCGGCGCGCCGGTGTTCACCCCCGAAGACATCGCCGCCTGGCGCCGCAACGATGCCGTGCTGCTGGAGGCGGATCTGCTGCGCAACGTCATCATCCCCGGCGTTGTTGCGCAGGCCGAGGCGCGAACCGGCGCTGCGCTTCAGGACGCACGGTACGTGGAGACCTGGCCCGCCGGCTACCCATCGGGCCATGCGCTGGATGTGGGGCAGGCCAAGGAAATCGAATCGGTGGACCTGCTCAGCGCCGATGGCGTTCCTGTTCCATCCGGCGCGGTGTACTACCTGCAGCGCGAGCAGCGTGAGAGCTTCCTGCACTTTCCGGCGGGGCGTCCCGCAGGCGTTCTGCAAATCACCTACATCGCAGGCGCCGACCTGGTCGCCTATCCCACCGTGCGCAACTGGCTGCTGATGCACATCGGCACCGTGTACGCGCAGCGTGAATCGCTGGTCATCGGTGGGAGCGTCGCGGAGCTGCCGTCAGGCTTCCTGGATTCCATGTTGGCGGACATCACCGTGCCGCCACGGTTTTGAACGGAGACCTTCATGCTGCAGGCCGGCAAGCTCGACCAGCGCGTAGCCCTACGCCAACCCAGTACCGTGCGCGGTCGCTCAGGCGGCTTTACCCCAGGGTGGTTGGACCTCCCGGAGATGTGGGCTGCTGTGCGCCACCTCAGCGGTAATGAACGCCCCGCCTCCAGCGCCGCAGGAGGCCAGGTGGCCGTGGCCCGAACGGAGTTCACCATCCCCTACCGGCCAGGCATTACCGCGCAATGGGGCGTGCTTTATCAGGGGCGCCACTACAACATCGCGCACGTCAACGACTTCATGGCTCGGCGCGAGTTCCTCATCCTCACCTGCGACACAGGACTCAACAATGGCTAAGACCGAAGTCCTCGGCATCGGCGACATGCGCGCCGGGTTCGAACGCGTACGCGAAGACATGCGCACGCGCACGAGCCGGCGCATGCTGGTGGCCGCCGGTGGAGTGCTCAAGGGCAAGGCCAAGCAGATCGCCCAGGCCAACGGCTCGCGGCGCACCGGGGCGATGATCAAAAACATCGCCATCAAGCGCGAGTCGGGCACGCCGCCCGGCGTGGAGCAATACCACCTGGGCGTGCGCCATGGCCGCAACCTCACGGCCAAGGCCAAGAAGGCAGGCAGCCACCTGGCCGTCAACGGGCGCGGGCGCATCGTCAAGCGCTACACGGACGATCCCTACTACTGGCGCTGGGTGGAGCTGGGCCACAAGGTCACCCCGCGCGAGGCGGTGGCCGATGGCACCACAACCTACCAGCAGCGGCTGCGCAACGGTCAGGTGGTCACGCGCACCAAGACAAACAAAGGCTCCAGCATCCGCCAACGCCGCAAGCACCAGACGCATGTGGTGCCCGCCAAGCCCTTCATCGGCCCCGCGCTGGAGCAGGGCAGGGGCGACGCCATCAAGGCCATGGAGGCCAAGCTGCAGCGGGACCTGGACAAGGCGGGCAAGGCATGAGCACCGTGCACGAAACCCTCACCGCGGCGCTGTCGGCAGTGCTGCCCAACAGCTGGGCACTGGAGCTGCCGCCAGATCCCGACTACCCCGCGCTGGTGTTCGACGTGGACAGCGAGCCCGAGGCGCAATGGTGCCTCGGCGGCGGCTACATGCAGCACGACGTGAATGTCGTCGTGGTGGCCCGCGACCTGGACGAACTCGAAGCGCTGCTACCCCTGGATGGCGGTGGCCCCCTGCGCCCCGCGCTGGAGGCGCTGGAGGCGTACCAGTACGAAGAGGCCTGCGGCGATGCCGACTACGAGCCCGACCCAGCGCTCTATGCGCGCTTTCTCACCGTGCGTCTGCGCACACCCCGCTACTAACCCACCGGAGGCACCATGCCCAAAACCCCCACTGCCGCCACCGAGGCGGACGGTGTGCACACGCGTGCACAGTCCACTGAGCCGAAGCCGGCAAAGCCCAAGCTCCACATGCCCACGCCGCTGCATCCGCGCGATGAACACACCGGCAAGGGCGGCAGCTACGTGCGCGACCCCGCCACTGGCGAGCGCCGCCGCGTGGCCCCGAACCCCTGACGTACCCCATCGAAAGGAAACATCGTCATGAAGTCCATGAAAAAAATGCTGCTGCTGGCTGTGGTGGAAGCCGTCAGCGGTACCGATCAAGTGCCCACTGCTGGTGCCAACGCCATCCTGTGCCGCGCGTTCATGCCAGAGCCCATCACGGCCGAGCAGGTCAGCCGCGACCTGATTCGCCCCTACAAGGGCAACAGCGGCAAGCTCACCGTGGGGGAGCACCGCAAGTTCACCTGCGAGGTGGAGATCGCCGGCAGCGGCGCAGCTGGGACAGCACCAGCCTGGGGTCCGCTCCTGCAGGCCTGCGGCTTCGCGGAAACCGTTACCGCTGGTACCGATGTCACCTACGACCCGGTGAGCGAGGGGGAGCCGACGCTAACCCTGTACGGCTACCTGGACGGCATCCTCTTCAAGATCACGGGCGCCAAGGGCAACGTCACGTTCACGCTGAACGCCAAGTCCATCCCCGTGATGCAGTTCGAGTTCATCGGGGCTTACTCGCCCGCCACTGATACGCCGCTGCCCACGGGTGTGGACTACACAAAGTTCCAGCAGCCCAAGACCGTTGGCAAGCTCAACACGCCCACCTTCAACTTCCACAGCGTGACGGCCTGCACCTCGGCCTTCAGCATCGCCTGGGGCAACACGCTTGCGTGGCGTGAACTCATCAACTGCGCCGGCGCACGCAGCCCTGACCGCCAGCCCACGGGCAACGTCACCATGGAGTTGCCCAGTATCGCCACCAAGAACTGGCCCGAGGTGGTCCGCGAAGGCACCACCGGCGCGGCCAACCTGGTGCATGGCACCACGGCGGGAAACATCGTGGAGTTCCAGTTGCCCAAGATCCAGTGCAACCCCTTCACGCTGCAGGACGACCAGGGCATCGCCATGGTGGCCATGCCGTTCGACCTGATGCCCAACTTGGGCGACGACGAGCTTTCCATCATCGTGCGCTGACCAGCGCGCGCTTCTCACCAACCCAGGGCCACCCGCAGCGGTGGCCCTTTTCATTTGTCCAAGGAAACCACCCGCCATGTTCATCCTCGCCCCCACCGAAACCTTCAAGGCCAAGGTCACCGTCAACGTCGCCACTCCCTCGGGTAGCTGGCGCGAAGAGTCCTTCACCGGCATCTTCAAGCGCACCTACGAAGAGGACCGTAAGCGCCTGCTGGAACTGCCCAACGTGGATTTGCTGCGGGAGGTGATGACCGGCTGGGAAATGGTGGATGAAACCCGCGCCCCCGTGGAGTTCAACGAGCAGAACTTCGACGCCTTCCTGCGCCTGACGGGCGCCGTGCGCGAAGCGGCAGTCACGTACTGGCAGCACAACGCGGGCGCCAAGGCAAAAAACTGATTGCCGCGGCGCGCTGGTGGGCGGGCGAACGTGACGAGGACCTCACGCGTTTCGCCCCCGACGAGTCCACCCTGCAGGCCATGCAGGCCTTCGGCGCCCCACAGGCCGATATCGACCGCGTGCGCGCGCAGATCGATGCCGCAGCCGCGCCGAGGGACGGCGACACGTTTGAGGTGCATGCCGACAACCAGCGCACCGTGGCGGCCTTTGTAGCCCTGCGAACCCAGTGGCAGTACGCCGGCATGGCTGGCCAGCGCGTGGGCCTTCTGTACGCCGGCGTTGCAGCCTGGCTGCTTGAGCACATTCGCCGCCCGCGCATCCGCCGCGAGGTCTTCACGGGCCTGCAAATCATGGAAAAGGCAGTGCTCGCGTTCGACGCAGAGCAGCGCCAGAAAGAAGAGAGGTAACGCATGTCCGCACTCGGCTCCCTCGTCGTCAAGCTGGGCCTGGAATATGCCGAGTACACCGGCGGCCTCAGCAAGACCGAGCAGGCCGCCTTGGCCACGGCCAAAAAGGTGCAAGACACCTTTGACGGCATGCAGCGCAAGGTGGCCGCAACCGTGGGCGCCATAGCAGGCGGCCTGGCCGCGGGCTTTGCCGTGGGCGCCTTCCGCAACCTGTTGGCCGGCGTGGTGGAGACAGGCGCGCGCCTGGACGATCTGCGCATGCAGACCGGCGAAACCGTGGAGGCGCTCAGCGGCCTGCTGGCCGTTGGCAAGTACAACGACGTGGGCGCAGACCAACTCGGCGCCATGATGCAAAAGCTCAGCTCCAACCTGGCTGGCGCCACGGAGGAGAGCAAGGGCACGTCGAAGGCGCTGCAGGCCCTCGGCATCGACATGGATGCGTTCAAGCGCCAGTCGCCCGCCGAGCAGATGCAAGCGATCGCGCGCGGCCTGGCCCAGTTCGAGGACGGCGCCGGCAAGAGCGCCGTGGCCATTGCGCTGCTGGGTAAGGAAGGCGCGAACGCGCTGCCCTTTTTCAACGACCTGGCTACCGTGGGCGAGCTGCAGGCCCAGGTCACTACCGAGCAGGCCGCCGCCGCGGCCAACCTGGACGACAACCTCGCACGCCTGAGCGCCACTGGCGAGGGCTGGAAAAAAGAGCTGGTCTCCGGCATGGTGCCGGCGCTGGACTTGGGTGCCCAGGCGCTGCTGGACGTGATGAACGGCACTGGCGGCATGCGTGAGGAAGTCAAGCGCCTGGCGGCCGACGGCTCGATCCGCGAGTGGACGAAGAACGCGATCACCGGCCTGACTTATGTGGCCGATGCGGCTGAGTACGCGTGGCGTGCCCTTAAGTCCATTGGCAAGGGCTTCGGTGGTCTTGCGGCAGGCCTGGTGTTGGCCCTGCAGGGCGATTTCCGTGGAGCCTTCAACGCGCTCAAAGACTCCGGTCAGGAGATGATTGATGCGTTCGGCGGCGAGACCATGGGCGCCCGCCTGCGTGCGCGCATGGCCGACATTGAGGCCACGGGCCAGGTGGCTGAGGCTGCCAAGCCGAAGCTGGATTTTTCCAACGTCATCGACAAGACGGGCAAGGCCGCCAAGGAAGCCAAGAACCCTGTGGATGCACTGATCGAGAGCATCGACAAGCGCACCACCCAGTTCGCCGCCGAGCTGTCGGCCGAGGAAAAGCTCACCGAGGGCGAGAAGCTGGCCATCGATGTGCTGGAGCAGCTGCGCAGCGGCAAGGTCAAAGTCACCGAGGCCGAGGCGGCGCTCATCGGCAAGCGCCTGGAGGCTTTACTCGCTGTCGAGAAAGAGGTCAAGGCCAATCAGGCCGCCGCCCAGGCGCTGGAGGCGGAGCGTGCCGCGCGCGCCAAGGCCCGCCAGGCCATGGAGGATGGCGCAGGCGCGCTGCTGCAGTCCAACGAAGAGCTGGAGCGCGAGATCGAGCTCATCGGCCTCACCGAGCGCCAGCAACTGCAGGTGCTGCGCGCGCGCAATGAGGCCATCATCCTCACCAAGCGCGCCACCCTGGCCGAGCTGGAGCGACGCGACGCCATCAGCGGCACCATGAGCCGCGAGCAGATCGCGCTGGCCGCAGAGATCGAGCAGCTGGAGCGTCGCAACCAGCTGCTGGAGCAGCGCCAGGTGCGCCAGGAAGAATTCACGGCCTGGCAGTCCATGTGGCAGAGCATCGACCAGACCGCGCACGATGTGTTTGTCAACGTCTTCGAGGACGGCGCTGGCACCTTCAAGCGCCTGGGCCAGACGCTCAAGGCCTCGCTGCTAGACCTGCTGTACCAGCTCACGATCAAGCAGTGGATCATCAACATCAGCGCCAACTTCACGGGCGGCGGTGTGTCCGGTCTGCTGGGCGCGCTGCTCGGCGGCGGCGGTGGTGGTGGCGATAGTGCAGGCGGCGGCTTCGGCCTGGGCGACCTCTTCAGCAAGGGCTCCAGCCTGTACAACATGATCAGCAACGGGTTCTCCAGCGCGATCAGCACGGCGTTTTCCTCGTTTGCCATGTCTCCTGTAGGCCAGTCGCTGGGTCTGTCGGCCATGGGTGCGGGCGGCATGGGCCCTCCGGCGCTCACCGCCACGGGATCGGCCATTGGCGGGGCCATGCCGTACCTGGCCGGCGCGGGCATCGGCTACGGCCTGGGCTCCATGATCAGCGGTGGCTACTCCGCCATCGGCAAGGGTGGGTACGCCGCGAACATCGGCGGCACGGCCATCGGCATGATCCTGGGCGGTCCCATCGGTGCGATCATTGGCGGCGCCCTCGGCGGCGTGGTCAATCGCTTGTTTGGCCGCAAACTGTCCGACTGGGGTATCGAGGGTACGCTGGGGGGCGAGTCCGGATTCGAGGGGCGCCAGTTCCAGTATTACAAGGGCGGCCTGTTCCGGTCGGACAAGACCAAGTACTCGGAGCTGGACGAGGATGTGCGCAAGAGCATTGCGGACACCTTCAAGAGCATCCAGGCCGAGGTGGGCACATTCGCAACGGTCCTGGGCCTCGATGCGTCCAAGATCGCCGACTTCACCACCAAGTTCAAGTTCTCCACCAAGGGCCTGGACGATGCAGGCATCCAGGATGCCTTCGCCAACGCCCTGCGCACCGGCAGCAACGAGCTGGCGCAGCAGGTGCTGGGCACCTGGGAGAAGACAACCAAGGAGGTGGAGCGCGTCATCTACGGCGGGATCTCCGACAACGCGATCGAGGACGTGACCGGCGTCATCAAGGAAACGGTCGAGGAGCTGCGCTACATCCCGAGCGAGTTTGCGCGCGACGGTGAGGAAGCGATCGACACCTTGACGCGGCTCGCCACCAGCCTCACGGCGGTGAATGCCGTTTTTGAGAACCTGGGCTACACGCTGTTCGAGTCCAGCCTGGCCGGCGCCGACATGGCCAGCCAGCTCATGGATCTGTTCGGCGGCGCCGAGGGCTTCAACAAGGTGACGGGCAGTTTCTTCCAGAACTACTACTCGCCCGAGGCCCAGCGCGAAGCGGTGCGGCGCCAGATCGAAAGCCAGTTGCGCACGGTGGACCTGTCCATGCCGGACATCAACACGGTGGACGCGCGGGACCAGTACAAAGCGCTGGCAGAGGCCCAGGACCTCAGCACGGAGGCCGGCCGCGAGGCATGGGCCATGCTGATGCAGCTGTCCGAAGCCTTCGCCTCGATCACGGTGTCGGCCGAGCAAGCAGCGACGATGCGCTTTGACCTCAACCAGCGCCTGCTGACGGCCGAGGGCAAGGAACGCGAAGCGCTGCTGCTGCGCCGTGAGCAGGAGTACGAGGCACTGCTGCGCGTGGACCCTGAACTTGCTGCCATGGTGCGTCGCATCTACGAGCTGGAGGATGCCGCGCAGGCCGAGGCCGATGCTGAGCGAGAGAAAGAGCGCGTGCGGCAGGAGCGCCGCAGCCGCGAGGACGCAGCACTCGACGCACTGCGCCGCGCGGTGGCCGCCGAGCGCTCCGCGCTGGAGTCCGCGCGCAGCGATGCGCAGCAGACCGCCCAGCTGTGGCGCAGCATCGTCGGCATCGCCCACGAAGCGGTGATCAGCCTGCGCTCTGAAAGCGCGGCCACGGCCGCCATGCAGGCCGCGCAGGGATGGACGTTCATCGAGGACGCCGTTTCCAGCGTACTGCGCGGCGGTGCGGCGCCCGATGCCGACGCGCTGCGCGAGGCACTCACCGCGGCGCGCGGCGGCCTGACCGAGGAAAACTACGCATCGCAGTGGGAGCTGGAGCGCGACCGCGCCATGCTGGCCGGGCTGATGGAGCAGCTGGAGGCCGGCGGCACGAAGCAGCTCAGCACGGCGGAACAGGCGGTTGATCTGCTCAACAAACAGATCACCCGCCTGGATGACCAGCTGGAGTACTGGGAGGAGCAGATCAAGCTGTCGCGTGGCGAGCTGGACGCATTGATGTCTGTGGATGCTGCTGTGCGCGCAATCGCCGATCTGATTGCCGGCGACGCGCCCGAGGACACCCCCGCCACAAAGCCGCCCGCCACGGGTGGCAGCACGGGTGGGCCAGTGTTCGGCGGTGGCGGTCGTCCTGTGGATCAGGAGCCCGCGCGCTACTTCCGCATGCGCTCGGGCGGCACTGCAGGCGTGATGTACGAAGGCATCCGCGATCAGTCGCTGATTGACCGGCTCGACGCGCTCTCCCCCGTCTATCACGCGTTTGACGGGACGGGAGATCTCGCGGGACTGGCGGCGGCCTTCCAGGCCGCGGGCGGGACCATCGCCGACTTGTCGATCCTCAGCGGGAACTGGGAATCGGACTGGCGCAAGGCGTTTTCTGCCGTTGGCATACCGGCCTTTGCACGCGGCGGAGAGCACTCGGGCGGATGGGCCTTGGTGGGCGAGCAGGGGCCAGAGCTGGCCTATATGCCGCCTGCACGGATCTACACCGCCAGCCAGACCGCGCAGATGCTCGGGCGCGGCGGTGAAGGGCAGTGGGCCTCCAGCAAGGTGGAGACCATGCTGCAGCGCCTCATCGCCAGCGTTGACGCGCTGGGCGGGGAGGCGTCTGCCGTCAGCCTGCGCGAGATCCGCGACGCTTTGTCTTCCGCCAGCGAGGGCCCGTACCTGCGCGTGACCCAGGTTTAAACCATCGAGAGAAAGGAGGGCCACCATGGAGGGAGGCCCATTCATCCTCGTGCCGCTGCGCATCAGCGGCGGCATGATCAAAGAAGGCACCACGATCCCTGAGGTGGACCCCGCGCGCGATGAGGTGGCGTGGGTCAGCGGCGGCAACTACGTTGCGGGCGATGAGCGGGTGAGCGAGGGGTCCATCTGGATCTGCTCACAGCCGCACAGCGGCCGCACCGCGTTGCCATCGCAGGATGGCAAGTATTGGTCGCGTGGGCAGCCCAGCAACCGCTGGTCGCCGTTTGATGACTACGAGAGCACGCCCGCACGCGCCAATGGCTCGCTCACCTACGTGCTGGACCCGGGCTTCTTCACGTCCGCTTATATGTCCGGGCTGGTGGGCGAGGCCATCGAGATCAATGTCACGGAGGGCGCCGTAGGTCCGAGCCTGATGGACCCGCCAGGCCCGCTGGTGGTTGACCTGTGGGAGCAGGCCATGGGCCTGTGGGAACTGCTGTTCGTGCCCCTGGGCGTGCGCAGCAGCTTCAGTCTCGATGGGATGGCTTTGCACCCCTCGGCCCGGCTCACGCTCACCGTGCGAAACGCCAGCCCAACGGCGCCTGTGGCCCTGGGGACATTGATGCTGGGGGAGTGGCAGAGCGTGAGCGGCGTGGGCGGCTCGGGCGGCGTCGAGTATGGCGCCGAGGCCGAGCTGAAATCCAACGGCTTCATCAAATACGACCTGGACGGCGGCTGGCACATCGTCAAACGCCCCAGCTCCATCAACCTGCGCCTGCCCACCGTGCTCGATGCCGCGCAGGCCGACTATGCCGTGGCACTGCTGCGCAGCGTGCTGGACCGGCCCGTGGCGGTCCGCGCCACCAACGTGCCGGGCTATGACTACCTCAACACCGTGGGCCTCATCACCGGCCCTCTAACAGCCAGCGACTACAGCACCGCGCGTGCCAGTTTGAAAGTGACAGGAGCGATCTAGATGACCACCCCTATTCAGCCCGTACCGCCCGCGCCCGAGCCGCCGGCATTTCCAACGCTGGCAGACCGGCCCGCAGGCGTCTACAACCAGAAAGCCTACGCATGGGCCCTGTATTGGGGCGGCGAGATGATCACGCGCCTGATGGCGTTGGTGGCCAATGTCTGGAACAACGCTACCTCCGCCGCGGAGTCAGCAACAGTGGCGCAGGCCGGTGCAGAGTCCGCATCGAACGCTGCAGCCGTGGCGATGGCCGGCAACCACTTCAAGGGCGCCTGGTCCAGCCTGGCCGGCGCGCTCGCCCGCCCAGCTTCGGTGCTGCACGATGGGCAGTACTGGATGCTCCTCAACGATCTGCTCGATGTCGCGGCCTCGCAGCCTGGCGTGGACACCGCGAACTGGGCGCCAATGATCGACCTGAAAGACGCTGCGGTGCCGGCGACGGGTGGCGTGATGGACTGCAGCAAAGGCGACACGTTCACGCTGACGGTCAATGGCAACGTCGCGCTGTCGTTTGTGAATGTGCCGCCACGTGCGTATGACCCCGTGCTGGAGATCCTTCACATCAGCGGCACGATCACCATCCCGGCCGGGGCGGTATGGGCCAACGGCAAGGTGCCTGAATTCCTCACAGGCCGGCGGCACCTGCTGTTCTTTCACCGCGCCCATACGGGGTCGGGCGGCTGGATCATGTCTGCGCTTGAGGGGTCTGCATCGTGAGCATCTACTCCACGATCCAGCGGCAGGCTTACACGGCGGACGTCAAGCTGCCGCCCCCGCCCGGTGAAGCGATCTTCGTCGGTAGCGGCGGGGCGACACAGTCGTTTGTGGTGCCTTCCGGCGTGTACTTCATTAGCGTGGTTGCAGTGAGCGCGTCCCCCACGCTGGCATGCCAGCTCAAGCGTGGCGCAACGGTGTTGCTGGACACCACGGCCCCCATCGGCGTGGGCAATGACGGCGGCGGCAACGGCGGCCCCGGAGGCACGAACGACACAGGCCTGAGCTTCTACAACTCGTACAACTCGGGCGGAGGTGCCGCCGGCTACGACGGCAACGGAGGAACTGGCGGCTTCGGCCGCGCCAGCGGCTTCGGGTATCCAGGTGGTAGCGGGTCAGGTGGCGGCGGCGGTGGCGGCAAAGGCGGTGACGGCAATGGCAGCCAGATGGTCAGCTATGGCGCTACAGGCGGTGGTGTCGGCTTGTTCGGCAAGGGGGCAAACGGCGGACCTGGGGCGAACGGCTCTCCAATTCAAGGCCCTTACGTCGGCGGCGGCGCCAACAACAGCCCTGGCGGCAATCTGCGCTATCGCAACAACATCGCCGTGACCCCAGGAGAGACACTCACCATCGCTTTGGGTTCGACTGTAGCCACCGCGTCGATGGGACCCGGCATGCGCATCATCTGGGGCAAAGGGCGAGCATTCCCGAGCACCGACTGCGGGCCCACAGTGCCCAAGGGGCAGGCGTATTTCGCAGGGACGAACACGACGTGGATTGTCCCCGCCAATATCACCGCTGTGTCGATCGCATGCCAGCAAAACAATGGGACGAGCGCGGCAGTCTCCGTTGTCGCTGCGGGCAACGTCGTGTGCCGTGCAGAGAACGGTAACCGCGTGGGGACGGGTGGGGGTGACGGTGGTTTGCCCGGTCAAGGCGGGCTTGACGATAGCGGGGGAGGCGGCGGCGGCGGCTACTTCGGCAACGGTGGCAACGGTGGCATGTATGCCGTCATCGCCAACAACGCATGGGCCGTCGGTGCGGGCGCACCAGGTGCTGCTGACAGCAGCGCAGCTGGTGGTGGCGCCAGCACATCACGCGCATACCAGGGTTCGTTCGGCGGTGGCGGCAATGCCACGTACTCATATGTCCGCGCGGGGCCAGGTGGCGACGTGGGCATCGAAGGTGCCGCGCAGGGCCAGGGCCTCGGCGGCAGCTCCGGCTACAGGCCGGGTGGCAGCAGCGGCTTAGGCCCCATCAACGGACTGCGCGGCGGCGGACGGCCGGGTGTGCGCGGCGGTGCGCTGGCATGGCTCGGCACGCTCGCTGTGACCCCCGGCCAGGTGCTCACCGTGAACGCCGCTGGCGGCCGTGTGCGCTTCGTGTGGGGCCCTGGACGCTCATACCCATCAAACGCAGGAGAGGTTTAAACGTGAACTACATCAATGTCGAAACGGGTGAGTACCCCGTCACGCCGGACATGCTCCGCTCGCGCTTTGCGAACGTGATCTTCCCGATCCCTTTTGAGGCCCCTGATGGCTATGCGCCGGTGGCGTTCGGTGAGGCGCCGGCATTTGACCCGGCGACGCACAAAGCCGTGGAGCTGGCCCCTGTGCAGCTGGAGGGTGGGTGGGTGCAGCAGTGGGAGGTGGTGGCCCTCACACAGCAAGAAATCGACGATGCGCGCCGAGCCCGTGTGCCTGCAAAAGTCACGCGCCGGCAGGCCCGCCAGGCGCTGCTCATCGCTGGTCTGCTGGACAACGTGCAGCCGGCAATCGATGCGATCGCGGACCCGGTGCAGCGCGGCATGGCGCAGATCGAGTGGGACGACTCCCAGGACTTCGAGCGCGATCGGCCCTTGCTGATCCAGCTGGGCCACGCCATCGGCCTGGATGACGTGGGTATCGACAACCTGTTCAATCAGGCCGGGGCACTGTGATGCGCGCAGCTTTCTACAAGGCGACTCGCCCCGGCCTGCAGGGCCTGTACAGCCGCGGCGTGCGGCTGATTGACCACGGCCCTTACAGCCACTGCGAAGTGGTGTTCAGCGACGGCATGTGGGGGTCTGCCTCGTTCGTGGACGGCGGGGTGCGCCTGAAGCGCATTGCCGCAGATCCTGCGCACTGGGACTTCCTGGATCTGCCGTCCGGGCTGGAGGCCTATGCGCGCGACTGGTTCGAGCGCAACGTGGGCGCGCCCTACGACCTCATGGGCAACGTGCGCTTCGTGCTGCCCTGGCTGCGCGACAGCGAGCGCGGGTGGTTCTGCAGTGAGGCGCTGGGCGCCGCGTTGCGCTGGTCCGAGCCCTGGCGCTACGGCCCGAACGGCGCGGCCGCGATGGTGCGCACGATGTATGCGCAACTTATTCCAACAACAGAGGGAGAGGCGCATGCCTTTGCATGAGGATTCAAACGACCGGCGCCGGCCTGCAGAGGTGAGGCTGACGCAAGAGACCATCGACTACATGACGGAACTGGTGCAGCAGGCCGTGCGCCAGGCTGTGAGCGAGGGCATCAAGGGCGCGATCACCGAGGACACGGCGGCGCGCTTTTGGAGCGCTGGCATGCAGGCGCTGCAGCGTCAGGCAACGCACAGGGCAGGGCGCATGGTGCTGGGTGGCCTGGCGGGCATGCTCAGCCGCGGCGCCATGTTCCTGTTGCTCGGGGGCATCGTGTATGCGGTCGGCGGTTGGGCGCTGCTGGCCAAGCTGGCCAAGGCACTTTTTTCAGCGGGAGGGTAAGGTATGGCAACCATCAACGATCTGGCCCAGTGGCTTGACGGCAGCGCGAACCTGCGCGCATTCCTGCGCATGCTGCGCTACGGTGAGGGCACCAGCGCCGATGACGGATACCACGTGATGTTCGGGGGTGAGCGCTTCGACTCGTTCGCAGACCACCCGCGGCGCAAGATCACAAAGCCGCTGGGTGGCAAGCCCATCACCAGCTCGGCCGCGGGCGCGTACCAGTTCCTGGAGACGACCTGGGACGGCCTGGTGCGGCAGTACGGTTTTGCGGACTTCTCCCCGCGCAATCAGGATCTGGGCGCGGTCGCGCTCATCCTGGGCCGCGGCGCGCTGCAGGACGTGCTTGCCGGGCGCTTTGATGAGGCAGTGCGCAAGTGCAACCGCGAATGGGCCAGCCTGCCAGGTAGCCCGTATGGCCAACCCGTCATCACCTGGGACAAGGCGCGCGCCCTGTACCAGCAGCACGGTGGCCAGCTCGGCCAGGCCGCGCCCACCACCGCAACGCCGGCGCTGGGCACGCCGCAATCCACCACCCCCGCATCCACCTCGAAAGGATCTTTCATGGCCCCCTTCATCGCCGCCGTGCTGCCCGCCCTGCTGGACCTGGTGCCCAAGCTCGGCACGCTGTTTTCCTCGGGCTCCGAGACCTCGGAGCGCAACATCAAAGCCGCGCAGATCGTCGTGGACACGGCCAAGGAAGCGATCAGTGCGAAGAACGAGCAGGACCTGCTGGAGATGATCCAGGCCGACCCCGCCGCGGCCGCGCAGGTGCGCCAGGCCATCGAGGCGAAGTGGTACGAGATCACGGAGGTGGGCGGCGGTATCGCGGCCGCGCGCGCGGCGAACGAAAAGTACATGGAGCCGGGAGCGCCTGGCTTCTGGCTCAACCCTGCGTTCTGGGTCACCTCGATCCTGCTACTGATGCCCTTCCTGCTACTGATCGACGTGCTGTTCGTACACCCCGACAGCTACTCTGGTGAGCTGCGCGTGCAGATCGTCACGGCGGTGCTGACGGTGATCGGCGTGGTGGGGGCGTACTGGCTGGGCACCAGCTTCAGCAGCCAGCGCAAGACGGAGCTTCAGGCGGGGGCGCGGTTGCCGGGAGCGTAGCGGGTCCCGGTCCCATGCGCCCCCCTATGTCCGACGACACCGGTGAGATGAAGAGCCTGCTCGGCAGAATTGAGGAGCGGCTTTCTCATATGCCCACAAAGGAAGACCTGGGCAACAAGGTGCTTGGGCTCTACATTGCGGGCGGCTTGGCGGTGGCGGTGGCGGTGGCGGTGGCGGTGGCGGTGGCGGTGGCGGTGGCGGTGGCGGGGTGCGCGCTGGAGGGATATACGGACCTTCACGGCACATTTACATGGGCATGAAAAAAAGGGCCCTTCAGGCCCCCTTGGGTTTCCTTCCTCTGATGAAGCAGAGGCAAGAGCATGATGCTTCCACGTAAGCCTGATCGAAATTTGCGACCTCGACTGTGGAAAAAGCCCGTTTACATGGTAGAAATTTTATTCTGTCATGATTTGAACGTTGCTATATTTGGCCAGATATGGGGCGAGTGGTTGATAAGCAGAGTTTGGCCTTGCCCCTCCGCCAAATATCGGACCGCAAGTGCCGTTGGAATTGCTCCCTAAGACCCCCATGTAAATGCCTAGAGCATTATTTTGTCCGCTTAATACGGGCCCCCCAGAGTCGCCTCCCGCGCCGCAAAAATCAGCCTCTGAAACTTTAAATATCTTTCCATTTATGGTTTGAGTTGAGTTTGTTGATTTTTGGATGCCGCAACGCCAGCCAGATGTACCGCCTGACGAGCAAACGGTCGAATTAAGAACCATTTGCCCTAATGGCTTGACGCTCACTAAGTTGTTTGGTGTTGTCTTTACCTTGCGATAAAGTGTGTGTACAAAATTAACATTGCCGAATATGATTGCATCCATATTGTCAACCCATCCATTGGCGAAATAATCGCCAATAAAATCGCCTTTTATGGAGGCGCCGGATGTTGCAAGATCGAAATACACACTCTTTAAACTGGTGTTGTACTCATAGCAGTGGGCCGCTGTAATTGATCCTGGATAGATGACATCAATTACTACATTGAATCCATTGGTGCATCTAAAATTAACTCCGCCGCTGGTGGATGAAACTATTCTTGATCCCCCAAAAAGCACGCCCATCAAAGTCATGGGGCCATCCTGCGCCTCTAATGAGATCGCGTCCCTTTCAATGCCGGAAATTACTATTTTGCTTTCAATGAACTCCAAGTTATATTGATGGCCTCTAACAATTAACTTGTTGTTTTCGTCGTCAATGGCAATGCCGAAAATTAATGGTTCGCCGCCATCTGATAAGTCCTTGAACAACGCTAGTATTTTTTCGCGAATGGCCTCAAGTTCTTGGTAGCTATATTTTGCATCAACAATTATGATTCCATTCTCTGGTGCATTGGAGATTTTTGTTAAATTGCCGCCACCTTTAATAGCGACCACTTGATGGGCGACATTGTTTTCATCGTATTTAATCCAGGTTCCCGCAAAACTACCGGCCAAAGCCGACTTTATTTGTTCAATGTTTTTGGCTGCTGCATTAATAATTCTGTCGTTTTTCTTAGATGCATATACATCTAGTCCTGAAGCTTTTAGTGCGGCTTCTTTAGTTTCATGGTAGGTTTGGGTATTGCTTTCCTGGGCAAAAGAATGCATCGAAAATGATGCGACAAGCATCGGAAAAAGCATTTTTTTCATATTTTCTCTAATCATCTTCTCTCCCGTTTGAAGGCGATAAATTCGATATTGAAGATTGAGTTGGTGATCAATCCTGCAGTCCTTTGACAATTGGTTTGCAATTTATCGCTCGTAAATCTTACATTAAATTTTGGTCGCTCTAATGGTTCGCTGAAATGCTTATGTTCCGCTGAGGAAAGTGAGCCAAATCAGCCACTTCAATCAAGGCTGCGAACCGAAAATTCAGATGGGTTCTTATGTGCAGGGCTTACGCCTACGGCGACACCCACTAATTTACTATCGACGTTTACGCACGCTCAGGTTGCTGCAAATTGCTTCACGTTGGGTGATATAGCCTCGGGAGCATCAAAGCCCTCCAGCAGGTTGCCTTCGCGGTTGATGCGCAACGCCCGCGAGTTGCCGCCCCGGCCCACTAGGATGAGGTCGATGTGGTAGTCCTGATTTTTGGCGTTGGCATCTGGCCGCATACCGCGTGCGTACACCACAATGCGCTCGAAAGTGTCGGCCACCAACTGGCGGGCGCGCAGTCGGGTGTTCACGTCCTGAGCTTCTACGCCGGCAGCCAGGGCGCGCCATGCTTCGTCGGCCCCCGCTGTGTCTTTGCGGGCCAGGCGGGCCAGCTCGTGCTCTTCATCGTGCAGGGCCTTTTGGGCGTCCTGTAGCTGTGACTCCAGCTCGCGGGCGCGGCGGGCAAAAACCATGGGTGTGCCTTCTTCCGCGCTGGCCAGCATGGCGTCTGTGAGCTTGTCGAGCTGGGACTCGATGTCGCGCACGCGGCCGCGCGCCTTGGCCACCAGTGCCCGCTGTCCTTCGCTGCGGTCGGTGCCGAACAGGCTTTGCAGGTTCACGATGTCGCTGCAGTAGGTCATGATGGCCCGCTCTACAGGCGCAACGCTGGTGCTGGCCTGCACGGCACACCCGCCCCCATAGGCCGCGTTCGATGCGCACAGCAGGCGCCGGTAGCCGTCGCGGATTCGCCCGTCTGGCAGGCGCGGCTTCGTGGCCAGGTTTTGCCCGGCCATGGGGCGGCCGCAGTAGCCGCACACCGTGATGCCCAGCCCGGTGATGACGTGCGGCAGCTCCCCCTTCACCCGCCGGCGGCCGGACTGCGCGGCAACGCGCTGCAGCTCGTCATACTCGGCCTGGCTGAGGATGGCCGGGTAGTAGCCCTCCAGCATGTACTGCTCGCCGTCTACGCTCACCGGCTTGGTGCCCACCAACTGGGGCAGCTTCACGATCCGGTAAACCTGCTGCGTGCTGTTGAGGTTGCTGGAGCCATACAGCTGCAGCCCTTCGGCATCAAGCACCTGCAGGATGCGCTTGCCCCCTTTGCCCTCAACGTACAGCGCCATGGCCCTGCGCACGGCCGCTACGCGCTCGGGCACAAGCTCCCACCCCCCATTCGGTCCACCTGGTGATTCGTGCAGCCAATCCGGGTCGTGCCCCTGACGCACGCGGCCGCGATAGGTGCCAGCCTTCCAACCCTCACACAGCCGCCGTATGCTGGCTTTCACTCGCTTGCTCTTGGTGTCGCTTTCTTCGTGGGCCCGGATCATCACCAGCAGGCTGTACACCAGGTCCATCGGATTCTCTTTCAGGTGCTCCCGGCTATATGTCTTTCCGTCGCTGGCAGTGACCACTGTGATGCCCGCATTTACAATCTGGGCCAGTTGCGCTTGGGCCTGGATCGGCTCGGCGCGTGAGAGCCGGTCTAGCCCCTCTACGACAAGCACCGATCCCGCAGCGATCCGCCCGGCCTCAACCCCCGCCAGGAACGCCCCCAGCGCCCCCGTTTTTACGTGCCGCTGGTGATAGGCCGATAGGCCTTCATCCAGCATCGTGAGCTTGTTGTCCAGCTGCAACCCGTGCTCTGCTGCCCATTTGGCTGCGTACGCCTCCTGGCGTTCCCTGCTATGGCCAGCGGCCTGGCGCGGGTCGGAAAAGCGCATGTAGCTGTAGACGAGACCTTTCAAAATTCACTCCCCACCATGACTGAAACAGTAGAACGAGCCGCCCGCGCACCGCGTATAGGTATGGTATCCCTAGGGTGCCCCAAGAACCTCACCGACTCCGAACTCCTCCTCACGCAACTCAGCGCCGAGGGCTACGAAACCTCCAAGACCTTCGAGGGCGCAGACCTCGTCATCGTCAACACCTGCGGCTTCATCGATGAAGCCGTGAAGGAAAGCCTGGACACCATTGGCGAGGCCTTGGCCGAGAACGGCAAGGTGATCGTTACCGGCTGCCTGGGCGCGCGCGCCGGCGAGACGGGCGGCAACCTCGTGAAAGAGGTGCACCCCAGCGTGCTGGCCGTGACCGGGCCGCATGCGGCGCAGGAAGTGATGGAGGTCGTGCACACCCACTGCCCCAAGCCGCACGACCCCTTCCTTGACCTGGTGCCGGGCAGCTTCGGCGAGGCGGGCATCAAGCTCACGCCGCGCCACTATGCCTACCTGAAGATCAGCGAGGGCTGCAACCACCGCTGCACCTTCTGCATCATCCCCTCGATGCGCGGCGACCTGGTGTCCCGCCCGGTGGGCGATGTGCTCAAGGAAGCCAAGGCGCTGTTCGAGGGTGGGGTGAAGGAACTGCTGGTCATCAGCCAGGACACATCGGCCTATGGCGTGGACGTGAAGTACCGCACGGGCTTCTGGGACGGCAAGCCCGTCAAGACGCGCACGCTGGAGCTGGTGCAGACGCTGGGCGAGATGGCCGCCACCTACGGCGCGTGGGTGCGCCTGCACTATGTCTACCCCTACCCGAGCGTGGACGACATCATTCCGCTGATGGCGCAGGGCTTGGTGCTGCCGTACCTGGATGTGCCCTTCCAGCACAGCCACCCCGACGTGCTCAAGCGCATGAAGCGCCCCGCCAGCGGCGAGAAGAATCTGGAGCGCATCCTGCGCTGGCGCGAGGCCTGCCCAGAGATCGTGATCCGCAGCACCTTCATCGCGGGCTTCCCCGGCGAGACGGAAGAAGAGTTCCAGCACCTGCTGGACTTCGTGCGCGAGGCGCAGATCGACCGTGCGGGCTGCTTTGCCTACAGCGACGTAGAGGGCGCCGCCGCCAACGAGCTGCCGGGCATGCTGCCCATGGAACTGCGCGAGGAGCGCCGTGCGCGCTTCATGGCGGTGGCGGAGGAAGTCTCCACCGCCAAGCTGCAGCGCCGCGTGGGCCAGACCATGCAGGTGCTGGTAGACCAGGCCGTGGGCCTGGGCAAGAAGGGCGGCGTGGCCCGCAGCTACGCCGATGCGCCCGAGATCGACGGCGTGGTGCACCTGCTGCCGCCCGAGAAATTCAGCAAGACCTACAAGGTGGGCGACTTCGTGAAGGCGCGCATCGTGGGAACGCAGGGGCATGACCTGGTGGGCGTGCCGGTGTAATCAACGGCGGCCATACAGCGCCCACAAAAAAGGGAACGTGCGAACCACGTTCCCTTTTTTCCGGGCGCCCCGCCAGCGGGGCGCGGAGTTCCGTCAGACGCCGACGGCCAGCAGCTCCACGTCGAACTTCAGCGTGGCGTTGGGCGGGATCACGCCGCCGGCGCCGCGTGCGCCGTAGCCCAGGGCTGCCGGGATGATCAGTGTGCGCAGGCCACCGATCTGCATGCCTTGCACGCCCTCGTCCCAGCCCTTGATGACCATGCCCGCGCCCAGGGGAAACTCGAACGGGTCGTTGCGGTCGCGGCTGGAATCGAACTTGGCGCCTTGCTGGCCGTCGTTGTAGAGCCAGCCGGTGTAGTGAACGCGCACCGACTGGCCGCGCGTGGCCTGCGCGCCGGTGCCGACGACGGTGTCTTCATACTGCAGGCCGGAGGCGGTGGTGGTGAATGCCATGGTGAACGGTTCCTTGATTTGATTCAAAAAAGATAGCTGTTAGCGCTTATCCAATAAGCGCTAGGGGCCAAAAAGACCAAAACCCGCACACGGCGGGCTGGTGGGGGCCTAAGGGCTTGCGGGGCGCTTTACTTCTTCACGCGCGCGGCGGACCAGCGTGTGGCAAAAGCCTGCACATCGGACAGGCGCTTGAGCAGATCCTGGCCTACGGGGGTGACGGTGTAGCCGTCGCTGCCGTGGTCCAGCAGCCCGCACTCGCGCAGTTCCTTGATGCGGGTGTTGAGCGTGTTAGGCGTGATGCCGCCTACGCTGTCTTGCAGTAAGCGGAACGTCTGCGGATGGCCGTCGCGCAGGGCCCACAGCACGCGCAGCGCATAACGGCATTCGAGTTTCTCGAACAGCTGGTTGACGGCGGCGTTTTCCTTGGAGCTCATGAACGCTTCTCCTTGCGCATAGGGTGGTGGGGTGCCGCGCCGCGCAGGGGCGGAGCGGCGGTGGTTGCAAAAAACGATAGCAATATAGCCTGGAAATGTACCTGCTACAAGTTTAGTAGCTCGTTGCGTCCGGCTGACATGTGCAAACCCTGAAAAATGGGGTAGCCATGCGGCTCACTCCGGCGCCCTGCGCACGAGGTGCTCCACCAGCAGCCGGGCGGCGGGTGACAGGCCCTCCTCGCTGCGAAAGCAGATGGCAAAGCGCCGCCGTGCCCAGCCGTCGGCCAGCGGAATCACCCGCACGCCGGTGGCGGCGGCAAACGGCTCGGCCACCTCGCGCGGAATCACGCTGATGGCCAGGTTGGCGCGCACCACGCGCAGCGCAGCGTCGAAGTTGGACACCTGCACGCGGTGTGCCAGCATCTTGCCCTCCACGGCCGCGGCGCGCGCCAGCAGCACCTGCACGGCGCTCAGCGCCGGCATGCTGACGAACTCATGCCCCAGCACGTCGGCAAAGTGCACGCGCGCCGACTGGGCCACGGGGTGAGCGGGGTGGGCGACGATGGCCAGATGGTCGTGGCGGTAGCTGCGTGTCTGCAGCCCCTGCAGGTCCGCCGCGTCCCAGCAGATGCCCACGGTGGCGCTGCCCTCGCGGATGCCGCGCACGACCTCGGGGCTCACGCGCTCCTCCATGCTCACCTGGATGTCGCGGTGCGCGGGGTCCTGCAGGAACGCTGCTACGTCGTCGGCCAGCGACTCGGCCATGACCGACGCGGTGACCAGCATGCGCACCTGCCCACGAATGCCGGTGTTGAACGCGGCCATGTCACGCTCGATGCGCCCGACGCTGGCCAGCATCTCACGCGCATGCTCCAGCAGTGCCTCACCCGCCGGGGTGGGCGCCACGCCATGCCGGCGGCGCACCAGCAGGCGCGCGCCCACGGTGTCTTCCAGTTGCGCCAGCCGCTTGCTGACGGCCGAGCCCACGATGGCCTCCTGCTGCGCGGCCCGCGCAATGTTGCGGTGCTCGCACACCGCGACGAACAGCTTGAGCGAGAGCAGGTCGGGCAGACGCATGAGAATTTCCGTTTGGGAACGCTTGGGGTTCCTAAATTGAGGTTTCGTAGTGTGCTGGAATTTTTAAAATCCACAACGGCACTGACGCACATCAACCCTCCAGGCAATTCCATGGCTTCGCTACCCACCCTCTGCGACCCGCGCCCCGGCCACGCCACCGTGCGCGAGGTGGGCCTGCGCGATGGCCTGCAGAGCATCGCCACCACGCTGCCCACACCGCACAAGATCGCGTGGCTGGACGCCGCCTATGCCTCCGGCCAGCGCGAGATCGAGGTCGGTTCCTTCGTGCCCGCGCGCCTGCTGCCGCAACTGGCCGACACCGCCGAGGTGCTCGCGCATGCGCTCACGCTGCCGGGGTTGGTGGCCTCGGTGCTGGTGCCCAACCTCAAGGGGGCCGAGCGCGCCATCGATGCGGGTGCGCACTGGATGATCGTGCCGCTGTCGGCCAGCCATGCGCACAGCCTGGCCAACCTGCGCAAGACGCCCGACGAGGTGGTGGCGGAGGTGGCCCGCATCCGCGCCACCCGCGATGCGGCGGGCAGCGCGTCGCGCATCGAGGGCGGCGTGGGCACGGCCTTCGGCTGCACGCTCCAGGGCGACGTGGCGGAGGACGAGGTGCTGCGCCTGCTGCAGGCGCTGCTGGATGCGGGCGCCGACCGCGTGAGCCTGGCCGACACCGTGGGCTATGCCGATCCGGCCGGCGTGCAGCGCCTCTTCGAGAAGGCGCGCACGCTGGTGGGCGACCGCCTGGCCGCCGCGCATTTCCACGACACGCGCGGCATGGGGCTGGCCAACTGCTACGCCGCCTGGCAGGCGGGCATCACGCGCTTCGACGCCTGCCTGGGCGGTATCGGCGGCTGTCCGCATGCGCCCGGCGCCAGCGGTAACGTGACCACCGAAGACCTGGCCTTCATGCTGGAGCGCATGGGGCTGTCCACGGGACTCGACGTGGCCGCGCTGCTCGCGCTGCGCCAGCGCGTGCAGGGCTGGCTCGCGGGCGAGACGCTGCATGGCACGCTGTGGCAGGCCGGTCTGCCGCGCCACACGGGCGCTTCTGTTTCCACCCTGGCGCAGCCTGCCTGAGCGGGCGCGCCTGTTTTAGCTTCTTCTTTGGGACACCATGAATTCCAACGCTTCCTCTTCTCCCCGGCTGCCCCTGGAGGGCCTGCGCGTGGTGGAGTTCACCCACATGGTCATGGGCCCCACCTGCGGCATGGTGCTGGCCGACCTGGGCGCCGAGGTCATCAAGGTCGAGCCCGTGGATGGCGACCGCACACGCCACCTGCTGGGCGCGGGCGCGGGCTTCTTTCCCATGTTCAACCGCAACAAGAAGAGCATCGCCATCGATCTGCGCAGTCCCGCGGGGCTGGAGGTGGCCATCCGCCTGGCCTCGTCGGCCGACGTGGTGGCGCAGAACTTCAAGCCCGGCGTGATGGCCAAGTACGGCCTGGACTACGCGGCCCTGTCGCGCTTGAACGAGCGCCTGGTGTATGTGAACCACACGGGTTTCCTGCCCGGCCCTTACGAGCACCGCACGGCGCTGGACGAGGTGGTGCAGATGATGGGGGGGCTGGCCTACATGACCGGCCGCCCGGGCGACCCGCTGCGCGCCGGCAGCAGCGTGAACGACATCATGGGCGGCATGTTCGGCGCCATCGGCGCCATGGCGGCGCTCATGCAGCGCCAGCAGACCGGGCGCGGCCAGGAGGTGGACTCGGCTCTGTTCGAGAACAACGTGTTCCTGGTCGGCCAGCACATGATGCAGTACGCCGTCACCGGCCAGCCCGCCGCGCCCATGCCCGACCGCATCTCGTCCTGGGCGGTGTACGACGTGTTCAGCGTGAAGGACGGCGGCCAGATCTTCCTGGCCGCGGTGAGCGACGCGCAGTGGCAGACCTTCTGCGACGCCATGGGCTATGCCGACCTCAAGGCCGACCCGCGCTATGCCACCAACAACGACCGCGTGCGCGCGCGGCCCACGCTGTTGCCCGAGCTGCGCCAGCGCCTGGCAGCGCACACGGCCGATGCACTGGCGGCGGTCTTCGAGCGCCATGGCCTGCCGTTCGCACCCATCCTGCGGCCCGAGCAATTGTTTGACGACCCGCACCTCAACGCCACGGGCGGCCTGGCCGAGATCACCCTGCCCGACGGCGAGCGCGCGGGCGGCACCGCGCGCACCACGCTCATGCCGCTGCGCCTGGACGGCCAGCGTATGGGTGTGCGCCTGGACCCACCGCGGCTCGGCCAGCACACGCAGGATCTGCTGGCAGGCCTGGGCTACACGGCCGACCAGGTGGCCGCGCTGCGCGCGTCCGCAGCCGTGGCCTGAGGGGGAGCAATCGGGCCACGACCTTGTGCATGCGTGGCCCGCCAATCCCTGAGTCCGCGCTTGCTGAGACCCCTATAAAAACCACCGGAGACACACATGCCCCTCGATACATTCCCCGCACCCCGCCGCCTCACGCGCCGCCAGGCGCTGGCCTGGAGTGCTGCCCTCTGTGCGCCCGCGCTGGCGCATGCGCAGGGCTCCGGTGCGGCCGACCGGCCGCTGCGCGTGATCCTGCCGCTGTCGGCCGGCTCGGGCGCGGACGGTGCCATCCGCGCCATTCAGGCCAGCCTGTCCAAGGCGCTGGGCCAGCCGGTGGTGATCGAGAACCTGCCCGGCGCGGGCGGCATCACGGGCACCACGCAGCTCGTGCGCGCGCCCAAGGACGGCTCGGTGATCGGCGTGGTGTCCAACAACCACGTGGTGAACCCGCATGTGTACCCATCGGCGCCTTTCGATGCCATCGAGGACATCACGCCCATCACCGTGATCGGCGCCACGCCCTTCGTGCTCGTCGCCCATCCCTCGGTGCAGGCCCGGAACGCGCGCGAACTCATCGCGCTCGCCAAGGCCAAGCCCGGGGTGCTCAACTACGGCTCGTCGGGCAACGGCACCATCCTGCACCTGGGCGCGGCCATGTTCGTGGACCAGGCGCAGCTGGACATCAAGCACATCCCCTACCGCGGCATGGGCCCGCTGATGAATGACATCCTGGGCGGGCAAGTGCAACTGGGCGTGGTGGCCGTGGCGCCGGCGGCCGCGCACATCAAGTCCGGCAGCCTGCGCGCGCTGGGCGTGACCACGGCCGCCCGCGTCCCCTCGCTGCCCGGCGTGCCCACCCTCGCCGAGCAGGGCCTGCCGCGCTATGAACTGGAGGGCTGGATCGCCGCCGTGGCGCCTGCCGGCGTGCCCCCGGCGGACGTGGCGCGGCTGTTCCACGGCTTCAAGGCCGCGCTGGCCATGCCCGAGGCGCGCGACGCGCTGGTGGCGCAGGGCTACGAGATCAAGCTCACGCCGCCCGATGCCTCGGCCGCGTTCTTTCGCAGCGAACTGGCGCGCATGGGGCAGGTGGTGAAGAGCGCCAGCGTGAAGATGGACTGACTTCGCTATCGTTCAAGGAGCTGTCAGCGCTTGCTGAATAAGCGCTACAGCCACCTGCGCACCCTTGCTCTATAGGCGGCGAACTCCGGCCCGAACTTCTGCGCCAGCACCCGTTCTTCCGGAACGATCTGAAAACGCGTGATGTAGGCCACGAACGCCGCCACGCCCAGCAGCGCCAGCGGCGCACCCAGGTACACCGTCCATGCGAGCAGCAGGAGGGCGAGGCCCACGTACATCGGGTTGCGCGTGACGCGGTACACGCCGCCCACCACCAGCGCCGAAGCACCGCCCGGCCGCAGCGGGTTGACAGTGGTGCGCGCGCGCCGAAACGCGTGCAGGCCGGCCACGTCGAACGCCAGGCCCACCAGCGCGAGCAGGACGGCCGCCGCGGTGCGCGGCGCGCTGTCCGTCACGCCGCCGCTGGCCTGCGCGGTGAACCACATCGCCACGCCGGCAAGGGCGGCGACGAGCGGCGGAGGGATCTTGTGTTCAAGCCAGTGCATGGGTGTGGGCCGCCGGACGCCCGGCAGCGGAAAAGGTGGAGGGTGCACGCGCAGCCAGTGTAGGCCGGTCCCGAGGCGGCGCCCAGCCCGCGGTGCGGCGCGTCTGCGTTGTGGCGATTCAGGATGTTTTTGGCCTCCAGCGCTTACCTATCAAGCGCTGGCAGCTATGTTTTTTGATGGTCCTGGGGGCCACGCACGCCACTGGCCTCGGCCATGCGTACCAGCACCAGCAGCGCGCGGTTGACCGGCGTGGCTACACCCAGCGCGGCGCCGCGCTGCACCACGTAGCCATTCAGGTGGCCGATCTCGGTGGGGCGGCCCCGTGCCAGGTCCTGCGCGGTGGAGGACCGTTGGCCCGCCATGCTCTGCGCGATGCCGCGCACGGCCGCGTGGATGTCTGCGGGAAGGGGTACCCCGTCCGCCTGCGCCACGGCCAGGCATTCGGCCACGACGTCGGCGATCACATCAGTCGCGCCATCCTGCTGCACCAGCCAGCCGTAGGGCTGCTGCACGATGGCCGACAGCGCGTTGTAGGCGCAGTTGATGACCAGCTTGGCCCACAGGGCGCTGCGCACGTTGTCCGACACCTCGGCGGGGATGCCCGCGTCGCACAGCTCCCGCGCCACGCGCGCGCTGGCGGGCGACGGGCCGATCACCAGCTCACCCCGCCCGAAGTGACGCACGTGCCCAGGCCCGGCCATGGCTGTGGCCACATACACCACGGCGGCCGCCACGGGGTGCGCCGCGCCCAGCACGGCGCGGGCGCGCTCGTCGTTGTCCACGCCGTTTTGCAGCGTGAGCACCAGCGCGCCCGGTGCCAGGTAGGGCTGCATCTGGCGTGCCGCTTCTTCGGTGTCGGTGGACTTCACGCACAGCAGCACCACGTCGGCGCCACGCACGGCGCTGGCATCGGTACTGGCCTCCAGTGGCACATGGGTGTCCTGCGTGGCGGTTTGCAGTCGCAGGCCGTGGGCCTGGATCGCCTGCACGTGGTCCGGGCGGCCGATGAGCGTGACCGCGTGGCCCGCACGCGCCAGCAGGGCGCCAAAGTAGGAGCCTACCGCGCCTGCGCCCATCACGGCGAAGCGCAGGCGGCCGGTGTGCGAAGGGGTGTTCAGAGGCATGGCGGGGAGCTTTCAGGAAGGACGGGACGGCCATTGTCCACCGATCGGGCGTTCCATGTTTTGCTATTCAAAATATAGCTACTGGCGCTTGCTGCATAAGCGTGAAAAGCCGATTTGGCTTGAAACCTTGAGGCGCAATAAAAAACGCCCCGGCCGAGCGGCGGGGGCGTTGGCAGCGCGAGGTGTGCGCGGAAGATGCGTGGCTTACAGCGAGTCGATGAAGCTGCGCAGCTTGTCCGAGCGGCTCGGGTGCTTGAGCTTGCGCAGCGCCTTGGCCTCGATCTGGCGGATGCGCTCGCGCGTCACGTCGAACTGCTTGCCCACTTCTTCCAGCGTGTGGTCGGTGGACATTTCGATGCCGAAGCGCATGCGCAGCACCTTGGCTTCGCGCGGGGTCAGGCCGTCGAGGATGTCCTTCACCACGTCGCGCAGGCCGGCCTGCATGGCGGCGTCCACGGGTGCGGTGTTGTTGCTGTCCTCGATGAAGTCGCCCAGGTGGCTGTCGTCGTCGTCGCCGATGGGGGTTTCCATCGAGATCGGCTCCTTGGCGATCTTCATGATCTTGCGGATCTTGTCCTCGGGGATCTCCATCTTCGCGGCCAGGATGGACGCATCGGGCTCGAAGCCGAACTCCTGCAGGTGCTGGCGGCTGATGCGGTTCATCTTGTTGATGGTCTCGATCATGTGCACCGGGATGCGGATGGTTCGAGCTTGATCCGCGATGGATCGTGTGATCGCCTGGCGGATCCACCACGTGGCGTAGGTCGAGAACTTGTAGCCGCGGCGGTATTCGAACTTGTCCACCGCCTTCATCAGGCCGATGTTGCCTTCCTGGATCAGATCGAGGAACTGCAGGCCGCGGTTGGTGTACTTCTTGGCGATGGAGATCACCAGGCGCAGGTTGGCCTCGATCATCTCCTTCTTGGCGTCGCGCGAGCTGGCTTCACCCGCGTTCATGCGCTTGTTGATCTCCTTGAGCTCGGACAGCGGCACCACCACGCGCGCCTGCAGGTCCATCAGCTTTTGCTGCAGTTCCTGGATCGGCGGGATGTTGCGCTGCATCACGGCGCTCCAGGGCTTGCCGGCGGCGGCCTGCTTCTCGACCCACTGCAGGTTCAGCAGGTTGGCCGGGAAGTCCTTGATGAAGGTCTCCTGGGGCATACCGCACTTGTCCACGATGATGCGGCGCAGCTCGCGCTCTTTCTTGCGCACGTCGTCCACCTGGGCGCGCACCATGTCGCACAGCTTCTCGATGGTCTTGGCCGTGAAACGGATGGTCATCAGCTCAGCCGAGATCTCGTGCTGCACCTTCATGTACGCGGGACCGCCGTAGCCGTCCTTGTCGTAGATCTTGTGCATCTTCTCGAACAGCGCGCGCAGCGTGTCGAAGCGGCGCAGGGCCTCGTTCTTGAGCTCTTCCAGTTTCTTGGTCAGCGCCTTGGAGCCGCCCTTGCCGTCGTCGTCGTCTTCCTCGTCGAACTCGTCGAAGTCTTCCTCGGCCACGTAGTCGTCGGCCTCGTTGGGATTGGAGAAGCCGTCCACCACGGTGGAGATGACGACCTTGCCCTCGCGGATTTCCTCACCCATGTTGAGGATCTCGGCGATGGTGGCGGGCGAGGCGCTGATGGCCTCCATCATGTCCATCAGGCCGCCCTCGATGCGCTTGGCGATCTCGATCTCGCCTTCGCGCGTGAGCAGCTCCACCGTACCCATCTCGCGCATGTACATGCGCACGGGGTCGGTGGTGCGGCCGAATTCCGAGTCCACGGTGGACAGGGCGGCCTCGGCTTCTTCCTCGGCCTCCTCCACGGTGGTGGCCGTGGGGGTCACGTTGTTCTGGAACAGGGTTTCCGCGTCGGGCGTTTGCTCGTACACGGCCACGCCCATGTCGCCCAGCATGGCGACCACGACTTCCATGGTTTCGGCGTCCACCAGCTTGTCGGGCAGGTGGTCGGAGATTTCCACCTGCGTGAGGTAGCCGCGCGTCTTGCCCAGCGTGATCAGCTTCTTGAGCTGCGAGCGGCGCTTGGCCATGTCCTCTTCGGACAGCACGGTCTCGTCCAGGCCGAACTCCTTCATCAAGGCGCGTTCCTTGGCCTTGCTGATCTTCATGCGCAGGGGCTTGGCCTTCTCGACCGGGGCGGCTTCGGCGGCCTCAACCACCTCGGCTTCGGGCTCGCCTTCGAGGTCGGACTCGATGTCGGACAGGTCGGCATCGTCCTCCAGGCCTTCTTCCTTGGCCTTGGGCTTGCGGCCGCGCTTGGCAGGGGCCTTGGCGGCAGCGGTGGTGCCGGCGGCCTTGGCGGGGCGGCCGGGCTTCTTCTTGGGCGCCTCTTCGGCGACTTCGGGCTCGGCAGCAGCCGCCTTGGCGCGCGCGGGCTTCTTCTTCAACAGTTCATCAGCGGCTTTTTTCAGCTCGGCAGCAGTTTTCGGCGTGGACACAGTCTTGACTTTCGGCGCAGCCTTGGGCGCGGCGGCAGCGGCCTTGACAGGGGCGGCTTTCGCGGGCGCCTTGGCGGCGGCTTTCACAGTGGTTGCGGCTTTGGAAGCGGCCTTCGCGGGGGTGCCAGAGGCAGACTTGGGCGACTTCGCGGACTTTTGAACGGGCATGGACAACCTCAAGGTCAAAAACGGACACACAAAGAAAACACAAGCGCCAAGGAACCCGGCGCGGGCAGGCACGGCGACGGCAAGGGCCTTCGCGGTTTGAGGGGAAAACCCTCAGGGGCAAGATGTCTGGGCGAACATTTGGTGTGCAGTCCTTGCGGTGGGGGAGGGCGGTTGTGCGCGTTTGTCACGGTCGCCTGGTCCGGAGGTGCTGCTGTCGCTCTTGCCGACAAACCGTACATTATACCGGCGCAGCAAAATTCAAGGGGCTTTGTCAAGCCCCCGAGGTCATTTTTGTAAGCCCCTCTTCCAGCGCGCGGCGGCGCTCCTGCAATTGCCGGTAGCGCTCGATGGCCGCCGGGTCCTGTGAGGCCGCGGCGATCAGGGCGTTCTGCTGCAGCTTGATGGCTTCGATGAGCATGCGGTTGAGCAGTCCACGCAGTTCGGCGCGCAACTCGGTCTCGTCACCCTCGGTCTGGGCGTGGGAGCCAGTCATCACCCGCTCGGCCAGGGCCTGGCAGTCATGGCCTGCCAAGGCCTCGCGCAGCACCGCCCAGGACTGGGGGCCGTGCTCGTGCAATTGCCCTTCCAGCCAGACGAACAGCGCGCCGTGCGGCGCGGGCTGGTCGCACAGCAGCGTGTGATCTTCGTGCGACAGCTCTTCGAGGAACTCCATGTGCGACAGCAGCAGGCGCGCGGCATGGTCGGCGCGCCCCGTGAGGGGGCGGCGCGGCAGCGGCGGCTGTGGGGGGCGCTGCTCTTCGCGGCGCCAGCGCCCGCCCTTCCATTCGCCGCCCTTGCGCCAGCGGCGTGCGGGCTCGCCACCGGCGGGGCTGCCGTATTCCATGCCCGGCGGTTCCTGCCCCCAGGGCGGCTCGTCGCCGAAGGGGGCGCCGTCGTGCGCGGGCGGGTGCGCGGCGGAGCCGGGGCGCGGGCTGTCCTGCGCCCAGAGCTGGGCCAGATCCGGCGCGGGCAACTGGCCCAGTTCACCCAGCTCGGTCAGCAACTGGCGCTTGAGCGCGCCGTCGGGTAGCGCTGCCCACAGCGGGCGCGCGTTGCTCAGCATGTGGGCGCGGCCCTCGGCCGTTCCCAGGTCGCAGCCCTCGCGCGCAGCCTCCAGCAGGAAGCGCGACAGCGGCACGGCGTCGCCCACATGGCGCGCGAACGCCTCCGGTCCATAGGCGCGCACGAAGCTGTCGGGGTCGTGCTCGGCCGGCAGGAAGAGGAACTTCACGCTGCGCGTGTCGCTGGCGTAAGGCAGGGCGCCGTCCAGCGCCTTGCGCGCCGCGCGCCGCCCGGCGGCGTCGCCGTCGAAGCTGAACACCACCGTGTCGGTGAAGCGAAACAGCTTGTGCACATGCTCGGGCGTACATGCCGTGCCCAGCGTGGCCACGGCATTGGGAAAGCCCAGTTGCGCCAGCGCCACCACGTCCATGTAGCCTTCGGTGACCAGGGCGTAGCCGTGTTCGCGGATGGCATTGCGCGCCTCGTACAGGCCGTAGAGCTCGCGGCCCTTGTGGAACACCGGGGTTTCGGGGGAGTTGAGGTACTTGGGCTTGTCGTCGCCCAGCACGCGCCCGCCAAAGCCGATGCACTCGCCCTTGACGTTGCGAATGGGGAACATCACGCGGTCGCGGAAGCGGTCGTAGCGCTTGCCGTCTTCCTCGTTCACGATCACCAGGCCGCTTTCCTCCAGCAGCGGGCTGTCGTACTCGGGGAACACGCTGGCCAAGCCCCGCCAGCCCTCCGGCGCGTAGCCCAGGCCGTAGCGCTTGGCCACCTGGCCTGATACGCCCCGGCTCTTGAAATACTGGACGGCGCGCGGCGACTCGCGCAGGTGGCGTCGCCAGGCGTCGCCGGCCTTCTCCAGCACGTCGGTCAGCGTGGCCTGCTTCTGGCGCTGGGCGGCGGCGCGTTCGCGGTCCTGGGGCGAGGTGTTCTCGTCGTCGGGCACCTGCATACCGATCTGCTGGGCCAGGTCCTGCACGGCCTCGCGAAAGCCCATGCCCGCGTGGTCCATGAGAAACCCGATCGCATTGCCGTTCTTGCCACAGCCAAAGCAGTGGAAGAACTGCTTGGACGGGCTGACGCTGAATGAGGGCGATTTTTCCCCGTGGAAGGGGCACAGGCCCATGAAGTTGGCGCCGCTCTTCTTGAGCTGCACATAGCGGCCGACCACATCGACGACGTCAACGCGCGCAAGCAACTCCTGGATGAACGACTGGGGGATGGACACCGGGGTATTTTCCATCAGCCCGCCGTCAGCTGGCTTTGCTCTAATGAACGGTCTTGCATTCCCGGCCTGAACAAGAAACAAAGGAGCCCCGCACGTGACCAGCATGTACGACCAGAATCTGCCGCGCACCGAAGCCAACCATGCGCCGCTGTCGCCCCTGTCCTTCATCGAACGCACGGCCGAGGTTTACCCCGACCGCCTGGCTATCGTGCATGGCGAGCTGCGCCAGACCTGGGGGCAGACCTACGCGCGCTGCCGCCGCCTGGCCAGCAGCCTGCGCCGCGCGGGCATCGGCAAGAACGACACCGTGGCCGTGATGCTGCCCAACACCCCGCCGATGGTGGAGGCGCATTTCGGCGTGCCCATGGCGGGTGCGGTGCTCAATGCGCTGAATACCCGGCTGGACCCGGAGACCATCGCCTTCATGCTGGACCACGGCGAGGCCAAGGCGGTGATCGTGGACCCCGAATTCGCCCCCGTGATGGCCAAGGCGCTGGCGCTGCGCCAGTCGCAGGCGCCGCTGCTGCGCATCGACGTGGAAGACGCCGTGTACGGCCCGGCCGCGCAGCGCCTGGGCACGCTGACGTACGAGGACTTCCTGGCCCAGGGTGACGCGCAGTTCGCCTGGGAACTGCCCGGCGACGAGTGGGACGCCATCGCACTTAACTACACCTCGGGCACCACGGGCAACCCCAAGGGCGTGGTCTACCACCACCGCGGCGCGCACACCAATGCCGTCAGCAACGTGCTGGAGTGGGACATGCCCAAGCATGCCGTCTACCTCTGGACGCTGCCCATGTTCCACTGCAACGGCTGGTGCTTTCCCTGGACGGTGGCGGCGCGCGCGGGCGTCAATGTGTGCCTGCGCCGGGTCGAGGCGCAGGCCATCTTCGACGCCATCCGCAACCACGGCGTCACACACTACTGCGGCGCGCCCATCGTGCATGGCCTGCTGGTCAACGCGCCTGCGGCGATGAAGGAGGGCGTTCCCGCGGGCGTGAAGGCCATGGTGGCCGGGGCAGCGCCGCCGGCCTCGATGATCGAGGGCATGGAGCAGATGGGGTTCGACCTGACCCATGTGTACGGCCTCACGGAGGTGTATGGCCCGGCCACCGTCTGCGCCAAGCACGCGGCCTGGGACGCGCTGGACATCGGCGAGCGTGCGCGCCTCAATGCCCGCCAGGGCGTGCGCTACCACCTGCAACGCGCGGCCATGGTGCTCAACCCAGACACCATGGAGCCCGTGCCGCACGACGGCGAGACCATGGGCGAGATCATGTTCCGCGGCAACATCGCCATGAAGGGCTACTTGAAGAACCCCAAGGCCACCGAGGAGGCCTTCCGTGGCGGCTGGTTCCACAGTGGTGACCTGGCGGTGCAGTACCCCGACGGCTACATCAAGATCAAGGACCGCAGCAAGGACATCATCATCTCGGGCGGCGAGAACATCTCCTCCATTGAAGTGGAGGACGTGCTCTACCGCCACCCCGACGTGCTGGCCGCCGCCGTGGTCGCCAAGCCCGACCCCAAGTGGGGTGAGACGCCCTGCGCCTTCGTGGAGCTGAAGGCGGGCGCGCAGGCCACGCCCGAGGACATCGTGGCGCACTGCAAGAAGCACCTGGCCGGCTTCAAGGTGCCGCGTGCCGTGGTGTTTGGCGAACTGCCCAAGACCAGCACCGGCAAGATCCAGAAGTTCGAACTGCGCAAGCAGGCGGGATCGGCCGCGGCCATCGACGTCTGACGTCCGCCGAGGGTCGGCGGCGGCGGCCAGCGCCACGGCCTGGCTGCTAATCTTCCGCGATGCGCGCGTCCCCTTCGCCTTCTGCCGGCGCACCCCCGCTGTGGCTGCTGGTGCTCATCACCCTGAGCGGCACCCTGGCCATGCACATGTTCGTGCCCGCGTTGCCCGACGCGGCGCGCTCGCTCGGCGTGGGGCCCGCGGCGGTCCAAGCCACGATCAGCATCTACATCGTTGGGCTGGCGCTCGGGCAACTGGTCTATGGCCCCTTGTCCGATGCGTTGGGACGGCGTCCCCTGCTGCTGGGCGGGCTGGCGCTGTACGCGGCGGGCAGCATCGCCGCCATGCTGGCGCCGACCGCACCGGCCCTGATCGCTGCGCGGTTCATCCAGGCGCTGGGCGGCTGCGCCGGGCTGGCGCTGGGGCGCGCCATGGTGCGCGACACCAATGGCCCGGTGGAGGCCGTGCGCGCCCTGGCACTGCTCAACTTGATGATGATGGTCGGCCCCGGCATGGCGCCGCTGGTGGGTTCGGGCCTGGTGGCGCTGGGCGGCTGGCGGGCGGTGTTCGTGGCACTGGCCTTGGCCGGTGTGGCGACGCTGCTGCTTTCCTGGCACAAGGTGCCCGAAACGGGTACGCCCACGGGCCGTGTGAGCCCGGGTCGGCTGGCACGCGCCTACGCCGCGCTCTTGCGCTCGCCCACCTTCGTGGCCTATGCGGTGGGCGGTGGTTGCGCGACCACGGCGGTGTATGCCTTCATCGCGGCGGCGCCGTTCATCATCACCGAGCAGTTGGGGCACCCGCTGCGCGACGTGGGCATTGCCCTGGGCGTGGTGATGGTGGGCATGGCGATCGGCAATGCGCTCACGCGGCGCCTGGCACTGAGCATGCGGCTGGGCCGGCTGCTGGTGTGGGGCAACGCGGTGAGTGTGGCCTGCGCGCTGGTCTTTCTGGCGCTGGAGCTGCTGGGCCACCTGACGCTGGAAGCCACCGTGGGGCTGATGCTGCTGTTCGTGCTGGGTGCCGGCATGGCCAGCCCGGCGGCGCTGTCCAAGGTGCTGACGGTGGATGCGCGCCACGTCGGCGCGGCTGCCGGGTTGTACGGTTTTGCGCAGATGGCGCTGGGCGCGCTGTTCACCCTGCTGGTGGGCTGGGGCTCCAACCCGGCGCTGGCCTCGTCCTGCGTGCTGCTGGGTGCGGCGCTGGTGGGGCAGGGGTGTCTGCAGTTCGCGCTGCGGCGCGAGAAACGGGCGCGCGGCGAGCGGGTGCGCGGCGAGTAGACGCGCGGTTCCCGGAGTAAACCCTGCATGCTATTGTTTTAATAGCTGTTGGCGCGCGTTGATTGGGCGCTGCAGGCCCATTTGACTCAATTTTCTAAATCGGCCCGTCGGCGAGGCGCTGCAGCTCGGCCCAGGTGGTGGCAGGCAGCGGTACGCCGTCCTTCAGCGACCGCGCGCGCTGGCGGTAGCGGCGCTCGCCGGGCTGGCGCGTCTGGCCCGCGGCCGCCATGGCCTGCACCAGGTCTTCGCAACGCTGCGCAAAGCTGCGGCCCGCGCTCTTGGCCGGGTCGATGGCGATGATCAGCTCGCCCGTCCAGGGCGTCTGTGCGCCGGGGTGGGCGCTCCAATCGAACTCGAACGAGAAGTTGCCGCCCGTGAGCGCGGCCGCGAGCAGCTCCACCATCATCGACAGGGCCGAGCCCTTGTAGCTGCTGTGCACGCCGCCGAAAGGCAGCAGCGCGCCGCCGTCCAGGATGGCGCGTGGGTCGTTCGTGGGCTGGCCGTGGCGGTCCACGCCGTGGCCGTCGGGCAGCAGGCGGCCCTCGCGCGCGGCGATCTGTACGTCGCCGTGGGCGATGGCGCTGGTGGCCAGGTCGAACACCAGCGGCTCATGGCCCGCGCGGGGCGCGGCGAAGGCGATGGGGTTGGTGCCGAAGAGCGCCTTGGTGCCGCCACTGGGCACCACGCAGGCCATGCTGTTGACGAGCGCCAGCGCCACCAGCCCGTCGCCAGCCAGCGGCTCCACGTCGGGCCACAGCGCCGCAAAGTGGTGCGAGTTGCGGATTGCCAGCAGCGCCACTCCGTTCGCGCGCGCCTTGGCCACCAGCGCCGAATAGGCGGCCCGGTAGGCGGGTTGGGCGAAGCCATTGCCGGCATCCACCGCCAGGTAACCGGGTGCCACATCCTCCACACGCGGCACGGCGCGGCCGTCCACCCAGCCGCTGGCCAATGTCGACAGGTAGCCGGGGATGCGGAACACGCCATGGCTGTGCGCGCCGTCGCGTTCGGCGCTGGCGCAGTTGTGGGCCAGCACGGCGGCCACTTCGGCGCTGGTGCCATGCCGCTCGAAGATGCGCGCGAGCGTGCCGCGCAGGTCATCGAAGGGCACGTGCTGGACGTCGCCGCTGGCGGTGTGAGAAAGGGGCATGCAGAGGTCTCCTGTGTGGGGCGCGTAAGTGGTGTGCAGGGGCGCTTTGCTTCCAAAAGCATAGCTTCTCGCGCTCTCCCACTATGGGGTTAACGGTGTTTTTGCTTCAATCTTCGCATGATCCGCCCCGCTGGGGCGCGTGTGGTGCGCATGCCGCTAAATGCCGAGTGGGTCCTGCGTGCTGCGCCGCAGTAATTGCAGGGCCATACCCCACCACCATGCTTCGCAATTCGTAGCGCCCTGCGCCAGATATGCACGGCATTGCACACGTGCGGTGCGCTGGAGCTGCGCAGGTGTGCACTGCGCAAAAAGCGGCGGAACGCCGTGGTGGGGTGCGCGATGCTTCGCGTAAACCCTCTTTGGCGTGCGTTTGCAACCCGCCAAAGATGCGGGTCTGGATTGTCCAGGCATCCCAATCAAGGAGTGAAGTAGATGACAGAGCAGACCAAGACCCCAGGCCGCCGAAACCTACTCAAGGGTGCTGCGGTTGCCGCGGGAGCCATGTCCGTGCCCATGATCAGCACGGCCCAGACCACGGTGTTCCGATTCCAGAGCACCTGGCCCGCCAAGGATATCTTTCACGAGTTCGCGGGAGACCTGGCCAAGAAGATCAACGACATGGCGGGCAGCCGCCTGAAGATCGAGGTGTTGCCCGCGGGTGCCGTGGTGCCGGCCTTCCAGTTGCTGGATGCCGTGGCCAAGGGCACGCTGGACGGTGGCCACGGCGTGGTGGCCTACTGGTACGGCAAGAACCAAGCCGTGGCGCTGTGGGGCTCGGGCCCGGCCTTTGGCCTGGATGCCAACGGCGTGCTCGCGTGGCATTACTACGGCGGCGGTAAGGAACTGCTCGACGAGATCTATAAGAGCCTGAACCTGGACGTGGTCTCCAAGCTCTACGGCCCCATGCCCACGCAGCCGCTGGGCTGGTTCAAGAAGCCGGTGGCACGCGTGGAAGACCTCAAGGGCCTGAAGTTCCGTACCGTGGGGTTGGCCGTGGACGTGTTCACGGAGATGGGTGTGGCCGTGAACCCGCTGCCCGGCGGCGAGATCGTGCCCGCGCTGGACCGCGGCCTTCTGGATGCAGCCGAGTTCAACAACGCCTCCAGCGACCGCGTGCTGGGCTTTCCCGACGTGGCCAAGAACTGCATGCTGCACAGCTTCCACCAGTCCAGCGAGCAGTTCGAAGTGCTGTTCAACAAGAGCAAGTACGACGCGCTGTCGTCGGAGCTGAAGGCGGTCATCGACTACGCCGTGCAGGCCGCCAGCGCCGACATGAGCTGGAAGGCCGCCGACCGCTACGCCAAGGACTATGCCGAGATGCAGTCCAAGCAGGGGGTGAAGTTCTACAAGACGCCGGACGCCATCCTGCGCGCGCAGTTGGCCGCCTGGGACAAGGTCACGACCAAGAAAGCCGAAGAGAACGCCATGTTCAAGAAGGTGATGGACTCCATGCGCACCTTTGCGCAGAGGAGCGGCCGCTGGAAGAACGACACCGACGTCGACTTCAAGATGGCCTGGAACCACTATTTCGCGCAGCGCAAGAGCTGATGCCGCGGCAGGCCCGGCGGGCCTGCCTTTCATTCTGACGAGGGCCGGGGGCACGCGCAGGCGGTGCCGCCCGGGCCAGCGTGTATCCGTTTATTGCCCCGCGGGGCCGCAGCGTTCTCTTCCAGCCATGCAAAAACTCTTACTCGGCATCGATGCCGTGTCCACCTTCATCGGCAAGGCGGCGGCCTGGGCCGTCGTGGGCCTGACGGCCCTGATCTGCTGGGAGGTCTTCTCGCGCTACGCGCTGAACAACCCCCATGCCTGGGTGCTGGACGCACAGATCATGCTGTACGGCACCATGTTCATGCTGGCCGGCGCCTACACCCTGGCCAAGAACGGCCACGTGCGCGGCGACGTGCTGTACGGCTTCTTCAGCCCGCGCGTGCAGGCCGGGCTGGACCTGCTGCTCTACATCCTGTTCTTCCTGCCGGGCGTGCTGGCCATGACCTGGGCCGGCTGGACCTATGCGCAGGAATCGCTGGCCATCCGCGAGCAGACGTTCTCCGCCACGCCGCTGCCGCTGTACCCCTTCAAGTTCGTGATTCCCCTGGCGGGCGCCGTGCTGCTGCTGCAGGGGCTGGCGGAGATCGCGCGCTGCGTGATCTGCCTGCGCCAGGGCGCGTGGCCCCGGCGCGGCGAGGACGTGGAAGAGGTGGACGTCGAGAAGCTCAAGGAGATGGTGCACGTGAACGACAGCGACCTGCAGGTGCCGGCTCCCGCATCCGCCGCGCAGGGGGGCAAGCCATGAAGATGCGCAAGGAACTGTGGTTCGGCTTTTCCATCATGGCGCTGGTGGTGGCCGGCGCCGTCGGGATGCTGCTGGGCGTGGAGACCGTCACGCGCGGCCACCTGGGCTTGCTGATGCTGTCGCTGGTGGTGGTGGCCATCATGCTGGGTTTTCCCACCGCGTTCACGCTCATGGGCATGGGCATGATCTTCACCTGGCTGGCGTACGACCGCGACATCACTCGCACGCTGGACCTGATGGTGCAGGCGGCTTACAAGAGCATGGCCAACGACGTGCTCATCGCCATCCCGTTGTTCGTGTTCATGGGCTACCTGGTCGAGCGGGCCAACCTGATCGAAAAGCTTTTCAAGAGCCTGCACCTGGCCATGGCGCGCGTGCCGGGTTCGCTGGCCGTGGCCACGCTGATCACCTGCGCCATCTTCGCCACCGCCACGGGCATCGTGGGCGCGGTGGTCACGCTGATGGGCCTGCTGGCGCTGCCGGCCATGCTGCGCGCGGGCTATAGCACGCCCATGTCGGCCGGCGCGATCACGGCGGGTGGCTGCCTGGGCATCCTGATTCCGCCGTCGGTGCTGCTGATCCTGTATGGCGCGACGGCGGGCGTATCGGTGGTGCAGTTGTACGCGGGCGCCTTCTTCCCCGGCATCATGCTGGCGGGCCTGTATGTGATGTACGTGATTCTGATGGCCAAGCTCAAGCCGGCCTGGGCGCCGCCGCTGTCGGCCGAGGAACGGCAGGTGGTGCTGCCGGCCATGACCGCCGCGCTGCCCGCAGAGACGCAGCAATATGCCCCCGTGCGCTTGCTGGATGCCCTCAAGGGCAAGCGCAATGCGCAGGTACCCACGGCCTATGTGCTGCGGCAACTGGCACTGGTGGTGATGCCGGGGCTGCTGTTCGTACTGCTGGCCACCAGCAGCTGGCGTGCGGTCACCACGGTGTCGGTGGAGGAGGCGTACGGCATCCAACCCATCGGCTTCAACGACAACTCGCCCCGGGTGGCGTCGGAGTTTGGCTTGCAGGAGCCGCCGGTGGAGGGCGGCCTGCAAGAACCGCCGCAGGAATCCACGGGCCTGCAGGAGCCTCCGGGCGCGGACAGTGGTGCGCTGGCCGAGCCCCCCGGCGCCGAGCCCGCGCAGTCCGCCCCATCCGCCCAATCCGCAGTGGGGGAGCCGCCCGGGCCCGCCGCAGGTGCCACGCCCCAGGCCGCCATGCAACCCGCGCCCACCTGGTGGTGGGTGATGTTCGGCGTGCTGGGTGCGGCCACCGCGCTCTTCTATCTGTTCCTGAGCTTCGCGCGGCTGGAAATCTTCAAGATGCTGCTGGGCTCGTTCTTCCCGCTGCTGACACTGATCATGGCCGTGCTGGGCTCCATCGTGTTCGGCCTGGCGACGCCGACCGAGGCGGCGGCCATGGGGGCGTTCGGCGGCTTCGTGCTGGCCGCGGCCTACAAGCGCCTGAGCATGGATGTGGTGCGCGAGTCGGTGTACCTCACGGCCAAGACCTCGGCCATGGTGTGCTGGCTGTTCGTGGGCTCGGCCATCTTCTCCGCGGCCTTCGCGCTGTTGGGTGGGCAGGAGCTCATCGAGAAGTGGGTGCTCTCCATGAACCTGAGCAAGATCGAGTTCATGGTGCTGTCGCAGGTGGTGATCTTCCTGTTGGGCTGGCCGCTGGAGTGGACGGAGATCATCGTGATCTTCATGCCCATCTTCATTCCGCTGCTGAGCCACTTCGGCGTGGACCCGCTGTTCTTCGGCCTGCTGGTGGCGCTGAACCTGCAGACGGCCTTCCTGTCGCCGCCCGTGGCCATGTCGGCGTTCTACCTGAAGGGCGTGGCGCCGCCGCATGTGACGCTCAACCAGATCTTCCTGGGCATGCTGCCGTTCATGGGCATCCAGGTGCTGGCGATCGTGCTGCTGTATGTGTGGCCGCAGATCGGTTTGTGGCTGCCGCAACTGCTCTACAAGTGATGCCGGGCCGGGGACTGCGGTCCCCGCCTCATGGCGTCAACGCGCCGCGGCCCTGCGGCGCGTGAAGTTCCACCACGGCAGCACGCGGCTCATGGCCAGCACTTCGCCGCAGTGCATGGGCGCATAGCCGGGCATGGCAGCCATGCGCCGTTGCCAGGCAGGGGTCTGCAGCAGTTCGCGCAGCGCGCGCGTGGCCGGCTGCTCCAGTGAGGACTTCAGGCAGGCCAGGTGGTAGCGCTCGTACACCAGCGGCACGAAGTCCAGCCCGCGCGCACGCGCCGCCAGCTCGATGCCCATGCCCACGTCGGCACTGCCGGCGGCGATGGCCTGCGCCAGCGCGGCGTGCGAGGGCTCATCGCGGTCGTAGCCCTCGATCTCTGCGGGTTCCAGGCCCGCCTGCGCGAGCAGGTCGGTCAGCAGCACCCGCGTGCCCGTGCCCAGCGGGCGGTTGACGAAGCGCGCGCCCGTGCGCGCCACGTCCGCCAGCGAGGTCAGGCCCAGCGGGTTGCCGCGCGCCACGATCAGGCCCTGCGCGCGGCGCGCGAAGCCGATCACCTTGTGCAACCCCGGCTGCAGCAGGGGGCGGTAGGTCTGCGCGGCCAGGGTATCCATGCCCGGCTCTTCCAGCGTGTGAAAGCCGGCGATGGTGCACCGCCCTTCGTTGAGTGCGCGGATCGCGTCCACGCTGCCGGTGAAGCGGATGTCCAGATGCAGCGCGCCGCCCTGGCCCGCGTGGGCGGGCGCGGTGGCGAACGCACGCAGCACGGACAGCGCATCGTCGTGGCTGGCATACAGCGTAAGCACATGGGCATGCTCGTCGAACGCCACGGCAAACGCGCGCTCCAGATCGGCGCGCAGCGCCTCGATCTGCGGCGCCAGCCGCGCCTGTGCCTGGCGCTCGGCCCACAGCAGCTTGGTGCCGAATTCGCTGAGCTGGGCGGACTGGCCCTTGCCCCAGATGATGAGCTCGCTGCCCAGTTGTTCTTCCCAGCGCTTGAGTGCGCCCCACACGTGGCGGTACGACAGGTCCAGCGCACGTGCCGCGCCCGAGATGGAGCCCTGCTGCGCCACGGCCTGCAGCATGTCGAGCAGGGGATTGCGGATCAGCGCGTCGTCCGCGTCGCGGTCGAGCGTGTAGTGGAGTTGGATCCTATGCACAAGTTTTCATATCGCCGGGTATTGGATTGCTGCATACGATAGCCCAACCCATGTCCACAATGACCCAGAGCGTCGCCACGGCGCTGCACCTCATCACCTCCGCCGATGCCGCCTTGTGGACCATCGTCGTGCGTTCGCTCGCCGTGAGTGCCACGGCCTGCCTGCTCGCCTGCGGCGCGGGCGTGGTGCTGGGGGCATGGCTGGGCGTGGCGCGCTTTGCCGGGCGCGACGCGGTGCTCGCGGTGCTCAATACCCTGCTGGCCGTGCCCTCGGTGGTGGTGGGCCTGGGCGTGTACCTGCTGCTGTCGCGCACCGGCCCGCTGGGCAGCCTGGGCTGGCTGTTTTCTTTCAAGGCGATGGTGCTGGCGCAGGCGCTGCTGGTGTTGCCCGTGGTCACCGCGCTTACGCGCCAGGTGGTCGAGGACGTGGACCGCCTGCATGGAGAGCAGTTGCGCTCGCTGGGCGCCGGCACCCTGTTGCGTGCCCTGTTGGTGGCCTGGGACGAGCGCTATGCGCTGCTCACGGTGCTGATCGCCGCATTCGGCCGCGCCATCTCGGAGGTGGGCGCGGTGATGATCGTGGGCGGCAACATCGACGGCTTCACGCGCGTCATGACCACCGCCATCGCGCTGGAGACCAGCAAGGGCGACCTGCCGCTGGCGCTGGCGCTGGGCCTCGTGCTGCTGGGCGTCGTGTTGTTGCTCAACGTGGGCATTGCGCTGCTGCGTCGCTGGCGTGAACGCGTGGATGGTGCCGCCGTGGGCGGCCTGGCCGGGGTGGGGGCATGAGCGCGCTGCCGTCACCCGTCTTCCCCGGGGGGGAGAGCACGGGCGACGTTTGCACCATCGAGCCGCCGTTGTTTGCACTGCGCGAGCTGTCCGTGCGCTACGGCGCGGTGCAGGCGCTGGCCGGCATTAATCTGCGTGTGATGCCCGGCGAGCGCGTGGCTCTGGTGGGTGCCAACGGCAGTGGCAAGAGCACGCTGCTGCGCGCATTGCACGGCCTGGTGCGGCCCAGCGCGGGACAGCTGCGTCGCGACGGCGCGCCGCGCGTGGCCATGGTGTTCCAGCGGCCTTTCGTGTTGCGCACCAGCGCGCTGAACAACGTGGCGCTGGGATTGTGGCTGCGCCGGGTGCGCTGGCAGGAGGCCTGCGCCCAGGCCGCCGTGGCGCTGCACCGCGTGGGGCTGCAGGACATCGCGCGGCAGAACGCGCGCACCTTGTCCGGCGGGCAGCAGCAGCGGCTGGCATTTGCGCGCGCCTGGGCCCTGCGGCCCGACGTGCTGCTGCTGGACGAGCCCACCGCCAGCCTGGACCCGCATGCCAAGCGCGAGATCGAATCGCTGATGGCCGACTTCGCCGCCAGCCACGGCAGCGCTGGCCCCGATCAGCCGGTGACCATGCTGTTCAGCAGCCACAACCTGGGACAGGTCAAGCGCCTGGCCAGCCGTGTGCTCTACCTGGAGCACGGGCGCGTGCTGGCGGACCTGCCCGTGCACGATTTTTTCAACGGCCCCCTGCCCGAGGCCGCCCGTCTGTTCGTCAAAGGAGAAATGGCATGAAGAGTTACAAGCGTTTTTGGCCCCTGGCGCTTACCCAGACTGCGGTAGCAGCTATTGCTTTGGTAGCTTATGGCAGCGCTGCGGCACAGGCCATCACGATGGCGTCGACCACCTCGACCGAGCAGTCGGGCCTGTTCACCCACCTGCTGCCGGCCTTCAAGCAGGCCACCGGTATCGACGTGAAGGTGGTGGCGGTGGGCACCGGCCAGGCGCTGGACATGGCGCGCCGCGGCGACGCCGACGTGCTGTTCGTGCACGACCAGGTGGCCGAGGAGAAGTTCGTGGCCGACGGCTGGGGCGTGAAGCGCTACCCGGTCATGTACAACGACTTCATCCTCGTGGGTGGCAAGGCGGATGCTGCCGGCACCAAGGGCAACGACATCGCCGCCGCACTCAAGAAGATCGCCGCGGCCAACGCGGAGTTCATCTCGCGCGGTGACAAGAGCGGCACCCATGCAGCCGAGCTGCGCTACTGGAAGATCGCCACCGAGGGCGTGAAGGGCAGCGGCTACAAGGAATGCGGGTGCGGCATGGGCCCGGCGCTGAACATCGCGGCCTCCAGCGGTGCGTACGCGCTGACGGACCGCGGCACCTGGCTCAACTTCAAGAACCGCGACAACCTCGCGGTGCTGGTGGAAGGCGACAAGCGCCTGTTCAACCAGTATGGCGTGATGGTGGTGAACCCCGCCAAGCACCCGCATGTGAAGCAGGCCGAGGCGCAGAAGTTCGTGGACTGGGTGGTCTCGCCCGCGGGCCAGAGCGCCATCGCCGGCTACAAGATCAACGGCGAGCAGCTGTTCTTCCCCAACGCCAACCCGTAAGGCCATGCCATGGACCGCCGTTCCTTGCTCTGCGTGGCCGGCGTGGCCGCAATGGCTGCCGTGTTGAGCGGTTGTGCCCAGCCTGGCGGCACGGCAATGGGTGCAAGCACGCCGTCCGCGGGCATGGGCGCGGCCACGAACGTGACCGTCTATGCCGCCGGCAGCCTGCGCGAGGCCTTCACCGAGATTGCGCGTGAGCACGAGGTGCGCACGGGCCAGAAGGTGGCATTGACCTTCGGAGCGTCCGGCCTGCTGCGCGAGCGCATCGAGTCCGGCGAGCCGGCCATGGTATTTGCCTCGGCCGATACCGAGCACCCGCAGCGCCTGGCGCGCGCGGGCGATTGGGGCGCGCCGCAGGTGTTCACCCGCAATGCCCTGTGTGCACTGGCTGCGCCCGGCGTGCCGGTGACCACGGCCAACCTGCTGGACACGCTGCTGCGCGCCGACATGCGGCTGGGCACTTCCACACCCCAGGCGGACCCGTCGGGCGACTATGCCTGGGAGCTGTTTCGCCGGGCGGAGCAGGTACGCCCCGGCGCCTTTGCGCGGCTGGAGGCCAAGGCGCTGCAACTGACCGGCGGGCCCACCTCGCCCAAGGCGCCACCCGGTCGCGGCACCTATGCCTGGGTCATGGCCGAGGGGCGGGCGGACGTGTTTCTGACCTACTGCACCAACGCCGTTTCTGCCCAGCGCGAAGTGCCGGCGCTGCAGGTGGTGCAGGTGCCGCCAGAGCTGCAGGTGGCTGCGGCTTATGGGCTTACGGTGCGTCGCGGTGCGCCCCAGGCCGCGCTGGACTTTGCCCAGACCCTGATGGCCGAGCCCGCGCAGCGCGTGCTGCGGCGCCTGGGATTTGCCGCGCCCTGAGCGGCGGGCGGCACGGCTTCACCATCGCGGGCGTTGAACTTGGCGATGGGTGGGCGCACCTGCGTGCCGCGGCATTTTTGGCCCAGATGACGTGTAGCGCCGTGCGTCCGCAGGAGTGATCGCCTCAGTCCACCAGCGCGACGCCCTTGACCTGCGCAAACACCTCATCGCCCACGGCCAGCGCCAGCGTGCGGCAAGAGCGCAGCGTGATGCGCGCCAGCAGCGTGGTGCCCGCCACGTCCAGCGCCACCAGCACCTGGCCGGGGCCGTCGTCGGCCAACTGCGTGATGCGCGCGGGCAGCAGGTTCAGGATGCTGCTGTCCGCCGCGCGTGTGCGCGCCAGGCTCACGTCGCGCGCCAGCACGCGCAGACGCACGCTCTCGCCCACGGCGCGCGGGCGGCCGCTGGCCAACTGAATCTGCCCGCCGTCGATGGCCACGGTCAGCAACTGGTCGTGCGCATCGTGCGCCAGCACGCGGCCCTGCACCAGCGCGGCGGCGGCGTCGCCGTGCGCCAGGGGCAGGTCCAGCCGCGCCATCAGCTCGGCCGTGGGGCCCTGAGCCGTGACGCGGCCGGCCTGCAGCAGCACCAGGTGGGAGGCCAGCCGGGCCACCTCGTCGCTCGAGTGGCTCACGTAGAGCACGGGAATGTCCAGGCTGCGCTGTAGGCGCTCTAGGTAGGGCATGACCTCGGCCTTGCGCGCGGCGTCCAGTGCAGCCAGGGGCTCGTCCATCAGCAGCACGCGCGGGCTGGTGGCGAGGGCCCGCGCAATCGCCACGCGCTGGCGCTCGCCGCCCGAGAGGGTGTGGGGCATGCGGGGCAGCAGGGCGCCTAGGCCCAGCAGTTCCACCGCCTGCTCCAGCGACACGTGGCGGCGTGCGGGCGGCTGGCGGCGCAGGCCGTATTCCATGTTGCGGCGCACGTCCAGGTGCGCGAACAGGCTGGCCTCCTGGAACACATAGCCCAGCGCGCGCTGGTGCGTGGGGCGCCACTGGCCGGTGGCGTCGTCCTGCCAGACTTCGCCGTTGACCTGTACGCTGCCGCGCGCGCGCTCCAGCCCCGCCAGCGCGCGCAGGCAGGTGGTCTTGCCGCAGCCCGAGGGGCCGAACAGCGCCGTCACGCCATGGCCCGGCAGCGCCAGCTGCACGTCCAGCGTGAAGTCCGGCCGCACCAAGGACAGCCGGGCGTGAATGCCGTTCATTGCGCCCGTCATCGCCCCCCCCTGGGCTGCAGCCAGTGCAGCAGCATGAGCACGATGAACGAGAACGCCACCATGCCGCCGGCGAGCCAGTGCGCCTGGGCGTACTCCAGGGCTTCCACATGGTCGTAGATCTGCACCGACACCACGCGCGTCACCCCGGGGATGTTGCCGCCCAGCATGAGTACCACGCCGAACTCGCCCACCGTGTGCGCAAAGCTCAGGATGGCGGCCGTCACGAAACCGGGGCGCGCCAAGGGCAGGGCGACACTGAAGAACCGGTCCAGCGGGCTGGCGCCCAGCGTGGCCGCCACCTCCAGCGGCCGGCGGCCCAGCGCTTCGAAGGCGCGCTGCAGCGGCTGCACGGCGAACGGCAGCGAATACACGAGGGAGCCGACGACCAGCCCCGGGAAGGTGAACGGCAGCCGTCCCAGGCCCAGCGCCTCGGTCAGCTGCCCGATGGCGCCGCCTGGCCCCATGCTCACCAGCAGATAGAAGCCGATCACCGTGGGCGGCAGTACCAGCGGCAGCGCCACCACGGCCCCCACGGGGCCGCGCCAGCGCGAGCGCGTGTGGGCCAGCCACCAGGCCAGCGGTGTGCACAGCACCAGCAGCAGCACGGTGGTGACGCTGGCCAGCTGCAGCGTGAGCCAGATGGCGGCCCAGTCGTCAGGGCCGATCAGGGGTGTGTTCAATGCTATGAAAACAAGAGCTGTTGGCGCTTGATTTATCTGGTTTGTCAGTCGGATTGGCTGGGAAACGCCCCGCCATCATGCGCAAGGCGCTTCAAAAATCATAGCCGTAGGCACGGATGACGGCGCGCGCTTTCTCGCCGCGCAGGTACTGCATGAGCGCGTCGGCCGCGGGGTTGCCCTCGCCCCGCTGGAGCACGATGGCGTCCTGGCGGATCGGTGCGTGCATGGTGGCGGGCACGACCCAGGCCGAGCCTTCGCGCAACTGGCCGTTCTCCATCACCTGCGAGAGCGCCACGAAGCCCAGTGGCGCGTTGCCCGATGCGGCGAACTGGTAGGTCTGGCCGATGTTCTCGCCCGTGACCACGCGTGGCTGCACCTGCGCCGCAAGGCCCAGCTTGTCCAGCGTCTGCATCGCGGCCAGGCCGTAGGGCGCCAGCTTGGGGTTGGCGATGGCGATGTGCTTCCAGTCGCCGGTGCGCAGCACCTGGCCTTGGGCATCCACATAGCCGGGCTGCTTGCTCCACAGCACCAGCCGGCCGATGGCGTAGGTAAAGCGCGTGGCGCCGTTACCCAGGCCCTCGCGGGCGATCTTCTGCGGCGTGGCGTCGTCGGCCGCCAGCAGCACCCCGAACGGTGCGCCGTTGGCGATCTGCGCGTAGAACTTGCCCGTGGCGCCAAAAGACAGCACGGCCTTGTGGCCAGTGTCCTGCTCGAACTGCGCGGCGATCCGTTGCATGGGCGCGGTGAAGTTGGCGGCCACGGCCACCGATACCTCACCCGCGTGCGCTGCCGGCAGCAGGGCAGCGGCAGCCAGAGCGGACCACAGGATGGAGCGGACAGGGAAACCGGACATGAGAGGATCTCGTTATTCCATTTGTGAATAGCGAGAAGTATAGCTACCCACCCGCGCATGCCGTTTGCCGTTTGCCGTTTGCAACATGCCGCGTGCGCCCCAAGCGCCTTGTCGCCCGTGCGCGCAAGGCGGCATGATCGCGCCCATGCAGCATTCCGTATCGTTCCTCGACGCCCTTGGCCATGGCATGGCCGACAAGCGCATCGACATCCTGCGCCAGATCGGGCAGGGCGGCTCCATCTCCCAGGCTGCGCGTGCCGTGGGCGTCAGTTACAAGGCCGCGTGGCAGGCGCTGGATACGCTGACCAACCTGGCCGGCGCACCGTTGGTGGAGCGCGTGGTGGGCGGCGTGGGCGGCGGCGGCGCGCGCCTCACGCCCGCGGGGCGGCAGTTGCTGGAGGCGGCCGATGCAATGCGGCAGGTGCGCGCCACCGTGCTGGCCGGGGTGGGCGAGGGCGGCGGCGCACAGGCGGTCGCCGCGCGGCTGGCGGTGCGCACCAGCATGCGCAACCAATGGCCCTGCATCGTGCAAGGCATGCAGGCGTGTGGGCAGATCGTGCGCGTGCATCTGCGTGGGGCGGGCGACGCGGTGCAGCTGCAGGTGTTTTCGCGCATCACGCGCGAGAGCGCCGAGCTGCTGGGCCTGCGCCCGGGCGTGCCCGTGCAGGCGCTGTGCAAGGCCACGGCCGTGCGTGTGCTGGCTGCGGCACGCGCGCCTGCGCCGGGTGCCGCCAATCACTGGGCCGCGCGGGCCGCGCGCGTGTCGCGCGGCGAGTTGGGGGACGAGGTCGCGGCGCAGTTGGAGGCGGGTATGCAGATGGTGGGATTCGCTGCCGCGGGATCGGGGCTGCGCGTGCGCTCGCGTGTCGTCATGGTGGCCGAGGAGTCGGCCATCGTGATCGCCGCCGAGAGCGCATGAATGACCCGCAAGGCCCCGTGTTGGCCGGGGGCATGAAGCGTTCCTACGTAGGCGTTTATACATAGGCATTTCTCCCAGTTATGGCGCACGGGGTGGCACTTTAGGATGCGGTGCAACATAAACATGGAGACGGTCTGTGTCGCGCACCCCGCGCGGCGCGTGCCTGATGACAATGAGCGACGTCATACTGCAAACATCCCGCCTCACCAAGGAATTCAAGGGCTTCACCGCGGTCAGCGATGTGAATCTGAGCGTGCGCCGCGGGTCCATCCACGCATTGATCGGCCCCAACGGCGCAGGCAAGACCACCTGCTTCAACCTGCTGACCAAGTTCCTGGAGCCCACATCGGGCACCATCCATTTCAACGGCCACGACATCACGCGTGAGCAGCCGGCGCAGATCGCGCGGCGCGGCGTGATTCGCTCGTTCCAGATCTCGGCGGTGTTCCCTCACCTCACGCTGATGGAGAACGTGCGCCTGGGCCTGCAGCGCAAGCTGGGCACGAGCTATCACTTCTGGCGCAGCGAGCGCAGCCTCAGCCAGCTCAACGACCGTGCGGTGCAACTGCTGACCGAGGTCGGCCTGCAGGAGCTGGCCGACGAGGTCACGGTGAACCTGCCCTATGGCCGCAAGCGTGCGCTGGAGATCGCCACCACGCTGGCCATGGAGCCCGAACTGATGCTGCTGGACGAGCCCACGCAGGGCATGGGCCACGAGGACGTGGACCGCGTCACGCAGCTCATCAAGAAGGTGTCCGCGGGCCGCACCATCCTCATGGTGGAGCACAACATGAAGGTCATCTCGACCATCGCCGACCGCATCACGGTGCTGCAGCGCGGCGCCGTCCTGGCCGAAGGGCCCTACGAAGAAGTCTCAAAGAATCCGCAAGTCATGGAAGCGTACATGGGCACGACCGACGGCCAACTGCAGGGGGCGCACTGACATGGCCGGCACCCCCGCACTGGAAATCCGCAATCTCGAAGCCTGGTACGGCGAGTCGCACGTGCTGCACGGCGTGGACATGGTCGTGCAGCCCGGCGAAGTGGTCACGCTGCTGGGACGCAACGGCGCGGGCCGCACCTCCACCATGCGCGCCATCATGGGCCTGACCGGCGCACGCAAGGGCTCGGTGAAGATCCACGGCGTGGAGACCATCCACCTGCCCACGCACCGCATCGCGCACCTGGGCCTGGGCTACTGCCCCGAAGAGCGCGGCATCTTCTCCAGCCTGTCGTGCGAGGAGAACCTGATGCTGCCGCCCGTGCTCAAGACGGGCTCGCAGGGCATGTCGATCGACGAGATCTACGCCATGTTCCCCAACCTGGCCGAGCGCAAGAACAGCCAGGGCACGCGCCTGTCGGGTGGTGAGCAGCAGATGCTGGCCGTGGCCCGCATCCTGCGCACCGGCGCCAAGCTGCTGCTGCTGGACGAAATTTCCGAAGGCCTGGCGCCCGTGATCGTGCAGGCGCTGGCACGCATGATCATCACGCTGCGCGAGAAGGGCTACACGGTGGTGATGGTGGAGCAGAACTTCCGCTTCGCCGCGCCGCTGGCCGACCGCTTCTACGTCATGGAGCACGGCCAGATCGCCCTGCAGTTTGGCGCCGACGAGCTGGAGGCCAAGATGCCCGTGCTCAACCAGTTGCTGGGCGTCTGACCGACCCCTTTCCCATTCGTTTCGCACCCACCAAGGAGACAACAATGCAAAAGACACTCAAGACACTGGTCGCAGTGATGGGGGCCGCCGGCCTGGCGGTATCCGCCATGCAGGCCCATGCGCAGGACAAGGTGAAGATCGGCTTCATCACCGACATGTCCAGCCTCTACGCCGACGTGGAAGGCAAAAACGGTGCTCTGGCCATCCAGATGGCCATCGACGACTTCGGCGGCAAGGTGCTGGGCAAACCCATCGAACTGCTCTCCGCCGACCACCAGAACAAGGCCGACATCGCTGCCAGCAAGGCACGCGAGTGGATCGACACGCAGAACCTGACGATGCTGTTCGGTGGCACCAACTCCGGCACTGCCCTGGCCATGGCCAAGGTGGCCGAAGAGAAGAAGCGCGTGTACTTCAACAGCGGCGCCGGTTCCTCCGCGCTGACCAACGACCAGTGCACGCCCTACACCGTGCACTACGCCTACGACACCGTGGCCCTGGCCAAGGGCACGGGCGGCGCCGTGGTGAAGCAGGGCGGCAAGGACTGGTTCTTCCTGACGGCCGACTACGCCTTCGGCCAGGCGCTGGAGAACGACACCGCCAAGGTGGTCAAGGAAAACGGCGGCCGCGTGGTAGGCAACGTGAAGCACCCGCTGAACGCGTCCGACTTCTCCTCCTTCCTGCTGCAGGCACAAAACTCCAAGGCGCAGATCCTGGGCCTGGCCAATGCCGGCGGCGACACCATCAACGCCATCAAGGCGGCCAAGGAATTCGGCATCAACAAGAACATGAAGCTGGCCGGCCTGCTGGTGTTCCTGACCGACATCCACAGCCTGGGCCTGCGCAACACCGAAGGCCTGCTGCTGACCACCAGCTGGGACTGGAACCTGAACGACAAGACGCGCGAGTTCGGCAAGAAGTTCTTCGCCAAGACCAAGCGCATGCCCACGGACATCCACGCGGCCGACTACTCCGCCACCATGAACTACCTGAAGGCCGTGCAGGCCGCCGGCACCACCGATGCCGACAAGGTCATGGAGAAGCTCAAGTCCACGCCGATCGACGACTTCTACGCCAAGGGCACGATCCGCGCCGACGGTCGCTTCGTGCACGACATGTACCTCATGCAGGTGAAGTCGCCCTCCGAATCCAAGGAACCCTGGGACTACTACAAGGTCGTGGCCAAGCTGCCCGGCGACCAGGTGTTCACCACCAAGGCCGAGAGCAAGTGCGCCCTGTGGAAGTGAGTTGAGCCACGGCCCCGGGCACTGCCCGGGACCGCGCGCGTCGACGTTGCAAACCAAAGCATGAAAGACAAAGGAGACACCACATGAAAGCGAAGCTCACGACATTGGCGTTCGTGCTCGGGGCCGCAGGGCTCATGGCGTCGACCGCGCACGCGCAGGACAAGGTCAAGATCGGCTTCATCACCGATATGTCCAGCCTCTACGCCGACGTGGAAGGCAAGAACGGTGGCGTGGCCATCCAGATGGCCATCGACGACTTCGGCGGCAAGGTGCTGGGCAAACCCATCGAGCTGCTGACGGCCGACCACCAGAACAAGGCTGACATCGCCGCCAGCAAGGCGCGCGAGTGGATCGACACGCAGGGCCTGACCATGATCTTCAGCGGCACCAACTCCGGCACTGCGCTGGCGCTGGCCAAGATCGCCGAAGAGAAAAAGCGCGTGATGATCAACAATGGCGCGGCGTCCTCTGCGCTGACCAACGACCAGTGCACGCCCTATACCGTGCACTACGCCTACGACACCGTGGCCTTGGCCAAGGGCACGGGCGGTGCCATCGTCGATGGCGGCGGCAAGAGCTGGTTCTTTCTGACGGCGGACTATGCCTTCGGCCATGCGCTGGAAGCCGACACCTCCAAGGTCGTGAAGGACAAGGGCGGCACGGTGGTGGGCGCGGTGCGCCACCCGCTGAATGCGTCCGACTTCTCGTCCTTCCTGCTGCAGGCGCAGAACTCCAAGGCGCAGATCCTGGGCCTGGCCAATGCCGGCGGCGACACCATCAACTCGATCAAGGCGGCCAAGGAATTCGGCATCGGCAACAGCATGAAGCTGGCCGGCCTGCTGATCTTCTTCAGCGACGTGCACAGCCTGGGCCTGCGCAACACCGAAGGCCTGCAGTTCACCACCAGCTGGTACTGGGACCTGAACGACGAGACGCGCAAGTTCGCCGACAAGTTCATGGCCAAGACCAAGCGCCGCCCCACCGAGATCCAGGCTGCCGACTACTCGGCCACGATGAACTACCTGAAGGCCGTCGAGGCCGCGAAGACCACCGACGCCGACAAGGTGATGGAGGCCTGGCGCGCCATGAAGATGAACGACTTCTTCGGTTCCGGCTACCTGCGTGCCGACGGCCGCTACGTGCACGACATGTACCTCATGCAGGTGAAGTCGCCGTCCGAGTCCAAGGGCACCTGGGACTACTACAAGCTCATCAAGAAACTGCCGGGTGAACAGGTGTTCACCACCAAGGCCGAGAGCAAGTGCGCCCTCTGGAAGTGATCGCGCTGCTCTCCTGATCCGACTCCCCTACATCAGCGTTCAGTTCCCATGGAAATTTTTGGTGTTTCATTGCCGGCCATGCTGAGTCAGCTCCTCCTGGGGCTGGTCAATGGTTCGTTCTACGCGATCCTCAGTTTGGGGCTGGCCGTCATCTTCGGCCTGCTCAACGTGATCAACTTCGCGCACGGTGCGCTGTTCATGCTGGGGGCGCTGATCACCTGGATGGCCATGAACTATTTCGGCGTCAACTACTGGGTGATGCTGATCTGTGCTCCGCTGATCGTAGGGGTGATCGGTGTGGTGATCGAGCGGCTCCTGCTGCGCTGGATCTACAAGCTCGACCACCTGTACGGCCTGCTGCTCACGCTGGGCCTCACGCTGATGATCGAGGGCGTGTTCCGCTCGATCTACGGCGTCTCCGGCCTGGGCTACGACACGCCTGAGCTGCTGGAGGGCGCGACCAACCTGGGCTTCATGATCCTGCCCAACTACCGCGCCTGGGTGGTGGTGGCCTCGATCGTGGTGTGCATCGCCACCTGGTACGTGATCGAGAAGACCAAGCTGGGCGCCTACCTGCGCGCCGGTACCGAGAACCCCCGCCTGGTGGAAGCCTTCGGCGTCAACGTGCCCGTCATGGTGACGCTGACCTACGCCTTCGGCGCGGCGCTCGCGGCCTTCGCCGGCGTGCTGGCGGCGCCCGTGTACCAGGTCACGCCGCTGATGGGCCAGAACCTCATCATCGTCGTGTTCGCGGTGGTGGTGATCGGCGGCATGGGCTCCATCATGGGCTCCATCCTCACCGGCCTCGGCCTGGGCGTGATCGAGGGCTTCACCAAGGTGTTCTACCCCGAAGCCTCGTCCACCGTCGTGTTCGTCATCATGGCCATCGTCCTGCTCATCCGCCCCGCCGGCCTGTTCGGCAAAGAGAAGTAAGCCAACGGGGTGAACCACATGAACGTCAATAAATTCGCTCCCATTGGCTACGGCCTGCTGCTGCTCGGCCTGATCGTCGCGCCCTTCCTTGGCGCCTACCCGGTGTTCGTGATGAAGCTGCTGTGCTTCGCGCTGTTCGCCTCGGCCTTCAACCTGCTGCTGGGCTACACGGGCCTGCTGTCCTTCGGCCACGCGGCCTTCCTGGGCGGCGCGGCCTACGTGACGGGCCATGCCGTGAAGGTGTGGGGCGCCACGCCCGAGCTCGGCCTGCTGGCCGGCCTGCTGGCCGGTGCGCTGCTGGGGTTGGTGATGGGCTTCTTCGCCATTCGCCGCCAGGGCATCTACGCCACCATGATCACGCTGGCGCTGGCGCAGATGCTGTTCTTCGCGGCATTGCAGGCGCCCTTCACGGGCGGCGAGGACGGCCTGCAGGGCGTGCCGCGCGGCAAGCTGTTCGGCGTGCTCGACCTGTCCAGCGACCTGACCATGTACTACGTGTGCCTGATCGTGGTGGTGGTGGCCTTCCTGCTGATCGTGCGCACCATCCATTCGCCGTTCGGGCAGGTGCTCAAGGGCATCAAGGAAAACGAGCCGCGCGCCATCTCGCTGGGCTACGACACCAACCGCTTCAAGCTGCTGGCCTTCGTGATCTCGGCCGCCATTGCGGGCCTGGCCGGCGCGCTCAAGACCCTGGTGCTGGGCTTCGCCACGCTGTCCGACGTGCACTGGAGCGCCTCCGGCCACGTGGTTCTGATGACGCTGGTGGGCGGCCTGGGCACGCTGAGCGGCCCGCTGGTGGGCTCGGCCGTGGTGGTGCTGCTGGAGAACAAGATCGGCGAGCTGGGCACGCTGCTCGCGCAGCTCACGACCATCGACTGGTTCAACACCCTGGGCGAGTCGGTGACCATCGTCACGGGCCTGATCTTCGTGGTCTGCGTGCTGGCCTTCCGCCGCGGCATCATGGGCGAGATCATCGCCTGGCTGGAGCGCCGCCGCACAGGGGGCAGCGGCAGCCACTGACGCCCTCGTCACCGCATGCCGGCTGGGCTAAGGCCCAGGCCGGCGGCACCCTCGGCCATGCGCGGCAACCGCCCTGCATGGCCGCTTTGTTTTTGATAGCTGGCGGCGATTGTGGTGTCTAGGTTTTAGAGACAAACCGGGTGGAAATGCCCAAAAGCAAAGCGCTGGCAGCTATCACATGCATAGCGACAGGCCGCGCCGTCAGCCCAGCCGCAGGCGCTGCGCATAGCCCGTCATTTCCAGATAGCCGCGCCCCACCTCGGGGCCGGCCGGTTCGCCCGCATCGCCCCGCGCCCGTGCTGCATGCAGCGTGCACAGCCCTTCCCAGTAGATCGCGCCGGTGGAGCCGCGGCTGTCCAGCTCCTGCGCGTCCAGCAGCGCACGCACGATGAAGCCGCCCGCGGGCGTGTCCACGCGCCACTGCACCGGGTAGCGCGCGCCGCTGGCCGGGCTGTGCCAGTGGCGCAGCGGGGTGAACACCACGGCCTCGGACGCGAACACCTGCGCGGCGTCCGCTCCTGCGGGCCGCCAGGAACCCCCGGTCCAGAGCGTGCTGCCGTCGGCGCGCCGCAGGCGGAACGCGGTGAGTGCGGCGCCGTCGTGCAGGTTCATGCCGATCCAGTCCCAGCCCACGGCCTCGGGGTGCATCAGCGCCTCGCTCCACTCATGGTCCATCCAGGCGCGGTTGGCGGGCGCGGCCAGTGGTTGCACCGGCATGCGCCGGCCCGCGAGGGTGATAGCGCCCGTCACGGCCAACTGGGGCTGGCTGTAGTAGTAGCTGGCCTGCGCCGCGTCGGGCCCCTTGCGCGACAGGCCGGCCTGGCCCTGCAGCAGCACGGGCTGGGTGCTGGCGCAGTCCAGCTCCAGCGCAAATCCTTCTGCCTGCGCGCGCACCTCGTAGCGGCTGCCGCCCGGCGCGCTGCTGGCATGGCGCGTGAGCGACCAGTCGCGCAGGCGCACCTGCGTGTCGCCCTCCAGCGCCTCGACAATGCCGAAGCCCGCGCGGGCAATGCGCTGGTCGTGCAATTGGCGACGGCCTTGCACGTCGGTCAACGCCGCGTGCGCAAACACGAGCTGGCGCGCGGCGAATGCCGACTGCATGCCCTGCGTGGCCTCCACGCGCGTGCGAAAGAAGGTGATCTGAAAGCCCCACAGCCGCTCGTCGGCCTGCGCATGGCCAGTGATGTACCACCACTCGGTGCGCAGATCGGGGTGGCTGCCGTGGTCGCGCGGGAAGGCCAGCGTGCGCGGCGCCAGGGCCCATGCAGGAGAGCCCCAGCCGGTGGCACTCCAGCCCAGGGTGCTCTGGGCTGCGAGCACCAGCAGCGCGCGGCGCCCGATCATCAGGCCAGCAGCGCCTGCAGCCGCTCGTGCGCGGCCGCGCAGTCGCCCAGGCAGCGCTGCACCCAGGCGTCGTCGTGGTAGGTCGGCAGGTAGCGCTCGCCCGCGTCGCACAGCAGCGAGAGGATCGACCCCTGCTGCCCCTGCGTACGCATCTCCTGCGCCAGCCGCAGCATGGCGACGAAGTTGGTGCCCGTGGACGGGCCGACGCGCCGCCCCAGCAGGGTGGACAGCGCGCGCATGGCGGCGACGGAGTCGTCGTCGGCCACTTCTTCCATGCGGTCCACCAGCGTGCGGATGAAGCTCGGCTCCACGCGCGGGCGGCCAATGCCTTCGATGCGCGAGCCCGGCGCGGTGAGCGTGGCATCGCCCGTGCGGTGGTAGGCGCTGAATACCGAGCCCGCCGGGTCGGCCACGCAGACCTGCGTGGCATGCCGCTGGTAGCGCACGTAGCGGCCGATGGTGGCGCTGGTGCCGCCCGTGCCCGCACCCACCACGATCCAGCGCGGCACCGGGTGGCGCTCGCGCTGCATCTGGGTGAACATGCTCTCGGCGATGTTGTTGTTGCCGCGCCAGTCGGTGGCGCGCTCGGCGTAGGTGAACTGGTCCATGTAGTGGCCGCCGGTGTCGGCGGCGATGGCGCGCGCCGCGTCGTACACGTCGCCCGCACGCTCTACGAAGTGGCAGCGTCCGCCGTAGAACTCGATCAGCGCGATCTTCTCGGCCGAGGTGCTGCGCGGCATCACCGCCACGAAGGGCAGCCCCAGCAGCCGCGCGAAATACGCCTCGCTCACGGCGGTGGAGCCGCTCGATGCCTCCACGATGGTGGAGCCCTCGCGCACCCAGCCATTGCATAGCGCATACAGGAACAGCGAGCGCGCCAACCGGTGCTTGAGGCTGCCCGTGGGGTGGGTGGATTCGTCCTTCAAATACAGGTCGATGCCGGCGCTGGCGAACGCGGGCAGCGGCAGCGGGATCAGGTGGGTGTCGGCGCTGCGCTGGTAGTCGGCCTCGATGCGAGCGATGGCCTCGTGCAGCCAGCCGCTGCCGGCCGCCGGGGCGGAAAGAGAGGAGGGGGACAACATGGCCCGCATTGTCGGCGACTACCAGTCTTCCTTGACCGCCATCACCGCGTCGCGCCCCGCGGCCAGGCGGCCTGCCAGCCAGGCGGTCAGCGTGCCTACCGCCACCACGGCCAGGGCCAACGCGCCCAGTCGCGGCCACGGCACGGCCAGGTCCATGGTCCAGTGAAAGCTCTGCGGGTTCACCACATGCACCAGCACCGTCGCCACGGCCAGGCCCAGCAACGTGCCGGCCACCGCGCCCACGGCCGTCCAGGCCGCGCCCTCGCCGGCGACCACCGCCAGGATCTGCCGCCGCGTGAGCCCCAGGTGGGCCAGCAGCCCGAACTCCTTGCGCCGCGCCAGCACCTGCGCGCTGAAGCTGGCCGCCACGCCGAACAGCCCGATGCCGATGGCCACCGCCTGCAGCCAGTAGGTGACGGCGAAGCTGCGGTCGAAGATCGCAAGCGACCGTGCGCGGATCGCATCGGCCGAGGTGAATTCCAGTGCATCCGCCGCCGAGGCGCCCAGACTCTCGCGGGCCTGCTCCAGCACCTCGCTGCGCAGCGCGCCGGCCTCGCGGCCCGGCGCAGGCCACAGCGCCAGGTCGCTGGCGCGCGCGTCACCCGTCAGGCGCGCGAAGTCCTGCAGGTCCAGCGCGATGGCGCCGTGCTGGCGCACATAGTCGCGCCACACACCAGCTACGAAAAATGTAGCTGCTGGCGCTTTTCCAGACTGCACTGGAGGCCTGAAAACCTCTGAAAGCCGCGGCCAGCCCGCGCCTGGGCGTGCGCCGTACAGGTCCACCACCGCCTCGCTCACGTACACGCCGACGCGCCCTGGCGGCACGGGGCGCGCAGGGTCCACCAGTGGCAGAGCGCGGGCCGGGTCGCCCTCCAGCGGCCGGGCCAGCAGCGCGACGGGGGCGCGGTCGGGTGCCAGTTGCAGGCTGCTGGTGCGCAGCGCCTGCACGCGCGCCACGGCGGGCAGGCGCGCCACGGCATGGACGAAATCCGGGGGGAATACCGCGGCCTCGTCGCCGCTGGCGCCGCCGGCCGCGCGCAGGTACAGCGGCGCGGGCAGCACGCTGTCCAGCCACTGGCTGACCGAGCCGCGAAAGCTGCCCACCATCACCGTCAGCGCCACGGCCAGGCTCAGCGCCGCCACCACGCCGCCCACGGCCACGGCGGCGCTGGCGCGCATGCGGCGGGCGCGCTCCAGCGCCAGCAGGGCCAGGGCATGGCCCGCCGCCAGCGGCTGCAGCCGCGCCAGCAGCGCCTGCACCAGCCAGGGCAGCAGGGCAATGCCGCCGATCAGCAGCAGGCCCACCGCCACGTAGGCCGCCAGCGGTATGCCAAAAATGGGCGGAAGCTTTGCCAGTAAAGCGCTAGTAGCTATCAAAACAAGACCGATCCAGGCGCGCGCGCCGCGCCCGGCCTGCGCACCCAGGCCCTTGAGGGTCTGCGCTGGCGGCAAGTGCTGTGCATGGCGCGCGGGCCACCAACCCCCGATCAGCGCGGCCGCTACGCCCAGCAGGCCGTAGAGGAGCGCCGCCGGTGTACTCCACTGCAGCGCAGGCTGTGCGCCGGTGAAGTAGCCGCCGCCCAGGTCGCCACCCAGCAGGGTGAGCGCCAGCGCCGCCAGCGCCGTGCCCAGGGCGATGCCGGCCATGCTGCCGATGAGGCCCAGCGCGCAGGATTCCAGCAGCACCAGCGCCTGGCGCTCACGCGGCGTGGTGCCCAGCACGGCCAGCAGCGCGAACTGCGGCGCGCGCTGCGCCACGCTGAGCGCCAGCACCGAATACACCAGGAAGCCCCCGGTGAACAGCGCCACCAGCGCCAGCACCGTGAGGTTGACGCGGTACGCCCGCGAGAGGCTGTCCACCCGCTGCACATCGTCCCGCGGCGCGGCGAACTGCACGCCCGCCGGCCAGCCGGGCAGGGCGGCCAGCTCCTGCTGCACGCTGGCGGGCGTGCTGCCGGGCTGCAGTCGCAGGTCGATGCGGGTGAGCTGCCCCGCGCGGCCGAACAGATCCTGCGCGGCGCCGATGTCCATCACCGCCAGGGGCGCGCCGCCCGCGGCCACCGTGCCCGCCACGCGCACGGGGTGCGCCGCCAGGCCTGCCTGCAGTGTGATGGCGGGGGTCTGTGCGTCGATGGTGCCCAGGCCCAGCGCCTGTTGCGCCGCAGGGTTGAGGAACACGCTGGCGGGCGCCAGCATGGCCAGGCGGTCGGCGCCGTCGTAGGCACGCGGCGCCAGGGCCGGCGCCATGGCGGGCAGCAGCAGCGCATCGGCGCCCAGCACGCGCAGCGCCACGGGTGTCTGGCCGCGGGTCGCGGACGCCCGTACCGGCACTTCCAGCCACGGGCTGGCCAGGCGCACTTGCGGCTGGCGGGCAACCTCGCCATAGAGCGATTCGGGCAGCGCGCCGCGTGTGGCGCGCAGTTCCAGGTCGGGCTGGCCGTTCACCGCGCGCACGGCCTGGGCGAATTCGTCCAGCGCCGACGCATTGATCACATGCACTGCGAACCCCAGCGCCACGCCCAGCATGACGGCGGCCACGGCGGCCGCGCTGCGCCAGGGGTGGTGGCGCAGCGCACGCCAGGAGAAGGTGCGCAGCAGGGCGGTCAGCATGCCGCGATTGTGCGGCCCGCGGCGCGTGGAGTTGCGCTGCATCAAATTCAAACGTGCGGGGGTTCTTGAACCGCGGCGCGACAGCGCCTATATAGCCTGAAGACGGCGGGGGCTGACCTCGCCGGACGGATGGCCCGTGCGGGCCGCTTCACCTTGTTCTCGAAAGAAGGAGTTTCATCATGAATTCACTGGTCACCCGTGGCAGCTTGTTTGACGATTTCTTCAAGGACTTTGCGCCGGGCTTCTATGTCCGCCCGTTGCACGGCGATGGGCTGCCCACGCCGTCGCAGATCAAGATCGACGTGAAGGAGGACGACGCCGCCTACACCGTGCATGCCGAGGTGCCCGGCGTGCCCAAGGAGGACATCCATATCTCCATTGATGGCAACGTGGTCAGCCTGCGCGCCGAGGTGCGCCAGCACGACGAGAAGAAAGAAGGCGAGAAGGTGCTGCGCAGCGAGCGCTACTTTGGCTCGGTGGCGCGCAGCTTCCAACTGCCCGTGGATGTGGACGCCGCCCAGTGCAAGGCCAAGTACGACAACGGCGTGCTCACGCTCACGCTGGCCAAGAAGCAGGGCAACAAGACTCAGCGCCTGACGATCGACTAAATCGCTTGCGCCGGGCGGATACCCTGCGCCGTGAGGCGCAGCACCCGGTCCGCCCGCGCCGCGGCGGCCTGCGAATGGGTCACCAGCACCAGCGCGGCGCCGTGCTCGCGGGTCTGGGCGATGAGCAGATCCATGACCAGCGCCGCCGTGGTGGGGTCCAGATTGCCCGTGGGCTCGTCGGCCAGGAGCAGGGCGGGGCGGTGCACCAGCGCGCGGGCAATGGCCACGCGCTGCAACTGCCCCCCGCTGAGCTGCTGCGGTAGCCGCTCGCCCAGGCCTTCCAGGCCCACGGCGGCCAGCATCTGCTGCACGCGCCGCGCATCGGAGCGGTTGAGCAGCATCAGCGGCAGGCCCACGTTCTGTGCCACGTCCAGATGCGGCAGCACATGGAAGGCCTGGAACACGAAGCCCACATGGGCGCGGCGCCACAGGGCGCGCTGCGTGTCGTCCAACTGCCCCAGATCCACGCCCTCGTGCAGCACCTGACCGGCATCCCAATGGTCCAGCCCCGCCAGGCAGTTGAGCAGCGTGGACTTGCCCACGCCCGAGTCGCCAACGATGGCGACGAACTCTCCGCGCTGCACCTGCAGATCCACGCCCTCGAACACCGCCTGCCCGCCGTAGCGCTTGGCAAGGCCGCGCACCTGCAGCAGGGTCGTGGGTTGGGGGCTCATGCGCCGCCACCCCACACGCGCGCGCGCACGGCCTGCACCAGTTGCGCAGTGGCGTCGGGCGCGTCGCAGGCGATCGAATGGCGCTCGGGCATGCTGCGCAGCCAGGTGATCTGGCGCTTGGCCAACTGGCGCGTGGCGGCAATGCCCCGCTCCGGCAGGCTGCTCATCGGGTAGAGGCCGTCCAGTGACTCCCACGCCTGGCGGTAGCCCACGCAGCGCATGCTGGGCAGCTCGGCGTGCAGGTCGCCGCGCGCGCGCAGGCGCAGGACTTCGTCCAGAAAGCCGGCGGCCAGCATGGCGTGAAAGCGCTCGGCAATGCGCCCATGCAGCCAGGCGCGGTCGTGTGGCTCCAAGGAAAAAAGGCTTGCAGCGCTCATCGGGCGGCCGCTGGCAGCTACGGTTTTGGTCGTGTGAAAGCTCGACAGCGGCCGGCCCGAGACGTGCCACACCTCCAGCGCGCGCTGGATGCGCTGGCTGTCGCCGGGTGCCAGACGCGCGGCGGTCGGCGGGTCCACGCGCGCCAGTTCGGCATGCATGCCGCTCCAGCCGATGGCGGCCGCCTGGGCCTCCAGGTGCGCGCGCACGGCGGCGTCGGCGGGCGGCATGTCGTCGATGCCGTCAAACAGCGCCTTGAAGTACAGCATGGTGCCGCCCACCAGCAGCGGTAGCGCGCCGCGCGCGCGGATCTCGCCGATCAGGCGCGTGGCGTCCTGCACGAACTCGGCCGCGCTGTAGGCCTGCAGCGGGTCGCGGATGTCGATCAGGTGGTGCGGCACGCGGGCCTGCTCGGCGGGCGTGGGCTTGGCGGTGCCGATGTCCATGCCGCGGTACACCAGTGCCGAGTCCACGCTGATGATCTCCACCGGCAGGCGGGGCGCGAGCGCGTCGGCAATGGCAAACGCCGCCGCCGTCTTGCCCGAGGCCGTGGGCCCAGCCAGTGCGAGCGCGGGAATGTGGTCAGCGGGCATGGGCAACCTCCTGCGGGGCATGGCGCTGCACCAGCGTCCAGGCAATGGCCGCCAGCAGCAGCGACCACAGGGCCACGCCTTGCACCAGCGGCCACACGCTGCCGCCCAGCGCCCCGCCCAGCCACTGGCCGATGGCGAAGCCCGCCAGCATCATCATGAAACCATTGAGCGCCGAGGCCATGCCCGCCGCCTGCGGGAACGGTCCCACCGCGCCCGACTGCCCGCAGGGCTGGTGGATGCCGTGGCCCACCATGTAGAGGTAGAACGGCGGCAGCAGCGCGGCCACGCTGTGCCAGCCCAGCGCGGCGGCCAGCAACATCAGCAGGCCGCCGCTGGCCGACAGCGCGCCGGCGATGGCGACCGTGCGCTTGAGGCCCTGGCGCGCCAGCAGCCGCCGGCACAGCAGCGTGCCCAGCAGGTACGCCACGGCCGTGGACAGCAGCGCCAACCCGTACTGCGTGCGCGAAATGCCCAGCACGTCGAGGTAGACGAAGGACGAAGCAGCCAGGAAGGTGAACAGCCCGCCATAGCTGGCCGTGGTGAGCAGCGAGAACGCCCAGAACGCGGACGTGCGCAATATCTGCGCCGCCGTGCCTGCCAGCATGGCGGGGCGCAGGGCGTGCGGGTTGCGCTGGTGCAGCGTCTCGGGCATGCGCAGCGCCACCAGCGCCAACGTGCCCATGGCGTACGCGGTGAGCGCCAGCAGTGCCGCGCGCCAGTTGAACCATTCGGTCAGCAGCCCGCCCAGTGGCGCGCACAGGCAGGCCACGAGCCCCAAGCCGGTCAGCGCCTTGGACATGGCGCGTGCGCCCGCCAGCGGCGTGTACAGGTCGCGCACGATGGCGCGCGCGCACATCACCACGGCGCCCATGGCGACGCCCTGGGCCGTGCGCCAGGCGATGAGCACCGCCATGGACGGCGCCAGCGCCGCGCCCACCGCCGCCAGCGTGTACATCGCCAGCCCGGTGAGCAGCACCGGCCGGCGGCCGAATCGGTCGGACAGCGGCCCCCATGCCAGTTGCGAGCAGCCAAAGGCCAGCAGCAGCGCGGACAGCGTGAGTTGGCCTGCGGCCACGGGTGCGTTCAGGCTGCGCGTGAGCGCGGGCAGGGCGGGCAGGTACAGATCGGTGGTGACGGGCTGGATGCTCAGCAGCAGGGCCAGCACCAGGATGGCCAGGCCGGGAGGCACAGGCACGGGTACCGGAGGCGCCTGCTGCGGGCCGATGGCGGCGGACGGGACGGACATGATGCGCGCGAGGGTAGCAGAGTCGATGGCGCGGCAGACCCAAGGCCCCGCACCCCCGCCGGGGCTTGGAGCGGTGCGCAGGGCAGGCCCAACGCATTTGGACGAAAATGGCCTGTACCGCCCTATAGACAAGCGCGAGCAGCTATGAAAAACATAGTCCACTGCACGCATTCAGCTTCGAGCAACGCCGTGACCTCCACCACCCGCATTCCCTTGCTTATCCTCAACGGCATGACGCCGCAGCACCTGGACCAGATCGGCCAGCGTTTTGACGTCTGCTATGCCCCCACGCCCGACGCGCGCGCCCAGGCCATCGCACAGCAGGGCGCGCGCTTCAGGGTGGTGCTGACCATCGGCGCCGTCGGTCTCACGGCGCAGGAGATCGCCGCCATGCCCGCGCTGGAGCTGGTATGTGCCCTGGGCGCGGGCTACGAGAACGTGGCGCTGGACGCCGCCCGCGCGCGCGGCATTGCGCTGGCCAACGGCGCAGGCACCAACGACGACTGCGTAGCCGACCATGCGTTCGGGCTGCTGATTGCCATCGTGCGCGGCATGCGCACCCTGGACCAGCAGTGCCGCGCCGGCGTGTGGCGCGATGCGATCGGCCTGCCGCCCAATGTCTCGCGCAAGCGGCTGGGCATCTTCGGGCTGGGCACCATCGGCCACAAGATCGCGCGCCGCGCGGCAGGCTTTGACATGGAGATCGGCTACCACAACCGCAGCCCGCGCGCGGAGGTGCCGCACCGCTACTTCCCCAGCCTGCAGGAGCTGGCCGCCTGGTGCGACGTGCTGGTGTGCGCCACGCCGGGCGGGGCGTCCACGCGCCACCGCGTCAATGCCGAGGTGCTGCAGGCGCTGGGCCCGCAGGGCTACCTGGTGAACATCGCGCGCGGCAGCGTGGTGGACACGCAGGCCCTGGCGGCTGCGCTGCGCGAGCGCCGCATTGCCGGCGCGGGGCTGGATGTGTACGAGAGCGAGCCCGCGCCGCCGCAGGAGCTGGTGGGCCTGGACAACGTGCTGCTCACCCCGCACGTGGCCGGCTGGTCGCCCGAGGCCGTGCAGGCCAGCGTGGACCGCTTCCTGGCCAACGCCGAGGGCCACTTTGCGGGCCGCGGCGTGGTCTCGCCGATCTGACCGCGGACTACAGCGCCGCGCGCAGGCGCTCGGCATAACCGGCCAGCACGGCGGCTGGCGGCTCCTGGCGTGGCCAGGTGAAGGTGATGCCGTCGTCCTCATGGCGCGGCACCACGTGCAGGTGCACATGCGCCACGGTCTGCCCGCCCAGCGCGCCATTGGCCTGCAGCAGCGTGAGCCCGGGCGGGTCGAAGGCGGTGCGCACCGCCAGCGCGACGCGGCGCGCGGTCTGCATCAGCGCCGCGGCCTCTTCGGGGGTCGTGTCGAGCAAGGTGGCCGCATGCCGTTTGGTCGCGACGAGGACATGGCCCGGCGTGACCTGGCCGATGTCCATGAAGGCGATCGTGAGCGCGTCCTCATAGACCTTGGCACTGGGGATCTCGCCGGCCACCAGCCGGCAGAAGATGCATTGGCCGGGCGGCGAGGTGTCAACGAACATGGGCACGGGCGGTCTCTCCTGTAGGTTGGAATATCCAGGTTGGCCGCGGATGGGGATGCGGCGACCCTGTCGCGCTGGAGTGTAAGGACCTAGTGCGCGCCGGCCCGGGCCCGCGGCGCGGCGCGCGCCGCATCGATGGTCGTCAAGGGCGATTGCAGGCAGACCAGCCCGCCTGGGCCGGCGTCGCGCCAGGCGATGCCCGCGTGCGACTGCTTGGCATCGCGCTTGGCCAGCGCCGCGAGGTTGGCCACCTCTTCGGCATGCTCCATGCTGCCCGGCGGCACGCGCACCGCGCCGATCGACAGCGTGGTGCAGCGAAAGAACCGGTTCACGCCATGCCGGTCCTCGGCCCAGATGCCGCCTTCCTGGCGCGCAGATTCATCGAACAGGGCGATGGCCTCGCGCGCGAACGAGTCCACGATGCGCTGGCAGCGCGCCAGCCAGTCGCTGCTCTGGAACAGCAGCATGAAGTCGTCACCGCCCACATGGCCCACGAAGTCGGCCCGCGGGTCGCAGTGCGTCAGCGCCAGCCGCGCCACCAAGCGGATCATCTGGTCGCCGCGCCAATAGCCGTAGTGGTCGTTGAAGGGCTTGAAGTGGTTCAGGTCGGCGTAGCAGGCGACGAAGGCCGCGCGGTGGTCCAGCAGGCGCTGCATGTGCAGGCTGATGGGGATGTTGCCGGGCAGGAAAGTGAGGGGGTTGGCGTGGCGCGCGGCCTCGATGCGCGCTTCGGTCACGCCGCGCACCAGTTGCTCGCCGGTGCCCAGGCCCGCGTAGCGCCCGTTGTCGGTGACGATGAAGCCGTCGTTGAGGTAGCGCTGATCCTGCGAGGTGAGGATGCCCACCAGATGCTCCACGTCGCAGTCCATCTCCACCACGCGCGGCGACGTACTGGCGAACGCCATGCAGGGCTTGCGGCCGTGCACCTCGCGAAAGTACAGCGTGGCGTAGTGGTTCATGAACTCCTGGCGGTTGATGAGCGCCACGGGGCGTTCGCCCTCCAGCACCGCAATGGCGTGCAGATCGCCATGCGTGCGAAACAGCTCGGCCACCGCGTCGTTGCTGGTGCAGGGCGTGACGGTGGGCGCCTGCGCCATAAGCAGGTTGCGCAGGATGCCCGGGCGCATGGGCTGGCCGCCGTGCGGCAGCACGGCCACGCGGCGGTCCCGCAGCACGGCCAGCGCGGGCGGCTCGATCGCCAGGCGAGCGGTATGCGCGGGCCGGCCCAGCAGGTAGCCCTGGCCGTAGGAAATATCGAGGTCGCGCAGCGCGCGCAGCTCGTCGCTGGTCTCGATGCCTTCGGCCACCAGCGTGGTGCCGAACACTTCGGCAATGCCGCGGATCGCCTGCAGCATCTGCAGCTTCTCGGGGTGCTGGCCGATGTCGCGCGTGAAGTACTTGTCGATCTTCACGAAGTCGGGGCGCACCTCCGACCACAGGCGCAGGCTGGAATGGCCGTCGCCGAAGTCGTCCAGCGCCAGGCGCATGCCACTGGCGTGCACCTGGCGCAGTGCGTCGCGCAGCGGCACCAGGTCGTGCACGCGCTCGTGCTCGGTGATCTCCAGCACCACCATGTGCGGGGACACGCCCAGCCGGCGGACCACGTGGGCCAGAGGCTCCGCGCCGCACAGCCCGACGCCCCAGACCAGCGCGTCGGCGCTGATGTTCACGAACAGCCGGCCCGGCGTGGCCTGCTGGCCCCATTGGGTGAGTGCCTGCGCGACGCACAGCAGTTCGAAGTCGTGCAGCAGGTCTTCGGCGCGTGCCTGGGCCAGCAAGGCGTCGGGCGACTGCAGCGGCGAGTTTTCCGGGCCGCGGATCAGGGCCTCGTGTGAATAGATGTTCCCCTCGCGCAGGTCGGCCAGGGGCTGGAATACGCAGTGCAGCCCACCCGCGCGCAGCAGCCGCGCCAGCGGCCCTTCGCCCCGCCGCACCCTGGGTGACAGCGAAGGCAGCAGTGCGCGCAGAGACAGCCGCGGAGCATCAGGCATCGGTAGCAATTGGTAACTGTTAAAAGGGGAGCGTAGGCCTTCCGGGTGACAGGCCCGTGACGCGCATGCGCCTGGCAAGGGCGATGGCTGGTATTGAGTTGATAGCTGCTGGCGCTTTGTCCGTAAGCATCAGGGCTACTTTTCATTGGTATTTGCAGGCGAAAAAAAGCACGCGGCGCATGGCGCCGCGTGCCGTGCAGTGGCCGACAGGGCCTGCTTCGTCAGAACCGGTGGCGGATACCCACGCCGAAGCTGTTGCCCGTGGACTGGTTGGTGATCTTGTCGTTCATGTACATCGCGTACACGTCCGTGCGCTTGGACAGGTTGTAGTCATAGCCCAGCGTGAAGGTCTTGCGGTCCAGGTCCGAGTCCGTCAGCTCGGTCTTGACCCAGGAAGCCAACAGGCTGCCGCCGCCCAGCGGGGCCGATGCGCCGACCTGCATCGTCTTGGCCTTACCCGGGCTGTTGTCGGCCTTGGTCTGGCCGTAGCTCAGGTAGGGCTTCACAACGTTGAAATCGTAGGCCGCGGCCAGCATCCAGTCCTTCTTGGTCGTGCCCAGGTAGGTGCCCTGGCCGGGGTTGCTGATCTGGTCGCGCTCGTAGTAGCCAGTCAGCGTCAGCGGGCCGCCGAAGTAGAAGAAATTAGCGCCGACGTTCTTCTTGCCGTTATCGCCCGGCAGTTCGCCGAATTGGTACTGCAGGTTGGCCTTGAAGCCGCCGATGTCGGGCGTGCTGTAGGCGATCTGGTTGCTCCAGCCTGTGTCGGACGGGGTGGTGGCCTGCCAGCCGGAGGCGTTGAACAGCGGCACGTTCTTGTGCAGGATCAGCGGCGAGAACGTGAACGAGTCGCCCAGCGGGTTGCCCACCACGGACGGCAGGAAGTTGGGTGCCATCCAGCGGCCCAGCAGCACGGAGCCAAAACTGCCCGACAGGCTCACGTTGGCGTCGCGCGAGAAAAACGTGTCGCCCGGAAAGCGGCCCTGCGTGCCGGTATCCACCTGGATGAACGAGGTGAGCTGGAAGTTGGCCTTCAAGCCGCCGCCCAGGTCTTCGGATCCGGTGAAGCCGAACCACGAGGTAGTCATGCCACCGCTATTGACCACCGAGCGGCGGTCGGCGTCACCGGCCATCTTCATGGAGCCGACGTAGACGTCGGTCAGACCCGAAAGCGTGACGGAGGTTTGGGCGTGTGCCGTGGCCGCGCACAGCGTGGCGGCGGCAAGGGCGATCAAATGGCGGTACATGGGTTCTCCTCTGTAGGGCGGGGATGCGCGGCTGGCGCAGGGGTTGTTATGACGGTTTCGTGTCAGGCAGCGATTGTGGTCAAGCAAACATCATGCCGCCAGCCTTTTTCGTGTTTTTGCAACACTGCGAACGCAAGTTGTTGCGCCCGGACCCGCCGGAACGGCGCGTGAGGCGGCCCGGCACGCCGGCGGTTGCACGTCCACTTTTGATTTCGCTCAAAGCAGGACGGGCGGTGCGCCGGCACAGTGGCGGTCATGTTCCCCCTACCGTCCTCCGACCAGTCCGCACAGATCGAGGTGGCCACCGCGGGCGAGGTGCTGCGTGAGCGCCACCAACAACCTGCGTCCGTGCTCTACCTTGACAGTGGCCGCGTGCTGCTGGGCGTGCGCGAGGACGGCGTGATGCGCCACCAGCTTGGTGTGGTCGAAGGGCCGTTCTGGCTCGACGCCGCCACCGCGCTGCTGGAGCAGCCCTGCGCCGTGGACATGGTGGCGGACACCCGCGTGCAGTTGCGCCGGCTACCGCTGGAGGACTTCAAGCGCACCTTTGATGAGTTGCCCGTGGGCGCACAGGCGCTGCTGCGCGACATGGCTACCGGTTACTGCCAACAGACAGAACTGGCCGTGAGCCGCCTGGCCCAGGACGCAGAAGCCCGCTGCGCCCAGTGGCTGCTGCGCCATGCGCAAAACAGTGAAGACGGCGGCTTGCGCGTTACGCTGCACCAGCGCAAGCGCCTGATTGCGGCGCAGTTGGGCATTGCGCCCGAGACGCTCTCGCGTGTGCTGCGCCATCTGCGCGAGCACGGCCTGATCGCTGGCACGGGCAACGTGCTGAGCCTGCCGCAGCCCCGCGCGCTGCAGCTGGTGGCCGGCGCCTGAGCACACGCTGAGCACTCCGCCCGATGGGGCCGCTGCGGCGGCCCTTTTGCATCCAGTTGTTACCACTCTCTACCTGAAGGCCTGAGGCGTCAGGGTTTTTCCCGCGCCGTCACAGGGTTCCACCCAGTCTGGAGCCGGGGGTGCCTGCGTATATTGGTTCGAGCCTCTGGTGAGGCAGTCACCCTACGACCATGGTTCGCGCCTTCCTCGATCCTCTCGTTTCGGGCGCTTCGAACGCGGAGCGCCCATGACACCGCCCGAGCATGTTGCCGCGTGGGAAGACGTGGCGCCCGAGCGGGAGCCTGAAGGCTTCGCATGGCTGCCCGGTCCGCTGGTGGGCAAGCTGCTGGCGGTGGCGGCGCTGGCCATCGTGCTCTCCGCAATGCTCACCGTGTGGGTGCTGTCGCGCGCCGCGGGCCAGGAGGTCATGCAGCGCCTGGTCAGCCAGCAGAACGACGAGGTGGAACTGGTGGCGCGGTTGCTGGCCAGCAAGATCGAGCAGAGCCAGAAGGTGCTTGCCACCGTGGCCGAGGGCATTACCCCCGAGCTGTTGGAGTCTCCCGCGTCGCTGGAGTGGCTGCTGCAGCAGGGTCTGCCGGCCGTGCGCTTCTTCGACGCCATCCAGGTTGCGCGCAAGGACGGCAACCTCGCCATCAACCTGCGCTATGGCAAGCTGGAAAAGGCCTCGGGTCTGGACCCGGGCGAGCGCGATTACCTCGTGCGCACGCTGCTGGACGGCAAGCCGCTGGTGTCGGGCCTCATCGGCGCCACGCCGGCCGAGGCGCGCGTGATGTTCACCATGCCGCTGCTGCGGGGGGAGGGCCGCGTCATCGGGGCCGTGGCGGGCGTGCTGCGGCTGCAATCGCAGGGACTGCTGCCACATTCCCTGGCGCTGCCCGCACGCAGCGATTCGCAGCTGGTGGTGTTCACGCGCGACGGGGTGATCCTGGCGCACCCCAATATGGAGCGCGTGCTGGGCCAGGTGGCCGATGAGCCAGGCCTGGGCGAGGCCTATGCGCGCTGGCGCCACGCGGACGATGCGCCGCTGGCCGGACGCGCGCAAACCACCGTGCAGGCGGACCACGTGGTGAGCTTGGCCAGCGTGCCCATGCCGCAATGGGTGGTGGCCCGGGTGAGCGCTTCGCAGGCCGTGCTGGCGCCAATGCAGGGCGTCCAGCGCCGGGCCTGGGCGCTCGCGGCCACGGCCACGGCGCTGGTGGCCCTGTTGGCGCTGGGCGCCATGCTGTGGATCGCGCGCCCGCTGATCCTGCTGCGCCAGCGTGCCCGAGCGCTGATGGACGCAGAGGCCGCTGGTGCGCCGGCGAGCGGGTCCGCCGGGCATGACGGCCCATGGCCGCACAGCCCTGGCGAGGTGGACGATGTGGTGCGCGTCTGCACCCGGCTGCTGGAACACCGGCGGCTGCAACAGCGCGGGTCGGAAGCGTCGGCGCGCCAGCTGCGTGCGGTGCTGGCGCACGTGCCGCTGGGCATCGTCGTCAGCCGCTACGAGCAGGTGGAGGTCGTGAGCCAGCAGGCCGGCCGCATGCTGGGCTATGCGCCGGCGCAGCTCCAGGGGCGCCGGCTGACGGATCTGCTGGCCTCGCTGCCCGGCGCAGCGGATGTGGCCCAGCAGGTGCGTGCGCGGTTTGCGGCCCACGGCAGCTTCGATGGCGAACTGCCGCTGCTGCGCAAGGACAGCAGCACGCTGTGGGTGCGGGCGCAGGGGCAACTGGTGGAGCCCGGCGTGCCGGCTAGCGGCCTGGTGTGGTCGCTGGAAGACTTCACTGCGGAGCGTGCAGCGCGCCAGCAGCAGTCCTGGGAGCGCGCCCACGACCCCTTGACCCAACTGCTCAACCGCGCGGAGTTTGAGTTGCGCCTGCAGATGCTGCTGGACGCGCGTGCTGCGCGGGGCCCGCGGGGTGTGCCGGAGGAAGACGGCGGGGTGCTGCTGTTCATGGACCTGGACCATTTCACCGTGGTCAACGACGTTGCCGGCCATGATGCGGGCGATGACGTACTGCGCCATCTGGCACGTCTGCTCGAATCGGAAGTGCGGCACAACGGCTGGGCTGCGCGCGTGGGCGGCGACGAGTTCGCCATCGTGCTGCCGGGCAGCTCCTTGGCGCGCGGGCAGGCCGTAGCCGAGCAGTTGCGCGCCGCCGTGCAGGCGTGGGAGCCCGCATATGGCGGGCGCAGCTTCACCCTGGGCCTGAGCGTGGGGCTGGTCCCGCTGGCACCTGGTGCGCACGGTGTGGCGGCGCTGCTCTACGCCGCCGACATGGCCTGCTACCAGGCCAAGCGCGCTGGGCGCAACCGCATCGCCGTAGGCAGCGTGCAGGTACCGGCCTGAACGGCTCGGCTGGCATGGCCGCACACGGCGGCGGGTTACTCCAGCCGCCCGATCGCGCGCAGCACGTTCTCTGCCGTGGCGGGCGCGGTCAGTTGCACGGGTGCGCGCGCATCGGCGCCGCCGTCCCCCCGGGCCGCAGCGACTGCATTGCGCAGTGCTTCGTACACGCTGATGGCCAGCATGAACGGGGGCTCGCCCACGGCCTTGCTGCCGCCCACGTTGTCCTCGCGGTTGGGCTGGTGCCACAGCTGCACGCGCAGGTGCTCGGGCACGTCGCCCGTGGCGGGGATCTTGTAGGTGCTGGGGGCGTGCGTGGCCAGGCGTCCTTCGTCGTTCCACACCAGTTGCTCGGTGGTAAGCCACCCCATGCCCTGCACGAAACCGCCCTCGATCTGGCCGAGGTCGATGGCCGGGTTGATGCTGTGGCCCACGTCGTGCAGGATGTCCACGGCCAGCACGCGGCTCTCGCCGGTGTGGGTGTCGATGGCCACCTCGGTGCAGGCGGCACCATAGGCGAAGTAGTAGAAGGGCCGGCCGGTGAGCGTGGTCTTGTCGTAGTGGATCTTGGGCGTGCGGTAAAAGCCGTCGCTCCACAGCTGGATGCGGTTGGCGTAGGCGTCCTTCACCACGTCCTCCCAGCGCCGCGTGCGCTTGGGGGATATGACCTGCCCACCCGCGAAGCGGATGGCGCCCGCGCCGCAGCCGTCCAGCCCGCAGACGAACGCCGCCAGGTTGTCGCGCACATGGCGCGCCGCGAACTGCGCGGCGCGGCCGTTCAGGTCGGTGCCGCTGCTGGCGGCGGTGGCGCTGGCGTTGGGCACCTTGGCGGTGTCGCTTGCGGTGACCAGCACGCGGGAGAGGGGCACGCCCAGCTCATCGGCCACGATCTGCGCCACCTTGGTGTGCAGGCCCTGGCCCATCTCGGTGCCACCGTGGTTCACCTGCACGCTGCCGTCGGTGTACACATGCACCAGCGCCCCGGCCTGGTTGAACAGCGTGGCCGTGAAGCTGATGCCGAACTTCACCGGCGTCAGGCCCAAGCCGCGCTTGAGCACGGGGTTCGCGGCATTCCATGCCGAAACGGCCTCCTGCCGTTGCCTGTAGAGCGCAGACTGCTCCAATTGCGGTAGCAAATCGTGCAGGATGTTGTCCTCCACGGTCATCTGGTAGTGGGTCACGTTGCGTTCGTGCAGCCCGTAGAGGTTGGCCAGGCGCACGTCCAGCGCGTCCCGGCCCAGGGCGCGGGCGATGTCGCCCAGGATGGTCTCGATGGCGATCACCCCCTGCGGCCCGCCAAAGCCGCGGAACGCGGTATGGCTCTGGGTGTGCGTCTTGCAGCGGTACGAGGCGATCTCCACATGTTCCAGGAAGTACGCGTTGTCGCAGTGGAACACCGCGCGGTCGGCCACGGGGCCGGACAGATCGGCGCTGAAGCCGCAGTTGGCGGCCATCATCAGTTTGAGGCCGGTGATGCGCCCGGCGTCGTCAAAACCCACGTCCCATTCGTAGGCGAAGGGGTGGCGCTTGCCGGTGACCATGAAGTCGTCGTCGCGGTCCAGGCGCAGCTTGACGGGCCGGCCGAACTTGTGCGCCGCCAGCGCCGCCCACACGGCCAGGTGGCCGGCCTGCGTTTCCTTGCCGCCAAAGCCGCCGCCCATGCGCCGGCACTCCACGCGCACCGCGTGGCTGTCGATGCCCAGCGCATGCGCCACCCAGTGCTGCACCTCGCCGGGGTGCTGGGTGCTGGAGTGGATCAGCCACTCCCCCTGTTCCTGCGGCAGGGCATAGGCGATCTGACCCTCCAGATAGAAATGCTCCTGCCCGCCGACTTCCAGATGCCCCTGCAGGCGGTGCGGCGCCTGCGCCAGCGCCTGGGCCGCGTCGCCCCGGCGCACGTGCACGGGCGGTAGAACATAGCTCTCGGCGGCCAAGGCGTCCTGTACGGTGAGGATGGCGGGCAGGGCGGTGATGCTCAGCTTCACCTGCCGCGCCGCGCGCCGCGCCTGCATCACCGACTCGGCCACCACCAGGCCGATCACCTGGCCGATGTGTTGCACCGTAGCCTGCGCGAACACCGGCTCATCATGGGCGAACGCCGCCAGTACCGGATCGCCCGGAATGTCCTGTGCCAGCACCACGCCGTGCACGCCCGCGAGCTGCAGCGCGGCTTGCGTGTCCACGCTTTCCAGCCGCCCGTGCGCCACGGTGCTGAGGATGGGGGCGGCGTAGAGCGTGCCCTTTACCTCGGGCAGGTCGTCGATGTAGTGGGCGCTGCCCGCCACCTGTGCGCGTGCGCTCTCGTGCGCGTGGGGCTGGCCCATGGCGGGCTGGGTCATGGCCGGTGGGTTGCCAGCGGCCGCGCGGCCAGAGGTCGTGCGCGCAGTGGGAGCGTGGTCGTCATCGCGCTTCATGGCGTGGCCTCCAGCGTCAGGGGTTGCAGGCGCTCCAGCGCTGGGGTCTCCGCACCGCCGCGGGTCTCGCGCCAAAAGCGGCGCACCAGCGCGCCTAGCACTTCACGGCGATAGGCGCCGCTGGCGCGCATGTCGCTGATGGGGTTGAACTCCGCCTGCAGCACGGCGGCGGCGCGCTCCGCCGTTGCGGCGGTCCAGGGCTGGCCGGTCAGCGCAGCCTCGGTCTGGCGGGCGCGTGCCGGGGTGGCGGCCACGCCGCCCGCGCCGATGCGCGCCTGGGTGATGGTCTGCCGTTCGAGGTGCAGCTGGATGGCCAGGCACACGGCAGAGATGTCGTCGTCGAAGCGCTTGGAAACCTTGTAGGCCGCCAGCCGCTGGTCCGCCCGCCGCTGGTCCGCCAGCCGCTGGTCCGGCGCGGGCAGAGGTAGGTGGATGAAGGTGAGCAGCTCGTCTGCCGCCAACTGGTTCTGCCGGTAGCCGGTGTAGAAATCCTCCAGGGGCATGCGCCGGCTGCCGCGCGTGCTGGCCAGCTCCACCTGCGCCCCCAGCGCGATCAGCAGCGGCATCGAGTCGCCAATGGGCGAGCCGTTGGCCACGTTGCCCCCCAGCGTGCCGCTGTTGCGCACCGGCAGGCCCGCAAAGCGCGCGGCAAAGCGGTGCAGTTGCGGCCAGCGGGCCTGCAGCGCAGAGAAGGCATCGGTGAGCGATACGGCCGCGCCCAGCGTGAGCAGGCCGTCGTGCTCGGCCACGCCGGTCAGTTCCGCGGCGCGCGTCACGTCCAACAGGCGCGGGAAGCGGCGGTGCTGCTTGGTGATCCACAGGCCCAGGTCGGTGGCGCCGGCCACCAGTTGCGCGTCGGGGTGGGCGGCGCGCGCGGCCAGCAGATCAGGGAGCGTGGCGGGCGAGATATAAGAGAAATCGGCCTCTAGCGCTTGCGGGGTAAGCGCGAGTAGCTCCAATTGTTGTAGCAATGCGGTTTCATCCACCTGCACGCGCGGCAGTTGCTGCATCTGCTGCGCGGCATCCAGGATGGGGCGGTAGCCCGTGCAGCGGCACAGGTTGCCCGACAGCGCCTCGGCCGCCTGTGTGCGCGTGATGCCTCGGTTCTGGCAGACCTCGTTCTGGTACAGGCCGAACAGGCTCATGGCAAAACCCGGCGTGCAAAACCCGCACTGCGAGCCGTGGCATTGGACCAGCGCCTCCTGCACGGGGTGCAGTGCGCTGCCCTTTGGGTCGGACGCGGGCCGGATCAGCGGGTCGTGCGCCAGGTCCTCCACCGTCCACAGCGCCATGCCGTCGATGGAATGGGCCAGGCGGATGCAGCTGTTGACGGCCTGGTAGTGCATGCGGCCCTGGCGCGCCTCGCCCAGCACCACGGTGCAGGCGCCGCAGTCGCCTTCGCCGCAGCCCTCCTTGGTGCCGGTGGCGCCCAGGTCCTCGCGCAGAATCTCCAGCAGGGTGCGGTCGGGCGCGATGCCGTGCAGCTGCACGGCTCGGCCGCGGCGGATGAAGCGTAAGGGGCGGGGCGTTGTCATGTGCACAAGGGTATGCCGCAGGCGCCGGCTTGACCATAGGGCGGTACACATAACCCCGCCGGCGTGGTTGGTGGCCGACGGTTTGCTATAAAAAAAGTAGCTGCTGGCGCCCGGTGGGTCGGCGCCGCATGCTGTTTTGATTCCAGGCAGCCGTCCAAAAAACTAGGAGACAATCGCAGGATGAATCCCTCACCCCCTTCTGCCCCCGCCAACGGCGCGCCGCGGCTGCAGCTGACGGGCATCACCAAGCGATACCCGGCCGTGGTGGCCAACGATGGCGTATCGCTCACGGTGCAGCCCGGCGAGGTGCATGCGGTGCTGGGCGAGAACGGCGCCGGCAAGTCCACGCTGATGAAGATCATCTACGGCGCCGTGAAGCCCGACGAGGGCCAGATGCTGTTCGACGGCCGCCCGGTGCAGGTGCGCAATCCGCAGGAGGCGCGCCAGCTGGGCATTGCCATGGTGTTCCAGCATTTCAGCCTGTTCGACACCCTGACCGTGGCCGAGAACGTCTGGCTGGGCCAGGACAAGAGCGTGCCGCTGGCCGAGGTGGAGCGCCGCATCCGCGCCACGGCCTCCGAGTACGGCCTGGGTATCGACCCACTGCGGCCCGTGCACACGCTCTCCGTGGGCGAGATGCAGCGCGTGGAGATCATCCGCGCGCTGCTCACGCAGCCCAAGCTGCTGATCCTGGACGAACCCACCTCGGTGCTCACGCCGCAGGCGGTGGACAAGCTCTTCGTGGTACTCAAGCAATTGGCCAGCGAGGGCTGCAGCATTCTCTACATCAGCCACAAGCTGCATGAAATCCGCGCGCTGTGCACGGCCTGCACGGTGATGCGCGGCGGGGTGGTCACCGGCGTGTGCGATCCTTCGCAGGAGTCCAACGCGTCGCTGTCGCGCATGATGATCGGCGCCGAGCCGCCGGCCCTGGCGCACCGTGAGGTGACCACGGGCGGGGTGGTGCTGCGCGCCAGTTCCTTGAGCCTGCCGGCGGCCGACCCCTTCGGCGTGCCGCTCATCGACATCGACCTGGAGGTGCGTGCGGGCGAGGTGGTGGGCATTGCCGGCATCTCGGGCAATGGGCAGAAAGAGTTGCTCTACGCCCTGTCGGGCGAGGACCAGCGCGCCGCGCCCGCCATGGTGCAGGTGGCGGGGCCGCAGGGGCTGGTGCCCGTCGGCCGCATGAACCCGCGCCAGCGCCGCGCGCTGGGCCTGCACTTCGTGCCCGAAGAGCGCCTGGGCCGCGGCGCCGTGCCCAGCATGGGGCTGGCGCACAACCTCCTGCTGACCCGCACCGATGCGGTGGGCGCTTTCGGCTGGCTGCGCATGGGGCAACTGCAGGCGCAGGCGCGCGCCATCATCGCGCGCTTTCAGGTCAAGGCGGGCGGGCCGAATGCGGCGGCCAAGTCGCTGTCGGGCGGCAACCTGCAGAAATTCATCGTGGGGCGCGAGATCGACGCCGGCCCGCGTCTGCTCATCGTCTCGCAACCCACCTGGGGCGTGGACGTGGGCGCTGCCGCGCAGATCCGCGGCGAGATATTGAAACTGCGCGACCAGGGCTGTGCCGTGCTGGTGCTCAGCGAGGAGTTGGACGAATTGTTCGAAATCTGTGACCGGCTGCACGTGCTGGCCAAGGGGCATCTGTCGCCGTCCGTGCCACGCGCCGAGGCGACGGTGGAGCGCATCGGCGAATGGATGAGCGGCCTGTGGCATGCCGAGGTGCAGGCGCACCTGCGCGCGACCAGCGCACCCGAGGAGGCCGGCCATGCTCAAGCTTGAGGCGCGCCCCGAGGCGTCGCGCCTGTTCGTTTTTGGCTCTCCGCTGCTTGCGCTGGCGATCACGGTGCTGATCGGCGTACTGCTGTTTGCGGCCCTGGGCAAGGACCCGGTGCGCGGGCTGCAGGTGTTCTTCTGGGAGCCGATCAAGTCGCCCTATGCGTTGGGCGAATTGGCCGTGAAAGCCACACCGTTGCTGCTCATCGCGCTGGGACTGGCAGTGTGTTTTCGCTCCAATGTCTGGAACATTGGCGCGGAGGGGCAGTTCGTGATCGGCGCCGTGGCTGCGGGCGGCGTGGCACTGCTGGCCGACAAGGCCACCGGTCCGTGGATCGTGCCGGCCATCCTGGTTGCCGGAGTGCTGGGGGGCATGGCGTGGGCGGGCATCACGGCGCTGCTGCGCGACCGCTTCAATGCCAACGAAATCCTGGTCAGCCTGATGCTGGTGTACGTGGCCACGCTGGTGCTGGGCTATCTGGTGTACGGCCCCTGGAAGGACCCGATGGGCTTCAACTTCCCGCAGACCAAGATGTTCGAGCCTGTCACGCAGATGCCCAAGCTGTTCACGGGCTCGCGTGTGACCATCGGGCTACCGCTGGCGCTGCTGGGCGCGGCGCTGCTGTGGGTGTTTCTGTTCCGCATGCGCGCGGGCTTCGCGCTGCAGGTGGGCGGGCTGGCGCCGGCGGCGGCGCGCTACGCGGGCTTTTCGTCGCGGCGCGCGCTGTGGACGGCGCTGCTGATCTCCGGCGGCCTGGCGGGCCTGGCGGGGGCGCTGGAAGTGGCCGGACCCATCGGCCAGCTCACGCCGTATGTACCGGCGGGCTATGGTTTTGCGGCCATCATCGTGGCCTTCGTAGGGCGGCTGCATCCGGTGGGCATGGTGCTGTCGGCGCTGCTGATGAGCATGTTCTACATCGGCGGCGAACTGGCGCAGTCGCGCATGGGATTGCCGAAGTCGCTCACGGGCGTGTTCCAGGGCCTGCTGCTGTTCACGCTGCTGGCATGTGACACCTTGATTGCCTACCGCGTGCGGTGGGTGGGTGCCAGGGGAGGGCGCGCGTGATGGAATCGTACGCATTGCTGCTGGGCAGCACGCTGAGCGCCGGCACGGTGCTGGCCATCGCCGCGCTGGGCCTGCTGATCAACGAGAAGGCTGGCATCGTCAACCTGGGGGCCGAGGGCATGATGCTGTGCGCGGCCATCGCCGCGTTTGCCACCGTGGTGCACACGGGCAGCTTCACGCTGGGGCTGCTCGCGGGCATGGCGGCCGGCGCGGTGCTGGCGGCGCTGTTCGGCGTGCTGGTGATCTGGTTCAACACCAACCAGTACGCCACCGGCCTGGCCCTGAGCCTGTTTGGCGTGGGCTTCTCGGCCTTCGTGGGCATCGGCTATGTGCAGGCCAAGCTGCCGGACACGCCCAAGTTCGCCTGGCCGGTGTTGGGCGATCTGCCGGTGGTGGGCCAGGCGCTGTTCAGGTTGCACCCGCTGGTCTATCTGACCGTGGTGCTGGTGGCGCTCCTGGTGTGGTTCCTTTACCGCACGCGCGCCGGCCTGGTGCTGCGCTCAGTGGGCGAGTCGCCCGAATCCGCCCATGCTCTGGGCTATCCCGTGCGCGGCATTCGCCTGGGAGCCGTGGCGGCGGGCGGTGCGCTGTGCGGGCTGGCGGGCGCCTACATCTCCACCGTGTACACGCCGCTGTGGGTGGAGGGCATGGTGGCCGGGCGCGGCTGGATCGCACTGGCGCTGACCACTTTCGCCACCTGGCGGCCCGCGCGCGTGCTGCTGGGCGCCTACCTGTTCGGCGGCGTGACCATGCTGCAGTTCCATCTGCAGGCCACGGGCGTGCAGGTGGCCAGTCAGTTGCTGTCCATGCTGCCCTACGTGGCGACCATCGTGGTGCTGGTCCTCATTTCGCGCAACCCGGCCTGGATTCGTGCGAACATGCCGGCCGCGCTCGGAAAGCCGTTCCATCCGGGCAGCTGACCCCGTTTTCCATCCATAAAACCCATCGCAATGAACGTACTGAACAAACGATCCCTTTTAAAGGCTGTGGCCCTGTCGGCTGTGGCCCTCGCCACGCTGGCGGCCTGCGGTAAGAAGGAAGAGGCGCCTGCCGCCGCACCGGCACCGGCCGCCGCCCCCGCGGCCGACAAGCTGAAGATCGGTTTCATGTACGTGAGCCCCATCGGCGATGGCGGCTGGACCTACCAGCATGAGCTGGGCCGCAAGGCGATCCAGGAGAAGTTCGGCGACCGCATCGAGACCTCGTTCGTCGAGAGCGTGCCCGAGAGCGCCGACGCCGAGCGCGTGATGCGCGACATGGCAGGCCAGGGCAACAAGCTGATCTTTGCCACGAGCTTCGGCTACCAGGAGTTCGTGCAGAAAGTTGCGGCCGACCTGAAAGACGTGAAGTTCGAGCACGCCACTGGCTACAAACAGGCCGACAACGTGGCCACCTACGACACCAAGACCTTTGAAGGCGCGTACCTCGCGGGCATCGTTGCGGGCGGCATGAGCAAGACCAAGACCGTGGGGGTGGTGGCCTCGGTGCCGATCCCCGAAGTGGTGCGCAACATCAACAGCTTCGTGCTGGGCGCGCAGAGCGTGGACCCGTCGATCAAGGCCAAGGTGGTGTGGGTCAATGAATGGTTCAGCCCGCCCAAGGAGGCCGAGGCCGCCGCATCGCTGCTCAACGGCGGCGTGGACGTGATGTACCAGAACACCAACTCGCCGGCAGTGCTCAAGGCGGCGGAGGAGCGCGGCGCGCGCGCCTTCGGCAAGGACGGCGACATGAGCGCCTATGCGCCCAAGGCGCACCTGGGCTCGGCCGTGATCGACTGGACGCCCTACTACACCAAGGTGGTCGAGGACACGCTGGCCGGCAAGTGGCAGGGCGGCGCGCACTGGTGGGGTGTGAAGGAGGGGGCGATCGACCTCTTGAAGATTGCTGACGACGTGCCGCAGGAGATCAAGGACCGCGTGGCCAAGGCCAAGGCAGGCATGCAGGACGGCAGCTTTGCCGTCTGGACCGGTCCCATCAAGGACAACGCTGGCAAGGAAGTGCTGGCCGCCGGCACGGTGGGCGACCTGAAGTTCCTCTCCGGCATCAATTTCTACGTGGCCGGCGTGGAGGGCAAGGTGCCCGGCACCGACGGCAAGTGACAAACACGGGCGCGCCCCTCAAGATGGGCGCGCCTTTTGCTTTGAAACCTGGGTCCGCTTTCACATTCCGACGAAAGAAAAACCATGACTGATCTGCGCAAACGTTCCCTGTTCCAGATGGCTGCACTGACGGCCGTCGCCGCCACTGCTTTGGTGGCCTGCGGCAAGAAGGAGGAGCCGGCTCCGGCGGCCCCCGCGCCGGCTGCGGCACCAGCGGCTGCGGCCGGCCCGCTGAAGATCGCCTTCGCCTACGTGGGGCCGGTGGGCGATGGCGGCTGGTCCTACGCGCATGACCAGGCGCGCAAGAAGCTGGAGGCCGAGTTCGGCGACAAGATCCAGACGTCGTACGTGGAAAGCGTGCCCGAAGGCCCAGACGCCGAGCGCGTGCTGCGCGACATGGTCACGCAGGGCAACAAGCTGATCTTCGGCACCACGTTCGGCTACATGGACGTGATCCAGAAGCTGGGCGCCGAGTTCAAGGACGTGAAGTTCGAGCACGCCACAGGCTACAAAACCAGCGACAACACGCGCATCTACGACAGCCGCACCTATGAGGGCGCGTACCTCGCGGGCATCATCGCTGGCGCCATGACCAAGACCAATACGCTGGGCGTGGTGGGCTCGGTGCCGATTCCCGAGGTGATCCGCAACATCAACAGCTTCACGCTGGGCGCGCAGAGCGTGAACCCGCAGATCAAGACCAAGGTGGTCTGGGTCAACGAGTGGTTCAGCCCGCCGAAGGAGACCGAAGCCGCCACTTCGCTGATCAATGGCGGCGCCGACGTGCTGTTCCAGAACACCGACTCGCCCGCCGTTCTCAAGACCGCCCAGGAAAAGGGCAAGCGCGCCTTCGGCTGGGACAGCGACATGACGGCGTACGGCCCCAAGGCCCACCTGGCGTCGGCCATCATCAACTGGGCTCCGTACTACACCAAGGCCACCAAGGACGTGCTGGAAGGCACCTGGACCACCGGTCAGCACTGGTGGGGTGTGAAGGAAGGCGCGATCGACCTCGTCTCCATCGCCGAGGACGTGCCCGCCGAGGCCAAGGCCAAGGTCGATGCGGCCAAGAACGGCCTGAAGGATGGCAGCTTCGTGATCTGGAAGGGCCCCATCGTGGACAACGCGGGCAAGACCGTCCTCGACCAGGGCGCAGTGGCTGATGACAAGTTCCTCACCAGCATCAGCTTCTACGTCAAGGGCGTGGAGGGCCAGGTGCCCGGCGGCGACAAGAAATAAGCGGCCATTGCCGCACCAGGCGGCTTTCTTTGCGGAGATCGTCCGCCCGGTACAACGAGCCACCCTTCGGGGTGGCTTTTTTGTCGGTATGGCCATGCCCGCCGTTGCGGGCCGGGAGGTGTTGCACATGCGCGCCGACAAGGCATCATCGGCCTACCGCCGCGACGTCCCGTAGGTTGCGGCCTCATTTTTTGGAGCCTGCCGATGTTCAAGGTCCCGCCCATTCCCGCCGAACGCCTGCCCGGCCTGCTGAGGGCCATGCCCAAGGCCGAACTGCACATCCACATCGAGGGCTCGCTCGAGCCCGAGATGATCTTCGCGCTGGCGCAACGCAACGGTGTGCCGCTGCCCTACGCCAGCGTGGAAGAACTGCGCCGTGCCTACGCCTTCACCGATCTGCAGAGCTTCCTGGACATCTATTACGCAGGCGCCAGCGTGCTGCTGCATGAGCAGGATTTTTACGACATGGCCCGCGCCTATCTTGCGCGAGCAGCTATGGATAACGTAGCGCATGCGGAAATCTTCTTCGACCCGCAGACGCACACCGCGCGGGGCGTGCACATCGAGACCGTGATCAACGGGCTGCACCGTGCCTGCGCGGACGCGCGCAGCAGCCACGGCCTGTCTGCGTCGCTCATCCTGTGCTTTCTGCGGCACCTGAGCGAGGAGGATGCCCTCGCCACGCTGGAGCAGGCCCTGCCGCTGCTGGACCGCATCGTCGGCGTGGGGCTGGACAGTAGCGAGCGCGGCCACCCGCCCGAGAAGTTCGCCCGCGTGTTCGAGCGCTGCCGCGCCCTGGGCCTGCACGTGGTGGCCCATGCGGGTGAAGAGGGGCCGCCGGCCTATATCTGGAGCGCGCTGGACGTGCTGCAGGCCGAGCGCATCGACCACGGCGTGCAGGCCGTTCACGACCCGGCGCTGATGCGCCGACTGGCCGATGAGCGCATACCGCTCACCGTGTGCCCCTTGTCCAACCTGAAGCTGTGCGTGTTCCCGCGCCTGGCCGATCACAACCTGCTGCAGCTGCTGGAGGCGGGGCTGGCGGTGACCGTGAACTCCGACGATCCCGCGTACTTCGGCGGTTACGTCAACGACAACTTCACGCAGCTCTTCGCGGCGGTGCCGGCGCTCACGGCGCGCCATGCCTACCAGTTGGCCTGGAACAGCTTCGAGGCCAGCTTTGCCGCCGAAGCCGACAAGCGCGCATGGCACCACCGGCTCAAGGAGTGCTTCGAGCAGTTCACGGAGAACGACTGAGGCACCGCGGGGCGTGTCGCTCGCACGCAGCCGGGTGCTAGGCATTCCGCTGCGTTGCGTCTATCCTGCGTTGGCCCGGGCCGGGGACCGGCAGGGGTGCACCACAACAAAGGAGACAACGCATGCAAGAGAGAGTGACTCGTGCTGCGGCGCCATGCGCGCTGTTGGCGACGGCGGTCCTGGCCCTGCTGGCCGGCTGCGGGGGCAACGACGACGCGGACGACGCGCCGCTGGCGTACCAGGCGGAGATCCGCCGCACCGCGATGGGCGTGCCGCACATCAAGGCCTCCAACTGGGCCGGCGGGGGCTTCGGTATGGGGTATGTCCAGGCGCAGGACAACCTGTGCACGCTGGCGGATGCCTTCCTCACCTACCGGGGCGAGCGCTCGCGCTACTTTGGCGGCAGCGCACAGCTGGTCTACAACAGCACCATCGGACGCCCGCGCAACATCGACTCGGACTTCTTCCACCGCCATGTGATCTCCGCCGACGTGGTGCAGAAGATGGCCGCGGCGCAGCCCGAGAATCTGCGGCAGATGGTCGAGGGCTTCGTGGCCGGCTACAACCAGTACGTGGACGTTGCCAAGAAAGGGACGGCCCACGCGGCCTGCCGCAGCGAGGCATGGGTGCAGCCCATCACGCAGGAGGACGTCTGGCGCCGCATGTACGCGGCCAACTTGGCGGGTGGGTACAGCAATTTCGTGGAGGCCATCGCCAATGCCGTCGCCCCTGCCGCAGCCAAGGCCGGCGCGGCGCAAGACGCGCAGACCGCCCCGTCCCTGGACCAGCGCCTGACCACACCTCCCGCCCTGCAGGTGGGCGGTGACGCGGGCATCGGCAGCAACATGTATGGCTTTGCGCCAGCGGCCACGGGCGAGTCCAGCGGCCTGATGTTCGGCAACCCCCACTGGTACTGGAAGGGGCCGGACCGGTTCTACCAGGCCCAGGTCACGATCGACAATCAGGTGAACGTCAGCGGCGTCGGATTCCTGGGCGTGCCGCTGGTGCTGATCGGTTTCAACGACAACGTCGCCTGGAGCCACACGGTCTCCACGGCGCGGCGCTTCGGCTTCTTCCAGCTGCAGCTGCAGTCGGGCGACCCCACCACCTACCTGCGTGACGGCCAGCCGGTCAAGATGGCGCCGCGCAGCATCACCGTGTCCAGCCGCAATGCCGACGGCACGCTGAGCGATGTGACGCGCACGCTGTACACCTCCGAGTACGGGCCGTTGGTCAACCTGGCGGGGCTCAACCCCGCTCTGGCCTGGAGCCAGAGTACGGCCTTCGCCATCCGTGACATCAACGGCGAGAACTTCCGCACCTTCCGCAACTGGATGCGCTGGAACCAGGCGCGTTCGCTGGAGGAGTTCATGGCCATCCAGAAGGAAGAGTCCGCGATTCCATGGGTCAACACGGTGGCCGTAGGGCGTGGCAGCGCGCGGGTCTGGTACGCGGACATCGGCGCGGTGCCCAACGTGTCGTCCGAGCAGGTGGCCGCGTGCACCACGCCGTTCGGCGCGGCCGTGGGTGCGGCGCTGCCCAACGTGCCGTTCTTCGACGGCTCGCGCAGCGCCTGCGACTGGCAGACCGATGCGGACTCCAAGCAAAAGGGCGCCATCGGCCCGTCGCGCATGCCCAGCCTGTTGCGCGAGGACTATGTGGGCAACATGAACGACAGCTACTGGCTGTCCAACGCGAATGCGCCGATCACGGGATACCCGGCCATCTTCGGTCCCGCGGGCACGGCGGCGTTGACGTTGCGCACGCGCCTGGGCCACACCATGGCCCTGGAGCGGCTGGCCGGCACCGACGGCTACGCCGGCAACAAGGCCAGCGCCGCCATCGTGCGCGACATGGTGCTGAACAGCCGCGTGTTCTCGGCCGAGCGGTTCAAGGACGAGATCCTGACGCTGATCTGCACGCCCTCGCAATGGATGGTGAACGGTGCCACGGTGGACGCCACGCAGGCCTGCGCCACGCTGCGTGCGTGGGACAACCGCGGGAACAAGGAGTCCCGGGGCTCCCATCTGTGGGACGAGTTCTGGACCCGCGTGCCCACCACGGGGCTGTATTCGGTGCCCTTTGACGCGGCCGACCCGCTGAATACCCCGCGCGGGATCAACGTGGCGGCCGTGACCGCGCTGCGCCAGGCCATGGCCACGGCCATCAGCCGCGTGGGGCAGAGCGGGTTTGCGCTGGATGCACCGCGCGGCGAAGTGCTGTTTGCCACGAAGGGCGGTGCCAAATTGCCGCTGTACGGCGGCTGTGGCGGCGTGGGCTACTTCACCATCACCTGTTCCGAGAACGACATCACGGCGGGCGGCTACAGCATGGACGGGCAGCCGCATGGCAACTCATACATGCAGGTGGTGAGCTTCCCCTCCAGCGGCGTGCAGGCCCACACCTTCCTGACGTTCTCGCTGTCCGACGATCCGGCGTCGCCGCATTTTGGCGACTACACCAAGGCCTACAGCGCCAAGCAGTGGGTGCGCATGCCATTCTCGGAGTCTGAGATCACGGGCCACCCGGACTACCGGACGACCACCGTCTCCGCCAGCGCCAAGTAACGGCGCGCAACGGCGCGCCGGTGCCATGCGCACCGGCCAGGACGACCCTCTGTGCAAAGGCCCCGCCATGCGGGGCCTTTGTTCATGGAGCGGCGGGGAGGCGGTAGTTCACAGCGCGGTGCGCAGCCGCCAGATCTCGGGGAACAGCACCACGTCCAGCATCTTGCGCAGGTAGCTCACGCCGCCGGTGCCGCCGGTGCCGCGCTTGAAGCCGATCACGCGTTCCACCGTGGTCACGTGGCGAAAGCGCCAGAGGCGGAAGGCATCTTCCAGGTCGGTCAGCTCCTCGCCCAGCTGGTACAGGTCCCAATACCTTTCTGGATCGCGGTACACGGTCAACCAGGCCTGCTCCACGGCTTCGCTGGCCTCGTAGGGCTGGCGCCAGTCGCGCTCGGTATGGCTGGCCGGCACGGGCAGGCCGCGGCGCGCCAGCAGGCGCAGTGCTTCGTCGTAGAGCGAGGGCGCCTCGTAGGCCGCCTGTACCTGGGCCAGGCGCTCGGGGTGGTGGGCATGGGGCTGCAGCATGGCGCGGTTCTTGTTGCCCATGGCGAACTCGATGCACCGGTACTGGTAGCTCTGGAAACCGCTGGACTGGCCCAGGTACGGGCGCATGGCGGTGTACTCGGGCGGCGTCATGGTGGCCAGCACGTCCCAGGCGTGCACCAGCTGCTCGAGGATCTTGGACACGCGTGCCAGCATCTTGAAAGCGGGCGGCAACTCGTCACGCGCGATATGGGCGATGGCCGCGTGCAGCTCATGCAGCATGAGCTTCATCCACAGCTCGCTGGTCTGGTGCTGCACGATGAACAGCATCTCGTCGTGCGCGGGCGACAGGGGCCTTTGCGCGCCCAGCACGCTGTCCAGCTGCAGGTAGTCGCCATAGCTCATGCTGTGGCTGAAGTCGAGCTGTGCGCCCTCCTGGCGAACGATGGCTTCGGTGGCGCCGGAGGATGCGCTGGGGTGGTGGGGGCAGGTCATGGTCAGGTCACGGCGTTGAGGTGGTTGAACTCGGGCTTGCGCCATTCGCCGGATTCCAGCACCTGGCGCAGGTGCTGCACGGCATTCCACACGTCTTCAAATCCGACATACAGCGGCGTGAAGCCAAAGCGCAGGATGTCCAGGTGCTTGCCGCCGTCGCCCTTGCGGAAGTCGCCGACCACGCCGCGCGCGATCAGGGCCTGCACGATGGCGTAGGCCCCGCTGCCGACGCCCTGAACGCCCAGGCCGTCGCCGCGTGTCAGGCACACCTGCGAACCGCGCGCCGCATGATCGCGCGGCGTGGCCAGTTCCAGGCCGTGGCCGGCGCAGTGCTCCTCGACCAGCGCGATGAACAGATCGGTCAGTGCGAGCGACTTGGCGCGCAGCGCCGCCATGCCGCCCAGAGGCTCGGCGGCGGTAAAGATGTCCAGCCCGCACTGCAGGGCCGACAGGCTCACGATGGGCTGCGTGCCGCAGAGGTAGCGTGCGATACCCGGTGCGGGCTGGTAGTCGGGCGTGAAGGCGAAGGGCGCGGCATGGCCGAACCAGCCCGACAGCGGCTGCGCAAATGTCGCATCCGGGCGGTCCGCCAGGCGCGGGTGCACCCACACGAAGGCGGGCGCGCCAGGGCCGCCATTCAGGTACTTGTAGCTGCAGCCCACCGCATAGTCGGCATTCGCGGCCAGCAGGTGCACGGGCACGGCGCCCGCGCTGTGGCACAGGTCCCAGACGCACAGAATGCCGTGGGCGTGCGCCTGCGCGGTCACGGCGGCCATGTCGTGCATGGCGCCGGTGCGGTAGTTCACGTGGGTGAGCAGCAGGACGGCGACCTGGGGCGTCAGCCGCGTGGCGATTTCCTCGGGCTCCACTAGCACCAACTCCAGTCCGTACTCCTGGCACACGGACTGGGCGATGTACAGGTCGGTGGGGAAATTGCTGCGCTCGCTGACGAGCTGGGTGCGACCGGGATGGTCCGCGCGGGCCACGCGCGCGGCAGCCGACAGCACCTTGTACAGGTTGACCGAGGTGGTGTCGGTGAACACCACCTGGTCCGGCCCCGCGCCGATCCAGGGAGCGAACTGGTTGCCCAGGCGCTGCGGCAGGCTGACCCAACCAGCCTTGTTCCACGAGGTGATGAGGTCCTGTCCCCATTCCTGCTGCACTACTTGGGCCACGCGCGCCGGCGTGGCGCGGGGCAGAGCGCCCAGGGAATTGCCGTCCAGGTAGATCACGCCCTCGGGCAGGCTGAAATGGTCGCGCAGGCTGCGCAGCGGGTCCTGCGCATCGCGTGTGCGGCACTCTTGCAAGGTAGTCATGTGGTTTTTGCTATTAATAAGTAGCTTTTGGCGCTTGCTGCATGAGCGTTAGAGGCCAAAACGGCCTAATGGTCATGCGCGCGGCGGCAGCGCACGCAGCACGGCGCGCACGGGCGATGCGTCGGCCGTGGTGAGCTTGAGCGGCAGCGCGATGAGTTCGTAGTCGCCCTCGGGCACATCATCCAGCACCAGGTTCTCCAGCACGCGCAGGCCACGCCGGCGGATCACCTGGTGGCTGGGCAGCGGCTTGCTGTCGGCGGGGTCGATGCTGGCGGTGTCGATGCCCACGAGCACTACGCCGGCGTCGGCCAGGCGCTCGATGGTGTCGGGCGCGTAGGCCGTGAGGCCCGCGTCCCAGCGGTCCAAGGGCATGCGGGCGTAGGTGCGCACCAGCACCCGCGGCGGCAAAGTGCCCGTCATCGCATGGGCAATGTGGTGCCATTCGATGAGCGGCCCGCAGTCCAGCGCATGCACCACGCGGCAGGGGCCGATGAAGGCTTCCAGCGGCAGGGCGCCGATGGCTGCGCCGTCCGCTGCGTAGTGCAGGGGCGCGTCCGCGTGCGTGCCCACGTGAGGCGAGAGCGTGAGTGCGCTCACGTTCACCGGGCAGCCAGGGCCCAGTGTGGCGCTCCACTGCTGCTGGTAGGGTGTATCGCCCGGGAACACGGGGCTACCCGCATGCACGGGGGCAGAGATGTCCCAGAGCGCAGGCGATGGCGTGGAGGTGGCGGTCATGGCGCGCATGCTATGCGCGGCGGAGGGGCGGGTAAATGGTTTATCCCTGATGGGTGATTCATTTAGATAATCCATTCTCACAGAGACATTTTTGGGTTAAATCATGCAAGCCGAGATCGACCGTACCGACCGCCAGCTGCTGCGCGCGCTGCAGGACAACGCCCGCCTGACCTCCGGCGAACTGGCCGAAATGGCGCACCTGTCGCAGTCGCCCTGCTGGCGGCGCGTGAAGCGGCTGGAGGACGCCGGTGTAGTGCGCGGCTACCACGCGCAGCTGGACCGGCGTGCGGTGGGGCTGGGTGTGATGGCTTTCGTGATGGTGGGCATCGACCACCAGACGGAGGCGCTGTCCGTGGCGTTCGAGGAGGCGGTGTGCGCCATTCCCGAGGTGGTGCTGTTCCACGGCATCTCGGGCCCCGCGGACTTCCTGCTGGTGGTCGTAACGACCGACCTGGACGCGTATTCCGAGCTGCTGCAGCGGCGCCTGCACCGCCTGCCGGGCGTGCGCCAGGTGCAGACCTATTTTTCGCTGCAGGAATTCAAGGGGCGTATCGGCGGGTTGCCCGTGTGAAAGCGGGTCCTGCGGCGTTCAGAGCACCAGCCCGTTCAGTGCCGGCAGATGGTGGCGCTGGCGCGCGCGGTTGCAGGCAGCGCTGCCGGCTTCGAATTCGCGGCAGGGCGAGGGGCGCCACTCGTAGATGCCGCAGGCCGCGCGCTGGCCCACCTGGCCCGTGAGAGCCGAGCAGCGCGGCTGCGCATGGTCCGTGCCGCGCATGCGCGCGGTGTGGTCCGTGACCGGCACCACCAGCCCATCGGGAACGCAGCCGCCCAATTCCTCCGTCTCGTGCACCGAGAAGTCCACGCGAAAGCTGGCGCAGCAGGCGCCACAGGTCAGGCAGGGGTGAAGAGTGGTCATGGCGTACGTCGCAGGGGGTGTCATTGTGACGCGCCACAGGTCCTGATGTGCATCAATCCAGCAGCGTGCAGTTCCATTAGAATGAGAATTACTTTTATTCATTGACTGCAATACAACATGCTTCACACGGGGAATGACGCCGCGCAGCCGCGGGGGCTGGACACCTTGCCGCATGGCGTGCCGGCCACGGTTGCCGGGCTGCTGCCAGCGCAGGATGGCCGGTCGCAGGCCATGGTGCTGCGCCTGATGGAGATCGGTTTCCTGCCGGGCGAGCCCGTGCGCGTGATTGCCCGGGGCTTTCCCGCGGCCGACCCCCTGGCCGTTCGCGTGGGCCAGGCCACTTTTGCCCTGCGCCGCCATGAGGCGGCCCTGGTGCAGGTGCGCGTGGATGCGCTGGAGGCCGCGGCATGAGCACGGCGGCATCTCCCCTGCACATCGCGCTGCTGGGCAACCCCAACTGCGGCAAGACGGCGCTGTTCAATGTGCTGACCGGCGCACGCCAGAAGGTGGCCAACTACGCGGGCGTCACCGTGGAGCGCAAGGAAGGCCTGTTCACCACCGCCAGCGGCCGGCGCGTGCGCGTGTTGGACCTGCCCGGCGCCTACAGCCTGCACGCGCAGAGCCTGGACGAGGCCGTCACCCGCGATGTGGTCACCGGCCGCCGCCCAGGAGAGGCCATGCCCGAGCTGCTGGTCTGCGTGACCGATGCCACGCACCTGCGCCTGAACCTGCGCCTGGTGTTGGAGGCGCGCGACCTGGGCCTGCCCATGGTGCTGGTGCTGAACATGAGTGATATGGCGCAGCAGCAGGGCATCCAGATCGACCGCGAAGTCCTGGCGCGCGAACTGGGCCTGCCCGTGGTGACCACCGTGGGCGTGCGCGCCGACGGGGCGCGCGAGCTGCTGCAGTGGCTGGACACGGCCACCCCGCAGGCCGCCCGCGGCGCCGCCGTGGGCACGCAGGCGCCACCGCCCGTCAATGCGCTGGAGGAAGACCGCCCGCAGCGCGTGCAGCAATTGCACCAGGAAGTGCGCCGCATCATGGGGCTGGCCGTGCGCGAGCCCGCGCTGCGCCTGCAGCGCGACGACCGCATCGACGCCGTGGTGCTGCACCCGCTGTGGGGCATGCTGCTGCTGGCGGTGACGCTGTTCCTGATGTTCCAGGCCGTGTTCAGTTGGGCAGAGGTGCCCATGGGCTGGATCGAAGGCGCCACGGCCGCCGTGGCCGAATGGCTGAACGCCCACATGGCCGAGGGGCCGCTGCGCAGCCTGCTGGCCGACGGCGTGATCGCCGGCGCAGGCGGGGTGCTGGTGTTCCTGCCGCAGATCCTGATCCTGTTCTTCTTCATCCTGGCGCTGGAGGAATCCGGCTACCTGCCGCGCGCGGCCTTCCTGCTGGACCGCGTGATGGGCACCGTCGGCCTGTCGGGACGCTCGTTCATTCCGCTGCTGTCCAGCTTCGCCTGCGCGGTGCCGGGCATCATGGCCACGCGCTCCATTCCGGACTGGCGCGACCGGCTCGTCACCATCCTCATCGCGCCGCTGATGACCTGTTCGGCCCGCCTGCCGGTGTACGCGCTGCTCATCGCGGCCTTCATCCCCGATCGCACGGTGGCGGGGCTGTTCAACCTGCAGGGGCTGGTGTTGTTCGCGCTGTACCTGGGCGGCATCGTGAGCGCCATGGCCGTGGCGGCCGTTGCGCGGCTGGCGCGGCGCGGCGACGGCGCCACGCCGCTGCTGATGGAGCTGCCCGCCTACCGCTGGCCCAGCGTGCGCAACCTGGCGCTGGGGCTGTGGGAGCGCGCGGGCATCTTCCTGCGCCGCGTGGGCGGCATCATCCTGCTGGTCACCATCCTGCTGTGGTTCCTGTCGTCGTACCCCGCGCCGCCGGCGGACGCCACGGGGCCGGCCATCGAATACAGCTTCGCCGGGCGCATCGGCGCCGCGCTGGAGGTGATCTTTGCGCCCATCGGCTTCAATTGGCAGATCAGCATCGCCCTGGTGCCCGGCATGGCCGCGCGCGAGGTGGCGGTGAGCGCCCTGGGCACGGTGTACGCGATTGCCGCTTCGGCCGACGACACGGCCGCGCAGCTCGCGCCCATGCTGGCGGCGCAATGGTCGCTGGCCACGGCGCTGTCGCTGCTGGTGTGGTTCATCTTCGCGCCGCAGTGCGTCTCCACCATCGCCGCCGTGCGCCGCGAGACCAACGGCTGGCGCTGGCCGCTCGTCATGACGGGCTATCTCTTCGCACTGGCCTATGCGGCCAGCTTCATCACCTACCGCGTGGCCCTGGCGCTGGGCGGTGGTTGAAACCGTCACCAAGGAGCAGAACCATGTGGCAAGACATTCTCACCGCCGTGATCGTGGCCGTGGCCGCCCTGGCGCTGCTGTGGCGCTGGCTGCCGCAGCGCTGGCGCGCCCGCGCCGCGCGCGTGCACCCGGCACTGGCGCCCATGGCCAAGACCGGCAGCAGTTGCGGGGGCTGCAATGCCTGCGCAGGAGACCGCTGCGCGCCGGCACGCAAGCCCTGAAGCCGGGATAGCCCGGTCGCGGGCCTAAAAGCATAGCTGCCGGCGCCTGCCAGGCAAAGGTTTCAGTATCAAAACTATCTGAAATCATTGCCTGGCAAGCGCCAGCAGCTCTTCTTTTTGAAGAACCAATTCAAGCGGCCTGCGGCCACTCCTGCGTGTCGCCCAACGGCGGCAGGCCCAGCTTGGCGCGCGTGTCGTGGCAACCGTAGGAGGCGAACGGAAAGTCGCGGCACGGCTGGGGACGTTGGTCGTAGATGCCGCAGCCGATGCAGCCGTTGCCCAGGTCGGCCAGTGCCACGCAGCGCACGGGGTGGCGCTCGGTGCCGTTCATGCGGTAGCGGTTGCCTCCGGCCTCATGGGCCAGGGCGTCGGGCACGCGCCCGCCCATGGACTGCAGTTCATAGACGGAGAACTCCACGCGGTAGTTCTGGCAGCATGCACCGCAGTGCAGGCAGGGGTGGACGGGGACGGACATGCAGGTTCCTCGGGTTCTGGTGCATCGGCAACGGGCCCCATCCCAGGTGCGACGCGCAGCCGGCACCGGGGATCGCGGGCGATCAAGGGGAGCGATGGGAGGGCGGGCATGCGCTGGGGCGCCTGCCGCGCAGAACCGGGCCGCTAGGTGTGGCCCTGGAGGAACTTCAGGTAGAAGGTATGAATGCGCACCTGCAGCGCATGCACGCGTGCCGCCATGCGCCGGGCGGCCGCGTGCAGTTCAGGCGCCAGCGGGCGCTGGCGGGCGGGGCAGGGTGGATGGCCCGGGCGCGTGGGGTGGAGTTGCGCGGGGGCCATGGGTGGGATGCGGGATAGGTTTAGACGCGGCCGAGCAGCAGGTACTCCATGAGTGCCTTCTGCACGTGCATCCTGTTTTCCGCCTCGTCCCAGACGACGGACTGGGGGCCGTCGATCACGTCGGCCATGACCTCCTCGCCGCGGTGCGCGGGCAGGCAGTGCATGAACAGCGCGTCGGGCTTGGCCACGGCCATCATCTCGGCGTCCACGCACCAGTCGGCAAAGGCCTTGCGGCGCGCTTCGTTCTCGGCCTCGTAGCCCATGCTGGTCCACACGTCGGTGGTCACCAGGTCGGCGCCGCGGCACGCATCCATGGGATCGGCAAAGACCTTGTAGCAGCCCGCGCGGTGGGGTTTGCCGCCGAAGGCGAGCTTCTCGTCCACCTCATAGCCGCCGGGGGTGCTCACGTGCACGGTGAAGCCCAGCAGATCGGCCGCCTGCAGCCAGGTGTTGGCCATGTTGTTGCCGTCGCCCACCCAGGCGACGACCTTGCCCGCGATCGAGCCGCGGTGCTCGATGTAGGTGAACAGGTCCGCCATGATCTGGCAAGGATGGAACTCGTTGGTCAGGCCGTTGATGACGGGCACGCGCGAGTATTCGGCGAAGCGCTCGATCTTGTCGTGGCCGAAGGTGCGGATCATCACCAGGTCGGTCATGCGGCTGATCACGCGCGCACTGTCCTCGATGGGCTCGGCGCGGCCCAACTGGCTGTCGCCCGTGGTCAGGTGCACCACGCTGCCGCCCAGCTGGTACATGCCGGCCTCGAAGCTCACACGCGTGCGGGTGCTGGCCTTCTCGAAGATCATGGCCAGGGTGCGGTCGGCTAGCGGGTGGTACTTCTCGTAGCTCTTGAACTTGCCCTTGATGATGGCGGCGCGCGAGAACAGGTAGTTGTATTCGTCGGCGGTGAAGTCGGTGAATTGCAGGTAGTGCTTCATACGCGGTCGATCTTCTTCATTCAGACAGGAAGGTCTGCACCAGGGGTGTGAGCAGGGCGACGATCTCGTCGGCCTCTGCGCGCGTGAGGGTGAGCGCGGGCACCAGGCGGATCACGCGCTCGGCGGTCACCGACAGCAGCAGGCCGGCCTCGGCTGCGCGATCGATCAGCACGCCGCAGGGGCGGTCCAGCTCCATCCCGATGATCAGGCCCTGGCCGCGGACTTCGTTCACGCCAGCGGTCTCACCCAGTGCGCGCTGCAACTCGGCCTTCAGGTGGGCGCCCACGTCCGCGGCGTTCTGCAGCAGGCCGTCTTCTTCCATGATTCGGATGGTTTCCACGCCCGCGCGCATGGCGAGCGGGTTGCCGCCGAAGGTGGAGCCGTGGTTGCCCGGCTTGAGCACCTGCGCGGCGGCGCCGTGCGCCAGTACTGCGCCCACGGGAACGCCCGAGCCCAGGCCCTTGGCCAGCGTCATCACGTCCGGGACAATGCCGGCCCACTGGTGGGCAAACCACTTGCCGGTGCGGCCCATGCCGGCCTGCACCTCGTCAAGCATCAGCAGCCAGCCGTTGGCGTCGCACAGCGCGCGCACCTGCTGCAGGTAGTCGGCGCGCATGGGATGCAGGCCGCCTTCGCCCTGGATGGGCTCCATCATCACGGCGACGATGTTGGGGTTGCCTTCGGTGGCCTCCTGCAGCGCCTCGATGTCATTGGGCGCCACGCGCAGGAAGCCCTCCAGCAGCGGGCCGAAGCCGTTGCGCACCTTGGGGTTGCCAGTGGCGGTCATGGTGGCGATGGAGCGGCCGTGGAAGGCATGGTCGTAGACCACGATCACGGGTTTTTCGATGCCCTTGTCCACGCCGTACTTGCGCGCGATCTTGATGGCAGCCTCGTTGGCCTCCAGGCCGGTGCTGCAGAAGAACACATTGGTCATGTGCGCGCGCTCGGTCAGCAGCTGGGCCAGCTTTTCCTGTCCCGGCACATGGTAGTAGTTGGAGGTGTGGATCAGCTTGGCGATCTGGTCCTGCAGCGCCGGCACCAGCTTGGGATGGTTGTGGCCCAGCGTATTCACGGCGATGCCGCCCAGTCCGTCGAGGTACTGCTTGCCGTTCACGTCCCACACACGCACGCCCTGGCCTCGCTCCAGCGCGATGGGTACGCGGCCATAGGTGTTCATCACGTGGGGCGAGGCAGCCTCGACAAATGCGGTCATGCGGACATCTCCTGACAAGAGAGGGAAACGGGGAACAGCCCCAAAAAGGGAAATGCGATTCTAGGGGCTGCCCCCGCGCGCACCATTGAAGATTGCGCATCACAGTCATGCGCTGCGCTTGCGTTCAATGCTGGCAGGCGGTGCTGGGGCATTGGAGGGTAGCTCTTATATAAGAGTTAGAATCCGTGCCACGCCGACGCACAAGGTCGGCGCCCCTTACACGACCCGAACCCGATGGTTGCTCCCTCCTCCAAAGAAGTCTTCATCCAAGGCATTACCCTCGAAGGGAGGACCTTTCGGCCCAGCGACTGGGCCGAGCGCCTGGCGGGGGTCATGAGCCAGTTCCGCCCCGGCGGTGCCGTGCCTGGCAGCCACCTGAACTACTCCCCCTGGTGCATTCCTACCAGCATGAACGGAGTGAAGTGCGTGGTGGTCCACCGCGACCTGCAGGCGCACGAGCCCATGGCGTGGGACTTCGTGCTCAACTTTGCCAGAGACAACAACTTGCAGGTCGTCGAAGCCTGCCTGCTCCCCGATCCCAAGGCCTGACAACACAGGCCTTTTCTTTTGGGTGGGCGTGTGTGCCCCCGAGGTGCTGTGCCGAGCAGCGCCGGGCACAAAAAAACCGCCTGGAGGCGGTTTCTCTGCTTTGCTGACAGCGCACCCGTTACAAACGGCGGGTGGCGACCCACCCGGGCTGTTGGCCTGCGCGGGGCAGGCGGTGAATTTAGGCGGCTGCCAGAGCCAAGGCTTTCACCTTGGCGGACAGGCGGCTCTTGTCGCGAGCTGCCTTGTTCTTGTGGAAGATGCCCTTGTCGGCGATGGTGTCCAGCACGGACTGGGCCTTGGCGAACAACTCGGTTGCCTTGGTCTTGTCACCGGCCAGAACAGCCTTCTCGACGTTCTTGACGGCGGTGCGGTACTTGGAGCGCAGCGAGGTGTTGGCTGCGTTCAGCTTGAGGCCTTGGCGGGCGCGCTTGCGGCCCGATGCCAGGCGGGGGTTCTTTTTCTTTGGCTTTCCAGATGCCATGGTATGTGTTCCTTGTGTCTGAGGATGTTGTCAGCAAAGCCGGCCATTATAGCGCAGCCGCCATTTCGGGCGTGGCGCGGCGCCAAACGCATACACTTGCGCCGGTGTCCCTGTTCAAAGCCGCTTCCACCGTATCGCTGTTGACCCTGGCCTCCCGCGTGACGGGCCTGGTGCGTGATCTGCTCATGGCCTCGATGTTCGGCGCCAACGTTCTGACAGACGCTTTCAACGTCGCTTTTCGCATTCCCAACCTGTTTCGCCGCTTGTTCGCCGAAGGGGCGTTCAGCCAGGCCTTCGTGCCCGTCCTGGCCGCGCACAAGGCGCAGCATGGCGATGAGGACACCCATGCACTTGTGAACGCCGTGGCCACGGCGCTGTTCTGGGCGCTGCTACTGACCTGCGTGCTGGGGGTGGTAGGAGCGCCGCTGCTCGTGTGGGCGCTGGCCAGCGGGTTGCGCCAGAGTCCGGAGGGGTTCGACGCCGCCGTGTTCATGACGCGCTGGATGTTCCCCTACATTGGATTCATGTCGCTGGTGGCCCTTTCTGCGGGCGTGCTCAACACCTGGAAGCGCTTTGGCGTGCCGGCCGCCACACCCGTGCTGCTGAATCTGTGCATGATCGCGGCCGCTTGGCTGGGCGCGCCACAACTGGCGGCGCGGGGCATAGAGCCCATCTACGCCATGGTGGGCGGGGTGATGGGTGGCGGGGTGCTGCAACTGGCGGTGCAATTGCCCGCATTGCGCCGCCTGGGGCTGCTGCCCCGCATCGGCATGACCTGGGGCAGGGTACGCAGTGCCTGGCAGGACCCAGGCGTGCGCCGCATTCTTACCCTGATGGCGCCGGCGTTGCTGGGCGTGGGAGTGGCGCAGATCTCGCTGATGATCAACACGCAGATCGCGTCCTATCTCACGCCGGGCAGCGTGACATGGCTGTTTTATGCTGACCGCCTCATGGAATTTCCCACGGCCCTGCTGGGCGTGGCGCTGGGCGTGGTGCTCACGCCGCAGTTGTCGGCCGCCAAGGCTGCGGGAGATGGTGAACGCTACTCGGCCATGTTGGACTGGGGGCTGCGCATCGTGGTGCTGCTGGCTGTACCCTGCGCCGTGGGACTGCTGACCTTCGCAACGCCGCTGGTGGCCACGCTGTTCCACCATGGTGCGCTGAACGACGGCGACGTGCGGCAGATCTCCGTGGCGCTGGCAGGCTATGGAGCGGGGTTGCTGGGCCTGGTGGCCATCAAGGTGCTGGCGCCGGGTTACTACGCCAGCCAGGATATCCGCACGCCCGTGCGCATCGCCATCGTGGTGCTGGTGGCCACGCAGATCATGAATGCCGCGCTGGTGCCCCTGCTGGCGCACGCGGGGCTGGCGCTGTCGATCGGCTTGGGTGCGCTCATCAACGCCCTGTGGCTGCTCACGGGGCTGCTGCGTCGGGGAAGCTTTCGCCCGCGCGAAGGCTGGGGCCGGTTTGCGCTGCAGGTGATTGCCGCCAGTGCGCTGCTGGCCGTGTTCCTGCTCTGGGCCTCCCACCACTTCGACTGGCTGGCGCTGCGAGCGCACAGCTTGCAGCGTGCGGGACTGCTGGCGCTGCTGCTCGCCGCATCGGCTGCGCTGTACTTTGGCGCGCTGTGGGCCTGCGGGCTCAAGCTGCGCCAGCTGTTGCGCCGCTGAAGGGAGAGGGCGCATGGCGTTGAGCTATTCCGTTCCCACGCCGCTGGAGTATTTCGCGTCGCTGGTCCAGGTGCCGCAGGGCGGCGCCATCGCGTTGCTGGAGTCGGCGGCCTGCATCGCGCAGGACGAATATCCGCGCCTGGATGTGCAGCAGTTCCTGGACGAGATGGACCGCCTGCAGGCGCGGCTGCAGCGGCGCATTGCGCAGGATGCCGAACCGCTGCTGCGGCTCAATCTGCTCAACCAGTTCTTCTTTGGCGAACTGGGCTTTGCGGGCAATCTCAACGACTACTATGCGCCGGGCAACAGCTATTTGCACGTCGTGCTGGAGAAGCGGCGCGGCATTCCCATCTCGCTGGCGGTGTTGTGGCTGGAGCTGGCGCAGGGCGTGGGCCTGCGTGCGCACGGGGTGGCCTTTCCCGGGCATTTCCTGGTCAAGGTGCTCATGCCCACGGGTCAGGTCGTGATGGACCCGATGACGGGGCTTTCCCTCTCGCGCGAAGCGCTGGGCGAGCGGCTGGAACCTTTTCGCCGCGGACACGGACCGCTGGAGGACGAAGCTCCGCTGGGCCTGTATCTGCAGGCCGCCACGGAGCGGGACATTCTTGCGCGCATGCTGCGCAATCTGAAGGAAATCCACCGCGCGCGCCAGGACTGGAGTCGCCTGGTGGCGGTGCAGGACCGGCTCATCGTGTTGCTGCCCGATGCCTGGAGCGAGTGGCGCGACCGCGGCCTGGCGTATGCGGAGAGCGGCGCATCCCTGCAAGCGCTGGAGAACCTGGAGACCTATCTGGCCCACGCTGCGGGTGCCGAAGATGCCCATGCGATCGCACAGCGCGTGAAAGAACTGCGCCGTTTCTGATCCAGGCCAAGCGTGCCATGTGACAAAAACATGGCAAAAGCGCACCATGTCATGTGCTGGACACGAAGAGTTGTCACCATCTTCTGCCTGCCGAGAAGGTACCAGTCATGCCGCATATATCCGAGATCAATTCCCACGAACTCATGGAACGCATCGCCGACGATCTGGCCGACGGCTATGACGAGGAGTTGGAGCTGGAGATCGAGGACCGCGCCTTCGATGAGCACGGACTGCAGGCGCCCGTGGACCGGCTGGCACGCCAGCAATATTTCCGGGAGCTGTTCCGCCTGCAGGGCGAGCTGGTCAAGCTGCAGGACTGGGTGCAGCACTCAAGGCAGAAGGTGGTGGTGATCTTCGAGGGGCGCGACGCCGCCGGCAAGGGCGGGGTGATCAAGCGCATTACCCAACGGTTGAACCCGCGCGTGGTGCGCGTGGCGGCGCTACCTGCGCCCAATGACCGCGAGCGCACGCAGTGGTACTTCCAGCGCTATGTGGCGCACCTGCCTGCGGCGGGCGAGATCGTGCTCTTTGACCGCAGCTGGTACAACCGCGCGGGCGTCGAGAAAGTGATGGGCTTTTGCACGGAGGAGGAGTACGAGGAGTTCTTCCGCAGCGTGCCGGAGTTCGAGAAGATGCTCGTGCGCTCAGGCATCCGGCTCATCAAGTACTGGTTCTCGATCTCCGACGAGGAGCAGCACCTGCGGTTCCTGGGGCGCATCCACGACCCGCTCAAGCAGTGGAAACTGAGCCCCATGGACCTGGAGAGCCGCGTGCGCTGGGAGGAATACACCAAGGCCAAGGAGGCGATGCTGGAGCGCACCCACATCCCCGAGGCCCCATGGTGGGTGGTGCAGGCCGTGGACAAGAAGAAAGCGCGCCTCAACTGTATCGCCCACTTGCTGGAGCAGCTGCCGTATGCCGATGTGCCGCATACCGAGGTGGTGCTGCCCGACCGCGTGCGCCACCCGGACTACCTGCGCCAGCCCACGCCCGGCAGCATGATCGTGCCCGAGCGGTACTGACGATTGGCGATTGGGCGGGTGGTCCAGTCCACGCCAAGGCAAGCGGAGGCCGGGGGAGCCGAGCGCCCTGGGGCGCTCGGACGTGCCTTTAAGCGGCCTTGACGGCCAATACCGGGCAATCGACGTTGAGCAAGATCTCCTGCGCCATGCTGCCCAGCAGCAGCTTGCCGACGGGCGAGCGTTTGCGCAGGCCGATCACCAGCACGGATACCTGCAGCGCCGCGACCATTTCCTCGATCTCCTCGATGGTGCTCTTGCCGCGCACGAACTGCTTGAACTCGGCCTCGATCGGCAGCGTGGCCAGGCGCTCCTCCACACGTTCGGCCTCGTAGCCGTTGACGATGCTGGGGTCTTCCTGGCGCCCGCCGGGGCCGGCGTTGACGACGACCAGGCGTTCATTGCGGCGGGTGGCGATTTCGATGCCCTTGTCCAGCGCGGCCCGGCCTTCGGGGCGTGGAACGTAGGCGACGAGAATGGTCATGCAAAGTCTCCCTTATAGCTGTGATGACGATGTGTCTGGCGCACTGCGCGCCAGCCGCCAGAATAGCCCAACATCGCAGGCGTTGGCGAGTGTCATCCCGGGTGCGGGGCGCGCGATGAGGGCCAGGCGCCGCGGCGGACGCGGGAAAAGGGTTTGGGGGTGAAAAAGCCTTGCAGCGCTTGCTGGACAAGCGCGAGCAGCTATGGTTTTTGCGACGCGACGGCTATACCAGCCGCGCGGCTTCCAGCTCTTTCTTCAGGTAGGCGTAGAACAGCGGTGCCGCCACCAGCCCCGCGGGGCCGAAGACGGCTTCGGCCACGAACATCACCGACAGCAGCTCCCACACGCCCATGTGGGTGCGCCGCCCCACGACCTTGGCGTTGATCACGTACTCGGCCTTATGGATCAGGATCAGGAAGGCCAGGCAGGCCACGGCCGCAACGGGCGATACCGACAGCCCCACCAGCGTGATGACCGCGTTGCACAGCAGGTTGCCCACGATGGGCACCAGGCCGGCCACGAAGGTCAGGGTGATCAAAGCGGGAGTGTAGGGCAGTTCCAAGTCCCACAGGGGCAGCACCAGCAACAGGAACAGGGCGGTGAGCAGCGTGTTGAAGGCGGCAATCCAGAACTGCGCCGCGACGATCTGGCGGAAGGCCTCTCCCATACGCGCGATGCGCAGCACCAGCTCTTGTGCCAAGGGGCCGCGTGAAGCGCCCACGCTGCGTACGGCGGCCAGTGCCCCGATCAGCAGGCCCACATAGGCATACAGCAGGCCCGTGAGCCAGGCGCGCCCCGCCATGGCCAGGGCGCCAGCCTTGGCGGCCAGATAGGCGGCGATGGTGCGCTGGATTTCGGCGGCGCCTTCGGGCAACTGGGCCGCGATGTCGGTGGGCAGCTTCAGCCGCAGTTCCAGCACGGTGCGGGCCAGGAAGTCCAGCAGTTCGCGGTATTGCTGGGGGGCGTCGACGATATAGGTGCGCGAATGCGACAGCGCCAGCGCCAGCAGCAGCAAGGGAGACAGCATGACCAGCGTGGCGGCTGCCGTCTGGCCGCGGGTTGCCATGCTGTTCGCCGTGCGCGACGGGAACCACCCCAGGCGTGGCGCCAGCCAACGCGTGAGCAGAAAACCCAGGCACACGCACAGCAGCCCGGGCAGCAGCCCGCGCAGCATCACCAGCAGCAGCGCGGCGCCCATCAGCACGTAGCTGGCGATCACCACGCCCCGCGTGGCGGGCGCGAATGGCGGCCTCAGGGCGGCAGGCGTGGCGGCGGAGCCTTGCGGCGGCTGACCCGAAGGCATCGTGCCAATCGCGCTGGATCAGCCCACGACGACGGCGGCGCCGTCGCCACGCTCGGCAATGGCGCCGATGGCGTACACCGCCTCGCCCAGCGCGCGCAGCGTGGCGGCCGTGGCATCGGCGGCCTCCGCCGGCACGACCACCACCATGCCGATGCCGTTGTTGAACGTGCGGTTCATCTCGATGTCGTCGATGCCGGCGGTCTTTTGCAGCCAGGCGAACAGCTCCGTCTGCGGCCAGCTGCAGGCCTTCAGGTGGGCGGCCGTGCCTTCGGGCAGTACCCGCGGAATGTTCTCCAGCAGACCACCACCGGTGATGTGGGCCAGGGCCTTGATCGGATGCTGTGCCAGCGCGGCCAGCACGTTCTTCACGTACAGGCGCGTGGGCTCCATGACGGCGGCCTTGAAGGGCTTGCCGTCCAGCGTGTCGGGCAGCGTGCCGGCGGCCGCGGCGCGCTCGATGCACTTGCGCACCAGCGAAAAACCGTTGGAATGCACGCCGCTGGAGGCCAGGCCCAGCACCACGTCGCCGGGTTTCACCGTCTGGCCGGTGAGGATCTTCGACTTCTCGACCGCGCCCACGGCAAAGCCGGCCAGGTCGTATTCACCGTCGGGGTACATGCCGGGCATCTCGGCCGTCTCGCCGCCGATCAGTGCGCAGCCGCTCAGCTCACAGCCACGGGCAATGCCCCCCACCACTGCGGCGGCGGTGTCCACGTCCAGCTTGCCGCAGGCGAAGTAGTCCAGGAAGAACAGAGGCTCGGCGCCCTGTACCAGCACGTCGTTGACGCTCATGGCCACCAGGTCGATGCCCACGGTGTCGTGCATGTTCCACTCGAACGCCAGCTTGAGCTTGGTGCCCACGCCGTCGGTGCCCGAGACCAGCACCGGCTCCTGGTAGCGCTTGGGCACCTCGAACAGCGCGCCAAAGCCGCCGATGCCCGCCATCACCCCCTCGCGCAGGGTCTTCTTGGCCAGCGGCTTGATGCGCTCGACCAGCGCGTCGCCTGCGTCGATGTCAACGCCGGCGTCTTTGTAGGAGATGGGAGTGGAGGGGGCAGAGGAACTCATGGGATGTGCGTCAGTGCTGAGGGCCGCGGTCGGCGGGCCGGAAAGCGGGGATTTTAAGGGTCCGCCCGGGCGGGCCGCGAATGCCCCCGCGCGGCGGGCTGCGCCGCACGCGGCCCGGGCTCGGGTCGTCTGGCCCATCGACGCACTAAAATCGCGGGTTGCACGCCCTGCGTGCCACCCGCTTTCCGGGTGCCTCCGTGGTTTCGCGGCGGTGAACCGCGGCGCGTCCCCTACCTTGCCTCCCATGCCATCCACTCCATCCCGTTACGGCCCGGCCACGCTCCGCATTGCGCGCGGAGGCCGGGGCGCGCCGCATTTGCGCGGGTGGCGCTCGCCATGAAGCAGCTGGCCCTGGACATTGGCCTGGTGACCGGCCCCACGCTCGACAACTTCCATGCCGGCCCCAACGCGCAGGCACTGCAGCACCTGCGGCTGGCGGTGGCCGGTGGCGCCGCGCCGCGCTCGCCCGTGCCCACCTACCTGTGGGGCGAAACGGGCACCGGCAAGTCGCACCTGCTGCGGGCCACGTACGAGGCGCTGCGCGGGCAGGGCGCCAGCGTGGGCTGGCTCGACGCCTCCGTGGGGCTGCCCTCGGCCTTCGACGAGCGCTGGAGCGCGGTGCTGCTCGACGAGGTGCACCTGTACACCACGGCGCAGCAGGCGGCGGCTTTCAACTGGTTCGTCAACGCCATCAACCCCACCGAAGGAGCGCCCCGCTGGGTACTGGCCGCGGGCGACCTGCCGCCGGCCGACCTGCCGCTGCGCGACGACCTGCGCACACGGCTGGGCTGGGGCCACGTGTTCCAGCTCCAGCTGCTGGACGAGCAGGAGCGCCGCGCCGTGCTGCGCCAGCAGGCCGATGCGCGCGGCATCTTCCTGGCCGATGAGGTCATGAACTACATGCTGGGCCGCTTTTCGCGCGACCTGGGCAGCCTCATGCAGCTGCTGGACCGGCTCGACAGCTTTGCGCTGCGCACGCAGCGCGCCGTCACCGTCCCGCTGCTCAAGACCATGCTGGAGACCGAGTAGCGCGCGGCCATCGGTGCAGGGCGCTTTCATCCACCCATTGCAATCAACGCATGACCTTTGACACGCAGGTACAACGCCGCCGACTGGCCCTGTTCGACCTGGACCACACCTTGCTGCCCCTGGATTCCGACTACGAGTGGGGCGAATTCACCATCCGCATCGGCTGGGCCGACCGCGAAGAGTTCGGCCGGCGCAACAAGGCGTTCTACGACGACTACGTCGCCGGGCGGCTGGACGTGCACGACTACGTGCGCTTCGCCACCGACGCCATTCGCCAGCGCGGCGCCGAGGCGGCGGCCCTGGCGCACGCGCAGTTCATGCGCGAGGTGATCCAGCCCGCGCTGCGCGAGGAAGCGCGCGCACTGGTACAGCGCCACCGCGACGCGGGCGACGAGGTGCTCATCATCACCGCCACCAACGAGTTCGTCACCCGCCCCATCGCTCTGGCGTTGGGCGTGGATCAGCTGGTCGCCGTGGAGCTGGAGCGCGGCGACGACGGCTGGATCACCGGTGGCATTCGCGGCGTGCCCTCCATGCGCGAGGGCAAGGTGCAGCGCATGGAGCAATGGCTGGCCGAGCGCGGCCTGCGCTGGACGGACGTGGACAGCACGTTCTACAGTGACTCCATGAACGATGTGCCGCTGCTGGAAAAGGTGGATCATCCCGTCGCCACCAACCCCGATCCACGCCTGCGCGCACTGGCTTCCCAGCGCGGCTGGCGCATTCTGGACCTGTTTCCCCCACACCCATGATCAAGACCTTCATCGACAAACTGCTGGGCAAGGGCGCCGCCGGCGCGGGCCGTGGCACACGCGGCCGCTTTGGCAAGCGTGCGGAAGTGCCCGCCGCGGTGCACGGCATCAACCCCGAACTGGTGGACCGCCGCGCCAGCGAAGTGGTGCGCACACTCAAGCAGGCGGGCTACGAGGCCTACATCGTCGGCGGCGCGGTGCGCGACCTGCTGCTGGGCCTCAAGCCCAAGGACTTCGACGTGGCCACCAACGCCACGCCCGAGCAGGTCAAGAGCCTGTTCCGGCGTGCTTTCATCATCGGCAAGCGCTTTCGCATCGTGCACGTGGTGCACGGCCGCGGGCGCGAGCATGAGGTGATCGAGGTCTCCACTTTCCGCGCATACATGGACAACGCGGCAGCCGAGCAGGTGGGGGGCAACGAAAAGACCAGCAAGGCCCAGCTGGCCGGCATGCACCATGCCGTGGACGCCAGCGGCCGCGTGCTGCGCGACAACGTCTGGGGCCCGCAGGACGAGGACGCCACGCGGCGCGACTTCACCGTCAACGCCATGTACTACGACCCAGAGACCGAGGTCGTGGTGGACTTCCACAAGGGCATCGAGGACGCCAAGAAACGCGTGCTGCGCATGATCGGCGACCCGGCCACGCGCTACCGCGAGGACCCCGTGCGCATCATCCGCGCCGTGCGCTTTGCGGCCAAGCTCAGCCCGCTGGGCTTTGCCCTGGAGCCCAAGACCGCCAAGCCCCTGGTGGAGTGCGAGCCGCTGCTGCGGGAGGTGCCGCAAAGCCGCCTGTTCGACGAGATGCTGAAGCTGCTGCAGACCGGCCACGCGCTGGCCTCGATCGCGCAGCTCAAATCCCTGGGCCTGGCCACGGGCATCTACCCGCTGCTGGACGTGGTGGTGGACCGTTCCAGTCACCCGTTCGTGCAGGCCGCGCTGGCCGACACCGACCGCCGCGTGGGCGAGGGCAAACCCGTTGCGCCCAGCTTCCTGCTGGCCTGTGTGCTGTGGCAGGACGTGAAGGCCGGCTGGGAGCAGCGCCTGGGGCGCCAGCAGCCCTTCCCGGCGCTGCAGGATGCGATCGACGATGTGTTCGACAAGCGCATCGGCGATGTCTCCGGCCGCGGCAAGCTGGCGGCGGACATGCGCGAGATCTGGGTCATGCAGCCGCGCTTCGAGAAACGCTCGGGTAGCACGCCCTTCGGCATGGTGGCGCACCTGCGTTTTCGCGCGGGCTTCGACTTCCTGCGCCTGCGCGCGGACGTGGGCGAGGTGGAGGAGGCGCTGGCCGAGTGGTGGCAGGAGTTCTCGCTGGCCGACGATGCGCGCCGTGAGGACATGATCGAGCAGGCGCGCGAGGAGCAGCGCGCGCGCCAGCGCAAGGCCCAGCCCACGGTACGGCGCGTGCCCAAGGCCGCGCCAGTCGCCACGGACGACGCCGAGCCCCCGCGCAGGGCCAGCGATGCCGGTGATTCCCTGGCCGAGCCAGCGGCAGAGGACGCTGCTGCGCCCAAGAAGCGCCGCCGCCGTCGCCGCAAGCCCACGGGCAGCGGTGCATCCGAGGGTGGCGCGCCCGCGGGCGAGGTGTGACCTCGCCTTCCGTGGCGGCCAGCGCCTGGGTGGGCCTGGGCGCCAATCTGGGGGATGCGCGCGGCGCGCTGCGCGACGCGGTGCGGGCGATGGGCGCGTTGCCCGGCACCCAGGTGCGGCAGGTTTCGTCGCTGTACCGCAGCGCGCCGGTGGATGCCGGCGGGCCCGACTATCTCAATGCCGTGGCGCAGTTGCAGACCACCTTGGCGCCACTGGCGCTGCTGCATGCCCTGCAGGCCATCGAGCAGGCCGCGGGGCGCGAGCGCCCCTACCGCAACGCGCCACGCACGCTGGACCTGGATCTGCTGTTGTACGGGGAGGAGCGCCTGGACGGCGCCGAACTCACGCTGCCCCACCCGCGCATGGGCGAGCGGGCCTTCGTGCTCCTTCCTCTGGCGGAACTGGCGCCCGGCCTGGCCCAGACGTGTGGCACAGCCGCCCAGCGCGCCCTGGCCAGCGGCCAGCGCATCGAGCGCCTGGCCGAAGCCACCGAATGGCTGGGCGCAAACTCCTGAATTAATAGCTGCTTGCGCTGGTCGTGCGGACGTTTGAAGGTGAAACCACCTGCAAACCGCCGTATGGCAAGCGTGAGGCGCTCTTATTTTTGATGTAAGCACGCCGCCGGTTGCGAGGCGTCACCGCCGTGGCGGCGGGTGCGGCAGCGCAACAGGGGGCGCCGTTGGGGCGGCTTGGCCCCAGGCTGACGACGACACGCCCGGACAGTCGCGCCGTGCGCCGCCCGCGGCACTCCGGTGGCACCCGGAATGCCGCGTTCCGGTCAGTCCACCTTGGCGCCGGAGGCCTTCACCACCTGCTGGTACTTGGCGCGCTCGGCGGCCATGAAGGCGTCGAACTGCTCGGGCGTGGTGGCCACGGGCTCGGCCATCAGCGCGGAAAAGCGCGTCTTGGTTTCCGGTGCCTTGAGTGCCTCTGTGAAGGCCTTGTTGAGCTTGGCGATCACGGGTTTGGGCGTGCCGGCCGGTGCCACCAGACCCCACCAGGTGTCGATGGCGAAGCCCTTGAAGGTCTGCGACAGCGGGGGCACGCCGGGCAGCATGGGGCTGGCTTCCAGCGAGGTGACGGCCAGGGCCTTGAGCTTGCCCGACTTGATGTTGGGCGCGGCGGCGGCCAGGTTGTCGATGTTGAAGTCCACCTCGCCGGCCAACAGGGCCAGCTGCGCGGGGCTGGCGCCGCGGTAGGGGATGTGCAGCGCGAAGATGCCGGCCTTCTGCTTGAACATCTCGCCCGCCAGGTGGCCGGCGCTGCCGTTGCCGCCGCTGCCGTAGTTGAGCTTGGCGGGGTTGGCCTTGGCGTAGGCGATCAGGTCCTGCAGGGTGTTGATCTTGAGCTGCTCGGCCCGCGCGGCGTTGACCACCAGCACGTTGGGCACGCGCACCATCTGCGTGATGCCGGCGAAGTCCTTGGCCGCGTCATAGGGCATGCGGTTGTACAGCCAGGGGTTCACGGCGTGCGTGGCCGTGGCGGCGATGCCGATGGTGTGCCCGTCGGGCGCGGACTTGGCGATCAGATCGGCGCCGATGTTGCCGCCCGCACCCGCCTTGTTGTCGACCACCACCACGCCGAGCGTGTCGCGCACGCGCTCGGCCAGCGCGCGGGCCGTCACGTCCAGCGGGCCGCCAGGCGCGTAGGGCACGACCAGGCGGATCGGCGCGTCCTGCGCGTGGCTCAAGGGGGCTGCGAGTGCCGCGCCAATGGCAGCGGCCGAAAGAAGAAGGTGTCTGCGGTTCATAGGCCTCCATTGTGCAAAAAATGGAAGACGCTTCCGTGGCGCCGCAATGCTGCCCTGTCCTACGACAAGGCGCGGCGCATCTTTCTACGATGGGCCCGGGCCTTGCCTGCTCCCGCCCATGAAAGGACTGACATGCTGGACGCCCCCACCATCCTGGACGAATCACGCTACTCCCACTGCATCGCGGCCTGCAACGCATGCGCTGCCACCTGCGATTTCTGCGCCGCGGCGTGCCTGCGCGAGCCCGACCCGCGCCACATGGCCAAGTGCATCGCGCTGGACATGGACTGCGCCGACATCTGCCGCCTGGCCGCTGCCACCATGGCCCGCGAGAGTCCGCACGTGAACTATGTCTGCGAGCTGTGCGCGCGCATCTGCGAAAGCTGCGCACAGGAATGCATGAGCCACGCGGCGGACCATTGCCAGGACTGCGCGGAAGCCTGCAAGCGCTGCGCCAGCCTGTGCCGCGACATGATCGCTTGAGTGAAGTACGGTCCCTGAGCGGCGGCGCTTACCGCGGCCCTGTCGCCGCCTTCGGAGTGCCGTGCGGCGCGGATGGAGCACGGCGCCCGTGGTCTAGCAGATCCCGTTCGACGACACCTGCTGGCCGGGCACAACGCCCGTTGCGTGGCGCAGGGTTGTGCGCGGTGCGCCGCGGGGAAGCGCCCGTCAGCCGCCGTGCTTGTCGGCCTCGGACGTGAACGCGTCGGCGTAGAACTCGTCGGGCGGCAGGCCTCGCTCCGCGCTGTAGGCGGCGCGGGCCGAGTCCACCACGATGGGCGCGCCGCAGGCATAGACCTGGTAGCCCGAGAGGTCGGCAATGTCCTCCATGACCGCATGGTGCACGAAGCCCGTGCGGCCGGCCCATCCGTCCTCGGGCAGGGCGTCGGAGACCACGGGCACGTAGCGCAGGTTTGGCAGCGCGGCCAGGCGCTCGCGGATCCAGCCGTCCATGTACAGATCCGCCGGGCGGCGCCCGCCCCAGTAGAGCGTGGCCGGGCGCGTGATGCCCTTGTGCTGCATGTGTTCGATCAGCGCCTTGATGGGCGCGAAGCCCGTGCCTGAAGCCAGAAACACCATGGGCTTGTCGGAGTCCTCGCGCAGGAAGAAGCTGCCGAAAGGGCCCTCCACGCGCAGGATTTCCTTCTCCTTCATGGCGTTGAACACATGGTCGGTGAAGCGCCCGCCGGGCATGTGGCGGATGTGCAGCTCCACGCCTGGCGCGCCTTCCTGCGTGTGGGGTGCGTTGGCCATGGAGTACGCGCGGCGCGCGCCGTCACGCAGGATGAATTCGATGTACTGGCCCGCGTGGTAGCGGAAGGTGTCGGCCGCGGGCAGTTGCAGGCGCACCTGCATCACATCGTGCGATGCGCGCATGAGCGCCGCCACGCGCACCGGCAGCTTCTTGATGGGATAGGCGCTCTCGTCGGTCACCTGGCGCGATTCCAGCACCACGTCGGTCAGCGGCTGGGCACAGCAGGTGAGCACGAAGCCGGCTTCTTCCTCCTCGGTGCTCAGCGCCTTCTGTTGGTGATCGCCGTGCACCACCGAGCCGCTGAGCTTCTTGCACTTGCACGAGCCGCAGGCACCGTCCTTGCAACCGTAGGGCATGCCCACGCCGCCGCGGATGGCCGCGGACAGGATGGTTTCGCCAGCCTGCGCCTCGAAGGCACGGCCACTGGGCTGCACGGTGATCTGGAATGCGGTCTCTGCGCTGGTCATGACAGTGGGTATCCTTGGAGTTGTCTTCAAGCAAACCGACCGATTTTGCCCTCAATCCAAAACCCTCTCGGCGCCCTGCCGGCGCGCTTTCGCCGCCAGCGCGTGCTCATCATTGGCTGCGGCGACGTGGGGCTGCGCGTGGTGCGCAGCCTGAACGGACCCCAGGGCGGGAGTGGCCGCCCGCGCGTGCTTGCGCTCACGTCCTCGCCCACGCGCGTGCCGCAGTTGCGTGGGGCGGGCGTTACGCCGCTGCTGGGCAATCTGGACGATGCGGCCACGCTGGCGCGCCTGGCGGGCGTGGCCACGCGGGTGCTGCATCTGGCGCCGCCACCTGGCGAGCGCGAGGTTGGTCCGCGCTGGTGGCTGGACCCCCGTAGCACGGCGCTGGCGCGTGCGCTGCGCCGGCGCACGCTGCCGCAATCCCTGGTGTATGCCTCCACCAGTGGCGTGTATGGCGACTGCGCGGGGGCATGGGTGCCCGAGTCGCGGCCCGTGGCGCCCGCCACGCCGCGCGCGCAGCGCCGCGTGAATGCCGAGCGCGCCATGCGTCACCTGGGTCGTGCGGGCGTGCCCGTGAGCATTCTGCGCGTGCCCGGCATCTACGCCCCTGACCGTGAGGGCGGCACGCCCGAAGCGCGCCTGCGCCGCGGCACGCCCGTGCTGGCCGAGCCTGACGACGTCTATACCAACCACATTCATGCGGATGACCTGGCGCGGGCCTGCATGCTGGCGCTGTGGCGCGCTCGTGCGCAACGCATCTACAACGTGGCAGACGACAGCCAGCTCAAGATGGGAGACTACTTCGACTTCGCGGCCGACCTCTATGGCTTGCCGCGTCCGCCGCGCGTGCAGCGCAGTACCGCGCAGGAGCAGCTACCGCTGTCGCTGCTGAGTTTCATGGGCGAATCGCGGCGGTTGACCACTAAGCGCATGGCGCGCGAACTGCGCCTGCGCTTGCGCTACCCCACCGTGCGCGAAGGGCTGCAGGCACCGCACCCTTAGCGGGGGTAGGTGTTGCCCTGCTTGTCGTAGCAGCGAAACACGTTGCAGTGCGTGATTTCGCGCCGCGGCGGCGGCGCGGGCCGTGGTGGCACCACCACCACCGGCGGGGCGTAGTAGGGCGAGGGATAGACGGTGCGGCTGGAGCGCGCGCTCTCCGCGCGTGCATAGTCCGCCGGACTCAGGCAGGCGAGGTCAGCCTGGCGCTGCGCCGCATCCAGCCGCGCCTGCTCGTCGTACATGCCGCGGCCCATGGTGGAGAGCACCTCCTGCAGGTTGCGCCGTGCGCGCTGGCAGTCTACGGATTGCGATGGATCGGCCGGGGTGGCGCGAGGGCGCGCTGCGCGCGTCGCGGGCTCGGCGTCGCGCTGTTGCTGGCGCTCCCATTGTTGTCGCTCCTGCTTGCGCTCCAGGGCTTCGGCGGCTTGCTCGCGCTCCTGCTGGATTTCCTGGGGGGTCTTGCGGGCTTCGACTTCGCGTGCGGACTGGCCGCGGCCGCAGTCGCCATCGGTGTAAGTCACCTTGCCCGTGGCCGGGTCGGTGCAGCGCACCACCTGGGCCATTGACGGCAGGGGCAGACAGGTAACCAGCGTCAGCGCCAGCGCGGCACTGACGGTGCCAAGGGAGCCAGGCAGGGCTCGGGTCATGGGCGGCCTTCAGCGCCAGTCAGGGCGCGGGCTGGGGCGGTCGCCGGGCTGGGGCCGGAATGCCTGGTTGCGTCGCTCCCGCTCGGCTTCGCGCTCCGCGCGGCGGTCACGTTCGAACTGCAGTTGCCGTTCGCGTGCCACGTCGGGGTTGGGGTGGCGCAGCAGTTGGTCTTCCTTACGGCGCTGGTCCCAGTCGCGGCGGCGTTCGGCCTCCCAGCGTTCGGCGTCGCGGCGGCGTTCCGCTTCGCGCCGGTCGGCTTCACGGCGGTCCGCATCGCGGCGGCGGTCGGCTTCGCGACGACGGTCCGCCTCACGGCGTTCGCGCTCCTGGGCCTCGCGCCATTGGCGCTCACGCGCTTCCCGCCACTGGCGCTCGCGCCAGGCGTCTTCACGCCAGCCGGAAGGCGGCGGGGGGTAGTCGCGCCAGCCTAACGGCGGGGCGGTATAGATCACGCCGGGCTGCTCGTACACCGTCATGGACGATGGCGCGGGATAGTAGCCGCCCCCATCGTAGTAGGGGTCACCCGGCACAGCGGCGCAGCCGACAGCCAGCGAGGCGAGCACGCCGGCGGTGAGGATGCGCACAGAAGTCCAACGCGAAAGAGGCATGGAGAGGTCTCCCGGGTAAGCACGCCGGGCGGTCCGGGCCGGCGCTGTGGTGGTAAAGGCGGTGGTCTCGCTGCCACCTCTTGTGTGTCAGACGCGCGTCGGACCATTTTGGTTGACCCTACCGGACCGGCTTTGTCAGGCTTTGCCGCCTCTTCACCATTGTGACCGGGTGTTTCGCCGCCAGCGCAGGGCCTGGCGGCCGCGCGGCGCGCGATGATTCCGCCTGGCGCAAGAGCGCCTACGCTGCCTATCCGCGCTGTTGCGCTGCGGGCACGGAGCCGTCGGCGCGCAGGCGGAACAGGGCCACGGACTGCACCAGTTGCTCGGCCTGCAGCTTCAGGCTGTCGGCGGCGGCTGCGCTTTCCTCCACCAGTGCGGCGTTCTGCTGCGTGGCCTGGTCCATCTGCGCCACGGCATCGCTCACCTGGTGCACCCCGGCGCTTTGCTCCTGGCTGGCGGTGCTGATCTCGGCCACGATGCCGCTCACCCGCTGGATAGCCGTCACCACCTCCGTCATGGTGGCGCCGGCTTGGCCGACCAGTGCGGACCCCTGCTCCGCCCGCTCCACGCTGGTGTGGATCAGTTGCTTGATCTCCTTGGCCGCGGCGGCCGAGCGCTGGGCCAGCGCACGCACCTCGCCGGCCCCACGGCGAATCCGCGGCCCTGCTCGCCGGCGCGTGCGGCCTCCACCGCGGCGTTCAGCGCCAGGATGTTGCTCTGGAAGGCAATGCCGTCGATGACGCCGATGATGTCCGCGATGCGGTGGCTGCTTTCGTTGATGCCCTGCATGGTGGTGACGACCTGGGTCACCACTTCGCCGCCCTGGCTGGCGACCTGCGATGCGTTGCGGCCAGCTGGTTGGCCTGGCGCGCGTTGTCGGCGTTCTGGCGCACGGTGGAGCTCAGCTCCTCCATGGAGGCGGACGTTTCCTCCAGCGCGCCGGCCTGCTGCTCGGTGCGGGCCGACAGGTCGTTGTTGCCCTGGGCGATCTCGGTGCTGGCCAGTGCCACCTGGCGCGCGTTGACTCTTTCTTGTATTTTGTTTCAATAGGTAATTGCCCTGTAATGCTTGGGCATGTCAGGAAGGCCTGCCGTTGCACTCATGGCGCAAACGAAAAAGCCCCGCGGGTGGCGGGGCTGGTGAGGGTGGAGGCGGTGTGCGCTCAGTCCATGGTGAGCTTCTGCTTGTCCACCACGTTTTTGTAAGCCGTGTATTCGGCCTTGATTTCCTGGGCGAACTTCGCCGGCGTGTCGGCCACGATCAGCGAGCCCGTGTCCTCGATGCGCTTGCGCACCGCAGGGTCCTTCAGCACCTTGTGCACGGCGGCGTTGACCTTGTCCACGATGTCCTTGGGCAGGCCCTTGGGTCCGATGATGCCGTAATAGGCCATACGGTTCACGTTGGGCAGGCCCACTTCGGCCAGTGTGGGCACGTCGGGCAGCACGGCCAGGCGCTGCGGGGCAGCCACCACCAGGGCGGTCAGGCGCTTGTCCTTGATGAAGGGCAGGGCGGACGGCAGGTTGTCGAAGATCAGCGGGATCTGGCCGGCGACGGCGTCGTTCAGTGCCGGGCCCGAGCCGCGGTAGGGCACGTGCACCAGCTGGGTGCCGGTCTCCAGCATGAACATTTCCATCATCAGGTGGCCGATGCTGCCAGTGCCGGGCGAGCCGAACGAGTACTTGCCTGGAGTCTTCTTGACTTCGGCCAGGAAGCTCTTGTATTCCTTGCCGACGAACTGCGGGTTGGCCGCAATCACGTTGGGCGTGGCGGCGATGTTCACGACCGGGGTGAAGTCGGTGAACACGTTGTAGGGGATCTTGGGGTTGATGGCCGGGTTGGTGGCCGTGGTGGACACGGTGGCCACGCCCAGGTTGTAGCCGTCCGGCGTGGCGCGCGCGGTTTCGGCCGCACCGATGGCGCCGCCGCCGCCGCCCTTGTTCTCCACCACCACGGGCTGGCCCAGCTCGCGGCCCAGGGGCTCGGCCACCACGCGGGCGATCAGGTCGGTGGTGCCGCCCGCGGCGAAGGGCACCAGCAGGCGGATGGGCTTGTTGGGGTAGCCGGACTGGGCCTGGGCGGCCGTGCCGAGCAGGGCCAGCAGGCCCAGGGTGAGTGCGCTGCGACGAATCATGCTTTTATCTCCTGTTATCGATGTGGTGAAGCAATGGCGTGCCAGTGATGGCGGGAAGGAAGCACCGGCGGGGCCGGTGCGGGAAAAGGGTCAGATGGCACCCCCCGCTTTGAGCGCTGCGATGGCCGAAGCATCCAGGCCCAGCTCGCGCAGCACCTCGTCGGTGTGCTGGCCGAGCGCGGGTGGCGCGCGATGGTAGCTGACGGGCGTGCCCGACAGCCGCATGGGGTTGGCCACCGTGGCCACGTGGGCGATGCCGTCGCCGGCGTCGCGGGGCAGCTCCCTGCGGATGCCGCGCGCGCGCACCTGTGGGTCGTCGAAGGCCTGGGCGATGGTGTTGATGGGGCCGCAGGGTACGGCCTTGTCCTCCAGCAGGGCGATCCACTCGGCGGTGCTGCGGGTCTGCAGGACGGGCTCCATCAGCGCCAGCAGCGCAGCGCGGTGCTGCACGCGTGCGGTATTGGTGGCAAAGCGTGCGTCCTGTGCCCATTCGGGGTGGCCGCACGCCTGGCAAAAGCGCGCGAACTGTCCGTCGTTGCCGATCGCCAGCAGCACGTTGCCGTCGCGGCTGCGAAAGTCCTGGTAGGGCGCCAGGCTGGGGTGGATGTTGCCGGCGCGTCCGGGCGCCTGCCCGGTGGCCAAGTAGCCCGCCGCCTGGTTGGCCAGCACGGCCATGCCCACGTCGAGCAAAGCCATGTCGATGTGCTGCCCTTCGCCGGTGCCGTTGCGGGCGTTGTCGCGCGCGTTCAGCGCGGCCAGGATGGCGTTGCTGGCGTACAGGCCGGTGAACACGTCCACCACGGCCACGCCGACCTTTAGAGGCCCGCCGCCGGGCTGCCCGTCGGCATGGCCGGTGATGCTCATCAGGCCGCACATGGCCTGCACCATCAGGTCATAGCCGGCGCGTTCGGCATACGGCCCGTCCTGGCCGAAGCCGGTGATGGAGCAGTAGACCAGGCGCGGGTTCAGCGCCTTCAGGCTGGCGTAGTCCAGCCCGTATTGCGCGAGGCCCCCCACCTTGAAATTCTCGACCACCACGTCGGCCTCGGCGGCCATGCGGCGCAGCAGCGCCTGGCCCTCGGGATGGGCCATGTCCACGGTGATGCTGCGCTTGTTGCGGTTGCAGGCGGTGAAGTAGCTGGCCTCGCGCGTGTCGCGGCCAGCGTCGTCCTTCAGGAAGGGCGGGCCCCAGTGGCGCGTGTCGTCACCGGCCTGGGGGCGCTCGACCTTGACCACGTCGGCGCCCAGATCGGCCAGCATCTGGGTGCACCAGGGACCGGCAAGCACGCGCGAAAGATCCAGTACCTTGATACCGTCCAAGGCGCCGCGGGGGGTGGAAGCACTCATGAAATCGCTATTGAAAACGTAGCTGCTCGCGCTTGTTGTGCCACCAATTCAAGGATAAAAACCATTGAACTGATTGCAGGGTAAGCGCGAGAAGCTCCTATTTTGAGAGCGCGCGTGACAGGCCTTTGATGCGGCCCGCGCGCCGCGTTGGGTCAGTTGGCGAACGCGGCGATGCCCGTCTGCGCGCGGCCCAGGATGAGCGCGTGCACGTCGTGCGTGCCCTCGTAGGTGTTGACCACCTCCAGGTTCACCAGGTGGCGTGCCACGCCGAACTCGTCGCTGATGCCGTTGCCGCCCATCATGTCGCGCGCCAGGCGGGCGATGTCCAGGGCCTTGCCGCAGTTGTTGCGCTTGATCAGCGAGGTGATCTCCACCACGTTCTGGTGCTCGTCCTTCATGCGGCCCACGCGCAGCGCGGCCTGCAGGCCCAGCGTGATCTCGGTCTGCATGTCGGCCAGCTTTTTCTGCACGAGCTGGTTAGCGGCCAGCGGGCGGCCGAACTGCTTGCGGTCCAGCGTGTACTGGCGCGCGGTGTGCCAGCAGAACTCGGCCGCGCCCATGGCGCCCCAGGCGATGCCGAAGCGTGCGCTGTTCAGGCAGGTGAACGGGCCCTTCAACCCGCGCACTTCGGGGAAGGCGTTCTCCTCGGGCACGAACACATCGTCCATCACGATCTCGCCGGTGATGGAGGCGCGCAGGCCCACCTTGCCGTGGATGGCGGGGGCGGACAGGCCCTTCATGCCCTTGTCCAGGATGAAGCCGCGGATCTGGCCCACGGTGCCGGATGCCTCCACTTCCTTGGCCCAGACCACGAACACGTCGGCCACAGGGCTGTTGGTGATCCACATCTTGTTGCCCTTGAGGCGATAGCCGCCGTCCACCTTGTAGGCGCGCGTGGCCATGCTGCCGGGGTCGGAGCCGTGGTCGGGCTCGGTCAGGCCGAAGCAGCCGATGAACTCGCCGGAGGCCAGCTTGGGCAGGTACTTCTGCTTCTGCGCTTCGGAGCCGAACTCGTTGATCGGCACCATCACCAGCGACGACTGCACCGACGCCATGGAGCGGTAGCCCGAGTCCACGCGCTCGATCTCGCGCGCCACCAAGCCGTAGCTCACGTAGTTCAGGCCGGCGCCGCCGTATTCGGTGGGGATGGTGGGGCCCAGCAGGCCCAGCTCGCCCATCTCGCGGAAGATGGTCACGTCGGTCTTCTCGTGGCGGAACATGTCCAGCACGCGGGGCGCCAGCTTGTCCTGGCAGTAGGCGCGCGCGGCGTCACGGACGGCGCGCTCGTCCTCGGTGAGCTGCTGGTCGAGTTGGAAGGGGTCGTCCCATTGGAAGGCGTTGCGGGTCATGGTGTCTCCAGTGCTGGAATGCGGGGTGGGTCGTAGGACCCAAGCATGCACAAGGTGCATTGCTTGGTTAACGAAGGTGATCGTATGGCTCTGAGTAAGTGACGGCAAGCGAGTTATTCGCATCCAGATATTTGATTTAAGAATATCTGGCTAAGATGCTGCAATGCGACGACACCTGCCATCCACCCAGGCGCTGGCCTGCTTTGAAGCTGCTGCGCGGCACGAGAGCTATACCCGCGCCGCGCAGGAACTGGCGCTGACGCAAAGCGCGGTGTCGCGCCAAATCCTGGCGCTGGAGGAGCAACTCGGCGTGCAACTCTTTCGCCGCACGCGCCACGGGGTGGTGCTCACCCCCGCTGGGCGGCATTACGGGCAGCAGGTGGCGCGCTGGCTGCAGGGGCTGGAGCGCGACACGCTCGACGTCATGGCCCACCAGGGGCATGGCGGCGCCATTTCGCTCGCGGCCGTGGCCACCTTTGCCACGCGCTGGCTGATCCCGCGCCTGCCGCTGCTGGCCGCGCGCCACCCCGAGATCGTGGTGCACATCGAGACGCAGACCCGGCCCTTCCTGTTCACCGATACGGCCTTCGACGCGGCGCTGTACGCGGGCACGCCCGAGCAGGTCGCCAACTGGCCCGGCGTGCAGGCGCAGCTGCTGATGCAGGAGGACGTGGTGCCCGTGTGCAGCCCGCGCCTGCTGGAGACGGCGGCGCAGCAACTGGGCATGCCGCGCGGCACGGGCCGTGCACACCAGGGCCTGCCGCCACCGGCGCTGGCGCGGCTGCCGCTACTGCAGCAAAGCACCCGGCCCTATGGCTGGCGACAGTGGTTCGATGCCATGGGCGTGCCGGATGCGCCGCGCGCGCTGGAAGGGCCGCGCTATGAACTGTTCTCCATGACAGCCGCCGCGGCGGCCCACGGCCTGGGGATTGCGCTGATGCCGCCCATGCTGATCGAGGCCGAGATCGCCCGGGGCGAGCTGGTGGTGGCCTGCCCGCGTCCGTTGCGTGGCGAGCGGGGTTACTACCTCGTGAGCCCCGCGCAGCCCCAGCCGCCGGTGCTGGCCGCGTTCGCTGGCTGGCTGCAGGACATGGCTGTGGCTGGGCCGCTGGCGTAGCCGCTCTTCAGCATCTGTCGATCAGCGTCCACCCATCAACGCGACGCATACCGGCACCAGCACGGCAGTGGCCACACCGTTCAGGCCCATCGCCAGCGCGGCGAAGGCACCGGCCGTGGGATGCACCTGCAGTTCGCGCGCCGTGCCGATGGCATGGGCCGTGAGGCCGATGGCAAAGCCGCGCACGGCCGGGTCGTGCACGCGCAGCAGGCGCAGCAGCGGCCCCGCCAGCACCGCCCCCGCAATGCCCGTGATGGCCACGGCCACCGCTGCCAGCGATGGCGCGCCGCCGATGCGCTCCGCCACGGGCAGCGCGATCGGCATGGTGGCGGATTTGGGTGCGAGCGCCATCAGCGTCTCATACGATGCGCCCAGCGCCCAGGCCAGCAGCAGGGCGGAGACGATCGCCACCGTGCAGCCCACGAGCAGCGCCACGCTGATCGGGCGCCAGAGCTGGCGAATGCGCTCGCGCTGCGCGAACAGCGGCACGGCCAACGCCACCGTGGCGGGGCCGATGAGAAAGCTCAGCAGTTGCGTGCCCTCGCGGTAGGTGGCGTAGGGCGTGCCCGTGAGCAGCAGCACCGCCACGACGAGCGCCGTCGCCGTCAGTGGTGGGATCAGCAGCGGGTGTGCGCCGCTGCGCCGATACAGCGCCAGCGTCAGCGTGTAGGCCGCCAGCGTCAGCGCCAGCCAGGGCAGGGGCGACGCCGTGAGCCATGCGGCCAGCCCGGGGAGAGACGCGCTCACGGGGCCTGCTCCTGCTCGCGCGGGCGTGCGTCGGCGCTGTCGCGCAGCAGCCAGCGCAGCGTCCAGGCCGTCACCACCAGCGTGATGGCCGCCCCCACGATGCCGGCCACAAGGAACGGCAGCCATTCGCGCGCGATGCGGTCAAAGTGCAGCATGACCCCGGCGATCGCCGGGATGAACAGCAGCATCATGTTCTGCAGCAGGCTGCCCGCGGTGCTCTCCAGCGCCTGCGGGACGCGCCCGTATGCCAGCAGCGCCGCCAGCAGCAGCAACATGCCTGCGAGAGCGCCAGGCAGGGGCAGACCCAGGAGCTGGACCAGAAGTTCTCCCAGCAACTGAAGGATGAAGAGGGCGGTCAGGGCGTAAAGCATTGAAGGCGGGCAGGGCGGCGCGCAGGCGCAAAGACCATGATCATCCCTGATACCCACCGCCCCGCGCTGGCGCTGGGGTGATGCCGCCTCTTTGCGGGAGGTCGGGGGCTCCGCCGGTTGCGCGCAACGGCCATCCGCAATACCCTGGTGTGCAGCGGTCGCCCGGCGAAGCACTCTCCGGTGCAACGTAACGGTCGCCGCACCACTGCACCAGGAGGACTTGCCATGGCTACCGCCCAGCCCCTGTACCACGCACCCACGTTTGAACCTACCGTGGATGAGATCGCCACGCTGAAGCAGCTCGAAATGGGCCAGGCCATCAGCGTGCCCGACGCGCTCAAGCACCATCTGTCCGGGCGCCTGCTGGATTGGGCCTATATCGGCAAGACGCCCGGGGGCGAGTTCCACATCACCGACTTAGGCCGCCAGCTCATCAAGCGCCAAAACAACTGAGCCGGGTCACCGCTGCGGGGCGGATTCGCCTCCGTCCTACACGGCGTCCCGTGCGGGCGAAGGTACCTTACGGCCACCGCGGCAAACACCCGACGGGTGCGCATCGCAGTTTTGCTGCCATGCCCAGGCGGCGCGGGCCGAGCTTCTCGGCTCCCATTGCGGGAGCCCTGGCGTCCGGTCTGGGTCGAACGCTGTGGCCGCATGCATGGCAAGGGTGGCGTCCTCTTATCGCCGCCCGGCGGCATGTGGCTAACACCCGTAAGCTTTGCCCTTTGGCAGCGTCCCGTGCTGGCCAGTCCTCACGGGGCCCCGCGTACTCGATTGCCGAGGCGCGGGCGGCAGGCACATCGTCCTGCCGCTGCCTCTGGCGCGGTATGCCACCGACCCGGAGATGGCTGACATGATTCACCGCACCGCTCTCGCTCACCGCCAACCGGCCGATCCCCCCGTGGAGCCGGATGTGCCCGCTCCACCCCCGGAGCCCGCTGACACGCCTCCGCGTCTGGGCTGAATGGCGGTACGTACGGGCGGTACGCGCACTTGCGCGGGTGGCTGTCTTACAAGGCAGGCCCCGCCAGGCGCTTATGGTGGACCGCAACTATCGGAGCGTGACATGCCACCTACCAAACCCGCCTCAGGCGAAGTACCCCATTCTTCAGGCCGCAACCGCGTGGCCACCTCCAGGACTGTGACACTGCTGCTCATCGCCGTGGCGGTGATGCTGCTGTTCCTGTGGGCGCCGTGGTAGCACCGGGACAGACCGTTGGTCTTTTTGCGCTGTTGAACGGGACGTTCGAACGGGGCATTCGTCTGACAGTGGCCGTGCCCCTGCGTTCCTAACGTGGTGCTTCATTAACACAGGAGCTTCACCATGAACCGCACCCCCAACCGTCCGGGCGCTGCACCATCCCCGGGCACCACCCCACCGAGCCAGCGCGACGACAAGCGCGCCATTCGCATCGCCCTTGTCACCGCCCTGATCGCGCTGGTAGCCGTTGTCGTATTCAACTTGCGCGCTCCAAAGGATCGCTTGAGCGCGCCTGGCGAAGGGGCTCCCGCAGCCACCCAAGGGTCCGCCGGAATGGCCGGGCCGTCGGTGGATCCCCCCCAGCCCTCAGCGCCCCAGCGCGGCGACACGCCTACCACCCCGGGTCGCGAAGGCATGGGCGCACCTGCCGGGGGCGCGCCCGCGGCGCAGTAAACGATGCGGGCACGCGCATTGCCGCACGACTGACCGGCTACGAACGGGGGTCAAAGAAAGCCGCACGCCACTGAGCGCGTTTTCGATCCCACGTAGGCTTCTTTTCCCGCTGCTCGCTGGTACATGCAGTCAATGGGGCGGGTGCGCAGGATCCTGGCGCTTGTGCGTGACCCAGATGAGAGCGTGCGTATCCACCCCCAACGCCTGGGCGCGAGCCACGATGGCATCGCGCTGCGCAGCGTCCAGTTGTTTGTCGCGCGCCAGAATCCAGCAGTAGCTGGTATCAGGCCCCAACACCAGCGCCCAGCGGTAGTCAGGGTCAAGCGCCGCGACGTGGTAGCCGCCGTAGAACGGGCCGAAGAAGGACACCTTGAGCGATCCGGTGGTGGGGGCACCCGTGAACAGCGCCTTGCCAACGGCTTCGCGCCATTGGCCCGATGCGGCGGCAAAGCCGCGGTTGACCACGCGCACGCTGCCGTCCGCCTGGGGGGTGTAGGTGGCGGACACATCCGTCATGCCGCGCTCGAATGAGTGGTCGAGCCGGGCCAGCTCATACCAGCGCCCCTGATAGCGCTGTAGATCGAATGGCGTGACCGCTTCTACGCCCGGCGGGGGGCTGGTGTTTGCACAGCCGGCCATTACGGCGACGCCCGCCATCCACAGCGCCCATAGGCCTGCGCGGCAGGACGGGATGACTGCGCGCCGCACAGAAAATAGAAAAGCCGAGAGCAGGTACATGTGATGTCCTTGACCAAGTGGTGGATCAGTGTGTGTGGCGCCATTGCGCCACCAAGGGTTGAAGCCCCGTCAGGTGCTGGACGGGAGTGATCCCTTCCAGGGGCTTTTGGTACAGAGCGGTGCACGAGCCGCCGACCCACAACGCGGTGGTGGGAGACAACTGGGCCCGCAACTCACGCAGGCTGGCGTGAACGACTGTCCCGTTATGCACATTGCTGAAACTCAAAGCCACCACATCCGCCCGATGGGCCACGGCGGCTTGGGCCACGTCGCCCACGGGTGTTTGCGTACCCAACGAAACACAGGTACAGCCCTCCAGTGCCAGCAGTGCTTCAACCATGAGCAACCCTAGGCTATGCAATTCCTGGGGTAGCGTGGTGAGCAGGACCTTGGGACCTTGCGGTATGGGCAGCGGCGCTAGGGAAGCAATGGCGTTGCGCAGAACCCCGGTGATGACCTCGGTGAAGAGGTGTTCCTCGAAGACCTCGAAGCGCCCTTGCACCCAGGCCTCGCCCACGGCCGTGGTCAGCGGAGCCACCAGGTCGGTGACGAACGGAGCGAGCCCCATGCGCAGCTGCGCGTGACTCAGGGCATGCCGCAGGGCTTGCGGATCGTGCGCTCCGATGGCCTTAAGAAGCGGAGCAAGGGTCGCAGGTGAGGAGAACGCCTGAAAGTTTGTCTTGGACAAAACTGAACTGGGGGATGAAGGTCTCTGGTTCAGCAAGGACAGCAGTTCTGCACTGTCCAAGCCCACCACCTTGCCGGGCCTGGCCCCTGTGTCGAGCAGGCGGCGAATCAGTTTCAGTCGTTGCACCTGCTCGCTCGGATACAGGCGGTCCCCCGCCCCGTCGCGCAAGGGTCGCGGGAAGCCATAGCGTTTTTCCCATACGCGCAAGGTGTCCTTGGCTACGCCGGTTTCGCGCTCCACGGCCGCGATGGGCAAACCTGCGCTCTCGGGATGGTCTGGCGTGCTCATGCGCCAACCTTTATGCGGCGTACAGGCCTCAGGAGGGTATTGAAAGTCATGGACAAACTGTGGGGATTGGCGAAATTGTCTAGGACAAAATTAGTTTTGTCCACTACATTACGCCCATTGTCTGCGCACAGCGCTACCTCTGGTATTTCGCCGAGGGTTGGAGTGATCATGAAAATCGCCATCATTGGTTCGGGAATTTCAGGTTTGGTCGCAGCCCACCGCCTGCGGGCGCAGGCCCGTGTCACGGTCTTCGAGGCGGGGCATTACTTCGGCGGCCACACCCACACGGTGGACGTGTGCCTGCCGGACGCGGCGGGGGAATTGGTAACGCATGGCGTCGACACCGGCTTTCTGGTCTTCAACGAACGGACCTATCCCGGGCTGATTGCCTTGTTTGACGAGCTGCGGGTACCCACCGCGCGCTCGGACATGTCGTTCTCGGTGCAGGTGCCTGGCGCCGGCGCAATGGGCACGGGGACGCTGGAGTGGAGCGGTGCCAACCTGGCAACCGTGTTTGCCCAGCGCCGCAACCTGCTGCGTCCGCGTTTCTGGGGCATGCTGCGCGAGCTGCTGCGTTTCAATCAGCTGTGCACCACCCTGGCGGAGTCGGGCGAAGAGGCCGCGCTGGCCCAGCCCCTGAGCGAGTTTCTGGCGCGGCATGGCTTTGGCACAGCGTTCCGCGACTGGTATTTCCTGCCCATGCTGGGCTGCATCTGGAGTTGCCCCACCGACCAGATGCTGCGCTTTCCCGTGGCCACCATGATCCGTTTCTGCCACAACCACGGGCTGATTCAGGTGAGCAACCGCCCGCAGTGGTTCACGGTGGCGGGTGGCGCACGCCAGTACGTGCACCAACTGCTGCGGGGGCTTGATGCGCGACTGGCCACGCCCGTGGACCGCATCGTGCGCGATGCCGCTGGCGTGCAGGTGCATGCAGGGGGGCAAAGCGAGCGCTTCGACGCCGTGGTGCTGGCGGTGCACAGCGACCAGGCCCTGCGCCTGCTGGCGCAGCCGACAGAGCAGGAAACCCAGGTGCTGGGTGCCATCCGCTACCAGCCCAATCGCGCGGTGCTGCATACCGACGCGCATGTGATGCCGCAGCGGCGCAGCGCCTGGGCCGCGTGGAATTACGAGCGCGCGGCCAGCAAGGAACGTGAATCGGCGCGCGTGTGCCTGCATTACTGGCTGAATCGCTTGCAGCCTTTGCCTTTTGCCGACCCCGTGCTGGTCTCTCTCAATCCGACGCGTTCGATTGCGGCGGAGAAGGTGTTGGCCGAATTCGACTACGACCACCCCGTGTTCGATCTGGCCGCCATTGCCGCCCAGGACCAGGTTCCGCAATTGCAGGGCGTGCAGCGCACGTGGTACTGCGGTGCTTGGACGGGGTATGGCTTTCATGAAGACGGCCTGCAGTCGGGCTACCGCGCCGCCGATCTGCTGCTGGAGCAGTTGCGTCAGCGGGAGGCCGCATGAACCTTCCAGTCACCGCGGTCACCGGCAACCGGCCGCACATCGGCTTCGGTCATGTGTGGCACACCCGGCTGCGCCCGCGCCGTCACCGTTTCATCGTCCCGACCTTCTTTCTGCTGCTGCCCATGCGCACGCTGCGCGCGCAGCCGCAGGCCGCGGGCGTGTTGGCGCTGAACCGGCCGGGTGCTCTGGCGTTTCGCGATGCCGACCACGGTGATGGCCGCAGCCCGCAAGCCGGGGGGGCATTGGCCTGGCTGGAAGAGCTGCTACGCGGCGAAGGCATTACCGATGCGCAGGGTGAGATCTGGCTGCACTGCTATCCGCGCATCCTGGGCTACAGCTTCAAGCCGGTGAGTTTCTGGTACTGCCACCGCCGTGACGGCAGCCTGCGCGCCATCGTGGCCGAAGTGAACAACACTTTCGGCGAGCGCCATGCCTACCTGCTCGACACACCAAGGTACGGCGAGGAATTACGCGCGCGCAAGGTTTTCCATGTGTCGCCGTTTTGCCCGGTGGAAGGCGGCTACCGCTTTGAATTCAAGCGCAGTGGCACACAGGGGCTTGAGTCCACGCGCGTGCGCATCGACTTTGACGATGCCCAGGGCCCGCTGGTGCTCACCGGCGTGGCAGGGCGCCTGCAACCCTTGGACGCCAGCAGCCGCCGCCGGGCGCTGTGGCACTACCCGTTTCTGACGTGGGGCGTCATTGCGCGCATCCACTGGCATGCACTGCTGCTGTGGATCAAGCGTGCGCCCTTGCATTCCAAACCCACGCCGCCTGTACGCCCCGTGACCCGATCTTCCTCGCCGAGCACCTGACCATGAACACCACCACTGTCTCGCCGTCCGCGCTCCCCTTGCCTGACATGCCTGCCGCGGCACGCCATGGACTGCGACTGTTGCAGCGCCTGCAGCGTGGCACGCTCCATCTGGAGCTGCCCGACGGCAACGTCGTGCAATTGGGTAGCGGCCAACACCCGCATGCCAGCATGCGCCTGCACAACTGGAAGGTGTTTGGAGCCGTCCTGCGCTCGGGTGATATTGGCCTGGCGGAGAGCTACATCGCCCAGGATTGGAGTACGTCCCACCTGGCCGACTTGTTGCGGCTGCTGATGGACAACCGCGATGCGCTGGAGTCTCTGGTCTATGGCGGCTGGTGGGGGCGGCTTGCGTACCGTCTGCGTCACCTGCTCAATCGCAACACCCGTGCCGGGAGCCGGCGCAACATCCACGCGCACTACGACCTGGGCAACGCCTTCTACACGCTGTGGCTGGACCCGAGCATGAATTACTCCAGTGCATGGTTTGAGGGCAACCTGGGGGGAGACCTCACCCAGGCGCAGCACGCCAAAGTACGCCGCGCCCTGCACAGCGCGGGCGTGCAGCCCGGCCACCGGGTGCTGGAAATCGGTTGTGGCTGGGGTGCCCTGGCAGAGATGGCCGCTGGCGAGTTCCGGGCGCAGGTGACAGGGGTGACGCTGTCCACCGAGCAACTGGCCTGGGGCCAGGCGCGCATGCAGGCCGCGGGCCTGGCCGCCCAGGTGGATTTACGGCTGCAGGACTACCGTGATATCCAGGAAGGCCCGTTCGATGCCATCTGTTCCATCGAAATGGTCGAGGCCGTGGGGCAGGCTTATTGGCCTAGTTACTTTGGCGCCATGGCGCGCCTGCTCAAGTCGGGCGGGCGCGCCTGCGTGCAGAGCATCGTGATCGACGACGCGCTGTTCGACCGCTATGTGCGGGGTACCGATTTCATCCAGCAGTACATCTTCCCAGGGGGGTGTCTTCCCAGCCCATCGCGTTTTCGCGCCGCCGCACAGGGCGCGGGGCTGCGGGTGGTGGAGGAGTTTGCCTTCGGCCGCGACTACGCGGAAACCCTGCGCCGCTGGCACCAACGCTTCGTCCAGCAGCGAGCCCAGGTACAGGCCCAGGGATTTGATGCGTCTTTCCAGCGCACCTGGGAGTTCTATCTGGCGTACTGCGAGGCCGCATTCGACGCACGCAGCATCGACGTCGTGCAGTACACGCTGGTGAAGGACTGAAGCGCCCCTCACGGGCAACGATCCCCGCTTTTCATGGCCCCGTACGGCCCCCTTTTTTCAACAAGAAAATCATCATGTTCTTATCTCGAATGACGGTCGCCGCCCGCTTGTACGCGGGGTTCGGATTGATCCTGGTCCTTTTGGTGGTGCTGACGGGCATCGCCCTGGTGAAGGTGAACCGCATTGACCAGGCGCTGCGAACCAACAACGACATCCACGTGCAGGTGCAGCGCTACGCCATCAACTTCCGTGGTTCGGCCCATGACCGCTCCATCGCCGTGCGCGACGTGGTGCTGAGTCCGTCCCCCGCCGAGCGCGACCGGGAGATCGCCACCATCGCTGCGCTGGCGGACTTTTACGCCCAGTCGGCTGCGCCGCTGGAAAAGCTCATCACCCGCAAAGGCGCGGCCCCTGAACTGGGGCAGCTGTATGCCGATATTCGCAGCGCTGAATCCAAGGCCGTGGCCACCACTCAGGCCATCATTGCCCAGGTGCAGGCGGGCGACGCCGCTGCGGCACAAACCCTGTGGACGCAGGCCAAGCCGCAATACGTGCAGTGGCTTGCAACCATCAACAAGCTCATCGACTTCAAGGAAGCGCGCATCCAGGCGACCAACCAGGGCGCCATGGACGAGGCGGGCAGCTTCCTCGGCGTGATGTTCTCGGCGCTGCTGCTGGCGTTGGTGCTCAGCGTGGCGGTGGCTTGGAGCGTGGCGCGCAGCATCGTGCGTCAGCTCGGGGCCGAACCCGCAGCGCTGGCCGACGTGGCCAGCCTCGTGGCGCAGGGCAACCTGCGGCCGGTGACGGGCGCTGCCCAGGCGCAGCCGGGGAGTGTGCTGGCATCGCTGGGGGCGATGCAGGCCAGTCTGGCGCGCGTGGTAGGCCAGGTGCGCCAGGCGTCGAACGCCGTCACCGTGGGTTCTGAAGAGATTGCCGGCGGCAACGCCGGGCTGCTGCAGCGCACCGAAGAGCAGGCCGCGAACCTGCAGCAGGCCGCCGCGTCCATGGAGCAGATGACCGCTTCGGTGAGGAACAACGCCGACTCGGCCCGCCAGGCCACCCAGGTCGCGGCCTCCGCCAGCCAGGCGGCCCACAAGGGCGGCGCGGTGGTGGCCCAAGTGGTCAGCACCATGGAGGAGATCACGGCCAGCAGCCACAAGATGGCCGACATCATCGGCGTGATCGACTCGATTGCGTTTCAGACCAACATTTTGGCGCTCAACGCCGCCGTGGAGGCTGCGCGCGCCGGTGAGCAGGGCCGCGGCTTTGCCGTGGTGGCCGGCGAAGTGCGGGCGCTGGCGCAGCGCAGCGCCGACGCTGCCAAGGAGATCAAAGGACTGATCGACGGCAGTGTGGCCAAGGTGGAGGAGGGCGCGCGCCTGGTGGGCGATGCAGGAGCCACCATGACCGACATCGTGGAACAGGCCCAGCGCGTGGCGGGCCTGATTGCGGAAATCAGCACCGCCACCGCCGAGCAGACCGACGGTATCGCCCAGGTGGGCAACGCCGTGACCCATCTCGACCAGGCCACCCAGCAAAACGCGGCCATGGTGGAGCAAAGCGCCGCGGCTGCACAAACCCTGAAGCAGCAGGCTGCGCAACTGGCCGAGGCCGTCAGTGTGTTCCGCTTGGCGCAGGACGCAGGCGGTGGTGCACCGATGTCGGTGGTGCGCCGCACTTCCCCCATGGTGACTGCTGCACCCTCTGCCTTGCGGCTCCGGGGCGACGTCGCAGCTTCTGTTGCATATTAAAACGATAGCGGCTAGCGCTTGACCCATATGCCCTGGAGCCGAATTTCATCCTTGAAGCGCTGGGCTCTTGCAGGCGGTGCGGCCTTGGCGTTGGCGGTGGCTTCGGCCAATCCCACGACCGGACAGGACGGTGGCGCTGCCCCGGCCTGGGTGCGGCAATCCCTCATGGGGGCCACCCTGGCGGGGGAAGGGCAGATGCGGTTTTTGGGCTTGCGCATCTACGACGCACGGCTGTGGGTCACGCCTGGTTTTGACGCCAGCCGCTTTGGTGCGCACCCGCTGGCGCTGGAGTTGACCTACCACCGTGGCTTCACCGGTGCGGCCATTGCCCGGCGCTCGGTAGAGGAAATGCAGCGCCAGGCCAGCGTGCCTTCTGAACAGGCCGAGCGCTGGCAGCAGCGCCTGGCGGCCGTGATTCCCGACGTGCAGCCAGGCGAGCGGCTCACCGGCCTGTACCAGCCGGGCCAAGGCATGCGTCTGTGGCGTGGCAGCCAGGAGTTGGCCGCGATTGACGATGCGGAGCTGGCGCGCCTGTTCTTTGGCATCTGGTTGTCACCGCAGACCTCGGAGCCGGGTCTGCGCAGTGCCTTGCTGGCCCGCACCCCCGGCGGAGCGGCCCCATGACTCCGCTGGCTACCCCTGCGCGTGCGGTTCCGCTGCCCCGTTGGTGGTCCGGGCCGGCCTATGGCCTGCTCGGTCTGCCGCTGGCCTTTGTGGCCTTGCCGCTGTATGTGGTGTTACCGCATTACTACGCCACGGAATTGGCTTTGCCGTTGGCCAGTGTGGGTGCTTTGCTGATGCTGGTGCGTCTGCTGGATGCGGCCGCCGAGCCCCTGCTGGGGCGCTTGAGCGACCGCCTGTACCAAGGCCCGCTGCGTGCGGTCTTGTGGGTAGCGGGGGGCTCGGCCTTGGTGCAGGTCCTGGGGTTGTCGGGGCTGTTCTTTCCCGCGGTGCAAGGACCGCAGGCGTTGGCGGCGTGGATGGTGGCGGGGTTGTTGGTGACCTGCCTGGCGCACAGCCAGTTGGTGATTGCGCACCAGGCCTGGGGCGTGCGTCTGGGCGGCGACGCGCTGCAGCGCAGCCATGTCGTGGCCTGGCGCGAAGGTCCGGGGCTGATCGGCGTGGTCACGGCCAGTGCGTTGTCGGTGGCCTGGGGCGCCGGGCCCATGCTGGTGGTGTTCGCGCTGAGCTTGCTGGCCGGGTGGCTGGCCCTGTGGCACGCCCCACGCCCTGCAGCGCCTGCGCAGCAGGACTTGCCTGCTGCCTTTGCCTGGGCCACGGTCTGGCAACCCTTGCGCCAGCCGGCCTTTCGTCGCCTGCTGGCGGTGTTTTTGTGCAACGGCATTGCCAGCGCAGTTCCGGCGGCGTTGATGCTGTTTTTTGCCCAGGACCGGCTGCAGGCCACGCAGGCGCAGATTGCCTTGTTTCTGGTGCTGTACTTTGTCAGCGGGGCGCTGTCCATGCCAGGGTGGCTGCGCGCGGTGCGCCGCTGGGGGCTGGAGCGCGCCTGGCTGGGCGGCATGCTGCTGGCGGTGGCCTGTTTTGGCTGGACGACGCTCCTGGGCAGCGGGCAGATTGCGACCTTTGCGTGGATTTGTGCGTTGTCCGGCATCGCCTTGGGGGCGGATCTGGCCTTGCCCGGGGCTTTGCTGGCGCGCTTGGTGGAACGCCAGGGGGCTCAGGGGCGCAGCGAAGGGGCGTACCTGGGATGGTGGAACCTGGCCACCAAACTGAATCTGGCCCTGGCCGCGGGCGCGGCGCTGCCGTTGCTGCAGTGGCTCGGCTACAGCCCCGGCATCCAGGATGCCCACGCGCTGCAGCGCCTCGCTTGGGCCTACGCGCTGCTGCCTTGCGCCCTCAAGCTTCTGGCGGCAGGTTTGCTGTACCGCCTGCTGATTCGTCCATCCCCGCCGTTGCATGACCAAGGAGTTTCCCCATGAACACCCGCCGCCACGCCTTGCTGGCCTTGCTCGCGGGCACTGCCGTGTTGACCGGCTGTGCCAGCCCCCAGGTGACCGACTATGCCCAGGAGCGTCCACAGCTGCAGCTGGACCGCTACTTCAACGGCCGCATCCTGGCCCACGGTATTTTTCAGCAGCGAGGCGGCGAGGTGGTGCGCCGCTTTACCGTGGTGATGGATTGCCACTGGGAGGGCCATCAAGGCGTGCTGGACGAGGCTTTCACCTATTCGGACGGCAGCACCCAGCGCCGTATCTGGCGCCTGACCAAGCATGCTGATGGGCGCTACACCGGGACCGCTGACGATGTGGTGGGTGAGGCCCAGGGCCAGACCGCGGGCAATGCCTTCCGCTGGAACTACACGCTGCGCCTGCCGGTGGACGGCAAGGAGTATGAAGTGCAGTTCGACGACTGGATGTTCCTGGTCGATGACCGGGTGATGCTCAATCGGGCCACGATGCGCAAGTTCGGCGTCACCCTGGGCGAGGTATTGCTGTCGTTCACCAAGACATAAGGAGCCGCACTGTGCCTTTGAACCCCGCGATCACTGACTGGCGCGGCAAGCGCGTGTGGCTGGTGGGCGCCTCCAGCGGTATTGGCCGGGCCGTCGCAGCGCAATTGCACGCACAGGGCGCGCAGGTGATCGTGTCGGCACGCCAGCAGGCGCTGCTGGCGGCGTTTGCGCACGAACACCCTGGCAGCCAAGCAGTGGTGCTGGATGTGACCGATGCCCAGGCGGTCCTGGACGTTGCCGCGCGCCTGCAGACCGAGTCACCACTGGACCTGGTGTGCTACTGCGCCGGCCACTACACCCCCATGCGTGCCGACACGCTGGCGCTGCCCGAGCTGCTGCGCCATCAGCAGGTCAACCTGACGGGCGCGCTGCATGTGCTCGCCGCCGTGGTCCCGGGACTCCTGGCATCTGCCCAGGCGGGACGCGTACCTCACTTGAGTCTGGTGGCCAGTGTTGCAGGCTGGCGCGGTCTGCCGCAGAGCTTGGCCTATGGACCGACCAAGGCGGCCCTCATCAACCTGGCCGAGACGCTGTTCCTTGACCTGCGCCCGCAGGGCGTGGGCGTGAGCGTGGTGAACCCCGGCTTTGTCGATACGCCCCTGACGCGCCAGAACGACTTCAACATGCCCGCGCTGCTCACGCCGGAGCAGGCGGCCCAGGCCATACTGCGTGGTTGGGGGAGGGGCGCGTTTGAACTGCATTTTCCACGCCGCTTCACGCTGTGGCTCAAGCTGCTGCGCGTGCTGCCGTACCGCTGGTACTTTCCGCTGGTCCACCGTATGACCGGGCTGTGACGCATGCACCCACCTATAGACACCCACGCTTGCGTCGCCCGGCTGGTCCAGCTCTACGAGCAGCTAACCCCCGCGCAGTTGCCCCTACTGGAGGACTACTACGCGCTTGACGCACGGTTCAAGGACCCCTTCAATGATGTGCACGGCGTGCCCGCCATCCGTGCCATCTTTGCCCACATGTTCGAGAGCCTGGAGCAGCCGCGCTTTATCGTCACCCAGCGGCTGGTGCAGGACGACCGGGCCTTTTTGCAATGGGAGTTCCACTTCCGCCTGAAGCGCTGGCGGGCACAGGTGCCTCAATGCATCCACGGCGCGACCCTGGTGCATTTTGATGCCCAAGGCCGCGTGACACTGCACCGCGATTACTGGGACCCGGCTGAAGAGCTGTATGAAAAATTGCCTGTTTTGGGAGCTCTGATGCGCTGGCTGCGCAAGGCTGGCGCGGCACCCCTGCCGCACCCCCATCGCTGTTCACCCCCTAGCGACCGTTAAGGTGGAGAAGGGAAGAGGTTCATGCCGATGAACGTCCATGAAGCCACGATAACCCCCCCACCACAAAGAGGAACACCCCGACGACTTTCGTCATCGGGGTGTTCGAGGCCAAGAAGGAGATGGGGCGACCATCTCGTTAACGGCATAAGACGCGGCGGAGGGCTCTGTGGGAGGTGGTCAGCGTCCAAAACACGGACTCACCCGGTTGGTCCGGAGCACTCTAAGGCAATTGCCGCGGCAAGGCCCTATCAGTAGCGGCCACCGCGGTAGCCACCACGGTCTGCGCCGCCGCCAAAACTTGGGCGAGCTTCCATGGGACGTGCGACGTTGACCGCCAGTGCACGTCCATCGACAGAACGGCCGTTCAGACCGTTAATGGCATCCTGTGCCTCGGAATCGCTGCCCATTTCTACAAAGCCGAAGCCCTTGGACCGGCCTGTATCGCGCTCCATCATCACCTTGGCGGAGGTGACGGAACCAAATTGGGAAAACTGCTGGTGCAGCGATTCATCACGCACGGAATAGGCCAAGTTGCCCACGTACAGTCGGTTGTTCATGTCAGTGTCTTTCTTTCGGGAAATGAAGGGACGGCTTGTAAGCGCATCCCAGAGGAAATGAGTGGGGGAACCAAAATCAATGGCGCCGGCGCGCTGGAGGGGTGGTGCGCGTGCGGTTCTCGATATGCCGAAATGTCACTCGACCCTTGTTGAGGTCGTACGGAGACATCTCCAGGGTCACCAGGTCACCGGCCAGAATGCGGATGCGGAACTTACGCATCTTGCCCCCGGTATACGCGATGAGCTGATGCCCGTTGTCAAGCGTGACGCGGTAACGGGCGTCAGGCAGAACTTCATCGACCTTGCCCTGCATTTCAATCAACTCTTCTTTGGCCACGGGTACCTCCGTCAATAGCAGGATCAGCCCAATTGGTTGTGTAGCACCATGCGGCGCCCTTGCGCCAAGGCGTACTGGACTGCTTGTGCATCGCAGGGGAAGCTTGGGAGAAAGCGGAAGATGCGGTCGTACATTCCCCGGCGTATGGAAACCGAAGCAGTAACACCGACATTGGTGGTTTTGGTCAGCGGCGTGACAACGTAGTTGCCCACGCGCTCGGCGTTTTGTTTTTCAAGCATTGCAAACAGACAGGATGTAATCGCGAAGGCGACCATCCAGGAGAGAAAAGAGGGGAAAAGACCTGCCGCGCGTCGGCGCAGGAAAGGCGGGGCAGACCCTGTAAGAGGTTGAAGGTCTGCGATGAGCTTGCTGCTTTGGAGAGTGACGGCCGACACTTTGCAAGAAGTGCGGCGCAAGGCGCATCAGCCAGGATGCTGTCAGGCAGGCGCTATCGAAGCAAGCAGTGGGTAGCGCGTTGGCGGATTATTACTCGCCGAAATGAAAAAAGCAAACTTAATTCTTGTGGATGTGCCCGATACCGGCCAGCAGGCGTCTTAGGGCCCCGGATTGCTGCACAGTCCCTCGCACCTTTGCGCACGACGCTATCGAGGGTTTCGGAGGAAAAAAGAAAGGCCGCACGTTCTCGGAACTGTGCGGCCTTGTATGTGGTGCCCGGGGCCGGAATCGAACCGGCACGCCTTGCGGCGGGGGATTTTGAGTCCCCTGCGTCTACCAATTTCACCACCCGGGCAGGCGCGAAAGCGAAGTCACAAATTATGGCACAGTAACGCGGTATGAAGACCTACCCCACCATTGAAGACGCGATCGGACACACGCCGCTGGTCGCACTGCAGCGCATCGGTGCACAGGACAACGCGGCACGCGGCAATGTCATTCTGGGCAAGCTGGAAGGCAATAACCCGGCGGGTTCGGTGAAGGATAGGCCGGCACTGTCGATGATCCGCCGGGCCGAAGAGCGCGGCGAGATCAAACCCGGCGATACGCTGATCGAGGCGACGTCGGGCAACACCGGTATCGCCCTGGCGATGGCTGCGGCCATCAAGGGCTACCGCATGGTGCTGATCATGCCGGAGGATCTGTCCGTGGAGCGCGCGCAGACCATGAAGGCCTTCGGCGCGGAGCTGGTTCTCACGCCCAAGAGCGGGGGGATGGAATACGCGCGGGACCTGGCCGACCAGATGGTGGCGCAGGGTAAGGGCGTGGTGCTGGACCAGTTTGCCAACCCAGACAACCCCCGCATCCACTACGAGACCACCGGCCCCGAACTGTGGGAGCAGACCGAGGGGCGCATCACCCATTTCGTGAGCGCCATGGGCACCACGGGCACCATCACGGGCGTCGCGCGCTTCCTGCGCGAGAAGAACCCCGCGGTGCGCATCGTGGGTGCGCAGCCGCAGGAAGGCTCGCGTATCCCGGGCATTCGCAAGTGGCCCGAGGAATACCTGCCCAAGATTTACGAGCCCCAGTTGGTGGACGAATTGGTGCTGGTGAGCCAGGACGATGCCGAGGACATGGCACGGCGCCTGGCGCGCGAAGAGGGCATCTTTGCCGGCATCTCCGCAGCCGGCGCCTGCTGGGTGGCGCAGCAGATCGCGCAACGCGAGGAAAACGCCACCATCGTTTTCGTGGTGTGCGACCGGGGCGACCGCTACCTCTCCACCGGCGTCTTCCCTGCGTGAACGTGAAGATCACAGTGGGCATCAATAAGGCCGCTGGCGCCCGGTAGTCAAGCGCAAGCAGCTATCAATTACGGAGCGCTGTGACTGCCATGGCGCATGCTGGAGGAGCATCGCTATGTCGTACGAAACCCGCTATTGCACCCACTGCGCCACGGCGCTGGCGCCCATCGTGGTCATTGAGGACAGCGGCGAGAAGGAACGCCTGCGCTGCCCCGCCTGCGGCTGGACGCACTGGAACAACCCGACGCCCGTGCTGGCGGCCATCGTGGAGGTGGACGGCCGCGTGCTGCTGGCGCGCAATGCGCTCTGGCCACCCAAGATGTTCGCGCTGATCACGGGTTTCATGGAGGCTGGCGAGACGCCCGAGGACGGCATTGCCCGCGAAGTCAAGGAAGAAACCAACTTGGACGCGCGCAGTGTGCAGCTGGTGGGCGTGTATGAGTTCATGCGCATGAACCAGGTCATCATCGCCTACCATGTACGGGCCGAAGGCGAGGTGCGCCTGTCGCCGGAGCTGCTGGAGCACCGCTTTTATGAGCCGGACCAGCTCAAGTGCTGGCCCGCGGGCACAGGCTATGCGCTGGCCGACTGGCTGCGCTCGCGTGGCCACGAGCCGGTGTTCTTCACCGCCGAGGAAAATGCAGAGCGCCGCCGCGGACTGGACGCGCCGAAGGACTGAGAAAAATGGACATCCACAAGGAAATCGACACCCGGGGCCTGAACTGCCCCCTGCCCATCCTCAAGGCCAAGAAGGCCTTGGCCGACATGGCCAGCGGCCAGCTGCTCAAGGTGGTGGCGACCGACAGCGGCTCGCTGCGCGACTTCCAGGCGTTTGCCCGGCAGACCGGCAACGAACTGGTTGAGCAACAGACCGTGGGCGAAGAATTCATCCACGTGCTGCGCCGTCGCTGAATGATTAAGGACTAAATAGCCGTCCAGCGCTTGTTGGGCAAGCGCTGGTAGCTATCAAAATAGGAATCCGGGCGGGAGGCAGGGGTACCGCTCCGGCGGTGCGTTACAGCGCCAGGGATTGGAGGTATTCGCGGAACTGCGGGCCCACCTGCGGGTGCTGCAGTGCCAGTTCGACCGTGGCTTCCAAAAAGCCTTCCTTGCTGCCGCAGTCGTACCGTTTGCCGGCGTACTGGTAGGCATACACCGTCTCGTGCTGCATCAGGCGCGCGATCGCATCGGTGAGCTGGATCTCGCCGCCCACGCCCTGCGGCTGGTTGCGGATCTCTTCGAAGATGCGCGGCGTGAGCACATAGCGGCCGGCCACGCCCATGCGCGACGGTGCCTTTTCGGGTGCGGGCTTCTCCACGATCTCGTCGACGCGGATCAGCGCGCCGCCGGCGCTCTCGCCCTTGACGATGCCGTAGCGCTTGGTGTGCTCCAGCGGGACTTCCTGCACGGCCAGCAGCGAGCGCCCCTGCTTGGCGAAAGCGGCCGTCATCTGCGCCATCACGCCGGGGCCGCCGGGCTCGCCGGTCATCAGGTCGTCGGCCAGGATGACGGCAAAGGGCTCGTTGCCCACCAGGGGCTCGGCGCACAGCACGGCATGGCCCAGGCCCAGCGAGCGTGGCTGGCGCACAAACAGGCAGTTCATGTCGTCGGGCGCGATGCTGCGCACCAGCGCGAGCATCTCGCGCTTGCCGGCGTTCTCCAGCTCGTTCTCCAGCTCGTACGCGGTATCGAAATGGTCCTCGATCGCGCGCTTGCTGCGGCCGGTGACGAACACCATGTCGCGGATGCCGGCCTCGTAGGCCTCCTCGACGGCGTACTGGATCAGGGGCTTGTCCACCACCGGCAGCATCTCCTTGGGCGATGCCTTGGTGGCGGGCAGAAAGCGGGTGCCAAGCCCCGCGACGGGAAAGACGGCCTTGCGGACACGGGTGGGTGCGTTCAAGTCGGGTGCCTCACGAAAAAGGGTGCCGGGTAAAAACAAGGGCGCCTGCAGCGCCCTTGTCCGGTGATCGGGCTGATCTTAGCCCAGGCGCGCGAGCTGCTCCTGGATGCGCGCCAGCGTGGCGCCGAAGTCTGCCACGCGCTTCTTTTCCTGCTCGATCACGGCCGGCGGGGCCTTGGCCACGAAAGCCTCGTTGCCCAGTTTGCCGTTGGCCTTGGCGATCTCGCCGGACAGGCGCGCGGCCTCCTTGGACAGGCGGGCCTTTTCAGCAGCGATGTCGATCTCCACGAACAGCGCCAGGCGGGCGTCGCCCACCACGGCCACGGGCGCGCTTTGCGCGGCCTGGGCCCAGGCGGCCTCGTCGTCGAACACCTTCACCTCGCTGAGCTTGGCCAGGTTCTGCAGCACCGGGGCGATGTCGCGCATGAAGTCCGCGTCGCCCGCCACCAGCAGCGGCAGGCGCTGTGCGGGCGACACGCCCATCTCGCCGCGCAGCGTGCGGCAGGCGTCCACCACCTGCTTGATGCGCGCCACGTAGGCGATGGAGCCCTCGTCGATTTTCTCGGGCTGGGACTGCGGATAGGCGGCGATGGCGATGGAGTCGCCCTTCAGGCCCGCCAGCGGGGCCACTACCTGCCACAGCGCTTCGGTGACAAAGGGGATGACGGGGTGCGCCAGGCGCAGGATGGCCTCCAGCACGCGGATCAGCGTGCGGCGCGTGGCGCGCTGCTGCGCCTCGTCGCCAGTCTGGATCTGCACTTTGGCGATTTCCAGGTACCAGTCGCAGAACTCGTTCCAGACGAAGTCGTAGAGGGTGTTGGCCACGTTGTCCAAGCGGAACTCGGCGAAGCCCTTGGCCACTTCGGCCTCGACCTGTTGCAGCTGCGAGACGATCCAGCGGTCGGCCTGGCTGAAGCGCAGGTAGCTTTCAGTGCAGCCCTGCGCGGTGTCCATGCCGCAGTCGTAGCCCTCGCAGTTCATCAGCACGAAGCGGCTGGCGTTCCACAGCTTGTTGCAGAAGTTGCGGTAGCCCTCGCAGCGCTTGCTGTCGAAGTTGATGCTGCGGCCCAGCGACGCCAGCGCGGCGAAGGTGAAGCGCAGCGCGTCGGCGCCATAGGCGGGAATGCCCTCGGGGAATTCCTTTTGCGTGTTCTGGCGCACTTTGGGCGCGGTCTCGGGGCGGCGCAGGCCCTGGGTGCGTTTGTCCAGCAGCGGCTCCAGCGCAATGCCGTCGATCAGGTCCACCGGGTCGAGCACGTTGCCCTCGGACTTGCTCATCTTCTTGCCCTGCGCGTCCAGCACCAGGCCGTGGATGTAGACATGCTTGAACGGCACGCGCCCGGTGAAGTGCGTGGTCATCATGATCATCCGGGCGACCCAGAAAAAGATGATGTCGTAGCCCGTGACCAGCACGCTGCTGGGCAGGTACAGGTTGTAGTCGTCGGTGGCAGCGTCGGTCTGGTGCGGCCAGCCCATGGTGCTGAAGGGCACCAGGGCGCTGGAGTACCAGGTGTCGAGCACGTCCGCATCGCGGGTCAGCGTCTTGCCGGGGGCCTGGGCCTGGGCCTCTTGTTCGTTGCGGGCCACGTACACATTGCCGTCCTCGTCGTACCAGGCAGGGATCTGGTGGCCCCACCACAGCTGGCGGCTGATGCACCAGTCCTGGATGTTGTTCATCCACTGGTTGTAGGTGTTGACCCAGTTCTCGGGCACGAACTGCACCTGGCCGCTGGCTACGGCGTCGATGGCCTTTTGCGCGATGCTCTTGCCGGTGGCGTCGCCCGTGCCTTCTTGGGCCACCTTGTTCATGGCCACGAACCACTGGTCGGTCAGCATGGGCTCGATCACCTGGCCGGTGCGGGTGCAAACGGGCACCATCAGCTTGTGCTTCTTGGTCTCGACCAGCAGGCCCTGGGCCTCCAGGTCGGCCACGATGGCCTTGCGCGCCACGAAGCGGTCCATGCCCTGGTATTTGGCGGGGGCGTTCTCGTTCACCGTGGCCTGCAGGGTGAGCACGCAAATCATGGGCAGCTTGTGGCGCTGGCCCACTTGGTAGTCGTTGTTGTCGTGCGCGGGCGTGACCTTGACCACGCCGGTGCCGAACTCCTTGTCCACGTAGGCGTCGGCAATCACCGGGATCTCGCGGTCGCACAGCGGCAGCTTGACCATCTTGCCGATCAGGTGCGCGTAGCGCTCATCCTCGGGGTGGACCATCACGGCCACGTCGCCCAGCATGGTCTCGGGGCGGGTGGTGGCCACCACCAGCTGGCCGCTGCCGTCGGCCAAGGGGTAGGCGATGTGCCACAGCGAGCCGTCTTTTTCCTCGTTCTCCACTTCCAGGTCCGACACGGCGGACTGCAGCTTGGGGTCCCAGTTCACCAGGCGCTTGCCGCGGTAGATCAGGCCCTGCTGGTAGAGCTTCACGAAGGTGTCGGTCACCACCTTGGAGAGCTTTTCGTCCATGGTGAAGTACTCGCGGCTCCAGTCCACGCTGTCGCCCAGGCGGCGCATCTGGGTGGTGATGGTGTTGCCGCTCTTTTCCTTCCACTCCCACACCTTCTTCACGAAGTCGGGGCGGCCCAGGTCATGGCGGCTCACGCCTTGCTCTTGCAGCTGGCGCTCGACGACGATTTGTGTGGCAATGCCCGCGTGGTCGGTGCCCGGCACCCAGACGGTGTTGTGCCCCAACATGCGGTGGTAGCGCGTCAGGCTGTCCATGATGGTCTGGTTGAACGCATGGCCCATGTGCAGCGTGCCCGTCACGTTGGGCGGAGGCAGCTGGATGGCGAATGCCGGCTGCCCGGCCTGCGCCGCGCCCGTGCCGCGGTAGCCTGCCACGCCGTAGCCGCGCTTTTCCCATTCGGGGCCCCAGTGGGCCTCCAGGGCGGCGGGCTCAAAGGACTTGGAGAGGCTGTTCAGGCCGGGTTGTTCGATCGTGTCGCTCATGGCAATGAAAAACGGCATCCCGTGGGATGCCGCCTGGGCAGTGGTTCGGAGGATGGGGGCATTTTATTCGGTTACCGCCATGCTTCCATACTGATAGCTGCTTGCGCTTGCTGGATAAGCGCTGGAGGCGCTTTTTACTCAGACCCTGTGGTGGGCACGAATTCGGGGCGGTCGTTGACCTGGGGTTTGAGTGGCGCGCTGGCATGGCCGCCGGCGCGTTCCTTGCGCCATTGCTCCTTGCGCGCCGTCCACTCGGCCAGCCGGGCGTGGGCGGTGGTGCTTTCGCGCTGCATCTGCGCGGTGTCGGCCAGTTGGGCCGACAGCTCCAGCCGGATGCCGTTGGGGTCGAAGAAGTAGATGCTCTTGAAGATGTGGTGGTCGGTCACTCCGAGCACCTGCACACCGTGTGCCTGCAGACGGGTTTTGGTGTCCTCCAGCTCTTGCACGGTGTTCACGCGGAAGGCGATGTGGTTGACCCACGGGGGGGTGTTGGGCGAGGGCTCGGGCTTCACGTCGTCGCCCAGGTCGAAGAACGCGATGAACGAGCCGTCCTGCAGCCGGAAGAAGAAGTGGGTGTAGGGGCAGTACTCGCCCGTGCTGGGCACGTAGTCGCTCTGGATGATGTGGTACAGCGGCAGGCCCAGGATGTCCTCGTAGAAGTGGCGCGTCTCCTCCGCGTCGCGCGCCTTGTAGGCGTAGTGGTGCAGCTGCTGGATGGCGGCGGGGGGCGGGAGGCTGTCGTGGGGAGCAGTCATGGCGTTGTCTCCGGGATAGGGCGCCAGGGCGCATGCTGGTATGAAGAAGTGCCTGAAATTCTACTATTCGTAATTGATTTGCGTTAAGTGAATTTGAAAAACCGCTGTCCAGCAGGCATGGCGCAGCCGCCGCGGCAAAGGCGGCCGGTGGCCTCAAACGGGAAAGAGGGAGTGGTGCTCAGGCGTTCGCCTGGGCGGCTTTCTTCCAGGCATCCGCGGCGGCCTCAGCGTCGCCGCGCTGCTCGGCCAGCTCGGCAAGATGGCGCCAAGCGCTGGCGCGCAGCGACGCATCGGGAAGCTGCTGAGCGGCCTGGGTGAAGAGTTGCTGGGCCTTGCCCCACAGGTTGCGCTGCAGGCAGGCCTTGGCCGACAGGTATTGCAGACGCGCGTTGCGCGGAGCCGCCTGCTGGGCGGACTCGATGCGCGCCAGCCAGTTGGCATCCAGCGCCTGCAGGCTGCCCTCAAGCGCGCGCACCAGCTTGAGCACGTGGGCATCGGGCAGCGGGGGCTGAGCGGGGTCCGTCATGCGTTCCCACACCGGCAGAAGCCATGCGCGCACCTGCATCGCATCGCCGCCCAACTGGCCCAGGCGCTGCGCCGCATGCACGGCGATCTCGGGCATGGCGCGCTCATGGGGCTCCAGCCCCAGCCAGATGCGCTGCAGTTGGGCCGGGTCGTAGGCGCCGTTGATCAGTTCCATTGCCAGGCCGCGCACGATGCTCTCGGCGGCGGCCGGCGAAAAAGCGTGGTGCTTGCCCAGCAGACGGGCGGTTTCCAGCGCCTGCTCGGTCTGGTGCGACAGGCGCGATGCCTTGAGTTTGGCGCGCAGTGCCAGCGTGCGGCGCGCCGTGCCGGCCGGCAGGACGGAAAGGCGCTCCAGCGCGGTGGTGGCGTCGCGCTCGTCCAGCGACCAGCGTGCTGCCCGCAGCTGCGCGCCCTCGCGCAATTCCTGCTCGATGGCGGCCGCACGATCGGGAATGTTGTCCAGCGCCTGCTGCAAGTGTGCTTCCCGCGTGGCACGGTCCTGCAGCGCATGCGAGCTTTCCGCGGCCACCATGTGGGCCAGCGTGCGCAGCCGACGGCCATGGGGCAGGGCTTCCTTGGCGTCTTCGAGGGCGCGCTCCTGCGCGATCGCAGATTCCGCGGATTTGCGGGCGCGCAGGAAGCGCCCTCCCAGCATCTGCGACAGCGCATCCAGCAGCGCACCGTGCATGGCACGCTCCTTTTGCAGCAGGCGCCAGCGGCGCGCCTGCATGGGTAGCTCCAGCAGCGCCGCCAGGGCGCGCAGCGCCGCGTACAGCAGCGTGAAGCCGCCGAACAGCAGCATCAGCACCATGTTGAGGGACAGATCGATGCGGTAGGGCGGCCAGAACAGCGTGACCGTGCCCTGGTTGTTGCCCGCAAACAGGGCGACGGCAACGGCCACACCGAACAGGGCCAGGAACCAGAGTGCTGCGCGCATGGGCAGAGTGTCCTAGGGGCGGGTCAACGGCCGGCCGCGGCCGTGGCCAGCGCGGCGAAGGTGTCCTCCAGCGCGGGCATTTCGACGGTCTTCATGTGCGCCTGCAGCTGCTGCAGGGCCGCGGTGGCGTTCTGCGTGCGGCGCGAGGCAGGATCGAAGTACTTGCCCAGCGCGCTGTAGGCGCCGGCCAGGTCGGCGCGCGCCGAGTCCATGCGACGCGCCAGCAGGCCCAGCCGTGCATTGAGCAGCTTGAGCTTGAGGTTCTCGCGCAGGAAGAAGGCCTGGTCGGGGGCGAGCAGGATGGCGTCGGGATGGTCGATGCGGCTCACACGCACCAGGCCGCGCACCTCGTCGCGCACGCCTTCCCAGGTGCGGTGCAGCGCGGCTTGCCAGCGCGGCTGGCTGGCGGTGCTCGCGGCGGGGGCGGGCGCCGTCACCTCGCCCGCCGGGCGGCGCATGCTGGCTGCCTGGGCCACGCTGCCCAGCAGGGGCAGCTCGTCCACCTGGCGCACCAGGTCGTCCAGGCGACCGAGCAGACCCGCAGTGTCGATGACGTTGGCGCGCTCCAGGCGCTCCAGGTCATGGCCCATGGCGCGCAGCACGGGCGCCAGGCGCGGCTGCGATGCGCGCTCCACGCGCTGGCTCGCGCTCTTGAGCGCGGCCACCAGGGGCTGCAGGCTGCCCGTGAGTTGGGCCTGCTGCTGCGCCAGGCGGATGGCGGCTTCCACGTCCACCACCAGGTTCTCGTCGCGCGTGCGCGAGAGGCTTTGCATGAGTTCTTCCAGCTGGCTGCGCTGCAGCGCGACTTCGCTCACGCGGGCTTCGGCCACGGCCAGGCGCGTGGAGGTCTCGCGCGCCAGCTCCTGCGCTTGCTGGGCCATGGTGCGCGCCTCGATGGCCTGGGCGCCGGAGTCGGCCGACTGGCGTGCCAACTGCTCCTGGATGGACGACAGCCGCTGCCACAGCATCACCGAACTGGCCAGCGCGGCAATGGCGATGGCGCTCAGCGCGAACAGGGTCGCGCGGCCGCCGTGGGCCGCGGCGGGCCGGGGAGCGGCGGGCGCCGGTGCGGGCAGCCCGAATGAGGACTCATTGCTCATGAAGCGATTCTATCGAGGCTGCCACTTCATCGAACGCCGGACGGCATTCGTGCACGCTGCCAAAGCCGGCCGCACGTGCGGCCTGCGCGATACGCGGGTGGGTGGTCAGGGCGCGGGCCATGCCCCAGTGTTGCGCGGGCAAGACAGCACGCAGGTTGGCGATGGCCTCGGAACTGCTCAGCAGCCAGACCGAGCCGTCGCTGGCGGCTGCTTGCGCCAGCGCCAGTTGCTGGGCGTCGAGGCAGGGTGCGCCGCGCTCGTACGCGGCGACGAAGTCCACCGCGCCACCGGCAGCGGCAATCTGCCGGGCCAGCCATTCGCGCCCGTTGCCGCCTTCGGCCGTGGGGGCGTTGGCTCCACGCACGATGAGCACGCGGTCGCCCGGGCCGATCTGTGGCGCGACCACCTGCCACAGGGCTTCGGAGTCAAACTGCGCGGCGTCGGCGCCGGGAGCGTCAATGCGCTCGGGCGCAACCCCGGCCTGCACGAGTGCCGCCACGGTACCGGGGCCGGGAGCCCATACTCTCGTTTTGGTAGCTGCTAACGCTTGTCTAGAAAGCGCTAGAGGCATATTTGAGTCAAAGAAATACTGCGCCGCGTTGCCGCTCACGAACATCACCGCGCAGTAGCGGTCCACGCATGCCCGGGCCTGTTGCAGTTCCTCGCGCAGAGCCGGGTTGGTCACCGGGCCGATGGCGATGAGTGGCAGCGCCAGCGCGGCGATGCCGCGCGCCTGCAGATCGGCGGCCCACTGCGTGGCCTCGCGCGCGGGGCGCGTGACGATGGCCCGGGGCGGCTGCACGGGCAAGGTCAGAGCGCTCCCACCGCGCCCGCAGTGCGCAGCTGTGCGGCGACGGCCAGTCCCAGCGCGTCGGCCTGCTCCAGCGTATGCACGGGGGCCGCGCCCTCGGCGCGTACCAGCGGCACCCGGGCCGCGACGTCGCCCCAGGCGGCGCGCAGCGAGAGCGTGTCGCCGTCCCACTGGCCATGTGCGGCCAGCGGCATGGAACAGCTCCCCCCCATGGCGCGGCTTACGGCACGCTCGGCCGTCACCGTGAGCCAGGTGCGCTCATGGGCCAGCGGCGCCAGCGCCTCGCGCAGGTCGTGGCGGTCGCCGCGGATCTCGATGCCCAACGCGCCCTGGCCTGCGGCGGGCAGCATCTGCTCGGGCGTGAACACGGCGCGGATGCGCTCGTGCAGGCCCAGGCGCTTCAGGCCTGCGGCCGCGAGCACGATGGCCGCGTACTGGCCCTCGTCCAGCTTGCGCAAGCGCGTCTGCACGTTGCCGCGCAGCGGCTCGATCTGCAGGTCGGGGCGCAGCGCTTGCAGCAGCACCTGGCGGCGCAGGCTGGACGTGCCCACCACCGCCCCGTGGGGCAGCTCGTCCAGCGATGCGTAGCCGGGCGACACGAAGGCGTCGCGCGGGTCCTCGCGCTCCATCACACAGGCCAGGGCGAAGCCCTGGGGCAGCTCCATGGGAACGTCCTTGAGCGAATGCACCGCGATGTCGGCGCGGCCTTCCTCCAGCGCCACTTCCAGCTCCTTCACGAACAGGCCCTTGCCGCCCACCTTGGACAGCGTGCGGTCCAGGATCTGGTCGCCGCGCGTGGTCATGCCCAGCAGCGCCACGGCATGGCCGCGCACGCGCAGCAAGGACTGCACATGCTCGGCCTGCCAGAGCGCGAGTTGGCTTTCGCGCGTGGCGATCACGATGGAAGGAAGCGAGGGGGAGGGAGTGGTCATTGCGGCGTCTGTCTCGGCCCCCGCAGGCACGGCGGCGGGGCAGCGGGGAATGCTAGCATGCTGCGCTGCAACAGCCGCGCCATTCCATCAACCATCCCATCGGCGCGCCAGGAGACCTTTGCGCATGACCGCCCCCGCCCGCAAGACCGACGCCGCCGCGGCGCCGGCGCCCGCCCGCAAGACCGACAAGGACCTGCCGCTGATCCAGGACATCCGCCTGCTGGGGCGCATCCTGGGCGACGTGATCCGCGAACAGGAGGGCGTGGCGGCCTATGACCTGGTGGAGCAGGTCCGCAAACTGTCAGTGGCCTTCCGGCGCGACGCGGACCACGAGGCCGACAAGGCGCTGAAGAAGCTGCTCAAGGGCCTGACGGGCGACCAGACGGTGAGCGTGATCCGCGCCTTCACGTACTTCAGCCACCTGGCCAACCTGGCCGAGGACCGCCACCACATCCGCCGCCGCGCCGTGCACGAGCGCGCGGGCAGCGCGCAGGAGGGCAGCATCGAGGTTGCGCTGGCGCGCCTGCGCTGGGCCGGCATCGCGCCGCGCACCGTGGCGCAGACGCTGGCCACCAGCTATGTGGCGCCGGTGCTCACGGCCCACCCGACCGAGGTGCAGCGCAAGAGCATCCTGGACGCGGAGCGCGAGATCGCCCTGCTGCTCACCCAGCGCGACGATATCCAGGCGCGCGCCCAGCTCTACAACAGCGCGAAGGACACGCTCACCCCGCGCGAGCTGGCCGCCAACGAGGCGCAGCTGCGCGCGCGCGTGGCCCAGCTGTGGCAGACGCGGCTGCTGCGCTACTCCAAGCTCACCGTGGCCGACGAGATCGAGAACGCCCTTTCGTACTACGAATACACCTTCCTGCACGAGATCCCCAAGATCTATGCCGAGCTGGAGCGCGAGCTGGGCGGCAGCCACCCCGTGGCGAGCTTCCTGCGCATGGGCCAGTGGATCGGTGGCGACCGCGACGGCAACCCCAACGTGAGCGCCGACACGCTGGCCCTGGCCCTGCGCCGCCAGGCCGAGGTGGCGCTGCGCCACTACCTGACCGAGGTGCATCACCTGGGGCGCGAGCTGTCGCTCTCCAGCAACCTGGTGCAGGTCTCGGCCGAGATGCTGCAGCTCGCCGCACGCTCGCCCGACACCAGCGAGCACCGCCGCGACGAACCCTACCGCCGCGCACTCACGGGCGTGTACGCGCGCCTGGCCGCCACGCTCAGGGATTTGACGGGCGGCGAGGCTGCACGCCATGCCGTAGCCCCACAGAATGCGTACGCCAGCGCGGGCGACTTCCTGGCCGATCTGCGCGTGATCGAGGCTTCGCTGCGCTCGCACCGCGGTGGGGCCCTGGTGGGCGAACGCCTGCGCCCGCTGATGCGCGCAGTGGAAGTGTTCGGTTTCCACCTGGCCACGGTGGATCTGCGCCAAAGCTCCGACCAGCACGAGCGCGTGGTGGCCGAACTGCTGGCCACCGCCCGGGTGGAGTCCGACTACGAGGCCCTGCCCGAGCCCGCGCGCCGCGCGCTGCTACTGCGCCTGCTATGCGACGCACGGCCCCTGCGCGTGGTGGGGGCGCCGTATTCCGAGCACACGACGGGCGAGGTCGCCATCTTCGAGACCGCGCGCCAGATGCGCGAGCGCTATGGCGACGACGCCATCCGCCACTACATCATCAGCCACACCGAGACGGTGAGCGACCTGCTGGAGGTGCTGCTGCTGCAAAAGGAGGTGGGTCTGCTGCAAGGCACGCTGGACACGGGCGCCAGGGCGGACCTGATCGTGGTGCCGCTGTTCGAGACGATCGAGGACCTGCGCAATGCCGCGCCCATCATGCGCGAGTTCTACGCGATCCCTGGCATCGCGCAGTTGGTGCGCGCCAGCGGGGCCGAGCAGGACATCATGCTCGGCTACAGCGACAGCAACAAGGACGGAGGCATTTTCACCAGCAACTGGGAGCTGTACCGCGCCGAGATCGCGCTGGTGGCGCTGTTCGACGAGATGAACGCCTCCCAGGCGGGCGCGCCCATCCAACTGCGCATGTTCCACGGCCGTGGCGGCACGGTGGGGCGTGGCGGCGGGCCCAGCTACCAGGCCATCCTGGCGCAACCGCCCGGCACCGTGCGCGGGCAGATCCGCCTGACCGAGCAGGGCGAGGTGATCGCCTCCAAGTACGCCAACCCCGAGATCGGCCGGCGCAATCTGGAGACCCTGGTGGCCGCCACGCTGGAAGCCACGCTGCTGCAACCCACCAAGTCCGCCACCAAGGCGTTCCTGGAAGCGGCCGAGCAGCTCTCGCAGGCCAGCATGGAGGCTTACCGCGCGCTGGTGTACGAGACACCGGGCTTCACCGATTACTTCTTCAATTCCACGCCGATCCGCGAGATTGCCGAGCTCAACATCGGCTCGCGCCCGGCCAGCCGCAAGGCCAGCCAGCAGATCGAGGATCTGCGCGCCATTCCCTGGGGCTTCAGCTGGGGCCAGTGCCGCCTCACGCTGCCGGGATGGTTTGGCTTCGGCGCTGCGGTGGATGCCTTCACGCATGCGCCGGGCAAGGACCCCAAGGCCCAGCTGGCGCTGTTGCAGAAGATGTACCGGCAGTGGCCGTTTTTTCGCACGCTGCTGTCCAACATGGACATGGTGCTGGCCAAGAGCGACCTGGCGCTGGCCTCGCGCTACAGCGAACTGGTGGCCGATGCGCGCCTGCGCAAAAAGGTGTTCGGTGTGATCGAGGCCGAATGGCAGCGCACGGCCGACGCGCTCACGCGCATCACGGGGGAAAAGCAGCGCCTGGCGGCCAACACGGCGCTGGCGCGCTCCATACGGCACCGCTTCCCCTACATCGACCCCCTGCACCACCTGCAGGTGGAGCTGGTGCGCCGCTGGCGCGCGGGCCAGGGCGACGAGCGCGTGCAGACCGGCATTCACATCTCCATCAATGGCATTGCCGCGGGGCTGCGCAACACGGGCTGAGGTACGGGCGTGGTAGACGGCATCACGGCGCAGTGGCTGCAACGCCTGGGTGCGCAGGTCGCCTGGGCTTACGGCCTGCGCGTACTGCTCGCGCTGGGCGGCGCCATGGCCTGGAGCTGGGGCACGCACCAGGTGGAGCTGGTGGTGCCGCTGTTCCTGGGCGTGCTCGCGTCTGCGCTGGCCGAGACGGATGACAGCTGGCGCGGCCGCCTGAAGGCGCTGCTGGTCACACTGGCGTGCTTCGCGCTGGTGGCCTTCCCGGTGGCGGCGCTCGTGGACCAGCCGCTGTGGTTCCTGCTGGTGCTGCTGGTGTGCAGCTTCGTCTTCACATTGCTGGGCGCGGTCGGCGGGCGCTACCGCGCGATCGCTTCGGCCACGGTGATCCTGGCGCTGTATGCGGCCCTCAGCGTGCCCCAGGGTGCGGGCGACACGCAGCCCTGGTGGCGCATGCCTGCGCTGCTGCTGGCGGGCGCGGGGTGGTACGGGCTGCTGTCGCTGGCGTGGTGTGTGCTCACGCCGTTGTTGCCCCTGCGGCATGGCATGGCTGCGCTGTACGAGGAACTGGGCGCCTACCTGCGGCTCAAGGCCAGCGTCTTCGAGCCCGTGCGCGGCGTGGATGTGCAGCAGAGGCGGCTGGCGCTGGCACAGACCAATGCGCGCGTGGTGGCGGCGCTCAACAGCGCCAAGGAAAGCCTGTTCAGCCGCATGGACGCGCAGCCGCCCCAGGGCCGGCTGCTGCAGCTGCTCAACCTGTATTTCATCGCCCAGGATATTCACGAGCGCGCGAGCTCCTCGCACTACCACTACAACGAATGGGCGGACGTGCTCTTTCACAGCGATGTGCTGTACCGCTGCCAGCGCGTCCTCACGCTGCAGGGCATGGCCTGCACGCAGCTGGGTGAAGCACTGCGCCGGCGCCGCCCGCTGGTACGCGATGCGGGGCATGCGCAGGCGCTGGCAGACCTGCATGATTCCATCACCTACCTGGAGCGCCAGGGCCAGAGCGCCTGGCAGCGCCCGCTGCGCTCGCTGCGCGCGCTGGCGCGCAACCTCAGCACGCTGGACGCGCAACTCACCACCGCCACGCTGCCCATGCAAAACGCGGTGCTGGGGGACATCGCATTGTTCGACCGCACACCGCGCTCGCTGGCCGATGCGTGGGGCCGCGTGCGTGCGCAGCTGCATGCGCGCTCGGTGCTGTTTCGGCATGCGGTGCGCCTCACGCTGGCGTTGGCCGCGGGGTATGCCGCCATGCAGCTCACGGACCCGCGGCATGGCTACTGGATCCTGCTGACCACGCTGTTCGTCTGCCAGCCGACCTATGGGGCCACCGTGTCCCGCGTGGCGCGGCGCGTGCTGGGCACCGCGCTGGGGCTGGTGGCGGGCTGGGCGTTGCTGGAGCTGTTCCCCAGCCCGACCCTGCAGGCGCTCTTGGCCGTTGCGGCGGGGGTGCTGTTCTTCCTTACGCGCACCCAGCGCTACCTGCTGGCCACGGCGGCCATCACGCTGATGGTGCTGCTGTGCTTCAACCAGACCACGGGCGAAGGCTACACGCTCATCCTGCCGCGCCTGCTGGACACGGTGATCGGCAGTCTCATCGCGGCGGCCGCCATGTTTCTGGTATTGCCTGACTGGCAGGGCAAGCGCCTGGGGGCCGTGGCGGCCGAGGCGCTGGAGGCCCATGCGCTGTACCTGCGCGAGATCATGTCGCAGTACGCCACGGGCAAGGACGACGACCTGGACTACCGCCTGGCGCGCCGCGTGGCGCACAACGCCGATGCGGCCCTGTCCGCCGCCCTGTCGCACATGCTGCTGGAACCGCGCTGGGTGCGCCGCCACGCGCGCGTGGGCCTGCAGTTGCTGGTGCTCTCGCACACGCTGTTGAGCTATCTGTCGGCCTTGGGTGCGCACCGCGGTCTGCCGGCCGACGTGGCGGCCGATTCGTTGGCAGAGCGCGCCGCCCGTGAGGCCGCGAACCAGATCGAGCAGATGGCCCAGGCGCTGCGCGGGCGGCATGCGCTGGCGCAGGAGGATGGCGCTGCCGAGGGGTTGGCGCTGGCGCTGGAGCAGGCGGCCGATGCCTCCGGCGACGGCCTGTCGCTCGTGCAGGCCCAGTTGGCGCTGGTGTGCCGGCAGGTGGCGCCGCTGCGGGCCGCGGTGCGCTCGCTTGCCGGGCAGGGCGCGGCGGCCTGAGGCTGATCTGGCCCGCAAAGCCCGTCTTGTTCCACCCTTGGGGCGCAGGCGCACCGGCTAGCATGGCCGGTCGTCACGCAACACATATTCTTCGATCATGAGAAACCGGGTTTTGGCCTTCTGCGTCCTGGCCGGGCTGGCGGCCGGCTGCGCGCCCCTGCCAACGGCGCCGCACGGCGCGACGCCGGAGGGGGCGCACGCGCCCACGGAGCAACAGGCGGTGAACGCAGTCCGCCAATGGGACGTGCTGGCTGCCGACGTGGCGGCGCATGTGGCCGACCGGCTGCGTGCGTGGCCCGCGGGGCAGCACCCGATCCATGTGGAGATGGCCCCCCAGGCCTCCGACTTTCAGCGCGGCTTTCGCGAGCTGCTGGTCACGCATTTGGTGGAGCGGGGCATCGCCGTGACCACCGAACCCGCAGCCCTGCGGTTGCGGGCCAGCACCCAGCTGGTGCAGCACCACGCGGGTGCGGCGTCCGCGGCGCCGTTGCAGCGCCTGGCCGAAGGTGTGTACGTGCGGCGCAATGCAACGCATGCGGACGCGAGTGTGCCGATGCGCACCGAGGTGCTGGTCGTCACGTCGCTGGAAAGCGAGGGCCGGGTGCTGGTGCGCACATCTGACGTGTACACGATCGCGCAGCCGGACGCACCGCTGTACCAGCGCCCCGCTGCGGCGCCGGGGCCCCTCACGGCCTGGCGGGTCGTGCCATGAAGGAGGGAGACCGCATGACGCAACGCATTGGAATACAGCGGCGCGTGCTGCTGGCAGCGGTGCTGACCGCCAGCGCATTGGCCCTGCCGGGCTGCGCACGCTACTACTACGGCGCTGCGGCCAGCAGCGACCCCGTGGACCTGATGGCCAGCAACCACGGCGCCGCGGATGCGCTGTTGCTGCAAGTGCCGCTGGATCCCGATACCCCTGTGCTGGTGGCAACGGTGGTGCAGTTGGACCGGTTGGATGAATCTTCGCGCCTGGGGCGCTTGGTGGCCGAGCAACTGGCGGGCCGGCTGGCCCAGCGCGGGCTGCGCGTGACCGAGTTGCGCATGCGCGAGACCCTGGCGATGCGCCCCGGCCAGGGCGAGCTGCTGCTGTCGCGGCACGCACAGGAGGTGGCGCGCGCCCAGGCGGCCCAGGCCGTGCTGGTGGGCACCTACGCGGTGGCGCCGCAGGCGGTTTACGTGAGCCTGAAGCTGGTGGGCGCGGGCAACGCGGTGCTGGCGGCGCACGACTATGCACTGCCCATGGATGCCAACGTGCGCGGTCTGCTGGCGGGCCGGTAGCCCATTGCCGCGCCGTTATGCTATTTATTTAATAGCTGTTAGCGCTTGATGGGTAAGCGCTAGAAGTTATTTTGACTTGAATTAGTGCAGCGTGAGTGCGCCGGCGCTCTTGCTCTTGCCCGCACGTGCGGGCGGGTTGCACAGGCCGCAGGTGTAGTGGCGGTTCTCGTACAACTCGGTGACGAACTGGCCGCTGCACTGCGAGCACTTGGTGCGCGTGAGCATGCCGGCATCCACGAACTTCACCAGCCGCCAGGCGCGCGTGAAGGACAGCAGCGGGTCGATCTGCGCCGCGGCCACCTGCTCGTTGTAGAGGCGATAGGCCTTGGTGAGCAGCTCCACCGCGTCCAGGCTCACGCCCTTGGACAGATATTCGTAGATGTTCAGGAACAGCGAGCTGTGGATGTTCTCCTGCCAGGTTAGGAACCAGTCCGTGGAGAAGGGCAGCTGTCCCTTGGACGGCGACTTGCCCGCGATCTCCTTGTACAGGCGGATCAGGCGCTCGTACGACAGCGTGGTCTCGGACTCCAGCACCTGCATGCGGGCCCCCATCTCGATCAGCATGGCGGCGCGTTCGATTTGCTTGGATTCGTTGAGAACGCTCTTGGCGGGTGCGGACATGGCGGGCTTTCGGAATAAGGGGGGAACGCTGGCGTGGGACTTCAGAGCACTTCGGAGACGCGGCTGGCCATCAGGATGTTGGCGTGCAGCGTGTTGGTGGCTTCGCTGGCGGCTTTGCGCGGCGTGTTGTGGCTGGTCAGCAGGCTCCACACCAGTTCGTCGTCCACGCGGAAGCTGCACAGCAGCGTGTTGCGCGAGGCCAGCTTGAGCACCTGTGCGGCGGACAGCGATGCCAGAATGTCGGCCGCTTCTTCGTTCAGCCCCAGACGGAAAACGGCTTCGGCCTTGTCCTGGCGGATCAGGGTCTGCGCCAGCATCAGGTAAGTGAGGTTGGCTTCGCGGATTTCGGCGAGCAGTTGTTCGGAGGTCATGGGGCAATCCTTTCCAAGAGGGGATCACTGCGTTGCATAACGTTGCATGTGTTGCGTGATCCGATGAAATGGATTGTGAAACCGGGGCAAAAAGAAATTAAGTCGGGGTTCGGCGCTGCGTGGCGTCTGGCGGATGAGCAGCCTTTGTAGGAATTTGCCTTACAGCGGCGTCGGCGTGTGGCGCGTGTTTGCGGTAGCGGTTTCGCCGGTACAGGCATGAAAAAACGGGCCGCAGCCCGTTGGATGGAGTGCGCGCGGTCGTGCGCAGGGGAAAGGCACCGTGTCAGGCGCCTGGCGCCTGGCTCAGTCGGCGTCGCCCATCTGGGACTGCAGGTAGTTCTGCAGCCCGACCTTGGCAACCAGTTCGATCTGGGTTTCCAGAAAATCGATGTGCTCTTCGGTGTCTTCGAGGATGTCTTCCAGCAGTTCGCGCGAGACATAGTCGCGTACCGACTCGCAGTAGGCAATGCCTTCCTTGATGGTGGCCTGCGCTCCGCGCTCGGCGCGCAAATCGCATTCCAGGATCTCGGGTACGTCTTCGCCCACCTGCAGCTTGGCCAGGTCCTGCAGGTTGGGCAGGCCGTCCAGCATGAAGATGCGGTCCATCAGCCGGTCGGCGTGCTTCATCTCGCCGATGGACTCGTCGTATTCTTTCTTGGCCAGCTTGTCGAAGCCCCAGTGCTTGAGCATGCGGTAGTGCAGGAAGTACTGGTTGATGGCCGTGAGCTCATTCTTCAGCTGGGCCTGCAGGTGTGCGATGACTTGCGCGTCGCCTTTCATGGGGCTTCTCCTTTCAGTCAGAAAGGGGCATTGTCATGACCCTGGCACCAGGGGGCAAGACAATGCCCCTGCATGCAGGCTTTGCCTGCGTGTGATGCTGAGTCGTGTTCTCGAATGGAATGAACTGATAGTCAATGTCAATCCAATTGATGTGTTCAATTTATTGGATTTATCATTCGATCCGGCCTAGACTTCAGTCTTGTTCTAGCCCATCAACCTAAGTAAGAGGAAACAGCAATGTCCGTGCTTAACACCACTATCAAGCCTTTCAAGACGCAAGCCTTCAAGAACGGCAAGTTTGTCGAAGTGACCGAGAAGGACGTCCTGGGCAAGTGGGCCGTGTTCTTCTTCTACCCGGCCGACTTCACCTTCGTGTGCCCCACCGAGCTGGGCGACGTGGCCGACCACTACGACGAGCTGCAGAAGCTGGGTGTTGAGGTGTACTCCGTGTCCACCGACACGCACTTCGTGCACAAGGCATGGCATGACGCCTCCGACACGATCCGCAAGATCAAGTACACCATGCTGGGCGACCCCACCTGGCAAATCAGCCAGAACTTCGACTGCCTGCGCGAAGGCCAGGGCCTGGCAGACCGCGCCACGTTCATCGTGGACCCGCAGGGCGTGATCCAAGCGATGGAAATCACCGCCGAAGGCATCGGCCGCAACGCCGCCGATCTGCTGCGCAAGGTCAAGGCTGCCCAGTACGTCGCCAGCCACCCCGGTGAAGTGTGCCCCGCCAAGTGGGAAGAGGGCGCCAAGACGCTGGCTCCTTCGCTGGACCTGGTCGGCAAGATCTAAGCTGGCACCAGCCGCGTTCAGCCGCCGCGGCGGCTGACCAAGACGCCCGGGTGCCAGGCGCCCGGGTTTTTTTTGCCCATAACTAGATTGATTAGGAGTAACCCTATGCTCGACGCCAACCTCCAAGCCCAATTGAAAGCCTATCTGGAGCGCCTGCAGCGCCCGGTGGAGCTGGTCGCCACGCTGGACGATGGCGCCACTTCCCAAGAGCTGCGGGAACTGCTCCAGGAGATCCGCTCCCTCTCCGACAAGATCACTGTGGTCGAGAAGAACGACGCGCCCGTGCGCAAGCCGTCCTTCCTGATCACCAACCCCGGGGTGGACACCGGCGTGCGTTTCGCGGGCGTCCCCCTGGGCCATGAGTTCACCTCGCTGGTGCTGGCGCTGCTGCAGGTGGGCGGCCATCCCTCCAAGGAATCGGCGGACCTGCTGGAGCAGGTCAAGGGCCTGGACGGCGACTTCCATTTCGAGACGTACTACTCGCTGTCCTGCCACAACTGTCCCGACGTGGTCCAGGCGCTGAACCTGATGAGCGTGCTCAACCCGCGCATCACGCACACGGCCATCGACGGTGCCGTGTTCCAGGACGAGATCAAGGAACGCCAGATCATGGGCGTGCCCACCGTGTTCCTGAACGGCAAGAACTTCGGCCAGGGCCGCATGGAGCTGGCCGAGATCGTGGCCAAGATCGACAGCGGCGCCCATGCCCGCGTGGCGGCCAAGATCAATGCCATGGATCCGTTTGATGTGCTGGTGGTCGGCGGTGGCCCCGCTGGTGCCGCGGCCGCCGTGTATGCGGCGCGCAAGGGCATTCGTACCGGCGTGGTGGCCGAGCGTTTCGGCGGCCAGGTGCTGGATACGGTGGACATCGAGAACTACATCTCGGTCAGCAAGACCGAGGGCCCGAAGTTCGCCATCGCGCTGGAGCAGCACGTCAATGACTACGACGTCGAGGTGATGAACCTGCAGCGCGCCAAGGCCCTCAAGCCCGCCGCAACCGAAGGCGGCCTGGTGGAAATCGAACTCGACAACGGCGCGACGCTCAAGAGCAAGACCGTGATCCTGTCGACCGGCGCGCGCTGGCGCAACATGAACGTGCCGGGCGAGGAGCAGTACCGCACCAAGGGCGTGACGTACTGCCCGCACTGCGACGGCCCGCTGTTCAAGGGCAAGGACGTGGCGGTCATCGGCGGCGGCAACTCGGGCGTAGAGGCCGCGATCGACCTGGCCGGCATCGTCAAGAGCGTGACGGTGCTGGAGTTCGCCAGCGAGTTGAAGGCCGATGGCGTGCTGCAGAAAAAGCTGCGCAGCCTGCCCAACGTGACGGTCATCCTGAACGCCCAGACCACGGAAGTAAATGGCGACGGCAGCAAGGTCACCGGCCTGACCTACAAGGACCGCACGACGGACGAGGCCAAGACCGTGGCGGTCGAGGGCATCTTCGTGCAGATCGGTCTGCTGCCCAACACCGACTGGCTCAAGGGCACGGTGGACCTGACGCGCTTTGGCGAGATCATCATCGACGCCCGGGGCCACACCAACGTGCCGGGCGTGTTCGCCGCGGGAGACTGCACCAACGTGCCGTACAAGCAGATCATCATCGCCGCAGGGGCGGGCGCGACGGCGGCCTTGTCGGCCTTCGACCACCTGATTCGCCACTGACATCTAAGCCAAATTGGCCTTTAGCGCTTACCGGTCAAGCGCTGATAGCTATCAAAAACAAAGCGCCTTTCGGGGCGCTTTTGTTTTGATGCAGGGGCGGTCAGTACTGCAGCCGTTCCGGCCGCACCTCCTGCAGGATGGTGGTCGCGATCTCCTCGATGCTCTTGGTGGTGGTGGATAGCCAGCGAATGCCCGAGCGGCGCATCATCGCCTCGGCCTCGGCCACCTCGTTGCGGCAGTTCACCAGATCGGCGTACCGGGAGCCGGGGCGCCGCTCATTGCGGATCTGCGACAGCCGTTGCGGGTCGATCGTCAGGCCGAAGATCTTCTTGCGGTGCGGCACCAGTGCGGGCGGCAGTTGGCGGCGCTCGAAGTCCTCGGGGATCAGTGGATAGTTGGCCACTTTCAGGCCGCACTGCATGGCCAGGTACAGGCTCGTGGGCGTCTTGCCGCTGCGCGACACGCCGATCAGGATCACGTCCGCACCCGACAGGTCGCGGTGGCTCTGGCCGTCGTCGTGGTCCAGGCTGAAGTTGATGGCTTCGATGCGGTCGCTGTATTCCTTGGACACGCTGATGTCCGAGAAACGCCCCACGCGGTGGTGTGACTTCACGCCCAGCTCGGACTCCAGCGGGCGGATGAAGGTGCCGAACATGTCCAGCAGCATGCCTCTGCAGCCGTCCTCGATGATCTTGAGCACGCTCATGTTCACCAGCGTGGTGAACACGATGGGCTTCTTGCCCTCCAGCTCGGCCGTGTGGTTGATCTGGCGCACCACCTGGTGCGCCTTGTCCTCGGTATCGATGAAGGGCAGGCGCACGTGGCGCGGGCGGATGTCGAACTGCGCCAGGATGGCATTGCCGAAGGTCTCGGCCGTGATGCCGGTGCCGTCGGAGATATAGAACACGGTGCGCGTGTGCGTGGCAAGCATGGGAAAGGAAGAGCGGGAAGGAGAGCGTGGTGAAGCGATGGCGCGTGCGCTGCGGCGGGCAGCCCGCCTACAATGGCGCCCATTATTCCCAATTTCTCCCCATGCACCGCGCCGGCCCACAACCACAACAGCAAAGCCGTGGCCGCTGCATGAGCGACGACTGCCCGCCTTCCCTTGACGCGACGGTGGGCGCAGACCGGTTTTTAAACTCTGGAGCTTTCCCATGTCTGCACGTTTCGAGGCGACCGCCCTGGTCGTACCGTTTGAGAACCTGAGAATGAGCGACGTCGAGGTCGTTGGCGGCAAGAACGCCTCCCTCGGCGAGATGATCTCCCAACTGCCCCAGGGGGTGCGCGTGCCCACGGGCTTCGCCACCACCGCGCATGCGTTCCGCGAGTTCCTCAAGTACGAAGGCCTGCACGACCGCATCAGCCAGCGCCTGGCCGCGCTGGACGTGGACGACGTGCGCGCGCTGGCCGAGGCCGGCGCCGAGATCCGCGGTTGGGTGGAAAACCAGCCGTTCCCTGCCGACCTGGAAAAGGCCGTGCGCGAGGCATTTGCCGCGCTGTCGGCGGGTAACGACCAGGCCAGCTTCGCCGTGCGCTCCTCCGCCACGGCCGAGGACTTGCCCGATGCCTCCTTTGCCGGTCAGCAGGAGACCTTCCTGAACGTGGTGGGCATCGAAGCCGTGCTGCACAAGATGAAGGAAGTGTTCGCGTCGCTGTACAACGACCGCGCCATCTCCTACCGCGTGCACAAGGGTTTTGCCCATGACGTGGTAGCCCTGTCGGCGGGCGTGCAGCGCATGGTGCGCTCCGACCTGGGCGCGGCCGGGGTGATGTTCACCATCGACACGGAAAGCGGCTTTGAGGACGTGGTGTTCATCACCTCGAGCTACGGCCTGGGCGAAACCGTGGTGCAGGGCGCCGTGAACCCCGACGAGTTCTACGTGCACAAGCCCATGCTCCAGGCCGGCAAGCAGGCCGTGATCCGCCGCAACCTGGGCTCCAAGCTGATCCAGATGGTGTTTTCCACGGCGCAGGAAAAGGCCGCCAGCGGCAAGCTGGTGAAGACCACCGAGGTGGCAACCGAGCTGCGCAATCGCTACTCGCTGACCGACGCCGAGATCGAGCAGTTGGCCCACTACGCGCTGGTGATTGAGCAGCACTACGGCCGCCCCATGGACATCGAGTGGGGCAAGGACGGCACTGATGGCCAGCTCTACATCCTCCAGGCGCGCCCTGAGACGGTGAAGAGCCAGGCCAAGGGCCAGGCCGAGCAGCGCTTCAAGCTCAAGGGCCACGGCCCGGTGCTGGCCGAAGGCCGCGCCATCGGACAGAAGATCGGCACCGGCCCGGTGCGACTGGTCAACGACATCGCCGAGATGGACAAGGTGCAGCCCGGCGACGTGCTGGTCACCGACATGACCGACCCCAACTGGGAGCCGGTGATGAAGCGCGCCAGCGCCATCGTGACCAACCGGGGCGGGCGCACCTGCCACGCGGCCATCATTGCGCGCGAACTGGGCATTCCGGCCGTGGTGGGCTGCGGCCACGCCACCGACGTGCTCAAGGACGGCACGCTGGTCACCGTGAGCTGCGCTGAGGGCGACACCGGCCGTATCTACGACGGCCTGCTCGAGACCGAGGTGACCGAGGTGCAGCGCGGCGAGATGCCGCCCATCTCCACCAAGATCATGATGAACGTGGGCAATCCGCAACTGGCCTTCGACTTCGCCCAGTTGCCCAACGAAGGCGTGGGCTTGGCGCGCCTGGAGTTCATCATCAACAACAACATTGGCGTGCACCCGAAGGCCATCCTGGACTACCCCGCCGTGGATGCCGACCTGAAGAAGGCCGTGGAGAGCGTGGCGCGCGGCCATGCCAGCCCGCGCGCGTTCTACGTGGACAAGGTGGCCGAGGGCGTGGCGACCATCGCCGCCGCGTTCTGGCCCAAGCCCGTCATCGTGCGCCTGTCGGATTTCAAGTCCAACGAGTACCGCAAGCTCATCGGCGGCAGCCGCTACGAGCCCGAGGAAGAGAACCCCATGCTGGGCTTCCGTGGCGCAGCGCGCTACGTGAGCCAGGACTTCGGCGAGGCCTTCGCCATGGAGTGCGAGGCTATCAAGCGCGTGCGCAACGACATGGGCCTGACCAACGTGCAGGTCATGGTGCCCTTCGTGCGTACGCTGGGCCAGGCCGAGCGCGTCACTAAGCTGTTGGCACAGCACGGCCTGCAGCGCGGCGAGAACGAGCTCAAGCTCATCATGATGTGCGAGATCCCGAGCAACGCGATATTGGCCGAGCGCTTCCTGGAGTACTTCGACGGCTTCTCCATCGGCTCCAACGACCTGACCCAGCTCACGCTGGGACTGGACCGCGACTCGGGCCTGGAGCTGCTGGCGCAGGACTTCGACGAGCGCGACCCGGCCGTCGAGGCGCTGATCCACCTGGCCATCAAGGCCTGCCGCGCGCAGGGCAAGTACATCGGTATCTGCGGGCAGGGCCCCAGCGACCATCCCGACTTTGCCCAGTGGTTGGCGCGCGAGGGCATCACGTCGATCTCGCTGAACCCTGACAGCGTGATCGATACCTGGCAGCAACTGGCGCGCTGACCGCGCCGCAGCCGCAGGCCATGCCCCATCGCCGGTCGCTCACACAGGAAGAGATCGAGGGGGCGCCTTTTGCCCCCGACCTGCACGATGCACGCCACCTGTGGCTGAAGGCGGGCCTGCTGCTCGTGTGGGTGCTGGTGTCGTTCGGCACCGGCTACTTCGCGCGCGACCTGCAATTCCTGGTGGGTCCATGGCCGTTGAGCTACTGGATTGCCTCCCAGGGGGCAGTCCTGATGTTCATTGGCATCGTCTGCGTTTACTGTGCCGCCATGAGCTACTTCGAACGGCAGGACATGGCGGCGCAGCGCGACGCTGCCACAGTCCCACCCCATGATTGAACGCGGCGGCGAGGGGCGCAGCTACATGGCGCGCCTGAACCGCATCGTGGCGCTGTACATCGCGGGGCTGCTGGGGTTTGTGGCCCTGATGGCCTGGGCCGAGCAGCGCGGGCTGTCGCGCCAGTGGATTGGCCCCATCTTCCTGTTTCTCACCGTGATGGCCTACGCCGCCATCGGCGTGTACGGCCGCACCACGGATGCGGACGAATACTACGTGGCGGGCCGCCGCATTCCGCCGTTCTACAACGGCATGGCCGCCGCCGCGGACTGGATGAGTGCGGCCTCGTTCATCAGCCTGTCGGGCGCGCTGTATCTGCAGGGCTTCTCGGGCACGCCGGAGCAGCCGGGCGGGCTGGCCTATCTGTTGGGCTGGACGGGCGGCTTCGTGCTTGTGGCCATGCTCATCGCGCCGCACCTGCGGGCGATGAACCTCTACACCGTTCCGGACTTCTTCCAGGTGCGTTTTGGCGGGCGCTGGCCACGCATCATCGCGGCCCTGTCGGCCGTGCTGTGCTCTTTCACCTACGTGGTGGCGCAGATCTACGGCGTGGGGCTGATCGCCTCGCGCCTGACCGGCGTGCAGTTCGAGATCGGCATCATGCTCGGCCTGGGCGGCGTGCTGCTGTGCTCGTTCCTGGGGGGGATGCGCGCCATCACCTGGACGCAGGTGGCGCAGTACATCGTCATCCTGCTGGCGTTCCTGATCCCGGTGTCGTGGCTGGCGTATAAGCAGCTCGGCAACCCCGTTGCACCGGTGGTGGCGGGAGCACAGATCGGCAAGATCACCACGCTGGAGGGCGGGCTGCTGGCCTCGGAGGTCGAGCAAGACGTGGTCGCGGCCTACCTGCAGCGCGCCGAGGATTACAAGGCGCGGCTGGCCGACGTGCCCGCCGCACTCGCGCGGGAGCGCGAGGCGGCACGCGAGCGCATCCAGCGCCTGCGCGCCCAGAACGCCGACGTGGGGCTGATCGTGGCCGCCAGCCGGGATTTGGCCTCCATGCCGCGCGACGAGGCTGCCGCGCGCGATCGCTGGACGCGCGAGATGCGCGACAACTATGAGCGTGCCCGCGCCATGGGCGGCCTGCCGCGCCACAGCCAGGCGTTTGCGGGCGATCCGCAGGGCACCCCGCAGGAGCGCCAGACCTTCGACGATGCGCGCCGCAACTTCCTGGCGCTGATGTTCTGCCTGATGGTGGGAACGGCCGGCCTGCCGCACCTGCTGACGCGCTACTACACGGTGCCCTCGGTGGCGGGCGCGCGCGCGTCGGTCGCGTGGTCGCTGTTCTTCATCGCACTGCTGTACCTGAGTGCGCCGGCGCTCGCCGTGCTGGTGAAGTTCGAGGTCATGAACAACCTCGTGGGCAGCAGCTTCGACCAACTGCCCAACTGGATGGCGCAATGGGCCCGTGTGGATGCCTCGCTGCTGTCCGTGGAGGACGTGAACGGCGACGGCATCGTGCAGTTCGGCGAAATCCGCTTCGGGGCCGACCTCATCATGCTGGCCACGCCCGAGATCGGCGGGCTCCCCTACGTGATCTCCGGCCTGGTGGCCGCGGGCGGGCTGGCCGCTGCGCTGTCCACTGCCGATGGCCTGCTGCTCACCATCAGCAACGCGCTGGTGCGCGACCTGTACCACCAGGAAACGCGCCGCAAGGCGTCGCCCGAGCAGCGGGTGATCCTGACCAAGTTCACGCTGCTCTCCGTGGCGCTGTCCGCGGCGTTCGTGGCGGCGCTCAAGCCGTCCGAAATCCTGCCCATGGTGTCGGCGTCGTTTTCCATCGCCGCATCGGCCTTCGTGCCCGCGATGGTACTGGGCATCTTCTGGCGCGGTACTACGCGCCAGGGCGCGGTGGCCGGCATGCTCGCCGGCCTGTCCGTCACGGTGTATTACCTGTTGGCGCAGGTGGACAGCGTGCGCGAATGGGTGCCTTCCGCGCTGCTCGTCGATGGCCTGTGGTTCGGCATCCATCCGATTTCGGCCGGGGTCTTCGGCGTGCCGGTGGGCCTGGCTGTGGCGTGGAGCGTCAGCCTGGCCACGCGGCCGGGCCACGTGCGGTCGGTGCCCGCGGACGGGCTGTAGCGCGCCGCGCCCCGCGGCTGAGCGCCCACGGGCGACCTGCGGTTTGACCTCATTCACAAATGGTCACATTCGTGCGACGCTGGGCTCGTGCGGCGTTCCATGCCGCTTTTCCATCACGTACCAAGCGAAGAGGTGGGCATGATTCTCGTGAAGACACCGGCTGGGCAACTGGCGCTGAAGGATCGCCAGGGTGCGCTGTCGCCGCGCCAGCGCTCAGCCTTCATCCTGTTCGACGGCAAGCGCACCCTGGACCAGGTGCTGACGGCCACGGCGGCCATGGGCATCTCGCGCGAGGACGTGCAGCTCATGATCGACCAGGGGTTGCTGGAGAGCGGACCGGGAGCGCCGGCACCCGCGGCCGCAGCGCCGGCGGACGGCGCCGAGGTGCAGGTCGATGGCACGGGGCGCACGCAGCGCGAGCGCTATCAAGCCGCCTACCCGATCGCCACCGAACTTACCGCCAGCCTGGGGCTGAAGGGCTTCCGCCTGAATCTGGCGGTCGAGGGGGCTGCGGGGTATGAGGATCTGGCGGCGCTGGCTCCCAAGATCCGCGAGGCCGTGGGAGACGCCAAGTACACCAGGCTGGAGAGGGCGTTGTTCGCGTGAATGCGGCGCTGGGCGTGGTCCCTGCCGGACCCACCCAGTCCTCAATAAAAAAGAGGAGCGTGCATGACACGCTCCCCTTGCATGAACAGCGTCCGCAGCCGGACGCAAGGTGTTCTTAGACGCGCTTGCGGTATTCGCCCGTGCGCGTGTCGATCTCGATCTTGTCGCCCTGGTCCACGAACAGCGGCACGGCCACTTCGAAGCCGGTGGCGATCTTCGCGGGCTTGAGCACCTTGCCGGACGTATCGCCCTTCACGGCGGGTTCGGTCCAGGTGATCTCGCGCTCCACGCTGGTGGGCAGTTCCACGGAGATGGCCTTGCCGTCGTAGAACACCACTTCGGCGGCCATGCCGTCTTCGAGGTAGCTGATGGCATCGCCCATGTTGGAGGCTTCCACTTCGTACTGGTTGTACTCGGCGTCCATCCACACGTACATCGGATCGGCGAAGTAGGAGTAGGTGCACTCCTTCTTGTCCAGGATCACGTTGTCGATCTTGTCGTCGGCCTTGAAGACGACTTCGGTGCCCATGTTGGACAGGAGCGCCTTCAGCTTCATGCGCACGGTAGCGGCGCCGCGGCCGCCGCGGGCGTATTCGGTCTTCAGCACGATCATGGGGTCTTTGCCCTGCATGATCACGTTGCCGGCGCGGATTTCTTGAGCGATTTTCATGGCTTGCTTGGGAAGGAAAGGTTGACCGCTCCACAAGTCGGGGCGGGCGGGCGTGGCCCAGGCGTTTGCGTGAACTGGGCCGCCTTCCACCCCGGCGCATGTTCCGCGGCGGGGGCGCCGGCTGGGCACGCGAGTGCCGCCTTCGAATGGCGCAAAACCAGGGATTCTAGCTTTTCTCCGCCACAAACCCTAGTAGTAAGGTCAATAAATCCTGCTGTGCCAGCAGCCGCGCACGCGCGGACTGTATACATGCGCGCCATTCGCCCAGGGTGGCCGCGTCCAGCGGCGGCAACTCGCTGCGGGTCTCCAGACCGTTCCAGAGGGCCGACCAGCGCCGCAGCGACGCTGGTGCGTGCAGCCAGTCCAGGAAGGCCAGTAGCTTGGCGTGGTGCGCATCGTCGTGCTGCGGATAGATCTGCCACACGAACGGCTGGCCCGCCCACAGGGCGCGCACCAGCGAGTCCTCGCCGCGCACGAAGTTCAGGTCGCAGGCCCAGAGCATTTCGTCAAAGGCCGGCTGAGGGCAGAGTGGCAGATATGAAATTGATAGCTGCTCGCGCTTGCTGTATGAGCCTTGGAGGCTGTTTTGACTCTCAAACTGCTGCTGCCATTGGCGCACGGCCGCCGTGGCACGTCCGGGCGTGACCAGCAGCCGCACGTCGCTGCGCGGCTGCCATTGCGCCAGCAGCTGGGGCAGGGCGGGTGGCTCGTAGCAGAACAGCGAGATGGCGACTTCGTCTGCCCCGATGCCGTGGCCGGCGCGCCAGGCGGAGCGGTCGAACGCGGCCTGGCGCGCCAGCAGGTCTGGCTCACGCAGCAGGCCGCCCGTGCGCTCGGTGAAGCCGGGGTAGTAGAACCAGCGTGTCAGGCCTGCCCCCGGGCCGCTCATGAGCGGAGACGGCAGCCGGTGGCAGCGTTCCACATAGGCCTCGGCCGACAGATACTCCAGGTTGATCCATAAGGGTTTTGGGCCTGTAGCGTTTGTGTGGTGAGCGATGGCAGCTATGAATTGCGGAGCAATTTCGCAGCCGAAGGCCTCCACCACCACGTCGCCGGGCCCGTCTACGGGCGCCTGCGTGGGCCAAGGCAGCACCTGTACGCCAGGTGCGCCCTGCGGCGCCATCCAGGCCAGAGCGCTGGCGTCATCCACCCACAGGCGCACGCGGTGGCCGCGGCTGCCCAGATCGGCCGCCAGGCGCCAGCACACGCCGATGTCGCCAAAGTTGTCGATCACCTGGCAAAAGATGTCCCAGCGCAGGTGGCCCGTGGCCTTCGTCATGGCGCCTCCTGGGCGCCGGCGCGCAGGTGGTCCACCAGCAAGCGTGCGACGCTGGACAGCGACTCCTCCGAGCGCACGCACAGCGACAGCCGCCGCCGTGCCCAGGGCTCATCCAGCGTGATGGCGCGCAGGGCCAGTGTGCCGCGGTAGATCTGGGCGCTGCCGCGCGGCAGCACGGCCACGCCCAGGCCGGCGGACACCATCAGGCACAGGGCGTCGTAGCTCGTGACCTGAATGCGCAGCTTGAGCGGCATCTCCTGCTCGGCCGCGGCGCGTGTGAGCAGGTTGTTGATGGCGCTGCCCGGATGCATACCCACGAAGTCGCAGGCCAGGGCATCGCTCAGGCGCACGCTGCGGCGGCGCGCCAGCGCATGGCCTGCGGGGACGATGAGGACCAGCTCGTCCTCGCGGTAGGGCAGCAGGCTCACGCGCTCGCCATAACTGCCGTGGTTGAGGATGCCCACGTCGGCTGCGTTCTCGGCCACCGATTGCGCTACGGCGGTGCTGATCTGCTCCTGCAGCCGCACATCGACCTGCGGGTGCGCGGCCATGAAGCGCTGCAGTTCGCCCGGGAGGAACTGCGTGATGGCCGAGATGTTGGCCACCACGCGCACGTGGCCGCGCACGCCGGCGCGAAAGTCCTGCATCTGCGTGGCGATGCCGTCCAGGTCGTTGAGCACGCCGCGCGCCAGGTGCAGCAGGGCGTAGGCCGCAGCCGTGGGCTCGGTGCCGCGGTTGCTGCGCGTGAACAGCTCCACGCGCAGCGCGTCCTCCAGCTCGGCCAGGCGGCGGCTGGCGGCGGAGGGCGCGATGTGTTCGCGCGCGGCGGCGCGGGCGATGGCGTTTTCCTCCATCACCGCGACGAACAGGCGCAGGGAGACCGGGTCGAGCTTCATGGGCGGCGATGGTACTGCGGCGGCGGCGGGCCATGCCGGTTTGCGATGGCAGCTTCGCGCTTGAGCGTTTTGCGGCCCAGCCGGGGCGCCGCATCATGCCGCCTGGATTGCAGGAGACATATGACCCCCAAGTACAACACCGCTGCCCCCACGCCTGCGGCACTGGCCGGCGTGCGCGTGATCGAAATGGGCCAGCTCATCGCCGGGCCGTTCTGCGGCAAGACATTGGGCGAGTTCGGCGCCGATGTGGTGAAGATCGAGGCCGTGGGCGCGGGCGACCCCCTGCGCAACTGGCGCCTCATCAAGGAGGGCACCTCCGTGTGGTGGCAGGTGCAGTCGCGCAACAAGAAGTCGGTGGCGCTGGACCTGCGCCAGGCCGAGGCGCAGGACATCGCGCGCCGCCTGATTGCTGAAGCCGACGTGCTCATCGAGAACTTCCGTCCCGGCACGCTGGAGGGCTGGGGCCTATCGCCCGAGGCGCTGCACGCCCTCAACCCGGGCTTGGTCATCCTGCGCATCTCGGGCTACGGGCAGACCGGCCCCTACCGCGACCTGCCGGGTTTTGGCGTGATCGGCGAGGCCATGGGCGGCCTGCGCCACCTCACGGCCGAGCCGGGCCGCGTGCCGGTGCGCGTGGGCGTGTCGATCGGTGACACGCTGGCCGCGCTGCACGGCGCCATCGGCGTGATGATGGCGCTGTACCACCGCAAGGTGAACGGCGGCGCGGGCCAGGTGATCGACGTGGCCCTGCACGAGGCGGTGTTCAACTGCATGGAAAGCCTGATCCCCGAGTACAGCGCCTTTGGCGCCGTGCGCGAGGCCGCGGGCAGCGCGCTGCCGGGCATTGCGCCGAGCAACGCCTACCCCTGTCAGGACGGCTGGGTGCTGGTGGCCGGCAATGGCGACAGCATCTTCAAGCGCCTGATGGCCACCATCGGCCGCCAGGATCTGGCCGATGACCCGCAACTGGCCGACAACGCCGGCCGCGTGGTGCGCGTGGCCGAGATCGACGCGGCCATTGGCCGCTGGACCGCCGAGCGCACCGTGGCGCAAGTCATGGAGTTGCTGGCCGCAGCGCGCGTGCCGGCGGGCAAGGTCTATACCGCCAAGGACATCGCCGAGGACCCGCACTACCAGGCGCGAGACATGTTGCTCACGCAGCGCACGCGCGACGGCTACGAGCTGCAGGTGCCGGGCATCGTGCCCAAGCTCTCGGTCACGCCGGGCACCATCCGCACCAGCGCGCCGCGCCTGGGGGACGACACCGATGCCGTGCTGGCCGAGGCGGGGCTGACGGCCGAGCAGATCGCGCTGCTGCGAAGCAAGGGAGTGATCCAATGACGACCAGCGTGTGGAACGGCGCCGGGCGGCGCATCGAGCTGTGCGACGTGGGCCTGCGCGACGGCCTGCAGATGGAGGCGCAGTTCGTGCCGACCGAGGACAAGATCGCGCTCGTGAATGCACTGTCCCACGCGGGCCTGTCCAAGATCGAGGTGACCTCGTTCACCTCGCCCACGGCCATCCCCGCGCTGCGCGACGCCGAGGTGGTGATGTGTGAGATCGAGCGCCGCCCCGGCGTGACCTACACCGCGCTGGTGCCCAACGCGCGTGGCGCGGAGCGCGCCATCGAGTCGCGCACCGACGAGCTGAACCTGGTCATGTCCGTCAGCGAGACGCACAACCTCGCCAACCTGCGCATGACGCGCGCGCAATCGTTCGCGGCACTGGCACAGGTGATCACCATGGCGCAGGCGGCGCAGGTGCCGGTGAACGTGTCGCTGTCGTGCGTGTTCGGTTGCCCCATGGAGGGCGACGTGGCGCTGGACGCCGTATGGGACCATGTGCAGCGCTTCGCCGACCTGGGCGTTGCGGGCATCACGTTGTGCGACACCACGGGCATGGCCTTTCCCACGCAGGTGGGGCAGGTGGTGGCTGCTGCGCGCGCGCGCTGGCCGGGCATGGCCTTCACGCTGCACTTCCACAACACGCGCGGCATGGGCCTGGCCAATGTGCTGGCGGCCATCGATGCGGGGGCGCAGCGCTTTGACGCATCGCTGGGCGGCCTGGGCGGCTGTCCCTATGCGCCGGGTGCCACGGGCAATGTATGCACCGAAGAAGTGGTGCATGCGCTGCAGCTCATGGGTTACGACACGGGCATTGATCTGCCGGCGCTGATCGCCACTGCGGCCCGCCTGCCCGCGCTGATCGGCCACGAGGTGCCCAGCCAGATCGTGAAGGCGGGGTGCCGGCTGGACCTGCATCCGGTGCCTGCGGGCTTTGACGCGATCCGCGAGCGCGCACTGGCGCGGTAGCTTTCACCGCACGTCCATAACGACAGGAGACAACACCATGCCTTTGACCACTGCATTCCACGGCCGCAGGGCCGCGCTGGCCTTTGGGGCCGCTGTGGGCGCACTGCTGTGCACCGCGCCCCTGGGCGCCGCCGCGCAGGACAAGTACCCCTCCAAGCCCATCACCCTGGTGGTGCCGCAGGCCGCGGGCGGCGCCAACGACGCGATTGCGCGCGTGCTGGCGCAGCGCCTGGGCGAGCAGATGGGCCAGAGCGTGGTGGTGGACAACCGCCCCGGCGCGGGCGGCACGCTGGCCACGGCGGCCCTGGCGCGCTCCAAGCACGATGGCTACACGCTGCTGGTCACGGCCGACAGCGCGCACGTGATCGGCCCGGCGCTCTACAAGAACCCGGGGTTCGACGCCGTCAAGGATTTCGAGCCCGTGGCGCCCGTCGCCACCGCCGGCTATGTGCTGGTGGCGCATCCTTCGTTTCCGGGCAACAACGTGGCGGACCTGATCCGGCTGGCCAAGGCCAGCCCCGGCAAGTACGCCATCGCCTCGGCTGGCAACGGCACGCTCAACCACCTGATCGGTGAGCTGCTGCAAAAGGCCGCGGGCATCCAGCTGCAGCACATTCCCTACAAGGGCTCGGCGGCGGCCGCCACCGACGTGGCGGGCGGGCAGGTGCCGCTGTCCGTGCAGAGCCTGCCCTCGTCGATCGCCTTCATCAAGGCGGGCAAGCTCAAGGTGTTGGGCGTGGTGAACGAAAAGCGCGTCGCCGCGCTGCCCGACGTGCCCACCATCGGCGAGACGCTCAAGGGCTTCGCGCAGGCACCGTGGTACGCCATGTTCGCCCCGGCGGGCACGCCCGCGCCCATCGTCGAGCGGCTGCAGGCCGAAGTGGCACGCGCGCTGGACCACAAGGATGTGGTGGACAAGCTCGCCGTCGTGGGCTGCGAGCCGTTCAAGGGCTCGTCTGCCCAGCTGGGTGCGCTGGTGCAGTCCGACCTGCCCAAGTGGGCGCGCGTGGTCAAGGACACCGGCGCCACCGTGGACTGATTCTTCCATCCCGATTTCGCACAACTTTCAACAAGGAGACACAACCCATGATGACCACGCGCATCACACGCAAACATTTCGGCGCACTGGCGCTGGCCGCTTTGGCGCCGCTGGCGCTGTCCACGGCCTGGGCGCAGGGCGGCTACCCATCGCGCACGGTGACCTTCGTCGTGCCGGCCGCCGCCGGCGGCACCACCGACATCTCGGCCCGCATGGCCGCGCAGGCGCTGGCACCGGTGCTGGGCCAGTCGGTGGTGGTGGACAACAAGGGTGGCGGCAACGGCGCCATCGCGGCCAACATCGTCAAGCGCGCCGAGCCCGATGGCTACACGCTGCTCATGCAGTACTCGGGCTACCACGTGATCTCGCCCCATCTCACCAAGGCACCGCAGTGGGATCAGAAGGACTTCCAGCCCATCGCTAATGTGATCTCGGCGCCGCAGATCATCGTGGTGCGCGACGGCCTGCCGGTGAAGACCCTGGCCGAGCTGGTGGCCTACGCCAAGGCCAACCCCGGCAAGCTCAACTACGCCTCGTCGGGCAACGGCTCGCTGCAGCACGTGACCGGCGCCATGCTGGAGCAGCAGGGCGGCATCAAGATGGTGCACGTGCCCTACAAGGGCACGGGCCCCGCGCTGCAGGACCTGCTGGGCGGCCAGGTGGACCTGACCTTCGGCACCGCTCCGCCGTTCATGCCTCACATCCAGTCCGGCAAGCTGCGCGTGCTGGCCGTCACGGGTAAGGAGCGCCTGGCCAGCCTGCCCGACGCCCCCACCACGGCCGAGGCCGGCTACCCGGGCGTGAACGCCACCTCGTGGTTCGCGCTGTTTGCGCCCGCAGGGGTGCCCAAGCCGGTCATCGACAAGCTGGCCGCCGACATGAAGAAGGTGGTGGAAGACCCGGCCTTCCGCAAGAAGGCGCAGGAACAGGGTGCCGCGGCCGACTACCAGGGCCCGCAGCAGCTGGGCGAGCGCGTGAAGAGCGACTTCGCCAACTGGGCGGGCGTGATCAAGAGCTCCAAGATCGAGGCGGAATAAATCCGCCCTACACTGGGCGCCCTTTGCAACCGGCAGCCCGCGCGTGCTGTCGCCCGGCGCCCCCATGACCGCTCCCACTGATCTGCCCTACCTGCGGGCCTACGCGCCCGCGCTGCAGGCCCAGGCCCATGCGCTGCTGGCGCAGGGCCAGCTGGGCGCACTGCTGCAGCGCAAGTACCCCGAGGGCCACGCGGTGCGCAGCGACAAGGCGCTGTACGACTACGCCCAGGAATTCAAGGCGCGCCACCTGCGCAACGCGGGCACGGTGAACAAGGTGCTGTTCGACAGCAAGATCCACGTAGTGCGCCATGCGCTGGGGCTGCACACCCACCGCACGCAGGTGCAGGGCGGGCGGCTGGCGGCGCGGCATGAGATCCGCGTGGCCGCGCTGTTCAAGCAGACGCCCGACGAGTTCTTGCGCATGATCGTCGTGCATGAGCTGGCCCACCTGCGCGAGAAAGACCATGGCAAGGCCTTCTACCAGCTGTGCACCCACATGGAGCCGCAGTACCACCAGTTCGAGTTCGACCTGCGCCTGTACCTCACGCACCTGGACGCGGGCGGTGAGCTGCTGTGGTGAAATGCTATTGAAAAAATAGCTGCCAGCGCTTGATAGGTAAGCGCTACGGCCCGTTTTGGCTTAAATCTCAGTCGATCTGCAGCGCCGCGCAGTACTGCGCGGGCAACTGTAGCCAGCGTTCGGCTGCCGACTGCAGCGCGGCCAACTGGCCGGTGGTGTAGAGCTGGATGTGCCCCGGCGCGGCGGGCGCGCCATCCGCCGCGTGCTCGGGTGCGAGGGCGCCGGCCTGGTCGAGGATGCGCCGGGTCTGGCGCGCCACGGGCGCACCTGTGTCGATGATCTGCACATCCGGCCCCACCAGGGCGCGCAGCATGTCCTTGGCGAACACGTAGTGGGTGCAGCCCAGCACCAGCGTGTCGATCTCGCCCGTTTTCAAGCCAAAAGTGCCCAGCGCGCCCGTGTACTGGACGCAAAGCGCTTCTATTTTTGCCATGGATGCGGCGGCGGGCAGCGGCTCCTCGGTGCTTTGCTCGATGGCGCGCGCCAGGCCGTCGCAAGGCTGCACCGAAAAGCGCGTGCCGGCCGAATGCCCATCGCGCAGGCGCTGAAAGCGCGCGCTGCCCACCGTGCCGCGCGTGGCCAGCACGCCCACGTGGTGCGTCTGGCTGCTGGCGGCGGCGGGCTTGAGCGCCGGCTCCACCCCGATGGCGGGCAGGTCGGGCAGGGCGGCGCGCAGTTGTTCCACCGCGGCGGCGGTGGCCGTGTTGCAGGCGACCACCAGCGCCTTGATGCCGTGGTGTTCGCGCAGCCAGCGGGCGATGGCCAGCGTGCGCTGCTGCACGAAGGCGTCACCCTTGGCGTCCCCATAGGGAGCGTTGCCGCTGTCGGCCAGGTAGACGAAATGCTCGTGCGGCAGTTCGTGGCGCAGCGCCTGCAGCACGCTCAGGCCGCCAATGCCGCTGTCGAACACACCAATGGGACGGGCGGCAAGGGGCGATGTCATGGAAGGCGTGGCAAGAAATCGGGGGAAGGGCACCGCCAGGAGGGGCGGCGGCGCACGGGCCTCCAGTATGCCCGTGCGGCGGCCGGGCTGCAGGGGCGCGCTCTAGGCCGCGCCGGGCGGCACGTACCCCTGCGGGTGCTGGGGTAGATCGTCCTGGAGGGGCCACCAGCTGCAGCGCGAGGCCACATGCATGTGGAATGCCGGCGCCGCGGCCACGGGCTCGTCCAGCAGGCCTGCGCGGATGCGCACCACACCGGGCAGGCTGTCGCGCTCGCTGAATACCGGCGAACCGCAGATGTCGCAGAACACGCGCCGCTTGCCGGGGGAGGACTCGAAGCGCCGCAGCAGGTCCTGGCCGGCCTGGAACTGCAGCCGCTCCACGTCCACCGGCAGGTTGGCGGCAAACGCGCTGCCCTGCGCGCGGCGACACTGCGCGCAGTGGCAGATCTGGATCGGGGCCAGCGGCCCGCGGATCGTGAAGCGCACGCCCTGGCAGAGGCAGGCGCCGTGGTGCTGCGGCTCGGATGGGTTCATGGCAGACGGCGAAGGTGTGTTGGCGTCACTCTACGGCAGGCTCCGCCGGGGCGGCGGTGCGGTAAAACACCAGCAGCCGGTTGTTCGCAGGCATGGCGTGGTCGTGCGCGAGCGCGAGGCCGTGCTGTGCCGCCAGCGCCACGATGTCCTCGAAGTGGCGGATGCCGCTGTGCGGGTCGCGCTGGCGCAGCCAGGCATCAAAGGCGCGGTTGCTGTCACTGGTGTAGGTTCCGCCGTAGTTGAAGGGGCCGTACAGCGCCAGCACGCCGCCGCCAGGCAGGTGGGCACCGGCCAGCGCGAACAGCCGCTGCACCAGCGGCCAGGCCACGATGTGCGCGGTGTTGCTGCTGAATACCGCATCGAACGGCCCGCTGTCAGGTTCGCCCTGCGGCCAATCGCTGTGCGCCAGGTCCAGCAGCAGCGGCGGGCGCAGGTTGGGCGCCGGGTGCTGCCCATGCCAGGCGCGTATGCCTGCGTGGTTGTCCGCCAGGTCGCTGGTCTGCCACACCAAGTGGGGCAGGCGCGGCGCGAAATACACGCTGTGCTGGCCCGTGCCCGAGCCGATTTCCAGCACATGGCGCCGGTCGGCGAAGGCCTGCTGCAGCACGGCGAAGATGGGCGCCTGGTTGTTTTCGCAGGCCTGGGAAAACGGCAGGGGAGGGTGACTCATGGCATGTGTGCTCAAAGCGCCTGTACTTCCACGGTGACGTGCGACAGCTCGTGCACCGGCAGCAGCAGGGCCTTGTAGTGTTGCGCGGGCTGCGGCGTGGCCGAGGCGACGGAGATGATGGCAGCAAAATGGCCCGGGCCGACCTGCCAGACGTGCAGGTCTTTCAGCGTGTCGCCCGTGGCGGCGAGGATGTCCTCGATCTCCTGGCGGACCTGCGGCCCTTCGGCTGGCGCATCCAGCAGCACGCTGCCGGCGTCACGGATCAACCCCCAGGACCAGCGGGCGATCACCAGCGCGCCCACCACGCCCATGGCCGGGTCGGCCCAGAGCCAGCCGTAGCTGCGCCCCACGAGCAGCGCCGCGATGGCCAGCACGGAGGTCAGCGCGTCGGCCAGCACATGCAGGTACGCCGCGCGCAGGTTGTTGTCGTGGCCATGGCGGCCGTGGTCGTGGTCGTGGTCGGCGTGGTGATGGTCGTGCACGTGATCGTGGCCATGGTGGTGGTGCCCATGTCCGCCATGCAGCAGCCGGGCGGACACCAGGTTCACCACGAGGCCGATCACCGCCACGGCGATTGCCTGCTCGAAGCGGATGGGCACGGGGTCGGTCAGCCGCAGGAAGCTCTCCCACGCGATGAGCAGCGCCACGATGGCCAGCACCACGGCGCTGGCGAAGCCGGCCAGGTCGCCCATCTTGCCGGTGCCGAACGAGAAGCGTGGGTTGGCCGCATGGCGGCGTGCATACCGATAGGCCAGCGCCGTGATCAGCATGGCACCGGCGTGCGTGGACATGTGCCAGCCGTCGGCCACCAGGGCCATCGAACCGTACAGCTTGCCCGCCAGGATCTCGGCGACCATCATGCCGGCCGTTAGCGCGATCACGAGCCACACGCGCCGCTCGTTGCGCTGGTGCTCCGCGCCCAGGAAGACGTGGTGATGGTCGGCGGGGAAGGGTGCGGGCGCCGCGCCCGCGGTGTGCAGGGTGGAGGAAGTCATTTCAGGTACGAGCGCAGGATGTCCATCATTTCTTCGCCGCCGGTGCGGCGCTCGGCATCGGTGCCGGCGTCCACCACATGAGCCTGCAGGTGGCCCAGCATGACTTCGGTGGTCAGACCATTCATGGCGCCGCGTGCCGAAGCGAGCTGCCGCAGCACTTCTGCGCACGCGGCGTCACCCTCCAGGGCGCGCTCGATGCCCTCCATCTGGCCCTTGATGCGCCGCACGCGTGCGATCAGCTTGTCTTTTTGCCCGTGGGTGTGGGACATGGGGTGATTCAAAAAATAGTGTGGGGGGCTATGCTAACCCGGCCGCACGGACCGCGGCGGGAACGCGGCCATTGCGCGCAGCGGGCGCTTGCGCAATATGTTGCAGAAATGGGCCGCAGCGCTTGATGGACAAGCGCTGTATGCTATTTAATCAATAGCGTAAGTCCGTTGACGGAAACATGCCGCGCCCTGCGGGCAGTGGTTACCCGTGCGCGATGCGCGCGGCGATGGCCTCGCCCACTTGCGTGGTGCTTGCCGCACCGCCCAGGTCTGGCGTGCGCGGGCCGCTTTTGATGATCTCTTCGATGGCCGCAACGATGGCATCGTGGGCCTGCCGCCCCGCGCCTTGGCCGTGGGTCAGGAAGTCCAGCATCAGCGCGCCAGACCAGATCATCGCGATCGGGTTGGCGATGTTCTGGCCGTAGATGTCGGGCGCCGAGCCGTGCACGGGCTCGAACAGGCTGGGGAAGGTGCGCTCGGGGTTCAGGTTGGCCGATGGCGCCAGGCCGATGGTGCCGGTGGTGGCGGGCCCCAGGTCGGAGAGGATGTCGCCGAACAGGTTGGTGGCGGCCACCACGTCGAAGCGCCCCGGCTGCAGCACGAAGCGCGCGGTGAGGATGTCGATGTGCTGCTTGTCCAGCGTGACTTCGGGGTAGCCCTTGGCGACATCGTCGGCGCGCTGGTCCCACCAGGGCATGCTGATGGCGATGCCGTTGCTTTTGGTGGCCAGCGTCACGTGCTTGCGCGGGCGGCTTTGCGCCAGGTCGAAAGCGAACTTCAGCAGGCGGTTGGCGCCGTGGCGCGAGTAGACCGACTCCTGGATCACGATCTCGCGGTCCGTGCCCTCGTACATGATGCCGCCCAGCGACGTGTATTCACCCTCGGTGTTCTCGCGCACCACGTAGTAGTCGATATCGCCGGGCTTGCGGCCGGCCAGCGGGCAGGGCACGCCCTCGAACAGACGCACGGGGCGCAGGTTGATGTACTGGTCGAACTCGCGGCGGAACTTCAGCAGCGAACCCCACAGCGAGATGTGATCGGGTACGGTCGCCGGCCAGCCCACGGCGCCGAAGAAGATCGCATCCATGCCCGACAGCTGCGCCTTCCAGTCGGCAGGCATCATCTGGCCGTGCTGGGCGTAATAGTCGCAATGCGCCCAGTCGAAGGTGTGCAGTTCCAGGTTCAGGCCGAAGCGCCGGGCGGCGGCCTGCACGGCGCGCAGGCCTTCGGGCATGACTTCCTTGCCGATGCCGTCTCCGGCGATCACGGCGATCTTGTGGGTGCGTTGCTGCTGCATGGGTGGCTTTTCAAACGATGTAAGCCCGCCATTGTTCACCGAGGAGAGCGTCTGTTCAATGCGCATCCGTGTCTGCGTCTTTCGTGACGTTGACAGGACGTTTGCCGCCGCTGCGCACGGAATGGCGGGGGAAGCCCAACACGGGGCCATGCCCCGCGCAGCCCAGCGGTCTGCCAGCAGTCAGGTCTGTGGGTGTCCAAGCGGCTGTTGAGCGGGGTGTGTGCGGCGCAGCAGAAACGATAGCTGCCAGCGCTTGCCAGCGAATGGATTCAATGCCAAATTGGCATTGAACCGTTACGGATCAAGCGCAAGAAGCTATGAATAGCATAGCGAAATTAACTGGCCAGTGCGGCCTTCACGGCGGCCGACACCTGGCCCATGTCGGCCTTGCCGGACAGGCGGGTCTTGACCACGCCCATCACCTTGCCCATGTCGCCGGGGCCCACCGTCTTGCCCAGTTCTGCGCCGACTTCGGCCACGATGGCCTTCACGGCGGCAGCCACTTCGTCGGCCGACATGCGTTCGGGCAGGTAGGCCTGCAGCACGGCCATTTCGGCCTTTTCCTTGTCGGCCAGGTCCTGGCGGCCCGCGCCCTCGAAGGCGGTGATGCTGTCCTTGCGCTGCTTGATCAGCTTGTCCACGATGGCCACGATGGCCGCGTCATCCAGCGTGATGCGCTCGTCCACTTCCTTTTGCTTCATGGCGGCCTGCAGCAGGCGGATGGTGCCCAGGCGCTCGCTGTCCTTGGCGCGCATGGCGGTTTTCATGTCTTCGGTGATCTGGTCCTTGAGGCTCATGGTGTTTCTCCAGTCAAACGGTGTAGAAAACAAAAAACCCGCGCTTGGCGTCCCTAGCGCGGGTTTTGTGGCGTCTGGTATCAACGCCGGGCTGTGCTTAGTACAGCTTCTTGGGCAGCTGCATGCTGCGCACGCGCTTGTAGTGGCGCTTCACGGCGGCAGCCTTCTTGCGCTTGCGCTCGGCGGTGGGCTTCTCGTAGAACTCACGGGCGCGCAGGTCGGTCAGCAGACCCAGCTTTTCGATGGTGCGCTTGAAGCGGCGCAGGGCCACGTCAAAGGGTTCGTTTTCTTTTACACGAATGGTCGTCATTAGCTAATGTTTTCCAATAGGTGCCGCTAGCGGGTTTTCGGGAAGATCGGGCCCAAAAGCCATATACGGCGGTTTTCCCCGTCTGTAACTAGTATCCGGCCGACGGGGTCATGCCAGCAGAGCCGAGCATTATAACGGCTCTGCGCTGCCGGGCAAGCGGCTGCCCGGCGCGGGGTTGGGCACAGTCCGCGGCGCATGGCAGGCACGCGAGTCGGCGGGTGCCTGGTCACGTGCATGCAGGCCGTAGTCGCGCTGCACGGTGGCCACGCGCAGCCGGTAGTCGGCAAACACGCCTGCGCGGCCCGCCGCCTGGGCCTGGCGGTGCTGCGGCAACGCGCGCCAGCGGGCCACGGCCTCTTCGTCGCGCCAGAAGCTCAGCGACAGCAGCTTGCCGGGCGTGGACAGGCTCTCGAAGCGCTCCACGGAGATGAAGCCGTCGATGGCCTGCAGCGCGGCGCGCAGGTCCGCCGCCAGGTCCAGGTAGGCCTGGCGGCCGTCGCTGCTCGGCTGCACTTCAAAGATGACGGCGATCATGGCTGGGCCTGCGTGTTGATGGGCGATGCGGGGCGCACGAGGGTGCCCGCCACTGCCTCGGTGAAGCTGCGTTCCTCGCGCAGGATGAAGCGCTGGCGCTGCGCCAGCTCGAAGTTGGCGCGGCCCTCGGGGTCGGCCTTGAGCCGGGCGCGGTAGGCCTCGTAGTCGGCCAGGCTGGCGAAGGCGATCAGGCCCCAGGCCTCGTAATTGGTGCCCTCGCTGGGCAGAAAGTAGCCCAGCAGGTGGCCGCCGCAGCGCGGGATGATGCGCCCCCAGGCTTCGGCATAGGCGCGGAAGGCCTCGCGCTGAAAAGGGTCGATCTCGTAGCGGATGAAACAGGTGATGGGCATGGCGTGCTCCTGTGGTGGGTGGATGCGTCCATGGTGCCGGCCGTCGCACGGCCGATGTTTCGTCCTGGAGCGAAGCGTGCGCCGGGCTGGCTGCGGCACACTGCGCGCATGAACACCAACCAGATTGCGCATGTCGCGGCCCTGGTGGGCGAGCCGGCACGCACCGCCATGCTGGTCGCGCTGATGGACGGACGCGCCCTCACGGCACGTGAATTGGCCGAGGCCGGGCGCGTGTCTGCCGCCACGGCCAGCCGCCACCTGGGCCTGTTGGTGGAGGCGGGGCTGCTGGTGCTGGAACGCCAGGGGCGCCATCGGTACCACCGCCTGGCTTCGCCCGAGGTGGCGCATTTGCTGGAAGGGCTGATGCAGCTGGCCGTGCGGCAGGCGACGGCGTCGCGGCCCGTGGTCGTGGGCCCGCGCGACGCGGCGCTGCGCCAGGCGCGTACCTGCTATGACCATATTGCCGGCCGCCTGGGCGTGGCCATCGCCGCGCACCTGTTGGAGGAGGGCGCCATCGTCTTCGATGACGATGCGGGTGGGCGGGTGACCGGCCGGGCGCAGGCTGTGCTGGCACCGCTGGGGCTGGCCGCGCAGGACGCACTGGCCGCGGGCGCCGCGCGGCGCCCGCCATGCCGGCCCTGTCTGGACTGGAGTGAGCGCCGCCCCCACATGGCCGGGCGCCTGGGGGCGCTGCTGTGCGTGCATTGCCTGGAGCGCGGCTGGTTGCGGCGCGCGCAGGCATCGCGCGCGCTGGAGATCACGCCGCCCGGCGTGGTGGCGCTGCGCAACTGGCTGGGCGTGGTGCGCTGGGGCGAGGTGACCGGCTGACTGGGGATGCGCTGGCCTGACGGCAAGCCGCTGCCCGCCCGAAGCGGCGAGCCGGTAAACCCCTGATGCGGGTGCAGGGACCGCATGCGGGTTTGGCGGATTTTTAAAAGATTCATAACATATGAATATTAAAAACTCCGCCCCACGGTCATGTCCTCACAACCCGCCATCCTCGACGCGCCCGTCGCCGGTCGCGAGGCGTCGCAGGCGCCCGCACTGGAGCAGGCGCTGCAGCGCCCGTACCAGCACGGTTTCGTCACCGACGTCGAGTCCGATTCCCTGCCGCCGGGCCTGGACGAGGACACCATCCGCGCCATCTCGCGCAAGAAGCGCGAGCCGCAGTTTTTGCTGGACTGGCGGCTGGCGGCGTTTGAGCGCTGGCGTGCGATGGAGCTGCCCGACTGGGCGCACCTGAAGATCGAGCCCATCGATTTTCAGGCGCTGAGCTACTACTCGGCACCCAAGTCGCTCAAGAACGCACCCAAGAGCCTGGACGAGGTGGACCCCAAGCTGCTGGAGACCTACGAGAAGCTCAACGTGCCGCTGCACGAGCGCGCCCGCCTGGCCGGCGTGGCGGTGGACGCAGTGTTCGACTCGGTCTCGGTGGGCACCACCTTCCGCGAGCAGTTGGCCGAAGTGGGCGTGATCTTCTGCTCGTTCTCGCATGCGGTGCAGAACCACCCGGAGCTGGTCGAGAAATACTTGGGGACCGTGGTGCCGCAGGGCGACAACTTCTATGCCGCGCTGAACTCGGCGGTGTTTTCCGATGGCTCCTTTGTCTACATTCCCAAGGGCGTGAAGTGCCCCATGGAGCTGTCGTCCTACTTCCGCATCAACGCGCAGAACACGGGGCAGTTCGAGCGCACGCTGATCATTGCCGAAGAGGGCAGTTCGGTCAGCTATCTGGAAGGCTGCACCGCCCCGCAGCGCGACGAGAACCAGTTGCACGCCGCCGTGGTGGAGTTGATCGCCCACGACGACGCGTTCATCAAGTACTCCACGGTGCAGAACTGGTACCCCGGCGACGAGAACGGCGTGGGCGGCATCTACAACTTCGTGACCAAGCGCGGCCTGGCGGCCGGCAGGCGCTCGCGCATCGCCTGGACGCAGATCGAGACTGGCTCGGCCATCACCTGGAAGTACCCCAGCGTGGTGCTGCGCGGCGACGAATCGAACGGCGAGTTCCACTCCATCGCCGTGTCCAACCACTTCCAGCAGGCGGACACCGGCACCAAAATGATCCACCTGGGCAAGAACACCACCAGCCGCATCGTCTCCAAGGGCATCAGCGCGGGCCACGCGCACAACAGCTACCGCGGCCTGGTGCGCGTGAACCCCGGCGCCGCCGGCGCGCGCAACCACACGCAGTGCGACTCGCTGCTCATCGGGCCCGACTGCGGCGCCCACACCTTCCCTTACGTGGACACCGCGCGCAGCGATGCCGTGGTGGAGCACGAGGCCACCACCACGCGCATCTCGGAGGAGCGCCTGTTCTATTGCCAGCAGCGTGGCATCGACCCGCAGGAGGCCACGGCCCTCATCGTCGGCGGCTTTTGCCAGGCGGTGCTGGAAGAGTTGCCCATGGAATTCGCGCTGGAAGCCAAGGCGCTGCTTGCCGTGTCGCTGGAAGGCGCGGTGGGCTGAGATCACAAGATTTGAATAAAAACGGCATCCAGCCCTTATCCATCCAGCGCGAATAGCTATCAAATTAATAGGAAACCCACATGACCTCCACCACTCCTTTGCTGCAAGTGCGCGACCTGCGTGTGCGCGTTGGCGAGCGCACCGTGCTGCAATCGGTCTCGCTGGACGTGCCCGCCGGCGCGCTCGTCGTGCTGATGGGCGCCAACGGCAGCGGCAAGAGCACGCTGGGCATGGCGCTGGCCGGCCACCCGAGTTACCAGGTGCAGGACGGCCAGGCGCTGCTGGACGGGCAGGACCTGCTGCAGCTGCCCGCGCATGAGCGCGCCCGCGCGGGGCTGTTCGTGTCCTTCCAGTCGCCGCCCGATGTGCCCGGCGTGAAGAACAATCTGTTCATCCGCACCGCGCTGAATGCCGTGCACGAGGCGCGCGGCCAGCAGCCACTGGACGCGTTCGACTTCCTGGCCAGCGCCAAGCAGGCCGCCCACGAACTGGGGTTGCCCCAGGCCATGCTGGGCCGCCCGGTGAACGAAGGTTTTTCCGGCGGCGAGCGCAAGCGCAATGAACTGCTGCAGCTGGCCCTGCTGCAACCGCGCCTGGCGCTGCTGGACGAAATCGACTCGGGCATGGACGTGGACGGCGTGCGCGCCGTGGTCGCGTTGGTGCAGAAACTGCGCGAACAGGGCACGGCCTTCATCGTCGTATCGCACTACCTGCACCTGATCGAGCAGCTGCAGCCCGACACCGTGCTGCGCCTGGACCAGGGCCGTATCGCCGAGACGGGCGACGTGGAGCTGGCGCGGCGCATCGCCCGCACGGGCTTTGCGCGCCAACCTGCCACGGCGGAGGCATGACACCATGAACAGCGCACAAGCCGACATGCACGCCGCGCGCGAGCGCCTGCAGACGCAGGGCTGGATTGCCCGGCGCAGCGAAGCCTTTCACCACCTGCCCCCACCCGCGCTGCAGGACTGGCTGGGAACGCAGGCCGGGGTCGTCGATGAGCCCTCGTTGCCCGCGGGTGCGGGCTGGACGCTGCGCCTGCCCCACGCACAGGCGGCCACCAGCGTCCACGCGCGTTGGCTGGACGCCCTGGACCCGGCGCAGCGCGCCGAGTTGATGGCAGGCCTGCCGTCGCCAGAGTCCGGCAGTGGGGATGGGGCCGCCGCCCCCTTCGCCTGGGCGCACCGCGCCCTGTGCCGCCGGGGCCTGCGCCTGCGCGTGGCCGCCACGCCGGGCCGTGAGCGCGAGCCTGTGTGCCTGGAGCTGCACCACCAGCCCGGCGCCGCGGCCGAGGCGCCCTTGCTGGTGCTGGACGTGGAAGCCGGCGTGCAGTGCGTTCTGATCGAAACCCATGAGCGGCCTGCCGCAGACGGTCTGTCGACCGTGGCGCAAAACCTGCACGCCCACATCCGTCTGGCGCAGGGGGCACAGCTGCAACACCTGCGCGTCGCTGCGCCGTTGGCCGACGACCGCGTGGCGCACCACCTGCAGGTCCATGTGGCGGCAGGTGCCGCTTATGCCCAGGCGCTGGTTGCCACGGGCGCCAGCTACCACCTGCAACGCAGCCACATCACGCTGCAGGGCGCGGGCGCCAGCGCGCGGCAGGCCGCGTTGCTGCTGTTGGCGGACGGCAAGCTGGACCAGCAGACGTACACCGACCTGCAAGCTGCTCAGGCCGTGAGCCAGGTCGAGACCCTGGCCCTGGCCCAGGGCCGCGCCCACGCGGTGGCGAATGCCTATACGCGCATCGCGCCCGGCAGTGACGGGGCCGATGTGCGCCAGCGCCTGGCCGGGGTGCCGCTGGCGGGCCAGCCACGTTTGATCCTGCGCCCGCACCTGGAGATCCTGCACGACAACGTGCAGGCCGCGCACGGCGCTACCTGGGGCGCGTTGCCCGAGGATGCGCTGTTCTACGCCCGCCAGCGCGGGTTGGATGACGCGGCTGCGCGCGCGCTCATCATCGAAGGCATGGCCCAAGCGTTGCTTGATCGATGCCTGGGGGCCGAGGGGGACGGCATGCTGGCGCAGTGGCTGCAGAGCGGCTGGCTGGCCGGTGCGATCGCCCGGCTGCAGCCCACAGCCGAGGAGGCACACCATGGGTAAACCACATCCTTTGTTGCACACCGGCGGCCTGCCGGTGCAGGCACTGCGCGCGCAGTTTCCGGTGCTGGCGCAGCGCATCCACGGCCAGCCCCTGGCCTATCTGGACAACGCCGCCACCACGCAGATGCCGCTGGCGGTGCAGGAAGCCATGCAGCGCTTCGAACGCCAGGACCGCGCCAACATTCACCGCGGCGTGCACACGCTGAGCCAGCGCGCCACCGACGCTTTTGAAGAGGCGCGTGCCACGCTCAAGCGCTTCATCGGCGCGGGCACGCAGCATGAACTGGTCTTCACCAGCGGCACGACCGAGGCGCTGAACCTCGTCGCCCAAGGGTTGTGGGCAGCGGGGCCGGGCAAGGCCTGGCTGCGCCCCGGCGACCGCATCATCGTGAGCGGGCTGGAGCACCATGCCAACCTGGTGCCCTGGCAGCAGGCCGCGCGCATGAGCGGGTCGGAACTGGTCGTTCTCCAGCCCGACGCTCAGGGGCGCGTGCATGAGGCCGATCTGACGCCATTGCTCACACCCAACACCCGTGTGCTGGCACTCACGGCGTGCGCCAATGCCACGGGCGAGCGTCCTCCGTATGAGGCACTGCTGGCCATGGCACGCGCGGCCGGCGCCCTCACGGTGCTGGATGCCGCGCAGGCGGTGGGCCATGCCATGCCCGCGCTGGCGGAACTGGAGGCGGACTTCATGGCCTTCTCCGGCCACAAGATGTACGGGCCCATGGGCACCGGGGCATTGGCCGGCCGGCGCGACGCGCTGGAGTGGTTGTACCCGCTGCGCCTGGGGGGTGACATGGTGGAGTGGGTGAGCTACACCGCTGCGGGCTATGCGGCGCTGCCCGCGCGGCTGGAAGGCGGCACGCCCAACGTGGCCGGGGCCGTTGGCCTGGCGGCGGCGGCGCGCTTCATCGATGGTATCGGCCGAGAGGCCATTGACCTGCACGTGCAGGCCCTGCGCGCGCAGGCGCTGGCGGGCTTGTCGGCGTTGGAGGGGGTGACGGTGCTCGCCCCGCATGCCACGCAGGCGTCGCTGGTGTCGTTCGTGGCGCGCGACGTGCACCCGCACGACATCGGCACGCTGCTGGACGAGCGCGGCATCGCCGTGCGCACGGGCCACCACTGCGCCCAGCCGCTGCAGGAGCACCTGGGGCTGGGGCCGACCACGCGCGCATCGTTCGCGCTGTACAACAGCCATGAGGAGGTCGAGCGCTTGATCGCCGGCGTGGCCCAGGCGCTGGAGGTCATGCGATGACTGGATTTACCGGCAACGCCGAGAACGAGCTGTACCAGGAAGTGGTGCTGGAGCACAAGCGCGCACCGCGCAACTTCGGCCATCTGCCGCAGCCCACGCACCAGGCGCAGGGCACCAACCCGTCGTGTGGCGACCGCATTGCCGTGGAGCTGCAGCTGCAGCAAGGGCGCGTGCAGGACATCCGCTTCACCGGCCAGGGGTGCGCGATCTGCATGGCCTCTACCTCGATGATGACCGAGGCCGTGAAGGGCAAGGAGGTTGCCGCCGCGCAGGCGCTGCAGCAGCACTTTCGTGCGGTGCTGACGGGAGAGGAGGCGCCTGAGGATGCCCCGCTGGGCAAGCTGGTCAGCCTGGCCGGCGTGCGCCAGTACCCCAGCCGCATCAAGTGCGCCCTGCTGGGCTGGCATGCGCTGATGCATGCGATTGCCGACAACGGCAACGGCCAGAGTGTGAGTACCGAGGAGGAAAGAGCATGACCTACCGCCGCCATCGCGAGGATGTGCTGGTGCGCCGCAGCGTGACCGTGGAGGCAATTCCCAGCGGTGAGCCGATCGAACTGGAGGCCGGGCAACTGGCGCAGATCACGCAGGCGCTGGGTTCGTCCTTCACGCTGCTGGTCGAAGGCCAGCTCATGCGGCTGAAGGGCGTGGATGCCGACGCCATCGGCAAGACGCCGCCCGAGACCATCACTGCGCCCGCGGACCTGCCCATCGAGGAACTGGAGCCGCTGGTGTGGGAGACGCTGCGCACCTGCTACGACCCGGAGATCCCGGTGAACATCGTGGACCTGGGCCTGGTGTACCGGCTGGCTTTCGAGCCCTTGCCCGACGATGCCCACAAGGTGCGCGCGCTGGTGGACATGACGCTCACCGCCCCCGGCTGCGGCATGGGCGAAGCGATTGCCGACGAGGTGTGCGACAAGCTGCTGGCCCTGCCGCGCGTGGGCGAGATCACGGTGAATCTGGTGTTTGACCCGCCCTGGGACCGCTCCATGATGAGCGAGGAGGCGCAGTTGGCGCTGGGGCTGTGAAGCAGGGACGATCAAAAAGGGGCAGGTGATACCTGCCCCTTTTGCTTTGGTTGAGTGGCTTTGCCGATCAGCCGCAGCAAGCACCGCCCGAGCAGCAGGAGTCTTCAGCCTCTGCGGCGGCCTGGGTCTTGGATGCCAGTTTGGTGATTTCGATCTGCCACTGGCGGGGGCCTGCCTCCAGGTACGCCCACTGGAACTGGCCGGGTGCACGGCCTTCCAGTTGCATGCGCAGCGGCACGGGGTCGTGGTCGTTCACGATCTGCAGCGACTCGCCCGCGCCCAGCGCGTCCAGGCGGCCAAAGATTTGCGCATGGCGCTCATAAGGAGCGATGGTGCGTACGTCGATCACGGAAACGGTGTTGCTCATGGTTCAACCTTTCGGGTGTGTGTAAAAAAAGGGGGGAGGGAGCAGTTGTGAGGCATGGGCCGGCATCAGCCGTCCTTGCCGTCCAGACGGGTGCGCATCAGCCAGGGTGTGTAGATCACGAGGTAGATCGCGAAGGCGATGGCCCACAGGCAGGCGGCGCCTTCCAGCGCATAGGCGTACCACGCGGGTTGCACGGCGGGCACCAGCACGCGCAGCACGGCGGCCAGCATCACCAGGGCATAGGCCACCACCTCGCCGCGCGAGGGCTGCAGCGGCCGGCCCGTATGGCCGCGCGCGGTGCGCGTGACCATGCCGATGATCAGCCCGCCGATCACGCCCACGGCAAAGGCATGCACGGCCAGCGACGGTACGACCCAGCCCAGTTGCGCCAGCGCCAGCAGCACGAAGCCCAGGGGCAGCCATGCGTACGAAGCGTGCAGGATCCAGAGGATGGGGCGCTTGAACGTGACCTGCGGATGCCACTTCCACAGCCGCACCGCATGCATCACGCCCGCCGCGAGGCTGGCCACCAGCACCACCGGCGCGGGCGCTGCGAACACCCACAGCGCCAGCGCCACGGCCGTGACGGCCAGCAGCGACAGCTCGAACTTGCGCGGCATGTTGATGACCAGGCCGGGCGTCACGTTGCGCGTGAACATGGGCACCACGCGGCCGGTGATCACGCTCACCACCATGAGGATCAGCGCCAGCTCGGCATACAGCGCGCTCACGGCTGGCACCGCCACGATGCCCAGCACCGAAAGATGGAACACCAGGTTGGCCGCAGCCATCAGCAGCAACAGGCAGATCAGCGGAATGTTGCGGTTGTTGCCGGCCTTGATCAGCACGCGCAGCAGCACGGCGGCCACGGCCGGCAGCAGCAGCATGTCCAGCGTGGCATAGACGGCGTAGGGCGCCACCAGCGAAGCCAGCCGCGCGGCCAGCCACAGCAGGGCCAGCGCGCCCAGCAGCGGACCACGGGCCGTCTCCAGGCCGGTCCAGGCCTTGACGGCGGTGAGCAGAAAGCCCACCACCACGCCTGCGGCGAAGCCGAACAGCATCTCGTGCGCGTGCCACAGCAAAGGTGACATCGGCAACGGCACCTGGATGCGGCCCAGAAAGATCGCTATCCACAGCGGCACCGCCAGACAGGCCAGCAGGGCCGTGCCCAGGTAGAAGGGCCGAAACCCCAGTCGCAGCAAAGGCCAGCCTTGCAGCGGAGCGGCGGACTGGGCCGGGCGGGAGGCGGAGACGAGCGGGGGCAGGGACATGGCGGGCCTTTGGCAGGGCGGTTTTCTTAAGATTCATTTTACATGAATATTAAAAATCGGCCAGAAGTTCGCGCGCAGACGGCCCCTAGAGACGGAGGGCGTTCAGTGGAGCGGCAGAGCCTGGGCGCAGGCGTGGGCGCTGGCCCAGGCCCATTGGAAGTTGTAGCCGCCCAGCCAGCCGGTGATGTCTACCACCTCGCCGATAAAGTACAGGCCCGGCTGGGCCTTGCATTCCATGGTCTGCTGCGACAGGGCGCGCGTGTCCACGCCGCCCAGCGTCACCTCGGCCTTCTTGTAGCCTTCGGTGCCCGTGGGGGTGAGCTCCCAGCGCGCCAGCCGCTCGGCCAACCGCGCCAGGGCCTTGTCCGCGGCTTCGTTGATGGGGCGCTGCCAGTCCGCGCTCTGGCTGGCCCAGGCGTCGGCCAGACGGCTGGGCACGAGCGCGGCCAGTTCGTTGGCGATCAGCTTGCGCGAGCGCACCTTGGCCTGGGCCAGTGCGGCCGGCAGGTCCACGCCCGGGGCGAGGTTGATGGTCAGCGGCGTGCCCGGCTGCCAGTAGCTGGAGATCTGCAGCACGGCCGGGCCCGACAGCCCGCGGTGCGTGAACAGCAGGTCTTCCACGAAGGCCATGCGTTCCTTCTTGGCGCCGGTGCTGATCTCCACCGCCAGTGCCAGCCCGGCGAGCTGCGCGTAGGGCGCCCAGGCCTGGCCGTCGAAGGTCAGCGGCACCAGGCCGGGGCGCTGCGCCGCCAGCGGCAGTCCGAACTGCTGCGCCAGCCGGTAGCCGAAGTCCGTGGCACCGATCTTGGGGATGGACAGCCCGCCCGTCGCCACCACCAGGCTGCGCGCTTGCACCGGACCGCGATCGGTATCGATTTGATAGCTGCCAGCGCTTGTGCCGCCTGCCTCATCGGCCAAAAAGACCACATTCTTGACGCCGCAGGGCTGCCAGCGCTCCACGCGCCCCTGGGCGCATTCGGCCAGCAGCATGGCGATGATGTCCTCGGCCGAGCGGTCGGCAAACAGCTGGCCCTTGTGCTTCTCGTGGTAGGCGATGCCGTGGCGCTCCACCAGCGCGATGAAGTCCGCCGGCGTGTAGCGCGACAGCGCGGAGCGGCAGAACTGCGCGTTCTGCCCCACGAAGTGCTTGTGCGGCGCGCGCACGTCCAGGTCGCGGTTGGTGAAGTTGCAGCGCCCACCGCCCGAGATGCGGACCTTCTCGGCCACCTTGTCCGCATGGTCGACGAGCAGCACCTTGAGCCCGCGCTGGCCCGCCTGGGCGGCGCAGAACAGGCCGGCGGCGCCGGCGCCGATGATGACGGCATCAAAGAAGGGTGTGGACACGGGCAGCAACCTGGCGGGCAAAGCCGCCGATTGTCGCGTACGGGCTCCGAGGCCGTGCAGTGCAGGCAGTTCAGTGCATGTAGTTGCCGTCGGGCCCAATCACGGCAATGTCCACATAGCTGGAGCCATTGCGATTCTGCGCACTGTACTGGTAGGTGTAGCCGCCCAGGTCCACCTTGTGCAGCCCTTCCAGGGTCGCGGCCAGCGACGCCCCCGTCACCGAAGGGCCCGCGGCGCGCAGGCCTTCAATGAGGATGCGCGCGTCCAGGTAGCCCCTGAAACGGTCGTAGTCCACGGGGTGGCCGTGGCGCTTCATGGACGCCTGGAACTCGCGCGCCACGGCGGTGGTCAGCCGCGTGGGCGGCGGCGTGGTGCGCGCCACGGCCAGCCCGCGCGCGTCACTGCCCAGCGCGCGGATGACCTGCGCACCCGCGCCCAGCGACAGCGTGTACACCGGCACGCCGAGGTGCGCCTTGTTGGCGCGCACGTAGGCCACCACGGGTGGGCCCGCGGCAATCATCACCACGGCTTGCGGCCGCAGGGCCGCCAGGGCCTTGGCGGCGGCCTCGGCGTCCTGGCCGCTGCTGTGCATGGCATGGGCGCCCACGAAGGTGCCGCCCTCGGCCGTGATGGCCTTCTCGACCAAGGGCAGCGCGAGCTTGCCGAAGTCGTTGTTCTCGTAGGCGACGCCGATGCGCGTGGTCTGAATGGCCACGAGGTTGCGCACGATCTTCACCAGCTCGTCCGCGTAGCTGGCGCTGGTGGTGAACAGGTAGGGGCTGCGCGCGCCGTGCACCGCGGGGCTGCCGGTGTAGACGGCCACCAGCGGCGTGCGCGCCTGCGCCAGGTAGGGCAGCAGCGCCAGCACCTGCGAGGTGCCGGCCTGGCCGAACAGCGCGACCACGCCGCTGTCCTGCACGAGTCTGCGGGCGTTGTCCAGGGCGAGCGCGGCGTCGAACTTGTCGTCCAGGGACACGAGCTGCACCTTGCGCCCTGCGACGCCGCCGGCCTCGTTGAAGTCCGCCAGGGCGGCCTCCTGCCCCTCGTGCACCGGCGTGAGGAACGGCGCCATGGGGCCCGACAGGGCCGAGGAGCGCCCGATGAGGATGGCTGCCTTGGCGTCTGCCGAGCGCTGCTGGGCCAGCGCCGGCCACGCGAGCGCACAGGCACTCGCGCACAGCGACTGCAGCAGCCGCCTGCGCGGCGCACAAGGGTGGACGATGAACGGCGTGGTCATGAGAGCTCCCTGCTTTTTGTATTGGGCTGGCGCTGCACCGCCATGGGCAGCGCAGGGGCCATGCTAGGAACGCCGGCGCACGCGCCCACTGGGGGAAACCAAGAAACCGTGACGCGGGTGTGACACGGGGCGTGGCGGGTGAAGGCACGTGCTCCGGCCCCGCACGGTCGGCGTAAACACGCTCTAATACCGCCATGCACCTTCCCGCGCACCAACTCAGCATGACCGTGCTCATGTCGCCCGACATGGCCAACTTCTCCGGCAACGTCCACGGCGGCGCCATCCTCAAGCTGCTGGACCAGGTGGCCTATGCCTGCGCCAGCCGCTATTCGGGCAGCTACGTGGTCACGCTGAGCGTGGACCAGGTGATGTTCCTGCAGCCCATCCACGTGGGCGAACTGGTGACCTTCCTGGCCAGCGTCAACCACACGGGCACGTCGTCCATGGAGATCGGCATCAAGGTGGTGGCCGAGAACATCCGCACCCAGGTGGTGCGGCATGTGAACAGCTGTTTCTTCTCGATGGTGGCAGTGGACGATGCGGGCAAACCCACCCCCGTGCCGCCGCTGGCCCCCACCAGCTACGACGAGCGCCGCCGCTGGGAGGCCGCGCTGCTGCGCAAGGCCCTGCGCAAGGAACAGGCCGAGCGCTTCGCGCAGATCCGCCAGGCGGCGCAGGCCAGCGCCGCCGGCTGAGCCGTCACACCGCCCGGCTGCGCGTGCCTGCTACCGGGGCGGCTGCATCTTCGCCGTGCGCCACGGCCTGGATGCCGCGTACCACGTCGCCGATCACGATCACCGAGGGGCTGGCCAGCCCCTCGCGGGTGATGGTGGACTGCAACTGGCCCAGCGTGGTCACCGCGTGGCGCTGCTGCGGCAGGCTCACATGCTGGATCACCACCGCCGGCGTGTGCGCAGGCAGGCCGGTGAGCAGTTCTTCCTGGATGTGGGCGCAGCCGGTCACACCCATGTAGATCACCAGGGTCAGGCGTGCATCGCGCGCGGTGGCGGCCAGCTGGCGCCAGTCGGTGCCTTGGTTCCCAGGCTTGTTGTGGCCCGTGATGAAGACCACGCCGTGCGCATGTTCGCGGTGGGTGAGCGGCGCGCCCAGCTGCGTCATGCCCGCCAGGCCGGCGGTGATGCCATTGACCACCTGCACCGGCACGCCCGCCGCGCGCAGGTGCTCCACTTCTTCGCCGCCCCGCCCAAAGATGAACGGATCGCCGCCCTTCAGGCGCACCACGGTCTCGCCCTCCTGCACGGCGGTGAGCATGAGCTTTTCGATGAACGCCTGGGGCGTGCTCTTGCAGCCGCCGCGCTTGCCCACATGCACGACGCGGGCGCCGGGGCGGGCCAGGGCGACGATGGCGTCGCTCACCAGGTCGTCCACCAGCAGCACGGTGGCGGCCTGGATGGCCTTCACCGCCTTGAGGGTGAGCAGCTCGGGGTCGCCGGGGCCGGCGCCCACCAGGGTGCAGCTGCCTGCATGGGCTGGAAGAGAAGGTGTGGTCATGACGAGGCCTGTGCAGTGATTTGACGGCTCAAGTGCAAGATATGTTCCACCTGCTGGCGCAGGGCAGGGGGCACGGGCGCGTCGCCCGCCAGCACGCGCCGGGTATAGGCGGCGGTGGTGGCCACGTCGATCTCGGTCGGCAGACCGGGCACTTCGGCGGCCGTGCCGGGCTGCTGGTCTTGCAGCAGTTGGTGCGTGCCGCCAATGAAGGCGTCGTAGCGCGGCGTGCGGCGCGGGTCGGCCGCCACCTCGCCCTCCAGCCCGCGCGACAGCAACGCGTGCGCGCCCAGCGTGGCAAAGGTGCCGCTCAGGATGTCGAAATATTCGGGGTGGGTGAAGCTGCTCACCACCAGCGCCGGGCCGGCGCAGGGGTTCATCAGCTTGGCCACGCTGTGCCCCGGTGTGCGCAGGCCGATCACCTCGCGCACCGCCAGCAGGCGCGCCAGCCCGGGCAGCAGCACCGCGGTGCCGATGTGCGCCACGCTGCCGGGTGCTATGGATTGAGGAGCTGTTAGCGCAGGTATATCCAGCGCTTCAAGCACATCTGATGCCAGAACGCGGCGCGCCTCGGTGCGCATGCCGTGCAGCAGCACGGGCAGGCCTTCGCGCGCCAGCAGCAGCGCCAGCAGCGGCGTGAGCACGGGCAGCTTGCGCGCGCCGTTGTAGCTGGGCAGCACGATGAGCGGCTGCCCGTTCGCACAGGCCGGTATGGCGGCGATGCGCGCATGCACCGCGTCCAGCAGGCCGCACATTTCCTCGGCGGTCTCGCCCTTGATGCGCATGGCCACGCAGAAGGCGCCGATCTCCAGATCGGTCACCTGGCCGTCGAGCACTTGCCCGAACAGGTCGGCGGCTTGCGCGCGGTCCAGTGCCTTGGCGCCGCGTGCGCCGCGGCCGATTTCCTTGATGTAGTGGCTGATGCCCATGGGGTATTGGCTGGCGGGTGGGACGAGTGGTGTCCATTCTGCGGCATGTCTGATAACCGCCTGTTATATGCGTGCGGCGGATTGCGTGCCGCGTCACGCTGCCTGCACCGCAGTGGTGCCTATGCCCGCGACCGCCGCCTGCACCATGCGCTTGAGCTCGGGTACGCAGGAGCCGCATTGCGTGCCGCAGCGCAGCGCGCCCTGCAACTGCGCCAGGCGCTCGGCCGGGCTGCCCTGGCACTGGCCCAGGCGCTCGGTGATGTCGGTATCGGTCACGTTCAGGCAGACGCACACCCGCTTGCCGCGTGCGGCCACGGCCACGGGCGGCTGTTGGGTGGGCAGCAGCAGCAACCGGCCATAGGTCTGCACGGGCAGTTCTTCCTGCAGCAGCGTGCGCAGCCAGCCGCCAGCGCTGCCATTGCCGGCCAGCAGCAGTGCGTCCAAAGTGGTGCGGCCATCGGCCTGGCGCTGCAGGCGCGCGGCGCGGTGCTGGGCGCGGCGGCGGTCGGCATAGCGCAGCGTGCCAGGCCCGTCCAGGTGCAGCAGGTGCTCGATGCGCGCGAGCAGGGCCGGTGGCGGCGCCTCGTGCGCGGCACCGCGCAGCAGAACGCCCGTGCGCGCGGGACCTGCCGTCGGCGCGGCGCCGCTGAAGGGCACGCAGTGGGCGAAGGGTAGTTCGGGCATCAGCGCGGCCAGCGCCTCGCGCGCGGCCAGGGCTTCATCTTCGGGCAGCCAGGCCATGGCCAGCAGCGTCCAGGGCAGCTCGGCCTTGAGCACCTTCACCGCCGCGTGCTTGAGCTCCGGCTGTTTGGAGCCAGGGCAGAAGGCCGGCGTGGTGAGCGCGTTCACGCCCGCCAGCGGCCGGCCCGTGCTGGAGCGCCCGCCCAGGTATTCGCCGCCCCAGTGCATGGCCATGAAAACCTGCCCCGGTGCCAGTGTGTCGTCGGCCTGCACGGGCGCGATGATGGAGCCGCGCGCGCTGGTCACATGCGCCAGGTCGCCAGCGACCAGCTGCAGGCGCTGGAGGTCCTGCGGGTGCATCTGCAGCGCGGGCTCGGACGCGTGGCCGAACAGCCGCCCCAGCGTGCCGGTGCGGCTCATGCCGTGCCACTGGTCGCGCAGGCGTCCCGTGGTCAGGCTGAACGGGTAGCGCGCGCTGGACGGCTCGGCCAGGGGCTGCCAGGCCGTGGGGACGAAGCGCGCACGCCCGTCGGGTGTGGGAAAGACGCCGTCCGCATACAGGCGCGCGCGGCCCGTGCGGGCGCCGCTCGGGTAGGGCCACTGCTGCGGCCCGTCGGCCTCCAGCGCGGCCCAGGTCAGGCCGGTGATGTCCAGGTCGCGCCCGCGCGTGGTCTCGCGGTGTTCGTTCCAAATGGCCTCGGCGCAGGCCTGGGCGGTGTCGCCGGTGTAGGGGAATAGCGTGGGCTGGCCGGGGCGCAGGTGCCTCTCCAGCCGCTGCGCCAGCGCCAGCGCGATCTGCCAGTCGTGCCGCGCACCGCCGGGTGCGGCCACTGCCGCGCGCACGCGGCTGATGCGGCGCTCGCTGTTGGTGACGGTGCCGGTCTTTTCGCCCCAGGTGGTGGCGGGCAGCAGCAAGTCGGCGTACTGCGCGGTGGCGGTGGTGGCGAAGGCCTCTTGCACCACCACAAACTCGGCGCGCTGCAGGGCGCGGCGCACGGTGGTCTGGTCGGGCAGGCTCTGCGCGGGGTTGGTGCAGGCGATCCACAGCGCCTTGATCTCGCCGTCGGCCGCGGCCTGGAACATCTCCACCGCCGTCTTGCCGGGCCGCGCGGGCACCGACTCCACGCCCCACAGCCGGGCCACTTCGGCGCGGTGGTCGGGGTTAGCCATGTCGCGGTGCGCGGGCAGCAGGTTGGCCAGGCCCCCCACCTCGCGTCCGCCCATGGCGTTGGGCTGGCCCGTCAGGCTGAAGGGGCCGGCGCCCGGTTGGCCGATCTGCCCGCAGGCCAGGTGCAGGTGGATCAGCGCGGCGTTCTTGGCCGTGCCGCTGGTGCTCTGGTTCAGGCCCTGGCAGTACAGGCTCAGCGTGGGCAGGCGCGGCCCACCCTCCGCTATGCCCTCCACGCCGGCGAACCAGCGCGCTGCGGTGGCAATGTCCTGCGGCGGCAGGCCGCAGACGGCAGCGGCGCGCTCGGGCGTGCAGTCCTGCACCACGGCCTGCAGATCGGCGAAGCCGCTGGTGTGCCGCGCGATGTAGCCCTGGTCCACCCAGCCCTCGCGCAGCATCACGTGCAGCATGGCGTTGAACAGCATCACGTCGCTTCCCGGCAGCAGGGGCAGGAACAGATCGGCCATGGCCGCGGTGTCGGTGCGGCGCGGATCGGCCACGATGATCTTCATGGCCGGGTTGGCGGCGCGCGCGTCCTCGATGCGGCGAAACACGATGGGGTGCGCCCAGGCCGTGTTGCTGCCGGCGATGAACAGGCACTGCGCGTGGGCCAGGTCGTCGTAGCAGGCGGGCGGCGCGTCGGCGCCCAGCGTGGCCTTGTAGCCGGCCACGGCGCTGCTCATGCACAGGCGCGAGTTGGTGTCGATGTTGTTGGTGCCGATCAGGCCCTTGGCCAGCTTGTTGAAGACGTAGTAGTCCTCGGTGAGCAACTGGCCGCTCAGATAGAAGCCCACCGCGTCGGGGCCGTGGCGGTCGATGGTGGCGGCGAAGCGCTGCGCCGCGGTGTCGAGAGCCGCGTCCCAGTCGATGGGGTGCGCTGCCTGGCCGCGCTGCGGGCGCAGCTGGGGTTGCAGCAGCCGGGTCTGCAGTGTGACGGGCCGGCTGGCGGTGAGGTGCAGGGTGCTGCCCTTGGTGCACAGGCGGCCGAAGTTGGCGGGGTGGTGGGGGTCGCCGCGCACGCCGGTGATGGTGTCGCCGTCGGACTGGATGATCACGCCGCAGCCTACGCCGCAGTAGGGGCAGGTGGAGGGGGTTTCTTTCATGGCGTGATTTCTTGGGGTTTGGGGGCTCTAGGGCTTGGTGGATGGGTGCGGGTAGCTGTATTTTTTGATGCCGCTGGCCGGGACTCGCCCCGGCGGGCGAGGTACCTTTCTTGGCTTCGCCAAAGAAAAGGACCCAAAAGAAAGGCGACCCTGCTGTCCGTGACCCTTCGCTGCGCTACGGGCAACCTGTGATGCTCGGCGCGGGCGGGGTCTTGCTCGAACTCACGCCTGCGGCGCTCAGACCATCGCGAGCCCTGATCCGCCCACACCTGCGCTTCTCGACACGGCCAGAAGGGAACCCGCAAACCGGGCAGCCACTCGGGCCATCGCTGCGCTCGGCCTGGGGCTATGCGGTAGCCTTGCAGCGCAGCGCGGGGCCGGCCACCGGGCGTTGCAGGTCCAGGGCGTGGTGGGCCAGCTCCTGGGCGTCCAGGTAGACGGTGCCCGCTTCCACCTTGACCTGAAAGCGCGGCGTGCAGCCTTCGTCGGGGGCGGCGGCCTGGCCGTCGCACAGGCCGATGGTCCAGTTGTGCAGCGGGCAGGCCACGCTGTTGCCGAAGACGATGCCCTGGCTCAAGGGGCCGCCCTTGTGGGGGCAGCGGTCGAGCAGGGCGAACACGCCGCCGGCGTCGTTGCGGAAGACGGCCACGTCCATGCCGTGCGGGCGGGCCACACGGCGCGCGCCGAGCACGGGGATGTCGTCCAGGGAGCAGATCGGGGTCCAGGTGGTCATAGCTATTCCTTTAGGAGCTGTTGGCGCTTGCTGGCAGGGCGTGACAGGCACTTTTGACTGAAACTCATGCCAACGTTCATGCGGGGATCGGCGTGATCGGGATGAACTGGCGCCGGTCCACCGCAGCCGGCTCGAACTCGAACCACGGGTCGGGCTCGCCCGCCAGCGCGTCCTGCAGCTCGCGCCACAGCGCCTGGCGGCCGGGGGCATCTTGGAGTACGCGGCGCTTGACGTAGTCCAGTCCCACGCGGGCGACGAAATGCACCGTGCGCTCCAGGTACCAGCCCTCCAGGCGGTACAGCTGCATGAAGGCGCCCGTGTACTCCAGCACCTCCTCGGCGGTCTTGAGCTTGGTGAAGAACTGCGCCACCTCGGTCTTGATGCCGCCGTTGCCGGCCACGTACATCTCCCAGCCCGAGTCCACGCCGATGATCCCCACGTCCTTGATCCCGCTCTCGGCGCAGTTGCGCGGGCAGCCGCTGACGGCGAACTTGACCTTGTGCGGCGCGTACATGCCCACGAAGGCGTGCTCCAGGTCCTTGCCGAGCTGCGTGCTGTCCTGCGTGCCCATGCGGCACCACTCGCTGCCCACGCAGGTCTTCACGGTGCGCAGTGCCTTGGCGTAGGCGTGGCCGCAGGGCATGCCGATGTCGCGCCAGACGTTGACCAGGTCTTCCTTCTTCACGCCCAGCAGGTCGATGCGCTGGCCGCCCGTGACCTTCACCGTGGGGATCTGGTACTTGTCCACCACGTCGGCGATGCGGCGCAGTTCGGCGGCACTGGTCTCGCCGCCCCACATGCGCGGCACCACGCTGTAGGTGCCATCTTTCTGGATGTTGGCGTGGCTGCGCTCGTTGATGAAGCGGCTTTGCGGATCGTCCCGCGCCTCCTTGGGCCAAGTGCTGATGAGGTAGTAGTTCACGGCCGGGCGGCAGGTGGCGCAGCCATTGGGCGTCTTCCACTCCAGGAAGCGAAACACGCTGTCTACGGTCAGCAGCCGGTGTGTGCGGATGGCTTCGCGCACGGCCTGGTGGCCGTGGTCGGTGCAGGCGCACACGGGCTTGGTCTTGGGCGTGGCGGAATAGTCGCCGCCCGCGGTGGCCATGAGGATCTGCTCCACCAGCCCGGTGCACGAGCCGCAGCTGGCGCTGGCCTTGGTGTGCTTGCGCACCTCGTCCAGCGTGAACAGGCCCTTGTCCTTGATGGCCTTGCAGATCTGGCCCTTGGTCACGCCGTTGCAGCCGCACACCTCGTCGCTGTCGGCCATGGCGGCGGCCTTGTTCTGGCCCTGATGGCCCGCGTCGCCCAGGTGCGATTCGCCGAACATGAGCCGGTCGCGGATGTCGGCCACGCTGCGGCCGTCACGCAGCAGCTTGAAGTACCAGCTGCCATCCACCGTGTCGCCATAGAGGCAGGCGCCCACGAGCCGGTCGTCCTTGAGCACCAGCTTCTTGTACACACCGCCGCCCTCGGCATGCGGGTCGCTGAGCACGATCTCCTCCGTGCCCTCGCCGCCCTGGAAGTCGCCGGCGGAAAACAGGTCGATGCCCGTGACCTTGAGCTTGGTGGAGGTGAGCGAGCCCTGGTAGCGCCCGATACCCCATTCCGCCAGGTGGTTGGCCAGCACCTTGCCCTGCTCGAACAACGGCGCCACCAGCCCGTAGGCGATGCCGCGGTGCGCCGCGCATTCGCCCACGGCGTAGATGCGCGGGTCGGTCACGGTCTGCAGCGTGTCGCTGACGACGATGCCGCGGTTGACGTGCAGGTGCATCTGCTCGGCCAGGGCCGTGTTGGGGCGGATGCCCACGGCCATCACCACGAGCTGGGCGGGCACCTCGCTGCCGTCCTTGAAGCGTACCGCGGCCACGCGGCCGTCGCCGCCGGCCACCAGTTCCTGCGTTTGGGCCTGCATGAGGAACTGCATGCCGCGCTCGGCCAGCGACTGCTGCAGCAGCTTGCCCGCCACGTCGTCAAGCTGGCGCTCCATGAGCCACTCGCCCGCATGCACCACGGTGACCTGCATGCCGCGCTTCATGAGGCCGTTGGCCGCCTCCAGGCCCAGCAGGCCGCCGCCGATGACCACGGCGTGCTTGTAGCTGGCGGCAGCGTCGATCATGGCCTGCGTGTCCGCGATGTCGCGGTAGGCCAGCACGCCGGGCAGTTCACGGCCCGGAATGGGCAGCATGAACGGGTTGGAGCCCGTGGCGAGGATCAGCCGGTCGTAGGGCGCCTCGACGGTGCGCCCGTCCTGCGCCACGCCATGCACGGTGCGCCGCGTGCGGTCCACATGCGTCACGGTGCACCCCGCGTGCAGCGTGATGTGGTGGTCCGCATACCAGGACCAGTCGTTGAGGACGATCTCCTCCAGCGTCTGCTCGCCCGCCAGCACGGGCGACAGCAGGATGCGGTTGTAGTTGGGGTGCGGCTCGGCGCCGAACACCGTGATGTCGTAGAGGTCGGGCGCGATCTTAAGCAGCTCTTCCAGCGCGCGCACGCCTGCCATGCCATTGCCCACCATCACCAGCCTGGATTGCTTCACCATCGTCTCCCCCGCGGGAATGCCCCGCGCAGCCACATCAACAAAAAAGGCGTCCGCACGCCGCACCGGGCAGGGGCCTGGTTGCGGGTGGGGACGCCTTCGTCCCGCGAGCCCTGCCTCCGCCGTTGGAGAGGGCACGCGCTGCGGCCTACCGTGGCCGCGCTGGCTTCAATGCAATGGGCGTGCCAGGGTGCGGCGGGGTGAGAGGTGTGCGCTCATGGGGTGGGCTGAATAGTCCGCTAGCGCTTGATGGGTGAGCGCGAGCAGCTATGGTTTCAGGAGCAATCGCGCACGTGGCCGGGCGTGGCGGGCTGCGCACCGCCGTGGTGCAAGTGGCGGCGCGATGGTGCGGGCGCTGGCGTCCTGATTGCGCCCGGACCTCGTAGGGGATGTTGTGCCGGTGGCACGGCCCCTGCGTGCGCGCCCGATGCACCGCAATTGAACAAAAACAGCGTCCAGCGCTTGCCCCTCAAGCGCTGCCAGCGATGGAATCAGGAGCCGCCTGCCGGCGGTGGTGTTGGGGCCGTCCAGGCGCCGCCCAGCACCTTGTAGAGCGTCACGCGGTTGACCTGCTCGGCCAATTGCAGCGTGATCTGCGCCTGCTGTGCGGCATACAGCGTGCGCTGCGCGTCCAGCACGGCGAGGTAGTTGTCCGCACCGAGGCGAAAGCGTGCGTCCGACAGCTGCAGCGTGCGCTGTGTGGCCTGCACCAGCGAGCCCTGCGCCTGCAGGCGCTCGGTGAGCGTGGCGCGCTCGGCCAGCGCGTCGGCCACCTCGCCGAAGGCGGTCTGGATGGCCTTCTCGTACTGGGCCACGGCGGTGTCGCGCGTCACCTCGGCCACGCGCAGGTTGGCCTGGTTGCGGCCGGCGTCGAAGATCGGCAGGCGGATCTGCGGCGCGAACGCCCAGGTGCCGTTGCCGCCCTCGAACAGGCCCGACAGCGCATTGCTGGCCGTGCCCACCGAGGCCGTGAGCGTGATCGACGGAAAGAACGCCGCGCGTGCCGCGCCGATATTGGCCGTGGCGCCCTGCAGTGCATGCTCGGCCGCGCGCACGTCGGGGCGGCGCAGCAGCACGCTGGACGGAACGTCTGCAGGCACGGCCAGCAGCGCCGTTGCGGGCGCCGCGGGATCGGCCAGCGCGGGGACGGGGGACCGGGGGGCAGGACTGTCCGCAGTACCGGTGCCGGGAGCGGGCTGGGTTGCCGGCGTGGCCGGGCCCGCCATGGCCGTGACCGGCATGGCCGTTTCCACGGTGGCCACGCTGGCGGGCAACAACGCTGGGGGCACGGGCGATCCCACCAGCAGGGCCAGGGCGTTGCGGCTGCGCGCCAGCTGCGAGACGAAGGCGGCCGCATCCACGCGTGCGGTGTCGGCCGCCGACTGGGCCTGCGCCAGCACCAGGCCCGAGCTGGCGCCCAGTTCATGGCTGCGCTGCGTGAGCTCCAGGGCCTGCTGGCGCGTGCGCAGGGTCTCGCGTGCCAGTTGCAGGCGGCGCGCGTCGGCGTCCAGCGTGAGCCAGGCGCCGATCACCTCGGCCACCAGGCTGAGCTGCACGCTGCGGCGGTTCTCCGCCACGCGCAGGAACTCCTGCAGCGCGGCATCGTTCAGGTTGCGCACGCGGCCGAAGAAGTCGATCTCGTAGCTGCTGAAGCCCAGTGTGGCGCTGTACTGGCTGGTGGTGTTGGAGCGGCCCGCGGCGGTCAGGTCGTCGGCGGTGCGGCTGCGGTTGCCCGCGCCGGCCGCGTTCACCGTGGGAAAGCGGTCGGCCTGCACCACGCCGTACTGCGCGCGGGCCTTGTCGATGGCCAGTACCGCCACGCGCAGGTCGCGGTTGTTCGCCAGGGCCTGTTCCACCACCGTGCGCAGGCGGGCGTCCTGCACGAAGTCTTGCCAGGCCATGGGGCCGCCGTCCGGCAGCGCCACGGCGCCGGCGGTCGGTGGCTGGGGCAGGGGCGATGCCACCGTGTCCGGCACGGGCAGCGGCGGCGCTTCGTAGCGTGGCGCCAAGTTGCAGCCGGCCAGCAGGGCGCAGGCCAGGGCGGCGGTCACAGGCGTGAAGGGATGGGGGGGCGTCATGCGGCACTCTCCGGATGGATGGGGGCAGGCTGGGTCGCGTCTTCCTGGCGCGAGCGGCTCTTGAACCAGCTGCGGATCAGCAGGAAAAACACCGGCACCATGAAGATGCCAAGCACCGTGGAGGCCACGGTGCCGCCCAGCACGGCCGTGCCGATGGCGTTGCGCCCGCCTGCGCCGGCGCCCGTGCCCAGGGCCAGCGGCACCACGCCGAAGCCGAAGGCCAGCGATGTCATGAGGATGGGGCGCAGGCGCATGCGCACGGCTTCCAGCGTGGCATCCAGCAGCTTGCGGCCCTGTTCCTGCAACTGCACGGCAAACTCGACGATCAGGATGGCGTTCTTGGAGGCCAGGCCCACCGTGGTGATCAGGCCGACCTGGAAGTACACGTCGTTGGCCAGGCCCCGCGTCCAGGTCGCCAGCAGCGCGCCCAGCACGCCCAGCGGCACGGCCAGCATCACCGACAGGGGTACGGTCCAGCTCTCGTACAGCGCGGCCAGGCACAGGAACACGAACAGGATCGAGATGGCGTACAGCAGCGGCGCCTGCGCGCCGGATTGGCGCTCCTGCAGCGAGGCGCCCGTCCATTCGTACGCAATGCCGGGCGGCAGGCCCTTCAGGATGTCCTCCACGATCTTCATGGCCACGCCCGAGCTGACGCCCGGCGCGGCGCTGCCCACCATCTCGTAGGCGGGCGCGCCGTTGTAGCGCATGAGCTGCGGCGAGCCATAAGCCCAGTGGGCCTTGGAGAAGGCGCCGAACGGCACCATCTCGCCGTTCTTGTTGCGCACGGTCCACTTGCCGATGTCCTGCGGCAGCATGCGGTGCGGCGCGTCGCCCTGGATGTAGACGCGCTTGACGCGGCCGTTGTTCAGAAAGTCGTTCACGTAGGTGCCGCCCATGCCGCTGGAGAGCACGCTGTTGATGGCGTCGTAGCTCAGGCCCAGCGCGGCGGCCTTGCGGTCGTCGATGTCCAGGCGCAGCTCGGTGGCGTCGTCCAGGTTGGTGGTGCGCAGGTTGGTCAGCTCGGGGTGCTTGCGCGCCTCGGCCAGGAACCGGTCCTTGGCGGCCAGCAGCGCCTCGTGCCCCAGGCCGTTGATGTCCTTGAGCATGAAGTTGAAGCCCGCGTTGGAGCCCAGGCCGCGCACGGCCGGCGGTTGCGACACGAAGATGCGCGCGTCGCGGATCTTGGCCAGCTCCTGGGTGGCGCGGTGGGCGATGGCCGCCGCGGACTGGCTGGCCAGCGGCCGCTGGTCCCAGGGCTTGAGGCGGATGAATGCGCGCGCCGAGCTCTGGTCGCCGTTCAGGCCCGAGACCTGGTTGAAGCTGATGACCTCGGGCACGTCCTTGAAGTACAGATTCACCTGGTCCAGCACGTCCTGCAGTCGCGCGTCGGTGGCTCCAGCGGGCAGGTTGACATTGGCCAGGATGTAGCCCTGGTCTTCATCGGGCAGGAAGGCCGTCGGCACGCGGCCGATGATCCACCACACGGCCAGGCAGATAGCGGCAAAGATCAGCAGCATGCGCTTGGCGCGGTGCAGCATCCAGCCCACGCCGCGCTGGTAGCGCAGCGTGTTGGTCTCGAAGTGGCGGTTGAACCAGAGGAAGAAGCGGTCGTTCAGCCCCAGCAGGCCGCGGCGCACCTGCGGGTCCTTGCCCAGGTGGGCGGACGGCTTGAGGATGCTGGCGCACAGCGCCGGCGTGAGCGTGAGCGCCACCAGCACCGACAGCGCCATCGCCGCCACGATGGTGATGGAGAACTGCCGGTAGATCACCCCCGTGGAGCCGCCGAAGAACGCCATCGGCACGAACACCGCCGACAGCGTGAGGCCGATGCCCACCAGCGCGGGCGTGATCTCGCGCATCGAGTGGCGCGTGGCCTCTTTGGGCGAGAGACCCGACTCGTGCATCACGCGCTCGACGTTCTCCACCACCACGATGGCGTCGTCCACCAGCAGGCCGATGGCCAGCACCAGCGCGAACATGGTCAGCGTGTTGATCGAGTAACCCGCCGCGGCCAGCACGCCGAAGGTGCCCAGCAGCACCACTGGCACGGCGATCGCAGGGATCAGCGTGGCGCGGAAGTTCTGCAGGAAGATGAACATCACGATCACCACCAGCACCATGGCCTCGCCCAGCGCGGTGGCCACTTCGCGGATCGAGGCGCGCACGAAGGGCGTGGAGTCGGAGCTGACGAAGTAGTCGATCTGGTTGGGGAAGTAGGGCTTGAGCTCCGCCAGCTTGGCGGCCACGGCGTCCGACACCGCCATGGCGTTGGCGCCGTCGGCCAGCACGATGCCCATGCCCGCGCCCGGGCGGCCGTTGAGCTTGGCCTTGACCGACAGGTTGTCGGGGCCCAGTTCCACGCGCGCGACGTCCTTCACCGTGACCACCGAACCGTCGGTGGCGGTCTTGAGCACGATGTCCTCGAACTCCTGCACCGTCTGCAGCTTGGTGCGCGCGGTGATGGTGGCGTTGAGCTGCTGGTCGGGCACGGCGGGCAGCGCGCCGAGCTGGCCGGCCGAGACCTGTGCGTTCTGCGCGTTCAGCGCGCTGATCAGGTCCGACGGCATGAGCTGGAATTTCTCCATCTTGGCCGGGTCTATCCACAGGCGCATGGCGTAGAAGGTGCCGAACACGCGGATGTCGCCCACGCCATCCAGGCGGCCGATCACGTCCACGAGGTTGGAGTTCAGGTAGTCCCCGATGTCCACCGCGCTCATGTTCGGGTCGCCCGAGAAGAAGCTGTAGGTGACCAGGTAGTCCTGGCCGCCCTTGTTGACGAACACGCCCCGGCTCTTCACGGCATCGGGCAGGCGATTCATGGCCGACTGCAGCTTGTTCTGCACCTGCACCTGGGCCACGTCGATGTTGGTGCCCGGCGCAAACGTGAGGGTGGTGGCCGAGCGGCCCGACGCATCCGACGTCGAGCCCATGTAGATCATGTTGTCGATGCCCTTGAGCTGCTGCTCGATGATCTGCGTGACCGAGTTTTCCACGGTCTCGGCCGAGGCGCCCGTGTACTGCGCGGAGATGGTCACGCGCGGCGGCGCGATGTCGGGGTACTGCTCCAGCGGCAGCGTGAAGATCGCCAGGCCGCCCGCCAGCATGATGATGATGGACAGCACCCACGCGAAGATGGGGCGGTTGATGAAGAACTGGGCCATGTGCGCCTGACCTCGTGCTCAGCGGGATGCGCCGGGGCGGGCGGTGATGTCCACGCTCTGGCCCGCCGCGGGGGTGGCGCTGGCGGCGGGTGCTGGCGCCGCGGCGGCCGGGCCCTTCTTGGTGTTCAGGTCCACCACCTGGGGTGCCACCTTGTCACCGGGCTTGATGCGTTGAAAGCCATCCACCACCAGGCGCTCGCCGGGTTGCAGGCCGCTGTCCACCAGCCAGCGGTTGCCCAGGGCGCGCGCCAGTTCCACGGGGCGTTTCTCGACCACGTTGTCGGCGTTGACCACCAGCACGCTGGCGCGGCCCGTCAGGTCGCGGTTCACGGACTGCTGCGGGATCAGCAGCGCGTCGCTGGCCAGGCCCGTGGGCAGCAGCGCCTGCACGTACATGCCGGGCATGAGCACGCCGTCGGGGTTGGGCACCACGGCGCGCAGCGTCACCGTGCCCGTGGTGTCGTTGACGATCACGCCCGCGAACTGCAGCCGGCCTTCGTGCGGGTAGTCGCTGCCGTCGTCCAGCCGGATGCGCACGCGCATCTGGTTGCCGTCCACCTTCTGATAGCGGCCGGCCTCCCAGTCGCGCTTGAGCTGTACCAGCTCGGTGCTGGACTGGGTGAAGTCCACGTACATCGGGTCCATCTGCACGATGGTGGTGAGCGCATTGGCCTGGTTGGCCGTCACCAGCGCGCCAGGGGTGACGCTGGACAGGCTGATGCGTCCGGCGATGGGCGCCTCGATGCGGCTGTAGCGCAGGTTGATGCGCGCCGTCTCCAGGTTGGCGCGGGCCACGCCCACGTCGGCGCGGGCCTGCGCGGCCGCGGCCTGGCTTTCGTCATAGGCCTGGCGGCTGATGGCGTCGATCTTGACCAGTTCGGCATTGCGGCGCGCATTCGCCTCCTGCGTGCGCGCCGTGGCCTCGGCGCGGGCCAGGGTGGCCTCGGCGCTGGCCTCGGTGGCGCGCAGCGGGCGGTCGTCGATCTGGTACAACGGCTGGCCCTTGCGCACCAGCGCGCCCTCGGTGAACAGGCGCTGCTGCACGATGCCCGAGACCTGGGGGCGCACCTCGGCGGTCAGGTAGGCACGGGTGCGGCCGGGCAAGGTGGCGTCCAGTTGCTGCGCGCGCGTTTGCAGAGTGACCACGCCCACGGCGGCGGGGCCCTGTGGCTCGGTGGCTGGCGCGTCCTTGCCGCCACAGGCCGCCAGGCCCAACGCCAGGGCCAGGCCAGCCAGCCGCTGCGCAAGCGCGCCGTGACGAGCCGCAGAGGTGCACGAGGGGGAAAAAGCGGGTGAAGCGGAAAGACGGGGGGCGCGGGCGGGGCGCTCAATGGGCGCGGGTGTCGTCGCGTGGATCATGGGGCGAAGGCGCAAGGTCTGGAAAGGGTGGCGCAGAGCAGGAAAGCGGGGCCTGGAAGGGCGTCGCAGGGCGCTCCGCTCTGCAGGCAAGCGTTGCACTTTCGCACATTGACGGCAAGGCTGCCGTGGTAGCAGCGATTCTTCATGCTTCTTTACAAGGCATTGCCAAAGGGCGTCGCGCGCCGCAGAGCCCCCGCCGGCAGGATGTGGGGGTCAGCTGCTGGCGCTTTAAATCGGCGCTTGGGGCTTGGGTGTTCAGCACCTAAAGCTATGTAAATGATAGCGACCGTCATGCAGCGAAGCCGTGCAGCGCCTACCATGTACGCCTGACGCGGCTGCCGTGGCCGCGCACCACCGCCTGAAGGAGTTGCCTGCCATGAACACTTCCACTTCCGCATCGACCCCGCTGCTGACCCAGCAGCTTTTGCAGCACCTGCAGGGGGCGCCGCTGCAGCAGATGGCCCAGCGCCTGGGCACCGACACCGCCCAGACGCAAAGCGCCGTGGAGATGGCCCTGCCGCTGCTGCTGGGCGCCCTGGGGCGCAACGCCGAGGGGCCGCAGGGTGCGCAGTCGCTGCTGGGGGCGCTGCAGCGCGACCACATGGACGCCGCGGCCCCTGCGGCGCAGGGCATCGGCGGCCTGGACCTGGGCGGGCTGCTGGGGTCGGTGCTGGGCGGCGGCATGGCCGGCGGCGCCGGGCAGGGCGGCGACGCGGGCGCCATCCTGGGCCATATCTTCGGCGGCGGCCGCGAGAGGGCCGAAGCCGGCCTGGGCCAGGCCAGCGGACTGGGGGCGAACGCCGGCCAACTGCTGCAGATGCTGGCGCCCATCGTCATGGCGTTCCTGGCGCAACGGGTGCGCAGCGACGGACTGGACGCGGGTGGCCTGGGGCAGGTGCTGGGCCAGGAGCGCGCCCAGGTGCAGCGCACGGGCGCGCCCGGCGGCGATCTGCTGGGCAGCCTGCTGGACCAGGACGGCGACGGCCAGGTGGGCCTGGGCGACCTGTTCAAGATCGGCGGCAGCCTGCTGGGTGGGCGGCGCTGAGCGCAGCGGCTCAGGCCGCGCCTGCAGCTTCCAAAAGCATAGCTGCACTCGCCCGGCCCGTGGGCGCTGCGACCACCTGGTTGCAACAAATTTTGAACCCGGTTGCGCGCCCGCCCTGGTTCGGCGGACACTGTGGGCGCGTGTTCGGTTTCGTTCCATCCACAGCCAGGGAGGCAGCCATGACGACTGTTGCAGAAATCCTCAGAACCAAAGCCGATGGGCAGGTCCATGCCGTCGAACCTTCGGACACCGTGCTCACCGCGTTGCGGCGCATGGCCGACAAGGGCATCGGCGCGCTGCTGGTGATGGAAGGCGATCAGATCGCGGGCATCTTCACCGAGCGCGACTACGCCCGCAAGATGGTGCTGTTGGGCCGCTCGTCGGGCGACACCCCGGTGAGCGAGGTGATGACGCGTGCGGTGCGCTTCGTGCGGCCCGCGCAGAGCGCCGAGCAGTGCATGGCGCTGATGACGGAAAACCGGCTGCGGCACCTTCCTGTGGTGGAGGGCGGGCGCGTGGTGGGGCTGGTGTCCATCGGCGACCTGGTCAAGAGCGTGATTTCGGAGCAGCAGTTCATCATCGAGCAGATGGAGCTTTACATCACCGGGGTGCGGTGACGGTGTTCCGGGCGGGCCTGTGCTGAGCGGGGCGCGGGCTCTGTGAAGCCTTGCGGTGTGAGTTTCTTCGTCGCTGGCCGGGACTCGCCCCGGCCAGCGGCATGAAACCCAAGGGCAAATGATCAAAAACAATAGCTGCTAGCGCTTACCCAGCAAGCGCTAGAGCCAAAAAACCCTCAAGCCGCTCTCTCCACGTGCCCCTGCCGCGTGTAGAGAAAGTCGATCACCGCCTTGCGGCACTGCAGGTACCGCGCATCCTCCGCCAGCGCCACCCGGTTGCGCGGGCGTGCAATGTCCACGTCCAACACCTCGCCAATGGTGGCGGCGGGGCCGTTGGTGAGCATCACGATGCGGTCGGACAGCAGCACGGCCTCGTCCACGTCGTGCGTGACCATGACCACGGTGCTGCGCGTGCGCGCCACGATCTCCAGCAGCTCGTCCTGCAGCCGTGCGCGCGTGAGCGCGTCCAGCGCGCCGAAGGGCTCGTCCATCAGCAGCACCTGGGGCTCCATCGACAGTGCGCGTGCGATGCCCACGCGCTGCTTCATGCCGCCCGATATCTCGCCGGGGCGCTTGTGCGCGGCATGGGCCAGGCCCACCAGTTCCAGCGCGGCGTGGGTGCGCTCCTTCAGCCGGCCCTTGGACTCGCGCGCGCCGAACACGCGTTCCACGGCCAGGTGCACGTTGCCTTCGCAGGTCAGCCAGGGCAGCAGCGAGTGGTTCTGGAACACCACCGCGCGCTCGGGACCGGGGCCCTTGATCTCGCGCCCGGCGCAGATCAGCGCGCCGGCGGTGGGCGTGGTCAGGCCCGCGATCAGGTTCAGCAGCGTGCTTTTGCCGCAGCCCGAGTGGCCGATCAGTGCCACGAATTCGCCCCGGGCGATGGCCAGGTCGATGCCGCGCAGCGCGGGAAACACGCCCTTGGCGGTGCGGAAGGTCTGCTCGACCCCCTGGATCTGCAGGAATTTTGCGTCGCTCATGATTGCACCTCCTCGAACGTGAAGGCCGTGGCCAGCCGGACCAGCGCCCATTCCAGCAGCAGGCCCACGCCGCCGATGACGAAGATGGCCACCAGGATGTTGGTGACGTTCAGGTTGTTCCACTCGTCCCACACCCAGAAGCCGATGCCCACGCCGCCGGTGAGCATCTCGGCCGCCACGATCACCAGCCAGGCCGTGCCTACGGCCAGGCGCACGCCGGTCAGCATGTAGGGCAGCACCGCCGGGAACAGGATGGTGGTGGCGATCTTCCATTCGCTCAGGTTGAGCACGCGCGCCACGTTCATGTAGTCCTGCGGCACGCGTTGCACACCCACGGCGGTGTTGATGACCATGGGCCAGATGGAGCAGATGAAGATCGTCCAGATGGCGGCCGGGTTGGCGCCCTTGAACACCAGCAGGCCGATGGGCAGCCACGCCAGCGGCGAGACGGGCCGCAGCAGGCTAATGACCGGGTTGCACATGCGCGAGAGGAACGCGAAGCGCCCGATCACGAAGCCCGCCGGTATGCCCACCAGCGCGGCCAGGCCAAAGCCCACGGCCACGCGCTGCAGGCTGGCCAGCACGTTCCAGCCCACGCCCTGGTCGTTGGGGCCGTTGCGGTAGAACGGGTCGCTGAAGATCTCCACCGCCTGCGCCCAGGTCTGCAGCGGGCCGGGAATGCTCTGGCCCGTGGTGGCGGAGACCACCGCCCACAGGCCCAGCAGCAGGCCCACGCCGCACAGCGGCGGCAGCACGGCCAGCCAGAGGGCGTTCCAGCGCTGGCGCGCGTCGCTGCGCGGGGGTGGGCTGGCTGGCTCTGAGGCTTTTGGGCCTGCAGCGCTTGTGGGGTGGGCGCTGGCAGCTATCGATTTGGAAGCATCGGACGCGCCGGCCGGCGCTTGCGGCTCCAGCGGGCTGTGAAAGACGGCACTGACCATGGTTTCTCCTGTGGGGGTGGGGCGATCGGGGCGTCAGGCCTTGAGCTTGAAACCGTCGGCGTACTTCGCGGGGTCCTTGCCGTCCCAGACCACGCCATCCACCAGCTTGTGGCTGCGCATGTCGCTCGCGGGCAGGGGGGCCTTCGCGGCCGTGGCGGCTTGGCGGTACACGTCGGTGCGGTTGATGGCCTTGGCCACGCCCAGGTAGTCCGGGTGGTCCTTGAGCAGGCCCCAGCGCTTGTGCTGGGTCAGGAACCACATGCCGTCGGACAGGTAGGGGAAGTTCACCGCGCCGCCGCCATAGAACTTCATGTGGTCGGGGTCGTCCCAGGTCTTGCCCAGGCCGTCCTGGTAGCGCCCCAGGATGCGCTGGTTGATGGCGTCCACGCTGGTGTTCACGTAGGCCTTGCCGGCGATGGTCTCGGCCATCTGGTTCTTGTGGGCCAGGCTTTCGTCGATCCAGCGGCTGGCCTCCAGGATGGCGGCCGTCACGGCGCGCGCGGTGTTGGGGTACTTCTGCACGAAGTCGGCGGTCGTGCCCAGCACCTTTTCGGGGTGGTCCTTCCAGATCGCCTGCGTGGTGGTGGCCGTGATGCCGATGCCGTCCATGATGGCGCGGTGGTTCCAGGGCTCGCCCACGCAGAAGCCGTCCATGTTGCCCACGCGCATGTTGGCCACCATCTGCGGGGGCGGTACGGTGATGACCTTGGCGTCCTTCAGGGGGTGGATACCGTGCGCGGCCAGCCAGTAGTACAGCCACATCGCATGCGTGCCGGTGGGGAAGGTCTGCGCAAAGGTGTACTCGCGCCGTTCCTTGGCCATCAGCTGGGCCAGGCCTGCGCCGTTGACGGCCCCCTTGTCGGCCAGCTTGCGCGACAGCGTGATGGCCTGGCCGTTGTGGTTGAGCGTCATCAGCACGGCCATGTCCTTCTTGGGGCCGCCCACGCCCAGATGCACGCCGTAGACCAGGCCGTAGAGCACATGGGCGAAGTCCAGCTCGCCGTTGACCAGCTTGTCGCGCACGCCGGCCCAGCTGGCCTCCTTGGTGGGGATGATCTTCACGCCGTACTTCTGGTCGATGCCCAGCACCGATGCCATGACCACGCTGGCGCAGTCGGTGAGGGGGATGAAGCCGATGCGCACCTCTTTCTTCTCGGGGGCGTCCGAGCCCTGGGCGTGCACCAGGGCACGCAGCGCGGGGCTCACGCCCACGGCGCCCACGGTGGCCGCCTGCAGCACGGTGCGTCGGGGGATTCGGGTGTGGAGCAGATCGGTCATGCAAGAGTCCTTTGGGGTCGTCAAAAAAGCAGTGCAGCAACGGAAAAAGGCGTCCTCACGCCGCGCGGCCGGCGCATGTGCGCTGTCCGAGCGGGTGGGGACGCCTTTGTCCTGGGAGCCCGGCCCTTCCGCCGTTGGACGGGCCTGGTGCGTGACCAGCGGTGGTCACCGGGCCTGTTGCAAGCGGTGTGCCATCTTTGGGGTTGCTTTCATTTTGATAGCTGTTTGCGCTTGATGGTCGGGCGTTTCAGGTCTGTTTTGTTTGAATACTTCATCGCCGTGTGGCGCGGCATCGGATGCACCGCATTTGTGCAATGCACAAACCGGCGCATCAACCCAGCAAATCGGCCGCGTCCAGCATGCGCTGCGCCACCTCGGCCAGGCGCAGGCCGCGGTCCATGGCGGCGCGGCGCAGCCGCTCGTAGGCCTGCTGCTCGGTCAGGCCCTGGCGCTGCATCAGCAGGCCCTTGGCGCGGTCGATGGTCTTGCGCTCGTGCAGGGCGGTGCGTGCCTGCGCCAGTTCGGTGCGCAGCGCCTGTTCGTGGGCAAAGCGGGCCAGCGCCACCTCCAGGATGGGGCGGATGCGCTGCGGTGCCAGGCCCGCGACGATGTAGGCCGTCACGCCCGCGGCCAGCGCGTCCTTCACGTGGCGCGTGTCCTCGTCGTTGGTGAACATGACGATGGGGCGGGGCGCCTCGCGCGTGGCCATCACCACATGCTCCAGCGCGTCGCGCGCCTCGCTTTCGGCGTCCACGATCACCAGGTCGGGCTGCAACTGGGCCAGGCGCTCGCCCAGGAACATATCGCCCGGCAGCGTGGCCACGAGGTTGAAGCCGTTCTCCAGCAGCCCGATGCGCAACGCGCGCGAACGCTCGGCCTGCAGCGCCGCATGCGCGTCGCCGTCGGCCGCCAGGTCCGGCGCCACCACCACGATCCGCAGTTGTTCAGTCATGCCGCAGGCGCCAGCAAGAAATACGCCACACCCGCCCCGATGCGTTGTGGAAGATTGCCGAAACGCCCCGGTTGGGGCCGCGGGCAATCCCCCTGGCGCGGGCGGCATCCTTTCGCGAACATCCTGTCACATATCCACATGAATGAGAGAGGAGTCGACTGTGCAGCAGGGAATCAAACGACGCGGTTTTTCCGCCAGCCTGGGGCTGGCGGCGCTGGGGGTGGGAGGGTGGATCACGGGATGCAGCAAGGTGCCGGACACCATCAAGATCGGTGTGGCGCAGCCCTTGTCCGGCCCCTTGGCGGGTCTGGGGCAGGATCTGCTCAATGGCGTGAAGCTGGCGGTGGACGAGATCAACCGATCCGGCCTGAACGTGGACGGCAAGCGCGTGACGCTGGAGGTGGTGGCGCAGGACGACCGCGCGGACGCCGCTTCGGGCAAGGCGGCTGCGCAGCAGCTGCTGGAATCGGGCGTGGTGGCCGTCATCGGACACCTGAACTCGGGCGTGAGCCTGGAGACCGCGCCCATCTATGCCGCCAAGGAGGTGCCGCAGCTCATCATCTCCACCAACCCGCGCATCACGCAGCTGGGGCTGGCCACCACCTTCCGCATCGTCGCCAACGACAACCTGCAGGCGCGCGCCATCGGCGCGTTCGCGGCCGCGCAGCTCAACGCCGATGCCTACGCGGTGGTCGACGACGGCTCGCCCTACGGCAAGGGACTGGCCGAGGGCGCGGCCGCGCAGTTGCTGGCGGCCAAAAAGCACATCGCCGTGCGCCAGAGCTTCGACGACAAGACCGTGGCCTTTGCCGAACTGGCGGCCCGGCTCAAGGAGGCGCAGGTGCGCGTCATCGTCTGCATGCTCAACGACTTCCAGGCGCTGGCGCTGCTGCAGGAACTGCAGAAGCTGGGCCACAGCCGTGTGGCGCTGCTGGGCGGCGACCTGGTGAAGACGGCCGACATGGCCAAGGGCATGGGCGTGATCGACGGGATCTACGCCACCTCGCCGGTGCTGGACGTGGCCGAGTTCACCACCGGCCGCCAGTTCCTGGAGAAGTACATCGCCGCCTTCCAGAAGCCCCCGGCCTATGGCGGCCACTACACCTACGACGCCGTGTACGTGGTCAGCGAGGCGATCAAGAAGGCCGGCTCCGCCGCGCCCGCCGACATCACACGCGCGCTGCGCGGCATCAACGGCTACGCCCCCGTCACCGGCACCATGGCCTGGGACGGTCAGGGCGAGCTGCGCTACGGCGCCGTGGGCGTGTACGAGCTGCGCAAGGGCCAGTGGGAGCTGCGCATGCGCTCCGACCGCTGGTAGCCGCAGGTCGGGCATGCGCGGGCGTGCGATTGCCCCCGGCCCGGCGGGCGCGGGGGGCGGCCACTACACTCGCGGGCATGAGTCAGCTGATCCTCGGTATCGAATCTTCCTGTGACGAAACCGGCGTGGCCCTGGTGCGCGCCGGCGAGGGCGGCGCCGTGCCCGTGCTGCTGGCGCATGCGCTGCACAGCCAGATCGACATGCACCAGGCCTATGGCGGCGTGGTGCCCGAGCTGGCCAGCCGCGACCACATCCGCCGCGTGCTGCCGCTGACCCGCGAGGTGCTGCGCGAATCGGGCGAGCGCCTGGAGGATGTGGACGTGGTGGCCTACACGCGCGGGCCGGGCCTGGCGGGTGCGCTGCTGGTGGGCGCGGGCGTGGCCTGCGCGCTGGGCGCTGCGCTGGACAAGCCCGTGCTGGGCGTGCACCACCTCGAAGGCCATCTGCTGTCGCCGTTCCTGAGCAGCGACCCACCCGAATTCCCGTTCGTCGCCTTGCTGGTGTCGGGCGGGCACACGCAGCTCATGCGCGTGGAGGGCGTGGGGCGCTACGAGATCCTGGGCGAGACCATCGACGACGCGGCGGGCGAGGCCTTCGACAAGTCGGCCAAGCTCATGGGCCTGGGCTATCCCGGAGGGCCGGCGCTGTCGCGCCTGGCCGAGCAGGGCAGCGCCACCGCGTTCAAACTGCCGCGCCCGCTGCTGCACAGCGGCGACCTGGATTTCTCGTTCGCGGGACTCAAGACCGCCGTGCTGACCCAGGCCAAGAAGCTGGGCGACGAGCTGCCCGCGCGCAAGGCCGACCTGGCCGCGAGCACCGAGGCCGCCATCGTCGAGGTGCTGGTCAAGAAGACGCTGGCTGCCCTTCAGAAAACAGGGCTCAAGCGCGTGGTGGTGGCCGGCGGCGTGGGCGCCAACCGGCATTTGCGTGCGCAGCTCAACGTGGCCTGCGCGCAAGCCAAGGTGCGTGTGCACTACCCCGAGTTGCACCTGTGTACCGACAACGGCGCCATGATCGCCATGGCCGCGGCCATGCGCCTGCAGGCCGGGCAGCAGCAGCCCAACCGCGATTACGCCTTCGACGTGAAGCCGCGCTGGCCGCTGGACGCCATCACGCTCGCGGCCTGAAGATATTGATCAAAATAGGCTCCAGCGCTTGTCCATAAAGCGCTGGTAGCTCACATTTTTGATAGCAGCTAAAACGGGTAGTGGCGCGGGGCGGTCTGCACCGTGATCCACCGCAGTTCCGTGAACTCGCGCACGCCCGCCATGCCGCCAAAGCGTCCCCAGCCCGACTGCTTCACGCCGCCAAAGGGCATCTGTGGCTCGTCGTGCACCGTGGGGCCGTTCACATGGCAGATGCCGGACTCGATGCGTGCGGCCACGTTCCAGGCGCGCGCCACGTCGCGCCCGAACACGGCGGCCGACAGGCCGTAGGTGGTGTCGTTCGCGGTGGCGATGGCTTGCTCCACGCCGCGCACCCGCACGATCGCCTTGACCGGGGCAAAGGTCTCCTCGTGGTAGATGCGCATGGCGGGCGTCACCCGGTCCAGCAGCGTGGCGGGCATCAGCGGGGTGTCGCTTTTGCCGCCGCACACCAGCGTCGCGCCCTGGCCCAGCGCGTCGTCGATCAGCGCATTGCAGCGCTGCACGGTGGCCATGTCCACCACCGGGCCCAGCACCACGGGGCCCTGGCGCGGGTCGCCCAGCGGCAGGGCACGGGCGCGTTCGGCCAGTTGGTGCACGAACGCATCGGCCACAGCCTCGTCCACCACCAGGCGCTCCGTGGACATGCAGATCTGCCCCGAATTGGCGAACGCGCCAAACACGGCGGCGTTCACGGCGGCATCCACGTCGGCATCGTCCAGCACCACCAGCGGGGCCTTGCCGCCCAGCTCCAGCACCACGGGTTTGAGGTGGCGTGCGCAGGTTTGCGCGACCAGCCGCCCCACCTTGGTGGAGCCCGTGAAGTTCACGCGGCGCACGGCTGGGTGGGCCACCATGGCCTCCACCACGTCGGCCGCATCGCCGGGCGCATGGGTGATGAAGTTCACCACGCCCGCGGGCAGGCCGGCGTCGTGCAGCGCCTCGGCAATGAGGCGGTGGGTGGCCGGGCAGGTTTCCGAGCCCTTGAACACCACCGTGTTGCCGCACGCCAGCGGCGTGGCAATGGCGCGCACCCCCAGGATGACCGGCGCATTCCACGGCGCCATGCCCAGCACCACGCCGGCGGGCTGGCGCACGCCCATGGCCAGGCTGCCCGGCATGTCGGACGGGATCACCTCGCCGGCGATCTGCGTGGTGAGGGCGGCGGCCTCCTGCAGCAGGTTGGCGGCCAGGTGCACGTTGAAGCCGGCCCAGGCAGCAGAGGCGCCGGTCTCGGCCGCCATGGTGGCGGCGAAGGCATCGGCGCGCGCCGTGAGGGCCTGCGCGGCGCGCTGCAGCAGGTCGCGTCGCGCGGCGGGGCCCAGCGCGGCCCACGCGGGAAAGGCCTGGGCGGCCGCCTGCACGGCGGCCACGGCGTCTTCGGGCGTAGCCGCAGCGGCCGTGGTGGCAATGCGGCCATCCAGCGGGTTGCGGCGCTCGAAGGTGGCGCCGTCCGAGGCGGGCCGCGGCGCGCCGTCGATCAGCAGGGGAAGAGGGGGCATGGGAACTCCTTTGCGAGGGGCGGCCACGGCGGCGAGGCCACCCGGGCGTTTGGCACGCAAGGGTAGCAGCGTGCCACGCCACGGGTTCTCCGGTTTTCTTTACAAAAGTTCATCTGCCGCTGGTGGCGCTGACAAGGAGCGCTGTAACAATTGCCCTCATGTTTGCCGCAGCGCTTCCTTCTCGCTCCCGCCGTCGCCCGCGCGCTTCGGCGCCACTGGCCTTGCTGGCCGCCCTGGTGCTGGCCGGTTGCGCCACGCGGCCGCCTCCCGCGCTGGAGGGGGCGGTGGCCACTCTCGCCGCCTGGGCCGGCCAGGCGGCAGTGCAGGCTGGCGCCGCCGCGACCCCGCAAGACCTGGCACAGTGGTGGCGGCAACTGGGCGATGCGCAGCTCACCGGCCTGGTGGAACGCGCGCTGCAGTCGCACACCAGCATGCGCAGCGCACGCGCCGCCGTGGAGCAGGCGCGTGCCCAGCGCGACGTGCAGGCCGCCGGCCTGCTGCCTTCCGTGAACGCATCGGGCTCCGCCCAGCGCAGCCGCAGCAATGGCAGCACCGGCAACACTTTCCAGGCGGGACTGGACGCGAGCTGGGAGCCCGACCTGTTCGGCCGCCTGTCCAGCGGCGTGCGCGCCAGCGAGGCCGACCTGCTGGCCGCCGAGGAGGGCGTGGCCGCCGCCCAGGTGGCATTGGCCGCCGAGGTGGCGGTGAACTACATCAGCCTGCGCAGCCAGCAGCAGCGCCTGCAGATTGCCCAGCAGAACCTGGCGGCGCAGAGCGAAACTGCGCAGATCGTCCAATGGCGTGTGCAGGCGGGGCTGGCCAGTTCGCTGGCGGCCGAGCAGGCCCGCGCCGCCGTGGAGCAGACCGCCGCCCAGGTGCCCACGCTGCAGGCGGGCATCGCGCAGGCGCGGCATGCGCTGGCGGTGCTCACCGGCCAGCCGCCCGCGGCGCTGGACGAGGCCCTGTCCGCGCACGCGCCCGTGCCCCAACCGCCAGCGGACCTGGCGCTGGCCTTCCCCGCAGACACGCTGCGCCAGCGCCCCGACGTGCGCCAGGCCGAGCAGCGCGTGCGCGCCGCCTGGGAGCGCGTCGCCCAGGCCGAGGCGCAGCGCATGCCCAGCCTGCGCATCAGCGGAACGCTGGGCCTGCGCGCCCTCACGCTGGGCGCGCTCACGGGTGGGGGCGCCACGGTGGCGTCGCTGCTGTCCAGCGTGTCGCTGCCGGTGTTTGATGGCGGGGCGCTGCGTGCTCAGGTGCGCGCGCAGGAGGCTGCGCTGCAGCAGGCGCAGGTGGGCTACGAGGAATCGGTGCTCGGCGCGCTCAAGGATGTGGAAGATGCGCTCGTCGCGCTGCAGGGCGACCGTGACCGACTGCAGCGCCTGTCCGCCGCGGCCGAGGCTGCGGGCAACGCGGCGCTGTTGGCGCAGAACCAGTATGCGAGCGGGCTGGTGGACTTCCAGACCGTGCTGGACACCCAACGCATGCTGCTGTCCGCGCAGGACAGCGTGGCCAGTACGGCTGCCAGCGTGAGTACCGACCATGTGCGCCTGTACAAGGCGCTGGGAGGCGGCTGGCCCGCACCCTGAGCGGCCCCCCAAAAAACCTGCTGAATGACCCGGCGCTGCCGCCGACGCGGCGCCTTCCCAGGCAAGAACCATGACCGACCAAGAATCCCCAAGCTCTTCCAGCGCCCCCGCTTCCCATGCCGCCGCGGCGGCCCCGCAGCGCCTGCAGGCCCTGCTGGGCGACGGCCTGCGCCGGCGCTGGTGGCAGAGCATCACCCTGTGGCTGGCCGTGCTGGTGCTGGCCGCCGCTGCCGGCGGCTGGTGGTACTGGCAGGACCGCCAGCGCGCCCAAGCGGCGCCGCGCTATGTCACGCAGGAGGTGCAGCGGGGGCAGATCACGCTCACCGTGGCGGCCAACGGCACGCTGCAGCCCACGCGGTCGGTGAATATTGGCAGCGAACTCTCGGGCACCGTGCGCCGCGTGCTGGTGGACGTGAACGACCAGGTCAAGAAGGGCCAGGTGCTGGTGGAGCTGGACACCACCAAGCTCGACTCGCAGGTGCTGCGCTCGCGCGCTTCGGTCGCGTCGGCGCAGGCGCGCCTGGCACAGGCGCAGGCCACCATGCAGGAGGCGCGCGCCAGCCTGTCGCGCCTGGAGGAAGTGGCCCGCCTGTCCGGCGGCAAGGTGCCTTCGGCGGCCGAGCTGGACACCGGCCGCGCCGCCTACGAGCGCGCCCAGGCCGACGAGGCCGCTGCGCGCGCCAGCGTGCAAGATGCGCGCGCAGCGCTGGCCACCGACGAGACCAACGTCACCAAGGCCTCTATCCGATCGCCGATCGACGGGGTGGTGCTCTCGCGCGCGGTGGAGCCGGGCAATGCCGTGGCTGCGTCGCTGCAGGCGGTGACGCTGCTCACCCTGGCCGAGGACCTGACCAAGCTGCGCCTGGAGGTCAACGTGGACGAGGCCGACGTGGGCTCGGTGCGCCCGGGCCAGAAGGCCACCTTCACCGTGAGCGCCTACCCCTCGCGGCGTTACCCGGCGCGCACCACGCGCGTGGCCTTCGGCTCCACCAAGACCGACAACGTGGTCACCTACATCACCTACCTGGAGGTGGATAACGGCGATCTGAGCCTGCGCCCCGGCATGACGGCCGCGGCCACCATCACCTCCACCGAGCGCAATGACGTGCTTACCGTGCCCAACACGGCCCTGCGCTTCAAGCCCGCGGGCGCGGCGGGGGAAGCCCCGCAGGCAGGCCGGCCCGGTGCACAGGGCAGCTCTGGCGCAAGCGCGGGCGGCAGCGGCGGCATCATGTCCCAGCTGATGCCGCGCATGCCACGCCCCTCGGGCCAGCGGCGCAGCGCGGGCGCGGACGGCAGCCGCGGCGACGGCCCCCAGCGCCAGGTGTGGGTGCTGCAGGACGGCACGCCCAAGCCCGTGCGCGTGAAGACCGGCATCAGCGACGGCCGCGTCACCGAGGTGGAGAGCGACGAGCTGCAGCCGGGCATGCAGGTCATCACCGACCAGCTTGCGAGCGGGGCGAAGCCATGATTGCGCCCGCCGATGCGCAGCCGCTGATCCGCCTGCGCGGCATCACCAAGGTGTACGGCGAGGGCGCGCTGGCCTTCCAGGCGCTCAAGGGCGTGGACCTGGACATCGACAGCGGCGACTTCGTGGCCATCATGGGCCCCAGCGGCTCGGGCAAATCCACGGCCATGAACGTGCTGGGCTGCCTGGACCGGCCCACCGCAGGCACCTACCTGTTTCGCGGGCTGCCGGTGCACTCGCTGTCGCGCGACGACCGTGCGCGGCTGCGGCGGCGCTTCCTGGGCTTCGTGTTCCAGGGCTTCAACCTGCTGGCGCGTACCTCGGCGCAGGAGAACGTGGAGCTGCCGCTGCTGTACCGGGGCGAGAGCACGGCCGCGCGCCATGCGGCTGCGGCCCGCGCCCTGGACGCCGTGGGCCTCAAGGGCTGGGAGCACCACACACCGGCCGAGCTGTCCGGCGGGCAACAGCAGCGCGTGGCGATTGCGCGCGCCATCGTCACCGAGCCTACGGTGCTGCTGGCAGACGAACCCACGGGCAACCTGGACACGCAGCGCAGCCGCGAGATCATGGAACTGCTGTGGCGCCTGAACACCGAGCAGGGCATCACCGTGCTCATGGTCACGCACGAGCCCGACATGGCGCAGTACGCGCGGCGCATCGTGCGCTTCGTGGACGGGCGCATCGAAAGCGACGAGCGCAATCCGCACCCGCATGCGCAGGTGCCCCGGGAAGCGCCTGCAAGTGCAGGCACGGGGGAGGTGGCGCCATGATGCTGCTCAACTCTCTGCTGCAGGCGCTGCGCTCGATACGGCGCAACCTGATGCGGTCCTTTCTCACCGTGCTGGGCATCGTGATCGGCGTGAGCGCGGTGATCACCATGGTCACGCTGGGCAACGGCGCCACGCTGGCGGTGCAGGCGCAGATCTCCAGCCTGGGCACCAACCTGCTGCAAGTGCGTCCTGGCCAGCGGCTGGGCCCCGGCGGCAGTGGCGGCGCACCCTCGTTCAAGGATGTGGATGCCGAGGCCATCGCGCAGCAGATCGGCGGCATTCTGGCCGTGGCGCCCGAGGCGCGCACCAGCGCCACCGTGGTGGCCAACGGGCGTAACTGGGCCACCAGCGTCATGGGCAGCACCAATGCCTGGCTGCAGACCGGCAACTGGACGCTGGAAAGCGGGCGCGAATTCACCACCGACGAGCTGCGCGTGGGCGCTGCCGTGTGCCTGATCGGCCAGACGGTGCGGCGGGAGTTGTTCGCCGGCGGCGATGCGCTGGGTGAGCGCGTGCGCGTGCGCCAGTTTTCGTGCGAGGTGGTGGGCGTGCTGGCCTCCAAGGGGCAGGGCGCCTTCGGCAACGACCAGGACGATCTGGTGCTGCTGCCGCTCAAGACGCTGCAGCGCCGCGTGACGGGCTCCACGCGCGTGCCGACGCTGCTGGTGTCCATGAAGGATGGCAGCGACCCCGAGCGCGTGAAGGCCAGCCTGACCGAGTTGCTGCGCGAACGCCGCAAGCTGGCCGACACCGACGATGACAACTTCAACGTGCTGGACACCAAGCAACTGGCCGACACCTTCTCGGGCACCACGCGCGTGATGACCACGCTGCTGGGCGCGGTGGCGGCCGTGAGCCTGCTGGTGGGCGGCATCGGCATCATGAACATCATGCTGGTGAGCGTGACCGAGCGTACGCGCGAGATCGGCCTGCGCCTGGCCATCGGCGCGCTGGAGCGCGAGGTGCTGATGCAGTTCCTCATCGAGGCCGTGGTGCTGGCTGCTTTGGGCGGTCTCATCGGCATCGTGCTGGCCACGGGCGCGTCGATTGCGCTGGCGCAGGTGATGGGCATCCCCTATGTGTTCCACGCGGGCGTGAACCTGCTGTCGTTCGTGTTCTCGGCGGGCATCGGGGTGCTGTTCGGCTACTTCCCGGCCCGCCGCGCCGCGCGGCTGGACCCCATTGAGGCGCTGCGCCACGAGTGAGGCGCTGCGATGGGGCCGCACGCGGCCGCGGCGTTCGATGCGGCCAGGCGCCGGACTGGACAAGCCGAGACAAGGCCCGGCCTGCGTCGAACGCTGACGGTTTAGTCGGAGTCTCGCTGTGGCGTGCCCTGGAAGAGGATTAGGTTAAAAATGGGCGGTGGCGCCCATCCGACAAGCGGCAGTAGCTATATAAAACATAGCAAAAGGGAGGCCGCCCGGCCGCCCTGGAATCAGGCGACGCTCTGCGTCTTGTCAGTCGATGGCCAGTCGAACGGCGCTGCTCTGCGGCGGCTTCTTGGCCAGTACCAGGGTGAGCACGCCATGTTCCAGTCGCGCCGTGCTGGCCTGCGGGTCGATGTCCTGCGCCAACTCCCATGCACGCTGCACGCGCCGGGGCGCACCTTCGGCGCTGGCGACGCGCACTTGGTTGCCTTCGATCGTGACCGCGAGTTGCTCGCGCGACAGGCCTGGCACGTCCAGCTGCACGGTGATGGCCTTGTCGTCCTGCTGCACGTTCACGCCTGTGGCGCGTGCATCGTGCGGCGCGGCGGCGGGGGCAGTTAGTGTGTGGTGCAGGAAGCGTTGCAGGGCGGCGTCTCCCACGCGCGGTGCGACATAGGTGGCGTGGCGGATCACGGGGGCGAAAATCATGTCGGTGGCTCCTGGGTCAGACGCGGCACGGGTTGGCCGCATGGACCGCACATGTGTTTGCGTGCGGTGTTTTTCAAGAGTGCCCCACCGCGCGGATGGAACGTCGCCTTGCAATGGGTTACAACGAGCGCGCGCGGGAGGGACATCGCTCAGGCTTCACAATGCGGCCCTGCTGCGGATTTTTCTAGCTGATGCCCGTGTCTCGATTCCCACGCCTTTCCCCCTTCGCTTCCCTGGGCTGCCGGCTGGGCCTGGTGGCCTGTGCCCTGCTGGCTGGCTGCGCCCACATTCCCGACACCATGCCCGGCCTGGACCGCAACCTGCAGTTCTCGCCCAACGACTTCGATACCGCCGGCATGCACACGCGCCACATGGCGGCGCCGCAGGCCAGCACCTGCGAGGCGGCCCGGCGGGCGCTGCTGAGCCAGGGCTACATGGTGCACGTGGCCTCCAGCGACACGGTGGCGGGCCGCAAGTACTACCAGCCCCACACCGACGTGCACTACGTCGTGGAGATGCGCGTGGTCTGCGCATCCGAAGGGCAGGGCGACGTGCGTACGTCGGCCTTTGCCAGCGCGCTGCAGGACCGCTACGTGATCAAGAAGATCAACAACTCGGCGTCGCTTGGCGTCGGTGGCATCGGCTCGGTGTCGCTGCCCGTCACGGCGATCGACGACACGCTGGTGAAGGTGGGCAGCGAGACCATCGCCGATCCGCAGTTCTACGAGCGGTTTTTCCAGCTCTTCGAGCAGTTCGTGCGCGCGGCGCCCGTGGTGCCGGCCACGCCGACGGTGGCGGCCAAGCCAGCCCTGCACGAGCGCGAAGCCGTGCCGCACGCTGCGGTCGCCGCGACCGTTGCGGCGCAGCCGCCTGCCGCTGCTGCAGCCACCACCGCCAGCCCGGCTGCAGAGTCCAGCACCCCCGCGCCCCGGGTTCCAGCCTGGGAGCAGCCGCGCACGCAGGCGTCCGCGCAAGCCCCTCAGCCAGCGCCAGAATCGCAGCCGGCCGGCGCATCCGACGGTGCACCTGACGGCGCGGCGCCGCAGGGCATCCAGCAGCTCATGGCCCAGTGAATTCCATTCTTCGTGAGCCAGCGCGCCGCTGCGCTGCCATCTTTTCCTGCTTGTGTCCGTTGCCATGATGATCCTGCCCCGCCGCCATGTTCTACGCGCCTGTGCGTTGGCTCTGTCCTCCCTGCTGGGCGTTGCGGCGCCGCTAGCCGGTGCAGCGGCGCCGCCCCAGGGCGCGCCGATCCGCGTGGCGCTGATCGAGAGCCTGTCCGGCAGCTTTGCCAATACCGGCGAGGCGGTGTTCCGCAACATCGCCTGGGCCATGGAACGTGTGAACGCGCGCGGCGGCGTGGCACTGCCCCCTGCGGCGGGCGGGGCGCGGCCGCTGATGCTGGTGCGCTACGACAGCAAGGGCACCAACGAAGAGGCGCTGTCCGCGCTGCGCGCCGCCATTGACGGCGGCGCGCGTTTCGTCATGCAGGGCAACTCATCGGCCACGGCCGCTGCGCTCATCGACGCGATCAACAAGCACAACCAGCGCGAGCCTGGCAAGCGTGTGGTGTTCCTGAACTACTCGGCCGTGGACCCCGCCCTCACGAACGAGAAGTGCAGCTTCTGGCACTTTCGCTTCGACGCGCATGCCGACATGCGCATGGCAGCGCTCATGGAGGTGATCCGCGAGGACAAGGCCCTGCAGCGCGCCTACCTCATCGGGCAGGACTACAGCTTCGGCCAGGCCGTGCTGCGCGAAGCCCGGCGCCAGCTGGCCGCGCAACGGCCCGATGTCGCCATCGTCGGCGACGAGCTGCACGCCGTGGGCCGCGTGAAGGACTTCGCGCCCTACGCCGTGAAGATCAAGGCCAGCGGCGCGCAAGCCGTCATCACGGGCAATTGGGGTAATGACCTCACGCTGCTGGTCAAGGCTGCGCGGGAGGTGGGCTACGACGGCATGTTCTATACCTTCTACGGCAACGCGCTCGGCGCGCCTGCGGCCCTGGGCGATGCCGGCGTGGGCAAGGTGGTGGCCGTGGCCGACTGGCTACCCAATCTGCCCACGCAGGGCAGCGAGACCTTCTACCGTGCCTTCCGCGAGCGCTTTCCCAGCCCGCAGGACGACTATGTGCACATGCGCATGCAGCTCATGGTCGAAGCGCTTGCGCAGGCCCTGCAGCAGGCGGGCAGTGACGATCCGTTGGCCGTGGCGCGCGCGCTGGAGCATGCCAGTGTCCGCCTGTACGGCCAGGCGGGCGCCATGCGCGCGCAAGACCACCAGTTCCAGCAGAACCTGGTGGTGGGGGTGATGGACCGGCTGGGGGCGCCCGGCGTGAAGTTCGACGTGGAAGGCTCGGGCTACGGCTTTCGCGTGGTACGCACCATCGCCGCGGACAAGGCGGCGCAGGCCGCCAGCTGCCAGATGCAACGGCCTGGAGTGGGGGGGTGATCGGCGGGGTGGTTGGACGTTGATGTGGCTGGCCGGGCGCACCTACCGGCCAGCGGCATCCACCTTACGACCAGAGGCTCATGCAGAGCACAACCGATACCACTGGAATCAAGGCCGCGCCGCCGCTACCGCCCGCCCCAACTCGATCACCGCCATGGCGTAGTAGCTCGACCAGTTGTAGCGCGTGATCGCATAGAAGTTCTCGGTGCCGGCCACGTAGCTGGGCGCCTCAGCGCCATTCTGCAGTTCCACCAGCGCTAATGGACCCGTGTGCTGCGCGCCTTCGCTCTGCACGTGCGCCCCTTGGGCCGCCATGCTGGCGACGCTGAAGGTGGGCAGGATGTCCGGCGCCAGCAGCGCGTCCAACTGCAGCGTGGCCGCGTCGAACGCCACTGCGTAGTGCGTGGGCATGCCGCTCTGCCAGCCGTGGCCCACGAAGTAGTTGGCCACGGAGCCGATGGCGTCCTGTGTGCTGCGCCACAGGTCGATGCGGCCGTCGCCGTCGAAATCCACCGCGTAGCGCGACCAGCTCGACGGCATGAACTGCCCCAGACCCATGGCGCCCGCGTAGCTGCCGCGCGGGGTGTGCGGGTCGATGCCCGTGCGGTCCATGAGGGTCAGAAACTGCTCCAGCTCGCGCTGGAAGAACGCGCGCCGCTCGGCAGCGCGCGGGTGTGCGTCGGGAAAGTCGAAGGCCAGCGTGGCCAGCGCGTCGATCACCCGCAGGTTGCCCATGTGCTGGCCGTAGAGTGTCTCCACGCCGATGATGCCCACGATGATCTCGGCGGGCACGCCGTATTGCGTTTCAGCGCGCGCCAGCGCATCGGCGTTGTCCTGCCAGAAGCGCAGGCCCGCGCGGATGCGCGTGGGCTCCACGAAGCGCGCACGGTAGGCCGCCCAGTTCTTGGGCGTACCCCGCGCGGGCGGCAGCACCAGGCGCGGCACCTGGGGCAGCAGCCGCGCTTGCCCGATCGCCTGGCGCACCCATTCGCGGTCCAGCCCGCGCCGCTCTGCCAGATCGTCGGCGAACTGCATGGCCTGCGCACGTTGCGCATAGTGGTAGGTGGCCGCGGTCTTGGTGGCTGTTTTTTTAGAATGATTTTGGGCTAAGGCGCTTATGGGTAAAGCGCTGACAGCTATTAAAAATGTAGCTTTTGCAAGGGTGCGGATCATGGGGCAGAGGGGCGTGGATTCTGCGCGGTGGGCCAGGGCAGGCGGCGCAATTCGCGCTGCAGGTCGGCCAGCAGGGCGCGGGGTTCGGGGGCGTAGCGGGCCTGCTCCACGCGCAGCAGCCACTGCGCGGCGGCTTCGGCGGGGGCGCCCAGTTCGGCGCGCGCACGCGCGGCCATGGTGCGTGGCGGCAGGTGGGGTGGCAGCGGCAGGCCGGCGCGTGCCAGTCGCTGGCGGGCCTGCAGCAGCAGGCGCTGCCAGGGGTCCTGGCGGCTGCGCTCCCACAGGGCCCAGCCTGCGCCCGTGGCGGCGGCCAGCGCGGCCAGCAGGCCCAGCAGGCGCACCAGGTCCTGCCAACTGGGCGACTGCATGCCCAGCGACTTGAGCAAATCGAGCTGGCGCCCCTGGGTGTAGTTCAGCACCCATTGGTTCCAGCCGTTGTTCACGGCCTCCCACACCGACCGCAGACTGCGTACCAGCGAAGGGTTGACGACGGCATCCATCGCGGTGCCCAACACGCCGCGTGGCGCCTGCAATCGCTGGAACTGGCCGATGCGCCCCGGCGACACGGCCCCCGTGGGGTCCACGCGCACCCAGCCGCGGCCCTCCAGCCAGACCTCGGCCCAGGCGTGTGCGTCGCTTTGGCGCACGGTCCAGTAGCCGTCGATACCGTTAAGCTCGCCCCCCTGGTAGCCCGTGACGATGCGCGATGGCACGTCCAGCGCGCGCATCAGCACCACGAAGGCCGAGGCGATGTGCTCGCAAAAGCCTTCCTTGCGGTCGAACCAGAACTCGTCGGCGGTGTGCTCGCCGTACACGCCGGGCTCCAGCGTGTAGGTGTAGCCGCCCGTGCGCAGCCGTGCCAGCGCGGCGTCGATGTAGGCCTGTGCCCCGCTGGCGGACACGCGCGCCGCGATCGCGGGGTCGGCCTGCATCTGTTCGGCCAGGGCCAGGGTGCGGGGGTTCATCTCCGCGGGCAGTTCCACGTAGCCGTTCAGCAGGGAGGTGCGCCGCGTGGGGCCGTGGGTGAAGCGCAGGTGGCTTTCGGCGCGGTAGCGCAGCACGCTGGAAATGGGCCGGCTGGCGGACCATAGCAGTTCGGGCGACATCATCGCGCCAGTGCCCTGTGGGAGTTCGGGCCGCTCCTGCACGGCGTCCAGCGTCAGCAGCCAGGGGCGGCGGCTGGGCTCCAGCGTGACCTCGTAGCGCACGGACTCACCCTGCATTTGCAGGTTGGCCGGCGTGGGGTAGGCCCAGGTGATGCCGCGCGCCTCGGGCTGCGACAGTGCATACCAGTCACGCCCGTTGAAGGCTGTGAGCACCGGGCCGCGAAAGTACAGGCTGCTTTGCGGCGGTGGGGCTCCGCCCGGCGTGTCAAAGCGCACGCGCATCGCCACGCTGTCGTCCAGCACCAGCGACGCCATGCTGCCGATGGACATCTCCCCCGACAGGCCGCTGCGCCCCGAGCGCGCATCGTCCGGCACGCCCCACAGCGGTGCCATGCGCGGAAACAGCAGGAACAGCGCCACCATGATGGGCGCGCCCAGCAGCGCCATGCGCGCGGCGGTGCGCATGGAGGCCGCCAGCGGCGGCCGCCCCACCGGCATGTGGGCGTTGACCAGCGCGGTGAGCAGCCCGAGCAGCGCCACCAGCAGGGCGGCGGCCGTGGGCAGCGACTGCGAGAAGAAGAAGTTGGCCAGCAGCGTAAAGAAGCCGAGGAAGAACACCACCATGGCATCGCGCCGCGCGCGCAGCTCCAGCGTCTTGAGTGCCAGCAGCACCACGATCAGCGTCACGCCCGCGTCGCGCCCGACGATGGTGCGGTGCGACAGCAGCGTGAGTGCCACGGCCGCCGCAAGCAGTGCGCCAATCACCCAGCGCCCCGGCAGGGCACGCGCGCCCACGGCCAGCCAGCCGCGCCAGGCCAGCAGCGCTGCGGCCAGCGCGCTGGTCCACAGCGGCAGGTACGCGGCCAGCGGCGCCACGCAGCAGGCCACCACAGCCAGCAGGAACAGGGTGTCGCGCGCTTCGCGCGGCAGGTGCGAAAGCCGCTGGGCCAGATTCACGTCGAGGCTCCCGCGCGTCGATAGATTTTGCTATTGAATGAATAGCTGGCCGCGCTTGTTTGTAGAGGGCTAGGTGCTTTTTTCATGTCAAACACAGAATCAGCACAGCGCCAGTGCCTCCAGGCAGCGGTGGCGGTGTGCGGCGCCGCTGTCCGGTGCAAACTGCTGGCCGGGCAGGCGCAGGCCGTATTCCACGCCCAGCCGGTCGGCCTGCAGCACCCAGGCCGTGAGGCGCGAGACGCGGGCCTCCGGGTCCTGCAGGCCGGTGGCAGCGCCGTCCAGCCAGAGTTCGTGGTGCTGCGCCTGCTGGGTGTCGCGGCTCACCAGGTCGTCGGTGCCGGTGGCAAGCGACTTGGCGGCTTTCTTCCAGACCACCAGCTTGAGTGGGTCACCCCGCCGGTACGCGCGCACGCCATCGAATTCCCCGATGCCGCGCGCCGGTGCCTGGCCGCCGCTGCCCGAGCGCGGCTCGCCGGCGGGCAGCGCAGGGGCGCCCACCTCCGGGCGCGGGTAGACCAGCAGCTGCGCGGCGGGCTGCCACAGCGTCCACACGCGGAACGTGCCCAGCGGGTAGCGGGTTTCCGCCATCAGCACGGGCACGTCCTGCAGCCCGCGCCGCGCGGGCTGGAACGCCACCCGCACGGTGGCGGAGCCTTCGGCGGGCACGTCGGTCCAGGCCCATTCCGCGGCCTGGCCGCCGCGCACCGCCAACGCGATGCCATGGCGCGTGGCGCGCCGCGGGTTGTGCAGCTGTACCTGCAGCAGCGCGCCAGCACCGAGGAACTGCGGCTGCGGCGGCACCAGGTGCAGCGTGAGTCCGCGCAGTGTGGCGTGGCACAGGTGCACGCCCACCACCACGCTGCCGGCGAGCAGAAAGGTGAGCAGGTAGCCCAGGTTGAGTTGGAAGTTGATGGACGCCACCAGCAGCACCAGCAGCGTGAGGGCCAGCATCCAGCCAGCGCCTGTAGGCAGGATGTAGATGTTGCCCTGCGTGAGCGTGAGCGTGTCGGTGCGCCGCAGGCGCGCCAGCCACCAGCGCTGCCAGCGCGCGGCCACGGCACGCCAGGGCATCTGCCGCGGGGCCGCGGCACCGGGCGGTGCGGCCTGCTCGAATGCTGCGGGCATGGCGTCAGGGCAGGGGGACGGACTCGACCATGGCGCGCACCTGCTCCACGGCGCCGCGGCCGGCGTCGCCCACCGGCACCAGGCGGTGGGCAATGGTCTGCGGCAAGATGGCCTGCACATCGTCCGGCGCCACGTAGTCGCGCCCCTCGATGAGCGCCTGGGCCTTGGCCGCCCGCATCAGCGCGATGCCCGCGCGCGGCGACAGGCCCTGCAGGAACCAACGGCCCGAGCGCGTGGCGGCGATGAGGTCCTGCACATAGTTGAGCAGCGGCTCGGCCGTGTGCACGGCCAGCACCTGGTGCTGCAGCGCGGCCAGATCGTCCAGCGACAGCAGCGGCAGCAGGCCGTCCAGCATGTCGCGGCGGTCGCTGCCGGCCAGCAGCAGGCGCTCGGCGCCACGGTCGGGATAGCCCAGCGAGATGCGCATGAGGAAGCGGTCGAGCTGGCTCTCGGGCAATGCGAAGGTGCCCAGCTGGTCGTGCGGGTTCTGCGTGGCGATCACGAAGAACGGGTGGGGCAGGGCGCGCGTCTCGCCTTCCACCGACACCTGCTTTTCCTCCATGGCCTCCAGCAGCGCGCTCTGCGTCTTGGGGCTGGCGCGGTTGATCTCGTCGGCCAGCAGCACCTGGGCGAACACCGGCCCGGGGTGGAACACGAAGGCCTCCTTGCCACGCTCGTACACCGACACGCCGGTGAGGTCGCTGGGCATCAGGTCGGCCGTGAACTGCACACGCGCGAACTGCAGGCCGAAGGTGCGTGCCAGCGCATGGGCCAGCGTGGTCTTGCCAACGCCCGGCACGTCCTCGATGAGCAGATGCCCGCCGGCCAGCAGGCAGGCCACGCAGTCCTGTACCTGCGCGGTTTTGCCCACGATCACCGTGTTAAGCTGATCCAAAAGCGACTTGATCTTCTGCTGTGCATGCATGGCGTGACGTTATCCGAAAACGATTGAGACACCGGGGAATGACTGTGAGCAAGACGGGCTATTACACCCACCGTGACTGCTGGAAGCACGAGATGGGCCCAGGACACCCCGAATGCCCGGCGCGGCTGGACGCCATCGAGGATCGGCTGCTGGTGACCGGCGTGGCCGATGCCTTGCAGCATTGTGAGGTACCGCTGGCCTCACTGGCCGACATCGAGCTGGCCCACGACCGCATGCACATGGCTGCGCTGCGCGGCCTGTCCGACCGTCTGATCGAGGAAGAGGCCGCGGGCGGACCGCCCTATGTGCAGGTGGACACGGACACCTCGATGAACCGCCACACCTGGATGGCCGCGCTGCGCGCCGCGGGCGCCGCACTGGCCGCCACCGACGCGGTGATGGCCGGAGAGATCGAGAACGCCTTTTGCAGCGTGCGACCGCCGGGCCACCACGCCACGCGCACCAAGGCCATGGGCTTTTGCTTCTTCAACAACGTGGCCATCGCCGCCAAGTACGCGCTGCAGCGCTACAACCTGAAGCGCGTGGCGGTGGTGGACTTCGATGTGCACCACGGCAACGGCACGGAAGACATCCTGGCCGGCGACCCGCGTGCGCTCATGGTGAGCATCTTCCAGCATCCGTTCTACCCGTACTGCGGGGACCAGGAGCCGGCGTCCAACATGCTCAACGTGCCCGTTCCCGCCTACACCAAAGGCATGGAGGTGCGCGACATCGTGGACATGGTCTGGATGCCGCGGCTGGAATCGTTCAAGCCCGAGATGATTTTCGTGAGTGCGGGCTTTGACGCGCACCGCGAGGACGACATGGGCCAGCTCAGCCTCAACGAGCAGGACTACGCCTGGATCACCATGCGCGTCAAGGATGTGGCCCGGCGCTTTGCCCGCGGCCGCATCGTGTCGTGCCTGGAGGGCGGCTACATGATGGGGCCGCTGGCGCGCAGCGTGGAAGCCCATGTGCGCGTGTTGGCAGACCTTTGATTCTTCCCCGCGCGCGCCGCGCGGTATTCGTACTCAGGAGACTTCGCCATGACTTCCTCCCCCTCCACGGCGGCCGGCGGCGGCCCACTGCGTGTGCAGCGCGACGATCGCGGCGTGGTCACCCTCACGCTGGATGACGCGCCGCGCTTCAACGCCCTCGGCCACGAGATGCTGGCAGCACTGCAGCAGGCACTGGACGAGGTTGCGCGCGACGACAGCGTGCGCGTGGTGGTGCTCGCCGCGGCTGGCAAGGCCTTCTGTGCGGGCCACAACCTCAAGGATATGGCGGCCAACCCGGACTTGGCGTGGTACCAGCGCCTGTTCGCCCAGTGCAGCCGCATGATGCTGAGCATCCACAAGCTGCCCATACCGGTGATTGCGCGCGTGCACGGCATGGCCACGGCGGCGGGTTGCCAGTTGGTGGCGCAGTGCGACCTGGCCGTTGCCAGCGAAAACGCGACCTTTGCGACCAGTGGCATCCACTATGGCCTGTTCTGCGCCACGCCCAGCGTGCCATTGGTGCGCAACGTGCCGGCCAAGCGGGCCATGGAGATGCTGCTCACCGGGGACTTCATTGACGCGCGCACCGCGTTGGACCAGGGGCTGGTCAACCGCGTGGTGGCGCCCGAGTCGCTGGACGCCGAGGTGGAGTCGCTGGTGCAGTCCATTCTGCAGAAACCCCGCGTAGCCGTGGCCATGGGCAAGGCGCTGGTGTACCAGCAACGCGAACTGGGCCTGGACGCGGCGTACCAACTGGCGGGCCAGACCATGGCCACCAACATGATGGACGACGCCGCGCAGGAAGGTGCACGCGCCTTTGCAGAGAAGCGTCAGCCGGCCTGGAAGCCGGCTGCTGATAAGGCCTGAGCCGAGGAGCGCCGCGCTGATGGAATGGTGGGAACGGCTGGCGGCCGACTTCCGGCTGTCCAGCCTGTGGCTGGAACTGGCGGTGCTGGCCGGTAGCGTGGCACTCGCTTATGGGCTGAGCCGGCGGGCCGGTCGAGGACAGCCGCCGGAGTCGGTCTGGTTCGGCCGCCGCATCGTGGACGGGTTGATGTTTCCTGCGGTGGTGCTGGCACTGGTGTATGGGGCGCGCGTGGTGGTGGAACAGTACCAGGCGGTTTTCCTGCTGCGCCTGGCGGTGCCGGTGTTCACGTCGCTGGTGCTGATCCGCTTCGTGGCACGCGTGCTGGCCATGGCGTTTCCGCGTTCAGGCCTGATGCGCCTGATGGAGCGCGTGCTCTCCTGGCTGGCCTGGGGCGTGGCCGCCTTGTGGATCGCCGGGCTGCTGCCGCGCGTGCTGCAGGAACTGGACGACATCCGCATCGCGTTCGGCAAGTCCAGCGTCAGCCTGCTGGCGCTGCTGCAAGGCGGCCTGTCCGCGGTCCTGGTGCTGGTGGCTGCGCTGTGGGCGGCGTCGACTTTCGAGCGGCGCGTGCTCGACCATGCGGTGGCCGACCTGTCCATGCGCAAGGTGGCAGTGAATGCCACGCGGGCGCTGCTGCTGTTCGTGGGGTTGCTGCTGGCGCTGGCCGCTGTGGGGGTGGACCTCACCGCGCTGTCGGTTCTGGGCGGTGCGCTCGGCGTGGGTCTGGGCTTTGGCCTGCAGAAGCTTGCGGCCAATTACGTCAGCGGCTTCGTGATTCTGCTGGAACGCTCGCTGCGCATTGGGGACAACGTGCGCGTGGATGGTTTCGAGGGCCGCATCACGGACATCAAGACGCGCTACACGTTGATCCGCGCGGGCAACGGGCGCGAGTCCATCGTGCCCAACGAAAGCCTGATCACCCAGCGCGTGGAAAACCTGACCGCGTCCGACCGCAAATTCAACCTCACGACCAATATCACCGTCGCCTACGGCAGTGATGCCGCAAAGGTGCAGCAGATCCTGTGTGCTGCGGCGAGTGCGCAAGCGCGCGTGCTGGGCGACCCGGCGCCCGTAGCCTTCTTGCTCGATTTCATGCCCGACGGGTTGGTGTTCAACCTCAATTACTGGATCAATGATCCGGCTGCCGGCACTGCCAGCGTGCGGTCTGCGGTCAACCTCGCGGTGCTGGAAGGCTTGCGCACAGCGGGTATCGAGATCGCACAGCCACAGCGCGTGGTGCATGTCGTGGCTTCGACGCCGGGGCAGGATGGAGTCGCGCCGGCGGCACTGCCACCGGCGTAGGCCTCGACCTGCCATGAATGCACTGGCATAATCGTCAAAAAGCACGATCGTTCGTTTTTGCCTTGTGCACCATGTTTCCATGACGGAAATGCTGCAGTGCGCAATAGAATGGACCGGTTTACGTAAACGTCAAGCAATCAACTATTGAAGGAGCCGCAGCAATGAAGGTTTTG